>JBDHSG010000005.1:0-96954 GCA_039808005.1 Allobrachymonas sp. | reverse complement strand
TGGTGCCCCGAACCGGAATCGAACCGGTACGATCCGGTTAGGGATCGGCGGATTTTAAGTCCGCTGTGTCTACCAATTTCACCACCGGGGCGTTTGCTCAGGCAGGCATAGCTGCTTGCAAGGCAAGCGATTCTATCTGTGGCCGCCGCCGCGACCTGTTGTTGGTGGGTTAGGCGGCAGTGCGCCGTTGGCGGACGGCTTCTGCCAGTTGCTGCAGCACGGGCAGGGTTTGCGCCATGCTGATGCAGGCATCGGTGATCGATACGCCGTGGCGCAAGGCAGTGCCCTCGTCCAGGTCCTGGCGTCCTTCGTGCAGGTGGCTTTCGATCATGACGCCGGTGATGCGCGCATCACCGGTCGCAATCTGCCGCGCCACGTCGGCGGCCACATCGATTTGCCGGATGTGCTGCTTGCTGCTGTTGGCATGCGAAAGGTCGATCATGACCTGTTCGCGCAGGCCGCTGGCAGCAAGCGCCTTGCAGGCCGCAGCCACATGTTCGGAGTCGTAGTTGGGCGTCTTTCCGCCGCGCAGGATGATGTGGCAGTCGTGGTTGCCGCGCGTTTCGAAAATGGCCGCCTGTCCCATCTTGGTCATGCCGATGAAGGCATGGGGCGACTGGGCGGCCACAACGGCATCGACCGCCACCTTGACATTGCCGTCGGTGCCGTTCTTGAATCCTACCGGGCAGCTCATCCCGCTGGCAAGCTGCCGGTGCGTCTGGCTTTCAGTGGTGCGTGCGCCGATGGCACCCCAGGCAATCAGGTCGCTGATGAATTGGGGGCTGAGCAGGTCCAGAAATTCGGTGCCGGCAGGCAGGCCCAGTTCGATGATGTCGAGCAGCAACCGCCGCGCGCGCTCCAGCCCTTCGTTGATGGCGAAGCTGCCGTCGAGATGGGGATCGTTGATATAGCCTTTCCAGCCCACGGTGGTGCGCGGCTTTTCAAAATACACGCGCATGATGATGAGCAGTTCTTCGCTGAACTGCTGCGCTTCCTCCTGCAATTGGCGTGCATACTCCATGGCCTGTGCGTGGTCATGAATGGAACAGGGCCCGACGATGACCAGCAGCCGGTCGCTGCGGCCGTGCAGCACATCGGCAATTGCCCGGCGGTGCTGTTCCACATACTGCGCAGCAGTATCGCCAAGAGGCAGGCGCTCTTGCAGCAGGGCAGGGGTCATCAAGGGGCGCACTGCGCTGATGCGGGTGTCGTCGATGCGCGTGGTGTCGTGGGTGGTCAGGATTTTGTTCGGAGACATGCCATGAATTGTAAATGGAGCGCCGGACCTGCCTGAATGCAGTCAGCGCGCAGCGGCGTTGGTGCGCATCCGGTGCAACAGGCGCGGCCACAATGTATTGACGGCAAGTCCCGTCATGACCAATGCAGCAGCCAGCAGTTTCCATGCCGGCAAAGGCTCGCCCAGAATCAATGCCGATGCGCCCATTCCAAACACCGGCACCAGCAGCGCCATGGGGCTGATGGAGGCCGCGGCATGGCGGCTCAACAGCCAGGCCCACATGCCGTAACCGAAAAGGGTGTTGCCGAAGGATTGCCAGGCGACGGCAAGCCAGGTGCTCCAGCGGGCACCCGCTAGGCTTTGCAGGATGCGCGGCAGGCCTTCCAGCCCAAGCGACAGCAGGGCTAGGGGCACAACGGCAAACAGGCTGCTCCAGGCCACATATGCCAGCATATTGACGGACGCATGCCGGAAGGCGGCGCGGCTGACCATGTTGCCGCACGACCAGCTGATGGCCGCCAGCGTCACCATCAACAGCCCGGCCGGCGTTGCGGAGTTGCCGTCTGCGCGCAGCGCAATGAGCACAATGCCGCTTGCGGCCACTGCCGTTGCCACGAACTGGAATGCCCTGGGGCGCTCGCCGGTCAGCAGCATGGACAGGCCGACCGTGAAAAACACCTGGAGCTGGATGACCAGCGAAGCCAGCCCTGGAGAGATATGGCCCTGCATGGCCATGTAGAGCAGGCCGAACTGTCCCACGCCGATCAGCAGACCGTAGCTGATCAGGTTAGGCCATGAAACGGGCGGACGTCGGAGGAAGAAGACGGCAGGCATGGCCGCCAGCAGGTAGCGCAATGCTGCGAACAGCAAGGGTGGCAGGTCTGCCAGGGCAATCTTGATGACGGCGAAGTTGGTGCCCCAGATGAAAACCACGGCCAAGGCCAGCAACAGGTGTCGGGCGGGAACAACGGGGGACGGGGGCATTGCAAAAACAGAATGGCAGAACGCGAACAGTCAAAAACCAGGCAGCTTGTCAGAGAACAAGCGCCTGCCGTCAGAATCCAGGTTCGCAAGGGTATCACGCGCGCACTGAGGGCGCGGGCTGCGTGGCTGAAACACGAAAGGGACGGGATGCACCGGATGGCGCTACGATCGTGCTGTTGAATCCCGCATGTTTGGACACATCCCATGGAAAAGTCATCACAACCCGAAGTGACAGAACCCGGCTTGCAGGCACTGGAGGCCGATCTGGCCCGGATTTCCGCCGCTCTGCTGACACGCGGGTGGATGATGGCGACAGCCGAAAGCTGCACCGGTGGCCTGGTTGCGGCAGCCTGCACCAGCATGTCCGGCTCCAGCCAGTGGTTTGAGCGCGGGTTCGTCAGCTACTCCAATGTTGCCAAAACCGGAATGCTGGGTGTTCCCGTGGGACTGATCGCGCAGCATGGAGCCGTGAGCGAAGCCGTGGCCCGGTCCATGGCCGAAGGCGCCTTTCATCACAGCACTGCCAGGGTAACGGTAGCTGTTACCGGCATTGCCGGTCCCACGGGTGGCTCAGTGGACAAACCCGTAGGCACGGTATGGTTTGCCTGGTGCCTGGATGGCGCCATGTTCAGCGGACAGCGCCGCTTCGATGGTGGCCGTGCCGCCGTCCGCGCGGCCGCGCTGCGCCATTCCCTGGAGCGGCTGGCAGACTTGTTGACCACCGCCACGCCTTAATCTGCTGCACTGCGCGTATGGATATGCATGCGGGCGCGGCCTCCATGCATATGGCGAGCCGGTGTATATCACCGGCTCGGACTGCAATCTGAACCGGCACGGCTTACAAAAATCCCGTCCCGATGTGCAGGGATGTTGTTGGGGGGACGGATTACCGCTTACCCGGTTTGCGCCGCCCTTGCGACTGGTTACCCGCGCCGATATGCGATTCCCGGTCACTGCGGCTCAGGGGCGTGCGGTGTCCTTGGTTCAACTGGGTCGCTTCCTGATTGCCCGTCTTGTTGTGCTGGACGGGCTTATCGGCGGGCGTTTCCTGTGTTTCGTTGGGGGCTTGATTCTTGGCCATCATCCACTCCTTCTCGTGAACAGGCGAATGTCTGATTCATCGTACATCGGATCGCCGTGGATGTGTGCATATTTTCTTGGCATTTTGCGGCGCCTGGACGGTTTGCCAAAGGGTTTCCGTTAGCCGGCAATGGCTCCGAGTGCTTCCCAGCGCTCCAGCGCCTGCATCAGTTCGTCTTCAATGGCAGCATCGCGCGCATGCAGCACGGCCGCCCGCTGGGCGTCGCGCTGATAAATGCTGGTGTCCGCCAGTTCGGCGCGCAGGGCGGTCTGCTCGGCTTCGAGCGCATCGATGCGAGCCGGCAGCCCTTCCAATTCGCGCTGCTCCTTGTAGCTGAGTTTGCGCTTGGCGGGCGCTGTCGCATCGGAGCGCGGCTGTTTGGCCGGTGCCGCTTGTTTCCCGCCGCCGGGCGCACTCTCCGGTTTGGGCACCTGGGCCGCTTGTGCTGCACGGGCGCGCTGGCTTTGCAGCAGCCAGTCCTGCACGCCGCCTTCGTATTCGCGCCACTGGCCGGGGGCATGGGGCGTACCTTCCCAAACGATAGTGCTGGTCACCACGTTGTCGAGAAAGGCGCGGTCGTGGCTTACCAGAAACACCGTGCCGTCATAGCGTTGCAGCAGATCTTCCAGCAGTTCGAGCGTGTCGATGTCGAGGTCGTTGGTGGGTTCGTCCAGCACCAGTACATTGGCTGGCCGGGCAAACAGCCGCGCCAGCAGCAATCGGTTGCGTTCTCCGCCCGAGAGGCTGCGCACGGGCGATGCGGCACGCGCCGGACTGAACAGAAAATCGCCCAGATAGCTTTTTACGTGCTGGCGCTGCTTGCCAATTTCGATCCATTCGCTGCCTGGGCTGATGAAGTCTTCGAGCGTGGCATCCAGATCGAGTGCTGCACGCATCTGGTCGAAATAGGCAATCTGCAGGTTGCTGCCCAGGCGTACGCGGCCGCTGTCGGGCGCCAGTTCGCCCAGCATCAGCTTGAGCAGCGTGGTTTTGCCAGCGCCGTTGGGGCCGATCAGTCCGATCTTGTCGCCGCGCAAAATGGTGGCAGAAAACCCGTCGACAACGACCCGGCCATCAAATGCCTTGCGGACGTCGTGCAGTTCAGCCACGATCTTGCCGCTGGCCGCTCCACTGTCCACCTCCATGCGCACGCGACCCAGCGCTTCGCGCCGGTTTGCACGCTGCTGGCGCAAGGCCTGCAACCGGCCGATGCGCGCCACCGCACGGGTACGCCGCGCCTCCACCCCTTTGCGGATCCATACCTCTTCCTGTGCCAGCAGCTTGTCGGCGCGCGCATGGATGATGGCTTCCTGCTCCAGCTGCTCCTGTTTCAGTTGCTGGTATTGGCTGAAATTGCCCGGATAACTGCGCAGCGTGCCGCGGTCCAGCTCCACGATGCGGGTGCTGATCGCATCCAGAAATGCCCGGTCGTGGGTGATGACCACCACCGCGCCAGCAAAGTTTAGCAGCAGGTCTTGCAGCCAGACGATGGCATCCATGTCGAGATGGTTGGTGGGCTCGTCCAGCAGCAGCACGTCCGGGCGCGTCACCAGCGCCCGCGCCAGCGCTACGCGCTTGGCCGTGCCGCCCGAGAGCGTATCCACCCGCGCCGCGCCATCGAGTCCGAGTTTTTGCAGGGTCGCTTCCACGCGTTGCTGCCACTGCCAGCCATCGGCGGCCTCGATCTGCGTTTGCAGCGCATCCAGATCGCCAGCGCCGCTTTCGTACTGTGCGATCAGCGCCAGTACGGGCGCCAGTCCTTCCTGTACCGCCTCGAACACCGTGGCACCTCCCGCCAGTTCGGGCTCTTGCGGCACATAGGCGGTTACCAGCCCCTGCTGGCGGTGCAGTGTTCCGTCATCCGGCTGGTCCAGCCCGGCCAGAATCCGCAATAAAGACGATTTACCCGTACCGTTTCGCCCGATCAGGCCCACGCGTTCGCCCGCAGCCAGCGAAAAATCCGCTCCGTCAAGCAGTGGAATATGGCCAAAGGCCAGGTGGGCATTGGCGAGGGTGAGGCAGGTCATCGATACAGGAAACGTCAGACAAATAAATACAAAGCCAGGCTGTGGCGGGCCTGGCAGGCACGGAACATCCGCAACCGTTGCGGGCCTCGGGATTGTTGCATATGCTGCGGCCTGCGTGGTCTTCCGTTAGGCAAAGCAGGAGCCTGTGACTAGGTCCGTTGTGGTTAGCCCGGAAGCTTTTTCAGCTTTGCCAGCGGGTGTATTTTTGCAATTGTCTGTCGTGCCAGGGACCGAGAACTATTTGGACGGTCATGGCGCCGAGCAGGGCCAGGAACATGTCCCACTGGGCATCCCAGATATCGCCTTGTGACCCCAGGAAGTCGGTTGAGCCGTCGCCCCAGAATATTGCTGCCCACCACTCGATCAGTTCGTACAAGGCGCTGATGCCGAGGCAGGAGAGTGTCACGAGGGTGAACAGCCATTTGCCCGGCTTGAGCGGCGAGGTACGCAACAGCAGTTCGCGGCCCAGGATCGCGGGTATCACGCCCTGGAAGAAATGGCCGATGCGGTCCCAAGGATTGCGGGAGAGATCGAAGGCTTCCTGCAGCCAATAGCCGGCGGGCACGCGCGCGTAGGTGTAGGTTCCGCCGATGATCAGGATCATGGAAAAGAACGCCATCAATCCGTGGGTCAAAGGGGTGAGGGGGAATCTTTTGGCGGTGGCGATGAGAATCGGCAATGCAATCAATACCGGCAGGACCTCTGCCAGCCATATGGGCCGGTCGTAGGGACGGATGCTGGAGATGAGCAAGGCAACAAGGGCCGGCATCCAGAAATAGAGGCGGAGTCGCGTAGCGGAAGTCATTGGATGAGTATAGGTTCTGGCACCCCATTTGGACGCAGAGGTATTGCCTTCGCGGGTATTTTTCCGCGTACAGTCCGACGCGTGGCAACACTTTACGGATTGGAATCACCGATCCGGGGATTCCGGCGCGTTCTGCAGACAGCCGAGCGTTCATCCATCAACCGATCAATAATCTTTCATGTTCACGGCAACCGTATTGCTTTGCCTTGTTGTGGGAGTGAATGACGGAGATACGTTGACCGTGCGGTGCGGACCGCCTGCCCATAATCGGCCCTCGCGTGTGCGCATAGCCGCCATCGATGCGCCCGAACGCGGCCAACCCTATGGGAAACGCGCCAGGCAGGCGCTTTCAGCTCTGTGCCACCGACAACAGGTGACCGTCAGTCCCAGCGGCGAAGATCCCTATGGCCGTCTGGTGGCGGATGTGCAGTGCCAGGGGCAGGATGCAGGCGCACACATGGTCGGTGTCGGCCTGGCCTGGGTGTGTACGACCGCCATGCGGCCAACCACCGCCATTTGTACCGCTTGCAGCATTCGGCCCAGGAAGCCAGGCGGGGATTGTGGGCAGGACGCCCCGTGCCACCCTGGAGATGGCGCGGCGCGGTCAGATAGGGCATTGCCCGCGCGCCTTGGTTCCTGAGATGGTGACAGGCTTACTTTTTCACCCAGCCGCCAGCCGTATTCTGGATGTAATTGCCGGGCGCGGTCCGATCTGCGGCTTCACGGGCAAAAACCTTGGCCGCTTCGGCTTCGGTGATGCCGTTCTTGGTGGCAATCTGTGCAAACTGGGCCTTGCGCCGGCTGTTGATGTCGTTCACCAGCGCCTTCACGTCGGCGGGGGCGTCGCTTTTGACGAAGCCGAGATAGCCGTTGTTCTGCTCCCCGACCAGTCCCTGGTCCTTGGCGGTCTTGAGGTCGGCGGCGAAAGCGATACCCGCGACCAGGAACAGACTAAGCAAAGTGGTTTTCATCAGCGTTTTCATGGCAATTCCTCATTCCAAAAAACAGTGTTGCTCAATCAAAACAGGCCCTTGTCCGATTCGAACAATTGCTTCACATCCTTTTCAACCTTGATCATGATTTCGTGCTTGATGTTCACGGTCATGTTGATTTCAATGGGTTTTTCGGGCGCTTCGATGCGTACGACGGGCGAGCAGGCATTGAGCAGCAGGGCCATGCCGGCCAGGGAGAGCAGTGGAAATTTCCTGTACATGGATGTGCTCCGCAAGGTGATAGAAATCAAGCTTAACAAACTCATTCGAGTTTACCCGTCTGCAATTGTTGCAGGATGTGGCGGCTGAAATCGCCGGAAAAGAGCGCAGCACGGAACATCCCCGGAAGATTCCCGCCGATATTGAGCCGGAGATGTACGGGGTAGCCGTCATAGAAATCGGGATTATTGCCTTCCAGAGCGGCCTGCGCCCGGTAATCCCCATTACTTGTGTAGGACACATCGGCACCAAGCCGCTGGTAATGGAAATTGCGCAGCGCCTGTAGCCCGAGGTTGTCATGCACCGGATGCTCTGGCGCATATCGGATGGTGCCGCTGCCGGAGTTGTTCAGCTGGCCGTTGCGTATTTCCAGGCCACCATTGCGCCAGCCAAGCGGCAGAACACCGTCGATTTGGCCGCTGCCGGACAAGCCCTCCAGGTCGAACAGCTTGAGCAACTGGCCTAGATCCACATGGCGGACATGCAATGGCAGGCTTTGCTGTCCCGCAGGCCAGGGCAGGCGCAGCGGCTCGCCATACAGGCGCCCCCCCAGCAGCTTGACCTCCAGCGCATGCACGGTCATCGCTTGCGTGGCAAGATCCAGATCGACATTCAGATCGGCCAGTGGCGTGCCGGTGGCCAGCTGGCCGCGCTGCGCGGCGAACTGGAGGCGGCCCTGCAACGGTTGCAGGCTGTCGAGCCGCAGATCGACCTGCGTTGCCTCCACGCGGGCCTTGTCCCAGCCGAAGGCGGCGTCGCGCGCCAGCAGCGTTCCCTTGGCATTGAATCGCAGCTTGGGCTGCATGCACCAGTCCAGTGCCAGGCGTGCATCGACGGATCCGTCCTGGAGCACGAGTGGAGCCAGCGCTTGCGGGCGCGGCTGCAACTGTTTTTCCAGCGCGGAAAGGGGTTGCTGCAGGGTGAATGCGGCTTCGCCGCAGCTGCGCGCAACTGCGTGCGATCCGGAAAACTGCAGTGTTTCGGTGCCGTGCAATCGCAGTGAGCCATCGGCGCGCAGGACGTCGTCGCGCAGATGCAGCCGGGCCTGCATAGCTGGGGCCGGCCAGCCCCTGAAATCAAGGGTGTCGGCAGTCAGCAGCATTTCACTTTGCATCCGGGCGGGACGCGACGACAGCACATGCAGGCGGGAGGGCCCGATCGTCAGCGTTTGACCGGACTTCATCACGGCCTTCAACGGCTGGCTGTTGACCTGTCCGCGCAGCACCAGGTTTTGCCACAGGTTTCCGTCAGGCCCTGCGCTTGCTTCGACGGCGGCCGTCCAGGCCGATTGGGCAACGGCAAGCGGCGATTCGCCCGTCCAGGACAAGCGCCCCGTTCTGGCCTGCAAGGCCAGCGAGCCACGCAGTCCGCTGGTACGGGACCAGTGGACCGTTGCATCACCCGTTGCGTGGAGGTTCTGTGCCTGCAACGCTGCCTGCTGCCACTTTTTCAGTTGGCCCGTGATGTGCACTTGCGCATCGGCTTCGCTCCAGTCATCCAGGCTGGTGCCTGCCCGCAGCCGCAGGCGCTGCACTGCGCCGTTCCATTCTCCCCATTGCGGCGAATGCACAGTGAACGGGAATGCGCCGTCGCTGTGCGCCATGCTGTCGTCGATGCGCATCACAAACGTTTGGTCGATCTGGCCTTTTGCTGAAAGTGGTTCCTTGCCGACCGTAGCCTGCCAGCGCAAACCCGGCTGTAATGTGATCTGCGCGGCGGGCGGATGCCAGGCGTAGCGGACCGTGCCATCGAGAGCAAGACCGGACGATTGCAGCGCTTGCGCTTCTTTCAGCCCTGCTGCCGTGAATGTGGCCTCGCCGGTGACCGAATGCACGCTTGCGCCGGTGTCGCCCAGAATGGCTTCGGCCTTGAGGTCCATGGTTCCTGCCCATTCGTCGGATGGCAGGGAAGCACCCAGCGCAGTTGCCGCTTTTTGCAGCAATGGCAGCGGCGCATGGGCATCGAGCGTTGCCGGTTGCTGGGCAGGATTGCGGCCGATGCGCAGTCGCGCATTGGCTGCCGGGCCGTTTCGTGGCTGCCAATCAGTCTGTATCTCGACAATGGCTCCAGGTATTGCCGTCACCCGTATCACATCCGACGGTGCACGGAATTCGGCCATCAGCGTGCCTGCGTTTTGCTGAACGAGAAGGGAACCGCTGGCCTGCAGGGTGGAACGCTGCGGCCAGTGCACAGCCACCTGCAGATCGGCCAGCCGTACATGGTCGAATGGCAGATCAGACCAGGCCAGCTGCGGCCAGGAAGAGGCCGGTCGCGCCTGTTCGGGGAAAACAGCCAGTTCGCCTTGCGCAATCTCCAGGCGCGCAATATGCCGTCGGAGCAGCGAGTAATCGGCCTCGATGTCCCGCAGCACAAATTCGAAACGGTCGTTGGCTGCGCTGCGATACACGCCGCGTACTTCCCGCAGGCGCGTCTGTCGGGCATCGATGGTTGCGATATCGACGTGAATGGCGTCCAGCCCCGGAATATCCAGCCAGCGTTCCGCGGCCAGGCCGATCAGTCGCGGCAGGGACAGCCAGACGAGCAATGCGGCCAGAACCAGGGCCGACAGCCCGTATGCGGCGATGCGGAACCGGGACAGATTCATTCGGTGATTTCAGGCATGGAGGGCAGGGTGTCGAAAAAACATATCAACGGTTGGCAGTGGCCTTGCGCCCATGCCTTTTGCAACGGCATGGGACGATCTGCTGCGAATCATAGATGGATTCTTTTCATTAACGGCTTTTCTGCGGCATTTCGACGCAGGGCGGTATAGGGAAGGGCGCGTCTGAAGCTTGCCGATTTTTCCCCAAAAACCGGGACCAACCCTGTGGAAAACCGTTGGAACAACTCACGGGAGCGTTGCCGATGCTGGCCTGGCAGATGATGCACAAAAAACAGGCATATGTGTGGTTTCGGCAAAGAGCCGGCACACGTCCTGAAATGGACAGGATTTTCCGCTCAGGCAGCTATTGGCCTGTTGCCATTGCCGGGCGTGCGCATCGCTGTTGAAGCGCAGCATGCGTGGGATTCCCACTTGCGAGTCCGGTGAATTTTCGAGGGGATTGCTCCTACACTCAGTCATCGGCGGTCTTGACTGAAACGTTCGGGGCAGGCGGGCCGGTTTTGTGGAGCAAAAAATGAAAATCGTTTTTCTCGGAGCGGCGCGTGAAGTAACCGGTTCCTGCTTCCTGATCGATACCGGACACGTTCGTTTCCTGGTGGATTGCGGCATGGTGCAGGGCAGCCGCGATGCATCGGCACGCAACAGCCGGCCGTTCGCGTTTGATCCGAAATCGATTGATTTCCTATTGTTGACGCACGCACACATCGATCACAGCGGCCTGCTGCCCAAGCTGACCGCCGAAGGGTATCGGGGGCCCATTTACACCACTGCCGCCACGGCCGATTTGCTGGAGGTTATGCTGCCCGACAGCGCCCACATACAAGAAAGTGAAGCGCTGCTGCACGCCAAGCGCCATGACAAGCCGGCACGAAACGGTGAGGCAGCGTTCCGGCCGCTCTATACCGTGCATCATGCGTATGAATGCCTGCGCCAGGTGCGCTCTGTCGCCTATGACCAGACACTACAGCCGCATGCCGATGTGCGTTGCTGCTACCGCGATGCCGGTCACATTCTGGGTTCGGCCATTCTCGAAGTCTGGGTGAGTGAACAAGGCCAGACGAGCAAATTCGTATTCAGCGGGGATCTGGGCCAGCCGGCGCAGCCCATTTTGCGCGATCCGACGTTCATTGACGAGGCGGACGTTCTGGTGATCGAATCTACCTATGGCGACCGCAACCACAAGAACCCGGTGGACACGGAAGAGGAACTGGTCGGTATATTGAAACGCATCTTGCCACGAGGCAACGTCATCATTCCGGCGTTTGCCGTGGGGCGCACCCAGGAAATCCTGTACGAACTGAACCGATTGACCCGTGAAGGGCTGGTGAAGGATTTGAAGATATTCGTCGATTCGCCCATGGCCATTGAGGCCACCCGGATCACCCAGCGGCACATGGATCTGTTCGACGCGGAGGCGAAAGAACTGTCTGCGTGGCAATCGCAAGGGAATAATTTGCCTTACATCCGCTTCACTGCAAGCGTTGAAGAGTCCAAATCCCTCAACAAGATTCGTTCCGGGGCCATCATCATCTCGGCCAGCGGCATGTGCGATGCCGGGCGCATCAAGCACCACCTACAACAAAATCTGCCAAGGCCCGAGTGCGGCATCCTGATTGCCGGGTTCCAGGCGCAGGGCACGCTCGGCCGGCGCCTGGTCGATGGCGAAAAACGGGTGCGCATATTCGGGGAGAGCGTCCCCGTTCGCGCCAGCATACATACCGTTGGCGGTTTGTCGGCACATGGAGACCGACAGGCATTATTGGACTGGGCGGGGCATTTCCGCCGGCCGCCCAAGCGCACGTTCGTGGTGCATGGCGAGGAAAGCACCGCCCTGGAATTTGCCGATACGCTGCGGACGCAATACGGCTGGGACGTTACCGTTCCGGAACTCGGCGACATTGCGCACTGGGAAGGCCAGAAAGAAATCGTTGGAAACGATGGAGTGGTGGAAAAACCAGCCTAGCTACCGGCCTTTCTTCCCAGGCCAGTTCTGGCCCGCGTGGACAGGACGATTCACATGCCCGGCATGTGCGGGTGGGTGGGGCCACAGGCGGGTTGCGGGGCAGATATTCTTTTTTACTTTGGCTGCCGCAGGGCCAAGTTGAGCTGGTCGATCACCACCGCCCAGTCCGCATCGCTGCACGATTCTTCCCGGAGCATCTGAGCTTGGCTGGGCGTCCAGAAGGGAGCATCTTCCAGCCTGATGTTGTCTGCCAGCGGTGCGTGGGTCTGGATGAATACCCGGATCGATTCCGGGTCATTGGGCAAGCCCAACTGCTCGAACAAAGCGGAAAAACGATGCAAGAACATCTCCATTTCTTTTCTCCAGCCAAATGTCGTATACACAGCATACCACCCTCCATCAATGGCGGCGCTGAGGTTGCGCGATGGCTTCACGCAGGGCCGTAAATGGTTCATACTCAGGGCCTGTCGGAACGTAGCTCAGCAACCCATGTCGCGCACAAAAAAACCGTTCAAGCTCGTCGTCATCGACCGGGATGGCACGATCAACACCTTTCGCGAAGACTTTACCAAGGCACCTGAAGAGTTCGTTGCCGTGCCGGGCGCGCTCGAAGCGGTGGCGCTGCTCAACAGGGCGGGCTGGCACGTGGTGATCGCGACCAACCAGCCCGGACTGGGACGGGGCGTGCTGGACATGACGGCGCTGAACGCCATCCATGCGGAAATGCACCGGCAACTGGCTGCCGCGGGTGGTCGCATCGACGCCATTTTTTTCTGTCCGCATGGGCCAGAAGAATCGTGCGATTGCCGCAAGCCGCAGCCGGGCCTGCTGTTGCAGATTGCCGAACGCTACGAGCTTCAACCGGCGGACATCCACATGGTGGGAGATGCCCGGCGGGACGTGCAGGCCGCCGATCAGGCTGGATGCCGGCCGCATCTGGTCTGTACGGGAGAATGTGCCGCATGGCGCGGACGGCCGCTGGATGCATCATTTCCAGCCGGCACGCAGGTACATGATGACCTGCTGGCGTTTGCCCGTTATCTGCTGGCGCAGGAAGAAGAACAGTCCTTGCGGAAAGAAGCTGTCCCGGAAAAAGCTGGCGCTTGAGAAGCAAGGTCGCTGCCGTATATGCCGTCCCGAAAAAGCCGCCCCGAAACCGATGCGCGCCAATTGGCGCTGGACTGGGGGGATGAATCTTCAAGCACAACCGTCCAGCCAACCGTCTCCGTGACGGAAACGCCCACGCGTGATGCCTGGGAGCCGGTTGCTGCGGTATCGTCCGAAGAGCAGCCCCTGGTACGGGAGCCTGTGGCGCCGTCCTTTTCGGCTCCAGCGCCCATTACCGTCCTGACCGGATTACAGCATCCCTGCGCCAATCGCCAGATCGTATTGGCCAGTCATGCCCTGGGCTATTGGTTGAAGCGCGGCCGCCGCCGCACCGTGGGCATGCGCGTGACCAGGCAGGGATTGGAAGTCAGCGCCCCTGCATGGGTAAGGCTGGAGGAAATCGATCGCATTCTGCAAGACAAATCCGGCTGGATCGTGCGCAAGCTCGAAGATCAGGCGCGCATCAACCGGGAGCAGCAACAGGCCCGCCCACAGTGGCTAAACGGGCAGTATCTGCCATGGCGGGGTGGTTTGCTGCAGTTGCAGCTGGAGAGAGGGCCGCAGGCCGAAGGCGAACAGACGACGCTTTCCCCGGCGCGCCTGCGGCGATTGGCTGCCGCGGCGCGGTTGTTGCCTCCCGACATGGTTGCGGCCACAACGATGACAAGGGAGCCGCTGGCGCAGCGCCTGTTGCTGGATCTGCCGGCGAACAGC
This sequence comes from Allobrachymonas sp., assembly GCA_039808005.1. GTDB lineage: Bacteria > Pseudomonadota > Gammaproteobacteria > Burkholderiales > Burkholderiaceae_C > Brachymonas. The sequence continues at coordinate 83,202 of JBDHSG010000005.1, read as the reverse complement.
CGGGGAGATGTCATTCGCGAGTGCACTGCGCACTGGATGCAACAACAGGCACTGAACGTTTTCACCGAGCGGCTGGACCACTATGCCCCCCAGCTGGAGGTGAACTGGCAGGCCCTCAGGCTCAGCCAGGCAAACGGGCGCTGGGGTAGCGCGAACAGCCACGGCGTCATCCGCCTGCATTGGCGCCTGGTGCAACTGGCACCCGAGGTGCTGGATTACGTGGTGGTGCATGAACTGGCCCATTTGCGCGAAATGAACCACGGAAGGCGTTTCTGGGCGCTGGTGGAGCAAATCCTGCCGGACTACCAACAGCGCCGATTCCAGCTCATGCAGACGACGTTGACGCCCTGGTGAATGACTGCGGGAAGGAAGACGCGGGCCGCGCGATCGCTTCCCGCTTCAGGGGCAATGCCAGGGATAGACAGAATTACTGGACGGTCGCCAGCTTCTTCGCACCGGTTCCGGTTTTTTGTGACTGTCCGGCTTTTTGCGGCTGTCGGTAGAGTACCACGCGCTGAATGCCGGAAATGCCCAATTTCTGGGCAGCCGCACGGCTCAGGTCAATGATGCGGCCTTTGACGTACGGGCCACGGTCGTTGATGCGGACGGTCACCATTTCGCCGGTTGCCGTGTTCTTGACCAGTACCATCGTTCCGAAGGGCAGAGTGCGATGCGCGGCCGTCATGGCGTTCATGTTGTAGCGTTCGCCGTTGGCGGTGAGGCGGTTATGGAACCCCGGCCCATACCATGAAGCCGTACCTTGCTGGAACGATACCGGTTGCGAAGGCTCGCCAGTCATGTGCAGGGTGGTTGGTTTTCCCAGAGCGGCTTGCTCCGCGGTCATCGGCAGGCCGCTTCGTGCGGAGAAGTCCGTGCTGCCTGCCGTCCGGGCTGCGGATTTCATCGAAGCCGTGTTGGATATTTCGGCATGCGCCAGGCCGGCGACAATGCTGCCGGCTGCTACGAGCAACAGGGCGGCACCCATCAGTCCGTAGAATCTGATAGTGGTTTTGGAAATAACATTGATGTTTTTCATGGGCCGGGAGAATAACCGGGGCTTTTAGGGGCAGGCAAGCGTTTTGGTGGCTCCACGCAACAGAAAAGCATAACAAACTGTATGAGCCTGTAAAACTGTTGTGAAACGCCGGAATTGGGGGCTTTTTGCTTGACAAACGGCCCGATTGACGAGGAATACAGGCGTTTTGGCTCCAACCAGGCTACTTGGGCATCGCGTCCGGTCAATCACGGACGAGCCATACGTATACGTAACGGCCGCAAAAACATCGAGAGATCCTGGTAAATGGACATGCGACCGCTTCATCCGCGACAGGTGTACCGTCGGCAGGCAGCAATCTACGAATGACTCACTTCCCGTCGCCGGCTCCAGAGTGCCGGAAAGACGCACCGTCAAGTACTGGCAGGCGTTCTAGAAATCATCCGGTGCAAAAGCGCCGACAGCGGCGTGGCCATGCACGATGCTGTGGGCTACTGCGGGTGCGCGGCTCAATATATGGTCGGCATAGAAGCGGACCGTTCCGATTTTGCGTCGATAGAAATCGGCGCCATAGATGCCGTCATTGGCTTGCACAAGGTGTTGCTGGCACGCCAACAGGCAGCGGGCGAGCTGCCAGCCTGCAAAGAGGTTGCCTGCAAGCATCAGAAACGGCACGCTGCCGGCGTAGACCGCATTCGGGCTGTTTTTGTGCTGCGCCACAATGAAATCCACCGCCTTCTCAAAACCCCGACGCGCGCCGGCAAGTGACTGGGCTATGGCTACGGCATCGGGTGTTTCGTTGGCCATGAGCGCCCGTTCGGTGGCAGCAATACGCGCGGCCAGCTTGCCCGCATGCTGGCCCTGGTCGCGCACGGTCTTGCGGACTACCAGGTCGTTGGCCTGCATGGCGGTGGTGCCTTCGTAAATGCTGAGGATCTTGGCGTCCCGGTAGTACTGGGCGGCGCCTGTTTCTTCGATGAAGCCCGCGCCGCCATGTACCTGCACCCCCAGCAGCGCCACTTCCTGCGCCATTTCGGTGGCATAGCCCTTGACCAGCGGGAGCATCCATTCGTGGTAGGCGGCGTTTTCCATGCGCACGGCGGCATCGGCATGATGGCGCGCCCGGTCGTGCGCGGCGGCCGCGTCGATGACCATGGCACGGCAGCCTTCGGTCAGAGCCCGCATCAGCAGCAGCATGCGTTTGACGTCGGGATGCCGGATGATGGGTACGGCCGTTTCCGAGGAGCCGTCTACTGGCCGGCCCTGTACGCGCTGGTGCGCGTAGGCAACGGCTTTTTGGCAGGCACGCTCGGCCAGGCCGACGCCTTGCACGCCCACGGCAAAGCGCGCGTGGTTCATCATGGCGAACATGTATTCCAGGCCGCGATGCGGGTCGCCGATCAGGTACCCCACTGCGCCACCTTGCTCGCCAAATTGCAGGGTGCAGGTGGCGCTTGCACGGATGCCCAGCTTGTGCTCGATGCCGGTGCAGCGCACGTCGTTGCGCACGCCCAGGCTGCCATCGGCGTTCACCAGGTATTTGGGCACGACGAACAGGCTCAGGCCTTTGATGCCTGCGGATGCATTGGACAAACGCGCCAGAACCAGATGCACGATGTTGGGGGCCATGTCGTGTTCGCCCCAAGTGATGAAGGTTTTCGTGCCAAAAATCCGGTAGCTGCCGTCCACGGCGGGTTCTGCGCGGGTACGTATCAGAGAAAGGTCGCTTCCGGCCTGGGGTTCGGTCATGTTCATGGTCCCCGTCCATTCACCGCTTATCAGCCTGGAGATCCATTGCTGCTTCATTTCGGTGGATGCGGCGGCGAGCAGGACTTCGATGGCTCCGTCTGTCAGCATCGGGCACAAGGCAAAACTCAGGTTGGCGCTGTTGCCAATCTCCTGGCATGCCGCACTGATGACATGGGGCAAAGCCTGGCCGCCATACTCAACTGGCTGATGCAGGCCTTGCCAACCCCCTTGGCAATACAGGCGGTAGGCGTCCTTGAAGCCTGGGCTGGTCCTGACCTCTCCATCCTTCCAGCTTGCGGGCGTGACGTCGCCAGAATGGTTGAGCGGCGCAGTTACTTCCTGATGGAAGCGCGCAGCCTCTTCAAGAATGGCCTGGGCAGTGTCGAGGGTGGCATCGGCAAAAACCGGAGTGTCTTGCGCCAGGGTGTCGAGTTGCGCAAGGTGCTGCATGTCGAACAGCAGGTCCTTGATGGGTGCTGTGAATGGCATGGCAGGACTTCCTCGTAGGTGACAAACCGCATTCAATGCGGGACAGAACAACCGCTATCGTGGCAGGTGCGCGTGTGCGGACCGCCACATGGCAATTGTTTGCTGCAGCGAACCCTTTATGGGCCGTGCGTTTTCACAGCGCCTGGGTCAGCTCGGGCAGGGCGCTGGCAATGTCGGCTTCCAGGAAATAGTCGGCCACGCTGGCAATGGGAGCTTCGGGATCCTTGTTGATGGCCACGATGACCTTGCTGTCCTTCATGCCTGCCAGATGCTGGATAGCCCCGCTGATGCCGCACGCAATATAGAGATCTGGCGCAACAATCTTGCCCGTTTGCCCGACCTGCAAGGCGTTCGGGGCATAGCCCGCATCCACTGCCGCGCGGCTGGCGCCGATCGCTGCGCCCAGTTTGTCGGCCAGGGGCGTGAGCAGGGCATCGAACGATTCGGCGCTGCCCAGGCCGCGGCCACCCGAGACGATCACGCGGGCCGCGGTAAGTTCCGGGCGGTCGGACTTCGATTCTTCACGCCCCAGAAAAACGGAAAGGCCCGCATCGGCCATGCCCGTTACGCTTTCCACCGGGGCGTTACCGCCAGTGGCTGGTGTGGCGTCGAATCCTGTAGTGCGTACCGTCAGCACTTTAGTGGCGTCGCTGCTTTGCACCGTGGCGAAGGCGTTGCCGGCGTAAATAGGGCGTTCGAAAGTGTCGGGGCTGACAACCCGGGTGATGTCGCTCACCTGTGCCACATCCAGTTGGGCCGCCACGCGGGGCGCCACGTTCTTGCCGCTGGCCGTTGCCGCAAACAGGAGGTGGCTGTAGGTGCCTGCCACGGCCAGCACCTGGGCGGCAAGGTTTTCTGCCAGGGCTTCGGCCAGAGCCGGACTGTCGGCGTGCAGCACCTTGGCCACGCCTGCGATCTGGGAGGCCGCTTGCGCCACTTCCGAGGCTTGGTGGCCTGCCACCAGCACATGCACTTCACCCCCGCATTGGGCCGCTGCAGTCACGACATGGCGTGTAACGGCCTGCAGAGTGTGGTTGTCGTGTTCGGCAACGACCAGGACTGTCATGTGGTTTCTCCAGAATAAATGTGCATGAGACTTTGGGGCGCGGGGGCTTCAGGAACGTCTGCAGAGCCGGGCTGGCAATGGTCCAGTTATCGTGTCAGCTTGTGCAAAAAGGCCCACCGCGCATGTACTGTCCGTGTTTGTGGGTAACTGTACCAGAGCCGACTTGCACCAGCATCGAAGAATCGGCTTTGAACCTGTTCCGACAGAGGGTGATACCCAGGGTTGGACAAAACGTCGCTAGGACGGACGGCGGAGGCCGGAAAAACTCAGCCTCCCTTGAGAAACATGTGGTAGGCCGGATTCGCGGTTTCTTCCACCCAGGGATAGCCGGTTTTTGCCAGGAAAGCGGCAAAAGCCTTGTCCTGTCCCTTGGGCACCTGGATACCCACCAGCACCTGGCTGTAATCGGCACCCTGGTTGCGGTAGTGGAACAGGCTGATGTTCCAGTCGGGATTCATCAGGTTCAGGAACTTCATCAGTGCGCCGGGCCGTTCAGGAAAGACGAAGCGCACCAGGCGCTCGTTGATGGCAAGCGAGCTGCTGCCTCCCACCATGTAGCGCACGTGGTCCTTGGCCAGTTCGTTGTGGGTCAGGTCCAGGGTGTCGAAACCCTGCTTGATGAATTTCTGGGCAAGCTTCTCGCTTTCGCCCTTGCCGTGGGTGGTCAGGCCAACGAACACATGCGCACGCGCGGCATCACCCATGCGGTAGTTGAACTCGGTCACGCTGCGGGGGCCGCCACCCAGGTTTTCCATCAGCGCGCACAGGCGGCGGAAGCTGCCGCGCTCCTCGGGGATGGTGATGGCAAACAGGCCTTCGCGCTCCTCGCCCACCTCGGCGCGTTCGGCCACGAAGCGCAGCCGGTCGAAGTTCATGTTGGCGCCACACAAAATGGCGGCGAAGGTCTGGCCCTTGCACTTGTTCGTTGCTACATACTGCTTGATGGCCGCCACCGCCATGGCGCCTGCCGGCTCTACGATGCTGCGGGTGTCGACGAAAACGTCCTTGATGGCCGCGCAGACCGTGTCGGTGTTGACCTCGATGTATTCGTCCACCAGATTCTTACTGATACGGAAGGTTTCTTCACCCACCTGTTTGACGGCCGTGCCATCGGAAAACAGGCCCACATCCTGCAGGGCCACGCGCTCGCCGGCGTCAACCGACTGGATCATGGCGTTGGAATCGTTCATCTGCACGCCAATCACCTTGATGGACGGATTGACGGCCTTGATGTAGTTGGCCACGCCGGAAATCAGCCCGCCGCCGCCAATGGCCACGAACACTGCATCGAGGTGCTTGTGCGGCTGCTCCTGCATCTGGCGCAGCAGCTCCATGGCCACTGTTCCCTGGCCGGCGATCACGTCCGGGTCGTCGAACGGATGGACAAAGGTCAATCCCTCATTCTTTTGCAGCTTCAGGGCGTGCTGGTAGGCATCGCTGTAGCTGTCGCCCTCCAGCACCACTTCACCGCCCAGCGCCTTGACCGCTTCGATCTTGAGCTGTGGCGTGGTGACCGGCATCACGATCACGGCGCGTGCGCCCAGCTTGCGGCCGGCCAGCGCCACGCCCTGCGCATGGTTGCCGGCCGATGCGCAGATCACGCCACGCTTGAGCTGCTCGGGCGGGAGCTGCGCCATCTTGTTGTAGGCCCCGCGCAGCTTGAAGCTGAATACCGGCTGCTGATCCTCGCGCTTGAGCAGCACGGTATTGCTCAGCCGGCGGCTCAGGCTCTTGGCCAGATCGAGCGACGACTCCTTTGCCACGTCGTATACGCGGGCATTGAGAATTTTCTTGAGGTAATCGTCGGGAGTGAGGGCAGGGTTTTTTTGGGAGGTCGCGTTCATGATTCAAGGGCGGTTCGGTAGGCCGGGTGGATGCAGGGCGCGCAAACAAGGGGTGCCGTGCTGCATTTGGAGTTCAATGGGGTTTATCCAGCGGGATGTTTCACATGTTGGGGAAGCAAAAACACGATGGCAGATGATCGTGGCGCAACCCGGCCAGCCTCATCCCAGCCGCGCCAGCTGTTCCCGCACCTTTGCCAGCGTTGCGCCAAAATCGGCCACGCGCTGCTTTTCCTGATCGATCACGGCGGGCGGCGCCTTGGCGACGAAATTCTGGTTGTTGAGCTTGCCGTTGGCCTTGGCGATTTCCGTCTCCAGGCGCGTGGCTTCCTTGCTCAGGCGGGCCCGTTCGGCATCCTTGTCGATTTCCATGAACAGGGCCAGGCGGGCACTGCCAACGACAGCCACAGGCGCGGCCTGTGCAGCGGCTTGCCATTCGGTTTCATTGGAGAACACCTTGACTTCGCTCAGCTTGGCGAGCGCCTGCAGCACAGGAGCGATTTGCAGCAGGAATGCCTCGTCGCCCACGGCGTAAAGCGGCAGACGTTGGGCGGGCGATACCTGCATTTCGCCGCGCAGGTTGCGGCAGGCGTCGACCAGCTGCTTGAGCTTGGCGACATGGGTTTCGGCCTGCTCGTCGATTTTTTCGGGTTGGCTGACGGGGTAGGGGGCAATGCTGACCGACTCGCCCGCTTTTCCTGCCAGGGGCGCTACCTTCTGCCACAGTTCCTCGGTGATGAAGGGGATGACAGGATGCGCCAGGCGCAGCATGGTTTCGAGCACGCGGATGAGCGTGTAGCGGGTGCCGCGCTGCTGTGCAGCGTCACCGGTCTGGATTTGCACCTTGGCGATTTCCAGATACCAGTCGCAGAACTCGTTCCAGACAAACTCGTAGATGGCGTTGGCCACGTTGTCGAGCCGGTAATCGGCAAAACCCTGTGCCACGGCGGCCTCGGTGCGCTGCAGCGTGCTGACGATCCAGCGGTCGGCGGGGGTGAACGTCGTAAGCGCGCTGTCGCCGGACTGCCCCACGGTGGCACTGGCCGCTGCAGAGCCTTGCGAAGCAGAAAGGGAGGAAGCGTCAATCGCGCAATCAAAGCCCTCGCAGTTCATCAAAACGAAGCGGGTGGCGTTCCAGAGCTTGTTGCAGAAGTTGCGGTAGCCTTCGCAGCGCTTGCTGTCGAAGTTGATGCTGCGGCCCAGGCTCGCCAGCGCGGCAAAGGTGAAGCGCAGGGCGTCGGCACCATAGGCCGGGATGCCTTCGGGGAATTCCTTTTCGGTGTTTTTGCGCACCTGGGGCGCGGTTTCGGGCTTGCGCAGGCCGGCGGTGCGCTTTTCCAGCAGCACGGGCAGGGCGATGCCGTCGATCAGGTCCACCGGGTCGAGCACGTTGCCTTCCGATTTGCTCATCTTCTTGCCCTGCGCATCGCGCACCAGGCCATGGATGTACACGTCGCAGAACGGCACGCGGCCGGTGAAGTGGGTCGTCATCATGATCATGCGGGCGACCCAGAAGAAAATGATGTCGTAGCCCGTGACGAGGACGGAGGAGGGCAGGTAGAGGTCGTAGTCCTTGACGGGGCTGCCGTCTTGCAGTGCATCGGGCCAGCCCAGGCTGCTGAACGGTACCAGCGCCGAGGAGTACCAGGTGTCCAGCACATCTTCGTCGCGGGTGAGGGCCACGCCGGCACCGGCCCGGATCTGCGCCTCGGCCTCGTTGCGGGCCACATAGACGTTGCCGGCCTCGTCATACCAGGCCGGAATCTGGTGGCCCCACCATAACTGGCGGCTGATGCACCAATCCTGGATGTTGTTCATCCACTGGTTGTAGGTGTTGACCCATTGCTCGGGCACGAAACGCACCTGGCCGCTCTGTACGGCGTCGATGGCCTTTTGGGCAATGCTCGTGCCCGCGCCCACGCCGGTTTGGGGCGCCTTGCTCATGGCCACGAACCACTGGTCGGTGAGCATGGGCTCCACCACCGATCCGGTACGCGCGCAGATAGGCAGCATGTACTTGTGCGGCTTGATCTCGATGACGTAGTCGCCCGCCTGCAAATCCGCCAGAAACGCCTTGCGCGCCTCGTAGCGGTCCATGCCCTGGTATTTGGCCGGGCCGTTCTCATTGATGTGCGCATCCAGCGTGAAGATGGTGATCAGCGGCAAATCGTGCCGCAGCGCACAGGCGTAGTCGTTGAAGTCGTGCGCGCCGGTGATCTTGACGCAGCCGGAGCCGAATTCCCGGTCCACAAAATCATCGGCAATGATGGGGATGTTGCGGTCACACAGTGGCAGCTGCACCCATTTGCCCACAAGGTGCTTGTAGCGCTCGTCTTCTGGGTGCACGCACAGGGCGCCGTCGGCCATCATGGTTTCTGGACGCGTGGTGGCAATGGTCATGCCGCGCTGCGCCACGCCATCGATTTCCTGCGGCCCGTCGACGAAGGGATAGCAGATGTAGTGCATCTTGCCTTCGCTCTCGACGTTCTCGACCTCCAGGTCGCTCACGGCGCTCTTGAGCACCGGATCCCAGTTGACCAGGCGCTTGCCCCGGTAGATCAGGCCCTGCTCGTAAAGCTGCACGAAAGTTTCGGTAACCACCTTGGACAGCTTGTCGTCCATGGTGAAGTATTCGCGGCTCCAGTCCACGCTGGCGCCCATGCGGCGCATCTGGGTGGTAATGGTGTTGCCGGATTGCTCCTTCCACTCCCAGACCTTGGCGACGAAATTCTTGCGCGCCTCGGCAGGGGTGGGCCCCATGTCGTGCCGGCTGATGCCCTGGATCTGCAGCTGGCGCTCCACCACGATCTGCGTGGCGATGCCGGCGTGGTCGGTGCCCGGAATCCACGCCGTGTTGTATCCCCGCATGCGGTGGTAGCGCGTCAGGCTGTCCATGATGGTCTGATTGAACGCGTGCCCCATGTGCAGCGTACCCGTCACGTTGGGAGGCGGGAGCTGGATGGCGAAATCATGCCCGTTGGCATGCATGGCGGCATCGGGTTGGCCGGCTCCGCGGGAACCGGCCTGACCGTAACCACGCGCTTCCCATTCCGGCCCCCATTTGGCTTCAATCGCGGCGGGCTCAAACGATTTGGCAAGACTTTCGACAACGGGTTGGGCAGGGAGGGAGGGGGTCATGGGAACAGTCAAATTACAGATGAAGCAGGCTAGCCGCAGTCACCGGATGCGCCAGCCGAAGCGATCGCCGATTCATGAAAGGGTTTTCAGCAAACGGTAAATTGTAAATCCTGCAAGGGTTCTTTCACGGCCGCTACACTTGCACGAAGCCGTAACGGCAGACAGACATTGGTTTTTTTGAATGATGGGCCCCCACATGAAGCATATTGAACCTCCCGCTCTCCTGCAGGGCTCGCATGAGAGTCAGGTCAGCCAGCGCCGGCGCTGGCTGATGCGGGGCGTCGTTCTGGGGGCGCCCTTGCTGGCAGGGCTTGCGGGTTGCGCCGGACCGGGCGGCAGCGCCATCACAGAAAAGGAGGATGGGAGCTTGCCTGCGCAGGCTGATCATTTTTCGCTTGGGGGCGACGGCTTTCCACCGGCTCTATTGCCACAGGCGCTCACGCCCATGCCGCTGGACGGCAGTTATGCCGGTCGCCCCGAGGTGATGGAGCAGGTGCCCGCCATGGCGCGGCGCCTGCGCCTGCCGGAAGTCTACGTGCGCAACGCCATCGGCAATGCCGACTACCTGCCTGCCGTTCCGCGGCTCATCCTGCCCGCCGGGCAGGGGGTGCGTCGCAACTGGGGCGTGTACCGCAGCCGTTTTGTGGAGCCCCTGCGCATCCGCGCGGGCGTGCAGTTCTGGCGCGAGAACGCACCCGCCCTGCGCCGGGCCGAACGCGAATTTGGCGTGCCTGCGCACTTCATCGTCGGCATCATTGGCGTAGAGACGATATTTGGCCGCAATGTGGGCAATATGCGCGTGATCGATACGCTTTCTACGCTCAGTTTCGATTTTCCGCAGCAGCATCCCCGTGCGGCGGCGCGCAACCAGTTCTTCCGTGAGGAGCTGCAAGCCTATCTCCTGCTGTGTGCCCGCAACGGCGACAACCCGCTGGCACTGCAGGGCAGCTATGCCGGGGCCATGGGGCTGCCTCAGTTCATGCCGTCGAGCTGGCTGAAATACGCGCTGGATTACGACGGCGACAGGCACGTGGATCTGTTCGCCAGCCCGGCCGATGCGATCGGTTCCGTGGCCAATTACTTTGTTTCGTTTGGCTGGGAGCCGGGCCTGCCGCCGCTGTATGACGTGGCATTCGATGCCCCCCATCTGCAATTGCCCACGCTGCTGGCGTCGGACATCGTTCCGGCTTTTACCCTGCAGGAGTTTTCCGCCCTTGGGGCGCAGGTGCAGCACGCGGCTCCTCATCTGGGGCGCAGCGGCAAACTGGCATTGATCGAGCTGGAAAACGGCCCGTCAGCGCCCAGCTACTATGCCGGAACGCAGAATTTCTATGTGATCACGCGCTACAACAACAGCAGCTACTACGCCAAGGCGGTGATCGATCTGGGTGAAGCGGTGCGCCAGGCACTTTGAAGGCCGCATCCAGCTTTACTGGCTGGCCCTGCCGGTTCTGCGCTGTGCATTGCACGTGCGTGGTTTGCGAGCCTGCTGCACTCGGGCACGCAGTTGACTGTTTTGTCGGTTGCGTCATGGCAACCGGGTGAACCGGTCAGGGGGTGTCCTGCGATGGCGGCACGTATCCAGCCACCTGGTCGGCGCCTTCGCCAAAGAAATGATTCTCCATTTGCCGCAAGAGGTACTGCCGTGCGCGGGCATCCGCCAGGTTGAGCCGGTTCTCGTTGACCAGCATGGTCTGGTGGTGCAGCCAGTCGTTCCAGGCCTGCTTGCTGACGTTTTCGAGAATGCGCTGGCCCAGCGGACCGGGATAGGGCGCACGGTCAAGCCCTTCGGCTTCCATGCCCAGCTTGACGCAGTGAACCATGCGAGTCATGTGGGATTTCCTTTTCAATAAGAACCAGTTCCAGTCTGCGTGCCATTTTAGAAGGGGCCCAATACACGCAGCCCCGCAACGGTCATTGGGAATGGCCGTTCAGTGGTGCTGCAGCGCCAGCATACGCTGCACGTAGCGGGCGAGCATGTCGATTTCCAGGTTCACGCGGCTGCCGCTGCGCAGATGCTGTAGCGTGGTGTGGGCAATGGTATGCGGAATCAGGTTGATGGAAATGATGCATGCACGGGGCGTATCGTCCACCTGGTTGATGGTCAGGCTGACGCCCTGGACCGTGACCGAGCCCTTGTAGGCCAGAAAGGGTGCCAGTTCGCGCGGAGCCTCGATCTGCAGCAGATGGCTTTCGCCTTGCGGGGCGAAAACGGCTACCGAGCCGACGCCATCGACATGGCCGCTGACCACGTGTCCTCCCAGCCGGTCGCTGGCGCGCAGGGCTTTTTCCAGGTTGACGGGGCCTGGAACGTCCAGCCCGGCCGTGCGCGACAGGGATTCGCCCGAAATGTCGATGGCGAAGGTGTCGGCGGCGCGATCGAGCGTGGCAACCGTCATGCAGGCGCCGTTGATGGCTATGCTGTCCCCAGCCTGCACGTCAGACAGATATCCCGTTGGGGCGGCAATCTGCAATTGCTTGCCATGCGCCGGACTATTGCCCAGGGAAAGAACGCGGGTGATCTGGCCAATGCCGGTGATGATGCCTGTGAACATGCGGAAGTTCTGCAAAGAGTCGATGCCTTGCACTGTACCGCAATGGCGCCTGCGGATGACCGCGCCGCAGAGGGCGAAAAAATCGGCTAGACTGCTTTTGCCGTCTCGCTGCCGGTGCGACGCATACCTGCGTACCAGGCTTCTGGCAGGATGGCCGATTGCCTTCACAAACAAACCACGTCATGTCCCTTGCTCCTGTTCCTTCCGGCCCGAACAGAACCCCTTCCGGCAATGTCGACCCCGGTGAAGTGGCGCATTTCGGGGATCTGGCAGACCAATGGTGGGACGAGCAGGGCGCTTTTCGCACACTGCACGCCATCAACCCGCTGCGGCTGGAATGGATCAGCCGCCATGTGCCGCTGACGGGCCGCCGCGTACTCGACGTCGGCTGCGGCGGCGGCATTCTGGCCGAATCGATGGCACAGGCCGGCGCCGATGTTCTGGGCATCGACCTGGCGGAGAAATCCTTGCAGGCGGCAAGCGCCCATGCCACAAGCAGCCACGTTGCCGGGCTGAATTACCGCTGTATCAGTGTGGAAGAGCTGGCGCATGAACAACCCGGGCATTTCGACGTGGTGACCTGCATGGAAATGCTCGAGCACGTGCCCGATCCCGCTTCGGTGGTGCATGCCTGCGCCACGCTGGCCAGGCCGGGCGGATGGGTGTTCTTTTCGACCATTGCGCGCAACCCCAGGGCCTTTGCCATGGCCATCGTCGGCGCGGAATACCTGTTGCGCCTGCTGCCGCGCGGCACGCACCGATACGACAAATTCATCAACCCCAGCGAACTGGTGCGGCATGCGCGACAGGCGGGCCTGCAGGCCGTGGATAGCGAGGGGCTGCATTACAACCCGCTCACGCACACATACCGGCTGGGTTCTGGGGTGGACGTGAACTATTTGCTGGCGTTGCGCAAGCCGGCCTGACTTTCAGTGCAACTGACCATGGATATTGACGCCGTTTTGTTCGATCTGGATGGCACGCTGGTGGACAGCGCGCCCGATCTGGGTGCCGCCGCCGACCAGATGCGCATCGTCCGGGGACTGTCTTCGCTGCCCCAGGAAACCTACCGGTGCGTGGCAAGTTCCGGAGCGCGCGGCTTGTTGGGCGCGGCTTTCGGCATGGCGCCCGGCGACGGGGATTACGCGGCGTACTGCGAGGAATTTCTCAGTAACTACGAACAGCGCCTGCTGAGGCAAACCAGCCTGTTTGCAGGCGCGACGGAGCTGTTGCAATCATTGGCGCAACGGGGCCTGCATTGGGGCATCGTCACCAACAAGGCAACCCGTTTCACTGAACCGATCGTGCGTGGATTGGCCGATTTGCGGTCTGCGATGGTCGTCATCAGTGGAGACACCCTGGCGCATGCCAAGCCGCATCCGGCGCCCTTGCTCGAGGCTGCGCGCCGGATGGAAATCGCACCGGCGCGCTGTCTTTACGTGGGCGATGACCTGCGGGACATGCAGGCCGCGCGCGCGGCAGGGATGCCTGGCATGGCGGCTTTGTGGGGATATCTGGGCGACGCTCCGGTGAGCGGCTGGGGGGCCGATGCACTGGCCCGGCAACCGCGCGATGTGCTGACATGGATCGAACAAAGGATCGTGGCGTGATGCATGCAAACGCGCTCTGGCGCAAATACGCCGCATGCTGCGCTTCCTTGCTCATGGCCCTTTCTGCCGCACAGGCCGGTGCGCAAACGGATGCCACCGCCTGCTTTGGCGAGGAGCAGTGGCAGGCCTTGCAGCACAGCACTGCCAGCGGGTCGTTCGTCGCTTCGCGGGGGGCCTTGCTGTATGTCTGGTCGCCGCGCATGGTTTTTTCCGCCATTCATGCCCATGAGGTGCAGCAGGAGGCGCAGGCCCTGGGGCTGCGATTTGTGCCCGTGCATGATGGCCGTTTGCCTACCGAAGAGGTGGCACAGGCCCTGGCCGTATTGCCGCAACGGCTGCCGGAAGGCACTCTGCTGTCTGGCCCCCACCCTCTGCAGGCCAGCATTCCCCTGTGCGCCCAGAGCCTGATCGAGTGCGACGCCTACCGGCATTACCCTACCGCCTGGGTTGTGCAACAGGGCGGCTTCCATCCGGTGCCGCTGGTGTCGGCCATGCCTGGGCGCTTCTGGAAAATGGGCCTGCTGCAACGCTTGGAGCAGAAGCCCGTGAACACCGTACCCGAATAACGACGCCTGCCGGGGTGTTTTCACCTATCATTTCAAGGAGTGGCCAACCGCCATCAGCGCCATGAAATCAGCATCTTTTCTTGCCACGGCTGGCGTCCTGTCCCTGTTTTCCGTCTGCGCACCGGTGCACCTGGCATGGGCACAGACCGGTGAAGGCGCCGCCGCATCGGCTGCTTCTTCGCGTGCCACCGTTGCAACGCCGGATCCCGATCCACAAGCCTGCCTTGCACCGAGCACATTCATCGAATTGCGCCCCGACGTGGCCGGAACGGTCAAAGACTCGGCTGGCAAGGAACTGGTGGCGCTGGGCATGTATGAGCGCATCAGCCCCGATGGGCGTTACGTATTGCGTTCCCTGTCGGGGCGCAAGCTTGGAGATGTCAGCCTGCTGGAGCTGCCTGCGTTCGAAGGGCCGGTTCTGGCCGGCTATCCCACGCCGCTGGCCAACGAGGCGTTTCCGGTGCAGGGCACGTGGCGGTATCTGGTCAGCATCAGCGGGCAGCACTACCGTTTCATCGACGTGCTGCGCCAGGGAACACAGGCAGAGCCGCTGTTCAAGGGTGGCATGACGGGCTTCTATGCCGTGGCGTCCGAATTGCCGGGCAGCCGTCCCGGCGAAATCCGCATCCGCTCGGTCAGCTGGCCCAATTCGAATGCTAGTGACGATAGCCAGGGCATCGGCGCGCTGGCGGCGCGCACGCTCACCGTGGATACGGCTGCCCATCGCGTCACCGCCGACAGCGGCGTGCAATACCTTTGCCGCGAACGGGCCGATGCAGACGGCACGATGTACGCACTGCCGATGATTTCGGTGGACGGCATGGAGTATGCAGCCATGCCGCAAATGCCGGTGAAAGGCGCCAGCACCATGCGCATCTTCGGTTTTGGCAACAGCGACGGCGGCTGCGAGTTGCGCGATACATTCGCACACAGCAGCGGCAAGACCATATTCGGCTTTACACCGCATGACGGATCGGGCGCCGATGTGGCCTATGAATACCGCGGCCAGATATGGTGGTACAGCCGCGCGTTGAAACAGGCCTTCAATCTGGCGCCTCCGCCGCAGGTGGCTGGCGAGAACCTGTTGGCGAGCGCGTTTCCGGGCATTACGCGTGATGGCCGCGTCATTTACGCCAGCACCTTGCGCCATTGCGACCGCAACAACCAGAATTGCAGCCAGAAAGTCGGGTACACCATTGCCGATCCGTACCAGAGCAGGGCTTTTCAGGATTTCAGGTTGGCGCGTCCTGAGCAGACGCAAAAAATGCCGGCCTGCATCCGGCGCGGCGATGTGCTACGGGAGCGGGAGGCTTTCGCCCGTTCCCACGGCTTGTCTGCGCCATAGGCGCCAGTCCGCATTTGGGGCAGGGCAAGGCAGGGTTGTCCGCTGATGCCGTTGCTGGCGCGCAGGTAACGCT
This sequence comes from Allobrachymonas sp., assembly GCA_039808005.1. Taxonomy (GTDB): domain Bacteria; phylum Pseudomonadota; class Gammaproteobacteria; order Burkholderiales; family Burkholderiaceae_C; genus Brachymonas. Next base: position 67,776 of record JBDHSG010000005.1, on the reverse strand, counting down.
ACAGTTTTTTGACCAGGACCTGGCTTTTCCTGTCCCAGTTGTACTTGCGCTTGCGCGCCTCGGGGAGCCAGTCGGCGTCGACGACCTTGAAGCCGCGCTTGATGAACCAGTGCATGGTGCGCGTGGTCAGCACGAAAATGCTTTCCAGTCCCATGGCGCGGGCGCGCTGCTCGATGCGGCGCAGCAGCTTGTCGCCATCGCCCTGGCCCTGGACCTGGGCGCTGACCGTGACCGATGCCATTTCGCCGGTCTTGTCTTCGGGATAGGGGTAGAGCGCCGCACAGCCGAAAATCACGCCATCGTGCTCGATCACGGTGTAGAGGTGGGCATCGCGTTCGATTTCATGCCGCTGCCGCTTGATCAGCGTACCGTCTTCCTCGAAGGGCTCGATCAGTTGCAGGATGGCGCCCACGTCCTCGATGGTGGCCTCGCGCAGGCTTTCGAGTTTTTCGTCCACCACCATGGTGCCGATGCCGTCGTGCATGTAGATTTCGAGCAGGATCGAGCCATCCACCGCGTAGGGAATGATATGGCTGCGCTCCACGCCGTTTCTGCAGGCAGTCACGCAATGGCTCAGGTAGAACGCCAGGTCTGACGGTTTTTCGGGGAAGGGCAGTTGCCGCAGCAGGCGCTCGGCATCGGCCAGCGGCAGTTCCGTATCGATGCGGTTGTCTTCGCCGGGCGGTTCCAGCGGTTTTTCGGGAATCCCTGGAATTTCGGATACGAAAATCAGCTTGTCGGCGTGCAATTCGCTGGCGACCGCGGTGGCCACGTTCTCCATGCTCAGGTTGAACGCCTCGCCAGTGGGTGAAAAACCCAGGGGCGAAAGCAGCACGATCGTGCCCTGATCGAGCAATTGCTGAATCAGCCCCACATCGACCTTGCGCACCAGTCCGGTGTGCTGGTAGTCGACGCCATCGACAATGCCCATGGGCCGAGCGGTGACGAAATTGCCCGATACGACTTTCACCATGGCGCCTGCCATGGGCGTGTTGGGCAGGGCCTGGCTGAAGGCCGCCTCCACTTCATAGCGCAACTGACCGGCGGCTTCAAGTACGCAGTCGAGTGCCACCTCGTCGGTGATGCGTATGCCCTTGTGGTAGCTGGGCGGATATCCCTTGGCTGCAAGCTGTTCGTTGACCTGTGGGCGAAACCCATAGACCAGGATGATCTGCAGGCCCATGCTGTGGATCAGCGTCAGATCCTGCACGATATTGGGCAGCGCGCCTGCGGCAATGGCTTCACCGGGCACACCGACGACCAGCGTTTTTCCGCGGTGCATGTGGATATAGGGCGCCACAGAGCGAAACCACGGCACGAAGGTGAAATTGAAGACGGCGGGCATAGGGTGGCGGCAGGGGCGTGGGTATTAGGGGCTGCACGTTATTGTGCATGCATTTGCCTGGCTTGCGACAGGGTCGCCACGGATGGGGAGAAGGCAGACCGGGAATGGCCGGTACTCGACCCTGTGCCCATACCCCTCTCAATTGTGTCATTGGTAAGCTTTTGTACAAGTACAATTGCGGCGTTACAGGTGCATTTGGCTGATTTTTCAGCTGCTGTTAAACGGGAAAGCGGTGCGTCTCACCCCATCGGGACAAATCCGCTGCTGCCCCCGCAACGGTAAGCGAGTGTGGGCGTACCACGATGCCACTGGGTTCATGACCTGGGAAGGCGGTGCGTCAAGACTTGCAAGCCCGGAGACCGGCCTGCGACGACAAGCAAGCGCGCTACGGGGAAGTAGCACCGGCTGTTGCGGCCCGTCCATTCCCCTCGCATCTCTTCATCAATGTTTGCCGGCATGCGGGGACGCCTGCCGGCGAGGGGAAAACCATGCACACCCACCTGAAGCCTCTGGCGGCTTTGCTGCCGCTGTTGTTCGTCAGCGATCTTCACGCCCAACAGGCGCTCGATCCCGTTGTCGTCACGGCAACGCGCTTCGAGTCGGAACAACAACAGCAACCCATTGCCGCGCAAGTGATCACCGCGGAGGAAATCAGGGAGAGTTCGGCCACGACAGTGGCAGAGGTGCTCAGCAAGCTGGGCAACGTGCATACACGGATCAATTTCACGGGGGTGCCAGATACGCCCATCGACCTGCGTGGATTCGGCATGACGGGCGACCAGAACACGCTGGTGCTGGTGAATGGGCAGCGCATTTCCGAATACGAGGGGGCAACAGCGCGCCTTTCCGCCATTCCGCTGGATTCCGTCGAGCGCATCGAAATCCTGCGTGGCTCCGGCGCCGTTCTTTACGGTAGCGGCGCAACCGGCGGCACGATCAACATCATCACCCGTTCCCCCATCGCCGTTCCACTGTCCGGCAACGTGTCTGCCCAGATCGGCAGCCACGATTCGCGCGACCTGCGCGGCGGCATGCAAGTCGGTGGCGAGAACTGGGGATTGCGGCTGAACGCGCAACACTATGAAAACGACAATTACCGCAAGAACAACCGCTCCAAACAGGATGCGGTAAATGGTGAATTGCGTTTTGGCAACCAAAAGGACTTCATTGCCCTCGGATTCAATGCCGACAACCAGAAGGCCCGTCTGCCCGGCGCCCGTACCGAAGACGAACTCTGGAACGACAGGCGCGGCACCAGCACGCCGAATGATTACCTGAACAGCAAGAATCAGATGTATTTCCTGCGCGGAGAAAAGAACCTCGGAGACGTCACGTTGGCCCTTGATATCAGCCACCGGGACAAAAAGGCCGATATGTATACCGCATCGGCATGGGGTACCAGCCTGATGAAGACAGATGTCAGCATGACTACCGTTTCACCCCGCATCCTGTGGAAATCAAAACTGGGCAGCGTGGACAATCAACTCACTGCAGGCATCGATTGGAGCGAGTGGTCCTACCATAACGACACGACCGGTACAGGCTGGCTTTCCAGTCTTGACGAGCACGGCAAGCAGAAAAACCGTGCCATCTATATTCGTGACGAAATGCATTTCCCGACGAACACTCGCCTGAGCCTTGGTGCACGCCGCGAGAGCGTCGAGCAGAACCACCGCGAACGGCTGGTTCCCAAGCCGGAAACTTCAGAGAAACGTTATCTGAATGCCTATGAAATCGCCTTGCAGCAGGAATTGGGATCTGGTTTCTCGGCATATGGCCGCATGGGGCGCAGCTTCCGGGTGGCCAATATCGATGAAAACCGTTGCTGGTTCGCGCCTTGTCCGCCGCTGTTGAAACCGCAAACTTCGCAAGACCGCGAAGTGGGCATGGAATGGCACGGCAAGAGGGCCAGCTTCCGGGCCGGTCTGTTCCAAATGAACGTGAACAACGAAATCCATTACAACGCATTGACTTATTCGAACATCAATCTCTCGCCCACGCGCCACCGGGGCCTTGAGCTCGAAGGCAGGATGTTCCTGGGAGATTCTGTCGATGTCGCGGCTCGCTATACCCGAACACAGGCGAAATTCCGCGAAGGCATCTACGGCGGCGTGAACGTCGCCGGCAACGATGTCCCATTGGTGCCGAAGGACCGTATCGGCCTCAACATCGGCTGGCAAGCCACGGACGACACCCGTGCGACGTTCAACGTCATCTACACGGGCAAGCAACGCTACGACAATGACCAGGCCAATCGCTTCCGCCGGATGTCCGGCTATGTGGTGGCCGATCTCAAGGTCAGCCACCAGATGGGGCCGTGGAGGTTTGCTGTCGGCATCAACAACCTTTTCGATAAGAAATATTACTCTTATGGCATTGTGAATGGCACCTACACCTCCTTCAATGCCTATCCGGAAGACCGGCGCAACGCTTATGTAAGCGCCGAATACCGCTTCTGACGCCATATGCCACGGTACCGCGAAAGCCATATTCCTGCAGGAGGGGTGCCGTGGTTTCGGGTTGTCCGGAGCTTTCTTTGCTGTCTTGTCTGCCTGTTGTTTCTGCCTCTGGCGTCTATGGCGCAACCCGCGGGCAGAATTGTTTCCCTCGACCTCTGCACCGACTGGATGCTGGCCCGTTACGCCGATCCTGCGCAAGTCGCGGCGCTGTCCCCACTGCATCGCCAATACCCAGTCGTCTGGCTGGACGACAGTTGGCCGATCCACGACGGTACGCTGGAGCGCATCGTCGCGCTGAAACCCGACCTGGTCATCACCGGCCAATACAATGCGCCGCAGTTGCGCAGCCGGCTCAAGACCCTGGGGCTGCGCGTCGAAGTGCTGCAACTGCCAACGAATCTGGAGGCGATCGGCAACTATGAGCGACGGTTCCTGTCCCTGGTCGGCAAACCAGCCGCGCTGGCCAGCGTGCCGCCTGCACCCCGACAACCGGCCGTGCCTGCCAGGCGTTTGTTGCTGCTCGGCGCCAACGGAATCGGCACGGGACGCGGTACTTTCGAGGACGGCGTTCTGGAACGTGCCGGCTGGAGCAACTACCTGCGCGACGATGGCTATATCCACCTCGACCTGGAGCGCATCGTGATCGATCCGCCCGATGCCATCCTGTGGGCGGCCCCATCCAGCAGGGCATTGGCCAACCGCTTTGCGGAGCATCCGGTGCTGCGGCGTGCCGTATCCCGGGAACTGTTGCTGACGACCGATTACTGGCGCTGGCAGTGTCCTGGCCCGTGGACGTGGGAGCTGATTGAACAATTGCACCGGTGGCTGCCATGATTTTTCCAGTGTCCATTGTGATCGTGCTCGCTGTGGCCTTCCTGTCGCTGGCCACCGGTTCTGCGCCGGTGGCGGTTTTGCCGGGGCTGAGCGACTGGCTGCACGGTATCAACAGCCCGGCAGCGATGGTGATCGGGGACATCCGCCTGCCCCGCACGCTGCTTTCCCTGACCGTTGGAGCCGCACTCGGACTCAGTGGCGCCGCGCTGCAGGGGCTGTTGCGCAACCCGCTTGCCGATCCCAGCCTGACGGGCGCCAGCCAGGGGGCTGCCCTGGGAGCTGCGGCGGTGTTCTATTTCGGCCTGTTTCCTTTCGCCGGTGAAGTGGCGCCGGCGCTGGCCGGGCTGCTGGGCGCCGCAGGGGCGCTTCTGCTCATGCTCAGTCTTGCAGGCTCGGCGCGTTCGTCCATGGTCATCATGGCCGGGCTGGCGATTTCGACCATGACCGGCGCGGCGCTGGCTACCGTGCTCAATTTCGCGCCCAACCCCTTTGCCATGCAGGAACTGGTGTTCTGGCTGCTGGGGTCGGTTTCCGAACGCAGCCTGGGACATTTGGGGTTTCTGCTGCCGGCGCTGCTTGTTGGCGGCGCATTGATCTGGCGCCAACGGCAGTTGCTGGTGGCCCTGAGCCTGGGCGAACAGGTCGCGCAGAGCCTGGGGCTGGCCGTCGTTCGGGGCAGTCGCCTGATCATCCTCGGTGCCGCCCTGCTGGTAGGTGCTTCGGTCGCCATTGCCGGCAACATCGGTTTCGTGGGACTGCTGGTTCCGCATCTGGTCCGCCCGCTGGTCGGCCACCGTCCGGACCGCACGCTGCTGCCCTCGGCGTTGTTCGGGGCTGCGCTGGTTGGGCTGGCCGATATCTGCGTGCGGCTGCTGCCGCCTGGGCGCGAGATCAAGCTCGGGGTGCTGACTTCGCTGCTCGGCACGCCGCTTTTCATCTGGTTGATCTGGAAGGACCGGCAACGATGGCTCTGATGGAGGCGCGCAACCTGAGCCTGCCACCGCGCCTGGCTGGTGCAAGCTTTTCGCTCGAAGCCGGGGAAATGCTAGGCATCATCGGGCCGAATGGCTCGGGGAAATCCAGCCTGCTGCATTGCCTGGCCGGGTTGCATCCGTATGCCGGCGAATGTTTCTTTGCGGGGCAGGAAGTCCGCGCCGTGCCTCCCCGGCTGCGGGCGCAAAGCATCGGCCTGCTGCCCCAGTCTTGCGAAAGCGCATGGTCGTTGAACGTGGAAGATGTGGTCAGTTTGGGACGGCTGCCGTGGGGGGATGCCAACGCCGCAGCGATACAGGAAGCCATGGAGCAGGCTGGCGTTGCCGCCTTCGGCCAGCGCAAGGTGGATCAACTGTCCGGCGGGGAGCGGGCCCGCGTCTGGCTGGCCCGGGTGCTGGCCGGCTGTCCGCGCCTTCTGCTGGCCGACGAGCCGATCGCCAGTCTCGACCTGTACTACCAGCGCAGCGTCATGGAAACCTTGCGGCGCTATGCCAATGGGGAAAATGGCGTGGTGCTCGCCATCCATGATTTCAGCCTGGCCGCCCGTTACTGCGACCGCCTGTGTTTGATGCAGAACGGCCGGGTGTACGCTTGCGGTGCGCCGGCTGACGTATTGACCGAAGACAGACTGTCGGAGGTTTTCCAGGTTCCAGTTCACGTCGATCTGGCCGCCCAACCACCGATCATCACCACCAAGTAAGGAGCGCAAAACGCATGAAGGCCCAACGCAATGGCGACGAACTCTGCTGCTGCTATCCGTTCATTTACGAAACATCCTCTCTTTGCGACTTCGAGGTGATGACTGACGAGCTCTGCGGCCACATCGGCGCTGTCTTTTCCCTGTTGCCAGACGACATGCCGGACATCGCGGCAGACCTTGACCGTATCCAGCCGCTGGCTTTTCACGTCAATGGTTCGATCCGCGGCCAGCTCGCCATCGAGGAAGCCGACCTGGCGTGGCTGCAGCAGCGCCTGGTTCATTACCGGCAAGAAGTCGACGAGCGGCTGAGGAACTTCGTGCTGCCACGGGGCACGCAGCCGATCCCGCAGTTGCACATGGCCCGCTCGGCAGCCAAGAAAGCCATCCGCCTCATGGTGCGCCTTGAGCAGGAAGGCAGGGAAATTCCCATGGTGCTGCCCAGGATGTGCAACCTGATGTGCAACTTCTTTTTCACGTTGACACTGGTCATCAACAAGCGGCGCGGCCTTGATGAAACCCCCTTCGTCAGCAAGAGCTATGGCCGAGGCGCCCGCAACTGATTGCCTAGGTGCCTAAAAAAGAGACTGCCGCAGGGAATGATTGGCAGAGCAGGGCGGCTTTCCGTTTTCGTGACTGAACCTGACTATGACGTTCCAGGCTTGCCAGGGATGCAGGTTTTGCAAATCCTGTGCATCTGGTCATGGTGTGACCGTTTCCTGGCACCGTCTGCTGCTGATGGTGTGGTGGCCCGATAGACCGGTTTGCACACCGGCTGGCGCAAGCCCTAAACCGCAGCCGTGAATCACTTTTTCGGGCCTGTTCACGGCGGGTGCAAATCGCCTCTCGAACAGACGGCCGACTTACAATGGCTGCTGACTTCCTCTTTCTGCCAGCCAGATCCGCTCCATTCCCGCCATCCTGCCTTTTTCATCGCTCCCGTCGCCATGACTTCTGCGTCTTCCCTGCACACTTTTCTTGCTTCCTTTGAAGGCGGCAATGCCCTGACTCCGTTCCGCAGCCGGCAACTGCTTGCACAGATCCAGCAAATCGTTCCCAAGGCGCAGGCCGTCAGCGCGCGCTTCATCCATTGGGTCGAGAGCGAGCAGGCGCTCGATGCGGACAGCCAGCAGCAACTGCAGCAGTTGCTCACCTATGGCGAACCGTTCAGTGGGCAGGGTGGGGCAGGTGCAGCCATTGTCGTTACGCCCCGTGTGGGCACCGTGTCGCCCTGGGCCAGCAAGGCCACCGACATCGCCCGCAACTGCGGCCTGACGGAAAGTGCTGGCGTGCGCCGTATCGAGCGCGGTACCGAATACTTCGTGCACGGCGTGACGCTGACCGATGCACAACGCCAGGCCGTGGCCGCGCTGCTGCACGACCGCATGACCGAAAGCGTGCTGCCTTCGCTAGACGCAGCGCAGGAATTGTTTGCGCACCTGCTACCGGTTCCGTTGGAACATGTGGACGTTCTGGGCGGCGGCAAGGCGGCGCTGGAAAAGGCCAACCGCGAATGGGGACTGGCGCTGGCTGACGACGAGATCGACTACCTGGTCAAGGCCTTCGGTGACCTGCGGCGCAATCCCACCGATGTGGAACTGATGATGTTTGCACAGGCCAACAGCGAACATTGTCGCCACAAGATCTTCAATGCCGAATTCGTCATCGACGGCCAGAAACAGGACAAATCCCTGTTCGGCATGATCCGCAACACCGAGCAGGTGTCGCCGCAGCACACCGTGGTGGCCTACAGCGACAACGCCGCCATCATGCAGGGACATGTGGTGCAGCGGTTCGTGGCGCGCAAGGACACCTGCCACGGCATGTCTTATCTGCAGGAAGAAGCCGGGCAGCACGTGCTGATGAAGGTCGAAACGCATAACCACCCCACGGCCATCTCCCCCTTTGCCGGCGCGGCCACGGGCGCGGGCGGCGAAATTCGCGACGAAGGCGCCACGGGCCGCGGCAGCCGCCCCAAGGCGGGACTGACGGGATTCACCGTATCCAGATTGTGGAACGGCTGGAGCGGCCAGCCCGGCGGCAAACCCGAGCATATTGCCAGTCCGCTACAGATCATGATCGACGGCCCGCTGGGCGGTGCGGCGTTCAACAACGAATTTGGCCGTCCCAATCTGGCCGGCTATTTCCGCGAATACGAACAAACCGTCGCTGCACAGGACGAACAGCCGCGCCAGATGGGCTACCACAAGCCCATCATGATTGCGGGGGGCGTGGGCCAGATCGATGCCGGGCTCACGCACAAGATTGCGTTCCCGCCCGGTACCCTTCTGGTGCAGCTCGGCGGCCCCGGCATGCGCATTGGCATGGGCGGCGGCGCGGCCAGCTCGATGAGCAGCGGAGCCAACGCCGCGCACCTCGACTTTGATTCGGTGCAGCGCGGCAATCCCGAAATCCAGCGCCGCGCGCAGGAAGTCATCAACCATTGCTGGGCACTGGGGGCCAACAACCCCATTCTTGCCATTCACGACGTGGGCGCGGGCGGCCTGTCCAACGCCTTCCCGGAACTGGTCAACGATGCGGGCCGGGGTGCGCGCTTCGATCTGCGCCGCGTGCCGCTGGAAGAAACGGGCATGGCGCCCAAGGAAATTTGGTGCAACGAAAGCCAGGAGCGCTACGTCATGGCCATTGCGCCCGAATCGCTCGCGGCATTCGAGGCGCTGTGCGAACGGGAGCGCTGCCCGTTTGCGGTGGTGGGCGTCACTACCGAAGAGAAAAACCTGATCGTTGCCGAAGAAGACCTGCCGTTGCAGCAGCCTGCCAGCGCCAGCGCTTCTGCGGGCACACCGGCTGCATCAGACCGGCCGGTGGACATGCCCATGAACGTGCTGCTGGGCAAGCCGCCCAAAATGCAGCGCAACGTGCAGACCCTGGTACGCGAGCATGCGCCCCTGAATCTGCGCGACATGGCGCTCGAAGATGCCGTGAAGCAGGTGCTGGCGCATCCCACGGTGGCGAGCAAACGTTTTCTTATCACCATTGGCGACCGTGCCGTGGGTGGACTGACGCACCGTGACCAGATGGTGGGTCCCTGGCAGGTGCCCGTGGCCGATGTGGCCGTGACGCTGGCAGACTATGCCGGCATGGCTGGCGAAGCCATGAGCATGGGCGAGCGCACGCCACTGGCCGTGCTCGATGCTCCCGCCAGCGGCCGCATGGCCGTGGCCGAGGCCATTACCAATCTGCTCGCTGCGCCCATCGATCTGCCACGCGTCAAGCTGTCGGCCAACTGGATGGCAGCCTGCGGCGAACCCGGCGAAGACGCCGCGCTGTACCGTACCGTGCAGGCTGTGGGCATGGAGCTGTGTCCACAGCTGGGCATTTCCATTCCGGTGGGCAAGGATTCGCTTTCGATGCGCACGCAGTGGCAGGATGCCTCTGGCAAGGCCCAAAAGGTGATCTCGCCCGTGAGCCTGATCGTGAGTGCCTTTGCCACGATCGACGACGTGCGCGGCACCCTCACGCCGCAACTCAACCGCGATGAGGCCGAAACCCACCTCCTGCTCATCGATCTGGGACGGGGCAAGAACCGCATGACCGGCAGCATCCTGAGCCAGGTGCTGGGGCAGGGCGGCGCGGCAGGCGCAGGCGGCGTGCCCGATCTGGACGATGCGCAGGATCTGGTGAATCTCGTCAAGGCCATCAATGCGCTGCGCAGCCAGGGCTGCATCTTGGCGTACCACGACCGCAGCGATGGCGGCCTGCTGGCTTGTGCTGCCGAAATGGCCTTTGCCGGCCACGTGGGCGTGGCACTGAATATCGACATGCTGCTGGCACCAGCCAGCGGTGCCAATGACGGCCGCATCGACAGCGGCGAAGCCAAGAACTGGGGCCAGCAGATCAGCGGCCTGCGGCACGAACAAACGCTCAACGCCCTGTTCAACGAAGAACTCGGTGTACTGCTGCAGGTGCGCAGCAGCGAACGCAGCGCCGTCATGCAGGTGCTGCGCGAACACGATCTGGGAGCATGCAGCCATTTCGTCGGCACGGTGCGCGCCGAATCGTCGTCGCTCGACATGGGCAAGGGGCAGCTTTCCATCTGGCGCGATGCGCAGCAAATCTTTGCCGCCGGCCTGCACGAGCTGCACCAATTGTGGGATGGCGTGAGCTGGAAAATCTCTCAGCTACGCGACAACCCCGCCTGTGCCGACAGCGAACACGCCATTCAGGGCGTGGCCGACGACCCGGGCATGCATGTGCACCTCACCTTCACGCCCGAAGCGTCCGCCATTCTTGCAGCCCGCCCGCGTGTGGCCGTGCTGCGCGAGCAGGGCGTCAACAGCCATGTGGAAATGGCCTACGCCTTTGACCGCGCCGGCTTCGAGGCGTTCGACGTGCATATGACCGACCTGCAAACCGGCCGCGTACGCCTGGAAGACATGCAGGGCGTGGTTGCCTGTGGCGGTTTCAGCTATGGCGATACCTTGGGCGCTGGTGTGGGCTGGGCGCGCTCCATCACTTTCAACCCGCAACTGCGCGATGCCTTTGCCGCCTTCTTTGCTCGCCCGGATACCTTTGCACTGGGTGTGTGCAACGGTTGCCAGATGTTTGCCGAGCTGGCCAGCATCATTCCCGGAGCCGAGCACTGGCCGCGTTTCACCCACAACCAGAGCGCCCGCTTCGAAGCCCGCCTGAGCATGGTCGAAGTACTCGACTCGCCCAGCATCTTCTTTGCCGGCATGACGGGCAGCCGCCTGCCCATTGCCGTGGCGCATGGCGAAGGCTTTGCCAACTTTGCCGTGCAGGGCGATTCGTCAAAGGTATTGGCGGCCATGCGGTATGTCGACCACCACGGCAAGCCTACCGAGGTTTACCCTTTCAATCCCAATGGCAGTGCAGGCGGCCTTACGGCGGTGACCACGCCCGACGGCCGCTTCACTGCCATGATGCCGCACCCCGAACGGGTGTTCCGCCAGATCCAGATGAGCTGGACCGATCCCAAGCAGGCCGGTGATCGCCGCGGTTTCAGCCCATGGATGCAGCTGTGGGTGAACGCAAGGAAATGGATCGCATGATTCTGGCCCGGGTGAACCATTCGATAATAGAGTGGTTCCCACTTGCAATCGGCTAAACGGTATTTGGACGGTTGGGACCAACGGTTGTTTTTTGACCATGGTACCGGTTGAGGTTGATATTCAAAAGATACGGACCAGTAATTCCAAATTTTTCAGATAGATAGATGCCATGAGAATTCTCGCCAAATTATCCAACCGGATGAAATCGGATGTCCGATTCAGCGGGTCTGTTTATCAGGGGCATGATCTGTCCATTCTGGTGAATCACCAGAAGTTGGTCCTTCGTTGTCACAATCATGCATTGACGGTGACGCCGGAGGCGCTCGCAACCGCCTTCCTGATTCCAGCCTTGTCTCAGGGACGGCGGCTTGTCATGGATGCTGCGGATGACGTCTGGTACAGGAATCAGGAGCAAGCCCAGAAAATTGTTTGCGACTGGTGGGGATACGCGCCGCAACCGGTCCGGGTCAAGGCACTCCATCACCACACGAATCCGCCAGTCAATCAAGTGGGGCTGGCATTCAGCCTGGGCGTGGATTCGATGTATTCCTGTTTTTTTGCAGAGCCCCGGCCCAACCTGTTGGTGCTGGTCGGTGGATTTGATGTGCCGTTGGGCAGCAAAAAAATCCTGGATGCGATGGTGGCCTCGACTAAGGACATCGCCCAGGAAATGGGAATGGATTGGACACTGGTTGAAACGAATATCCGGGAAAACTATTTGTTTCGCCGCGAGAGCTGGGATAGATCGCATGGTGCTGCAGTGGCTTTTGTTGGCATGGCGTTGTCAAGGCATATCGGTTCGTTTCTTATAAGCTCCGGGTTTCATGCCGATGACCAAATTCCCTAGGGCAGCCATCCTGATCTCGATCATTTGCACGGAACAAGTTATTTGAATGTCATCCATGCAGGAGCCAACGTTCGACGGATTGACAAGATCAAGCAAATGATATCCCACCCTGTTAGCAGATCCTTATTCAAAAAACATGTACGGGTATGCTGGGAAAATCCATCTGAAACAGGTAACTGCGGGTATTGCAGCAAATGCGTGCTTTTAAGATTAAGCCTACTAAAATTGGAGCCCGGATTTCTCCCCGATACAATGCCGAATCACCATCCGCTTGCTGAAATTATAGAATCCCTCCCACCCATTTTGAATGCCGGATCGATCGCATACAGGAAAGAAGTGTTGGGAATAGAGGATCCAGCGGTCAACCAGGCGTTGATAAAACATATCGAGCGAAGCGAAGCCGCAATAGCAGCTATGGATAATTGATATATATCAAGCATGCCGCTAAATACACATGTAAAAATCATTCCTTTTGTCCAAAAGTGGGCAGAATGTTCCGAGCCTGTCTACTACATTCCCAATCCTGGAAATGCAGGTGACGCTGCAATTGCTACTGCAACCGTTCAGTTCTTTCGCCGAATAAATGTTCCTCTGGTGCACATTCGTGCCGAAAATATTCCCAGTGGAGCTGTAGTAGTAATTGGTGGAGGTGGCAATCTGGTGCCGTATTACACCAACGTCAGGGATATCCTCTTGGCTTGTTTGGATCGTGGCATCAAGAAATGCCTGTTGTTGCCTCACACGGTGCGTGGTCACACCGATGTGCTGGCCAGGCTAGATACACGTTTCACGATTCTGTGCCGGGACAAGCCCAGCTATCAGCACGTCACAAACCATGCGCCACACGTTCACGCGGCGATGGCGCGTGATATGGTTTTTGAGTTGGATATCGAAGAGTTGAAACGCAGCACGAAAACATGGCGGCACAAGCTGGCATTGCTGCAAGATTCTTACTGGCGTACCAAACTGTTTCGATGGCGCCGCGCCACCCTCAGAATCAGGCCCGACAGCCATGGCACCCTGCGTATTTTTAGGTCTGATGTCGAATCTGTTGATTCAGACAGAACAAGACGCAAATCCGATCTGATGCATTTTCACGGAATAAATAGGTACAGCCCGGCCACTGATCAAATCACGCTGGATGTGATCAAGTGCATCAATCGGGCCGAGCGCGTCGTTACAGACCGATTGCACGTTTCCCTGATTGCTGCCATGCTGGGAAAGAAAGTCTGCGTGCTCGAAAACAGTTACGGCAAAGTGTCTGACGTCTGGGAATTGGCCATGGAAATGGAACTGGTCCCCCCGATCGAATGAACGGTTCAAGGCCCATGCAGCATCGGATTCAAACCGGAAAAAAGATCCAATAAAAAGACCCGCCAGTAGCGGGTCTTTTTGTTACCGGCTGCGGCGTGCCTTGCGGGCAGACCCCAGCAAAACGGTTACTTCTTAAGGCTGTCACGGATTTCGCGCAGCAGGATGATTTCTTCAGGCGTGGCTGGCGGTTCGGCCGGTGATTCCTTTTTCATCCGGTTGAGTTGCTTCACCAGCATGAAGACGACAAAAGCCAGGATGAGGAAATTGACCACGATGGTGATGAAGTTGCCATAGGCAAACACGGGAATACCAGCCTTTTGCAGGGCATCCAGGTTGTCGGGAACATTGGCAGGTGCGGCAGCCAGCTTGATGTACAAGTTTGAAAAATCGATTTTTCCAACGACTGTACCAACCAGCGGCATGATCAGGTCTTTGACGGCGGAATCGACAATCTTGCCGAAAGCCGCGCCAATAATGACACCGACCGCCAGATCCATGACATTGCCTTTGATGGCAAATTCCTTGAATTCCTGCCTCATTCCCATGTTTTCTCCTTTCTGGACTGAACAAAAGTGTGCCCAACAGCCCCTGCTGGGTTGGGCGCATGAATCACAGACACTCCGGTTTTTCATGCCGAAATCCGCATGGAAAATGAAGGAGCGCATGATCCCCTGCAAGGCCGCTGATCGACATGCCGAACGGCAATGTTCCAGGATCTAGAATATCCAGGCTATCCAAGGGAATATTGCAGATGCCAACCGAAAACGATCCAATGGGGATTCAGCCATCATTGGCACGTGATCGGCGTTGCTGGCTGCGCGCCACCGCAACGATGGGTGTGTCCGGCGCAGCCCTTCTGGTCGCTCCGCTGGTCAGGAGCCTGCTGCCCCCGGAAGAACAGACCGGGCAGGGGCAGGCCGTACTGGAGGTCGACATCAGCACCCTGCAACCCGGAGAAAAACACGTGGTGCAATGGCGCGGCAAACCCGTTTGGATTCTGAAGCGTACGCCTGCCATGCTTGCAGCCCTGCAGACAGTCGATCCGGCGGTGCTTTCCGATCCCGACTCCCATCGGCCCAATCTGCCCCTGCCGGCTTTCGCCCGCAATCCTTGGCGTTCGCGCAGGCCAGACCTGTTTGTCTGCATCGGCCTGTGCCCGCATCTCGGATGCTCGCCCATGGACAAATGGCACGCGGGCGCCCAGGCAGGATTGCCTGCGGATTGGCCCGGAGGCTTTGTTTGCCCATGCCATGGCTCGACCTTCGATCTGGCCGGACGTGTCTTCAGGAACAAGGCGGCATCCGACAATCTGGAAATTCCGCCTTACGTATTCGTTTCTGAAAACCGCCTGCTCATTGGCACGGAGAACATTCCTGGGGAGTTGGCACCGACATGAACGAACCTGGCTGTTTGCCGACCGATTCAGATACTGAAAAGGAAGCGGATGGCGCGGCCATCCAGCAAGGGCCTCGCGGTTGGGGCGGCTGGCTGGCAGACAGGCTGCCAACGGCGCGGAGGCTGTACGAGCGGCACTTGCGCAACTACTATGTGCCCAAGACACTCAATGTCTGGTACGTTTTCGGGGCCCTGGCCCTGCTGGTTCTGGGCATGCAGGTGTTCACCGGGCTGGCCCTGTCCATGCATTACAAGCCCGATGTGCAGCAGGCCTTTGCCTCGATCGAGCGCATCATGCGCGACGTACCAAGCGGTGCCTTGATCCGTTATGCGCATTCGACCGGAGCGTCGGCCATTTTCGTGCTGCTGTATCTGCACATCGCGCGCGGCCTGTTGTATGGCAGCTACCGCAAGCCGCGCGAGCTTGTCTGGCTGCTGGGCTGCGCCCTGTTCGTGCTGGTGATGGCCGAAGCTTTCATGGGATATCTGCTGCCCTGGGGGCAGATGTCCTACTGGGGCGCGCAGGTCGTCATCAACCTGTTTGCCAGCATTCCCGGCATCGGCCCCGATCTGGCCATGTTGATTCGTGGCGGGCATGAAGTGGGCGATGCCACGCTGGGCCGCTTTTTTGCGCTGCATGTGATCGGCATACCGTTGTTGCTTCTGGGTTTGGTGGTGCTGCACGTTGTGGCGCTGCGCGATGTGGGCTCGTCCAATCCCGATGGCATCGATCTGGAACAGGAGCTGCGCGGCAATCGCTGGTCGGCCACGGCACCAGCCGATACGGTGCCATTTCATCCGTACTACACCGTACGCGATGTTTTCGCTGCAGGCGTATTCATGACCGTATTTCTGGCCGTGGTCTTCTTTGCTCCGGAAATGGGCGGATACTTTCTGGAGCATGACAACTCCATACCGGCCAACCCACTCGCAACCCCGCAGCATATTGCGCCCATGTGGTATTTCCGGCCTTTCTATTCGATCCTGCGCAGCGTCACCGCCAATATGACCACGGGAGCAGCGCTGACAGCGCTGCTCGCTGCCGGATGGGCTCTTGTCAGCCGCAGGGTGGTGGGCCGCGCCCGCTGGCTCCTGTTGGGATCGGCACTGCTGCTGTCCTTGTGGCTGGGGCTGATTCCGGGATTGCTGGAATGGGGCAGGGCGCCTGTCTGGATGGTGCAAGGATGGGAGCACACTGCCAGATTGCCGCAGGGCATGGCCGTGCTGGGGCGGCTATGGTGGCTCCTGTGCATGGGCATCGATCCTGGTTTCTGGGGAGTGGCTGCGCTGGCAGCCTCAGTCCTCGTCCCGTGTGCGTTGCCATGGCTGGATCGCAGCCCCGTGTTATCGATCCGCTACCGGCCCTGGTGGCACCGTGCCCTCTACGGGTTGTTTGCTGGGGTGTTCTTACTGCTGGGCATTCTGGGAGGACTCCCTTCCGAACCTGCCGCTGCGGCATGGGCGCAGTTAGGAACCAGCTTGTACTTTGCTTTTTTCCTGCTCATGCCCTGGTGGAGCCGCAAGGGCGCCTTCCGTGACGTGCCACAACGGCTGACCGGATCGAGCCGATCGGCAGCAGGGCAGAAGGAGGAGCAATCACCATGAAAAGCAAGCGTTGGTGGAAATCAGTCATTGCTGGCTTCCTGATAGGTGCATGTGGCCTGGGTCAGGCAGCAGGAGCCACGGCCAGCATCGGTGAAACAGGTGTTGTCCGTCCCCGTGAGTGGGACAGGGCGCCAGTTGGCAGCGACAACCTGGCTTCCTTGCAGAACGGCGCGCGACAGTACTTCCAATCCTGCATCGGATGCCATTCGGCGGCCTACATGCGTTATGGCCAGTTGCAGAAGATCGGCCTGGACATGGAAGAAATCCGCAGTCTGCTCCCACCCGAAAACCCGCCACAGCCAGATGAAGCGATGCAGTCTGCCATAACTGCCCAGCAAGGCATGGAATGGTTTGGCGCCGTGCCGCCCGATCTGACATTGATGACGCGCACCCGTGGGAGCTCTATGCGTAGCGGAACCGATTTCGTTTATACCTATTTGCGCAGTTTTTATCGCGATCCGGCTGCCCGCAGCGGCTGGAACAATGCGGCGGCTCCAAACACCACCATGCCGCACGTCCTTTTCGCACTGCAAGGCGATGGAGAAACCACGCCGTCTTTAGCGGGGACAGGGGAGCAGGGCAGGCTATCGCCCGCGGAATACGACAAAAGAGTCGCCGATATCGTCCATTTCATGCATTGGATGGCAGAACCCGGGCGATCCGCGCGCCAGAGAATAGGTTGGTTCGTCTGCCTGTTTTTCGCCGTATTTGCTATCGTTGCCTGGCGGCTGCATGTTAGCTACTGGAAAGACATCCAGTAGTCAATGCGTTGCCTGAGCTTGAGTAGGTAGGCCTTCGTGGGCATCAGGAATGCATAATTACGGGAAGGCTATACCCCGTTTCAATTTTAATATTTTGAATGAAATAAATTATATATCATATTGATAATAATGAAATTTATTCGATGATCACTATACTTTATGGCTGACTGCATATCTAGGATCGGGAGGGGCCTGATTTGCTGCTGGCAGGGGCTTGACACGTGGTGGATAATGAAACATTGCTACGTCCGTGCACGGCTGAATTCAGGAGAAAAACAACATGATGGTTCTTTACTCGGGCACTACCTGTCCATTTTCGCATCGCTGCCGCTTCGTCCTGTTTGAAAAGGGCATGGATTTTGAGATCCGCGATGTGGATCTTTACAACAAGCCTGAAGACATCAGCGTGATGAATCCTTACGGGCAGGTACCCATCCTGGTGGAACGGGATCTCATCCTGTATGAGTCCAACATCATCAACGAATACATCGACGAGCGCTTCCCGCACCCGCAGCTCATGCCCAGCGACCCCGTTGATCGTGCACGGGTGCGCCTCTTCCTGCTGAACTTCGAGAAAGAGCTGTTTACCCACGTTTCAGTGCTGGAAAGCCGCGTAACCCGCAGCAACGACAAGGCGCTGGACAAGGCGCGAAGCCAGATTCGCGATCGCCTGACGCAGCTGGCGCCGGTATTTCTCAAGAACAAGTTCATGCTGGGCGACAATTTCTCGATGCTCGACGTGGCCATTGCTCCCTTGCTGTGGCGCCTGGATTATTACGGCATCGAACTCAGCAAGAATGCGTCGCCTCTGCTCAAGTATGCAGAACGCATCTTTTCGCGCCCCGCCTACATCGAAGCCCTGACGCCCTCCGAAAAAGTGATGCGCCGCTAAGCAGTGCCTATATATATAGAGCAAACACATGGCCGATTCCATGCATTCGTTGTCTTCCCCCAGGCCATACCTGATCAGGGCTTGGCACGAATGGATATCGGACAACGGCCTGACGCCCCACTTGCTGGTCAAGGTCGACGCCACGGTTTCCGTGCCGCGTGAATACGTCAGAAACAATGAAGTGGTACTCAATGTCAGCACCGATGCGACTGGTGGGCTGAGTCTTGGCAACGAAGTAATCCGGTTCCAGGCCCGGTTCGCCGGACGCGTGCGAGAGATCGTCGTACCCGTCAATCGGGTTGCTTCCATTTTTGCCCGTGAAAACGGGCAGGGCATGGTGTTCGAATTGCTTGCCGAAGAAGAATCCGACGGCCACGATTCCGGATACGCCAGCGACATTGCCAGTTCCGGTGCCGCTGCGGGTCCCGCACCAGGCGGGTTGACTCTGGTAAACAAGTCGGAATCTTCCGGAGGGAATGCCGCATCAACGGACGGAGCAGACTCACCTGAAGAGCCTCCGCCTGGTTCGCCATCTCCTGCCAAGGGCGGATCTTTGAAAGTAGTGAAATGAGTGGCGGCATTTCTGCCAGAGCGAAACAAAAAAGCCAACAGGCAGGCCCTTTATGCCGATCGTGCTTTTCTTCCCGTCATTGATACAAATGAGAAAAATGGCATGACGAATATGCCCGCACATCGGTAAGAGCAATAAAACAGCAGCATGCCCACTGTTTTTTCCCACATTGCCGTGCCCATAGTCGCTCGCATGGGTCTGGGCAAACGCGTGGTCCCAGCGTCCATGCTGCTTGTAGGTATGCTGGCCGCGATCGTTCCTGACTTCGATGGCATTCCACGCTTGCTCGGAGTGCGCTTTGATGGATTGCTGGGTCATAGGGGTTTTACCCATTCCATCGGATTTGCGATGGCTTTTGGTTTGTGCGGCCTATTTTTTGCGCGGCGCTGGGGCAAATCGCCCTGGAAGGCGTGGTTGTGGGTGTTCGCCTGCACTTTTTCGCACTCTTTGTTAGACGCCTGTACCACCGGAGGCTTTGGTGTGCCGCTGCTATGGCCATTCAGTTCCGTACGATTTTCACTGCCATGGGCGTTCATCGAGATATCGCCTATTTCGCTTCAACGCTTTTTTTCAGGGCGGGGCGCTGCCGTGTTTCGGAACGAACTGGTCACAGTCTGGTTGCCGTTATTGAGTGCAGGTATGTTGATGGGCATCGGGCGTCAGCTGGGTAAACGGGAAAAATAGCTGATTTTGGAGTATGGGGGGTACAGATAGCAATTCTGTATAATACGCTAAAATTATACATAATATACATCGTATCAATTAGAAAAGCTCAAGCGCAACGCCCGGAAGTTGCTGCATCAGCGCGAAAGCCGTGTCCAGCAAGGCCAGCGGCTGCGCAGCATGTATCTGAGCGCAGAGCTGCCCGGTCGATGAAAGGATTGGAGCGTCAGCGGCGGCAAGCTGTGGTCGCCCGAGGGTCATGGGTTCTCTCCGAGCGAGGCGTCTTGTTGGCACAACCTGTACCAGCGTGCGCATCTGTTTGGGTGCTGTTCAAGGAAAACGATAGTGAGCTGCAGACGGCAGAGAATGCTGCAAACACCACCCACCGGAATGCGGAATGCTCGCACCTGCAGACTTTTTTCTACGGGAATAGAATACGCTCATGCCGCCGAATGTGACAAGCCATCCTGTTGATGAACGACAGCTATTCAAGCCTTCTATGCTGGATCTGTGCCTGAAACAGGCACAGATGCGTCCGTTTGCGGCCGCAGGACTCGTGCTGTCGCTGATGGGGGTTTTGTTCCTGCTGGGTTACAGCGTGGTGCAGATTGCCTCCGGAGAGCAGCCGGCCGGTTTGGGCCTGGCGCTTTTGGGCGGCTTGGCAGCTTTTGCGACGACAGGGCTTGGTGCGTTGCCAGCCCTCTTCTTGCGCAAACTGCCGCAGCGCATGGAAGACGTGATGCTTGGCTTGGCTGCTGGCATGATGCTGGCGGCTACGGCCTTTTCCCTGATCTTGCCCGCGCTCGATGCCTCCGGCGCGTTGGTTCCTCACAAGGGCTGGGCGTCCGGTGTGGTCGTTTTCGGCATGGCGCTGGGGGTGCTGCTGATGCTGGGCATGGATGCCCTGCTGCCCCACGAACACATGGTGACCGGCGCCGTGGGCCTTGGCCATGAACGGATATCGCGCATCTGGTTGTTCGTGTTTGCCATTGCTGTGCACAACCTGCCCGAAGGCATGGCGATCGGGGCCAGTTTTGCGCAGGCTGACTTGCGTGTGGGACTCCCGCTGAGTACGGCCATTGCCATTCAGGATATCCCCGAAGGACTGGCGGTGGCGGTGGCACTCAAGAGCGCGGGTTTTTCACCCAAAAAATCGGTATGGGTCGCTGTGGCAACCGGCTTGCTCGAACCATTGGGCGCCCTGCTCGGTGTCGGCCTTTCCAGTGGCTTGGCTATGGCCTATCCCATTGGCCTGAGCCTGGCGGCTGGCGCCATGCTGTTCGTTGTTTCGCACGAAGTGATTCCTGAAACGCACCGCAACGGACACCAGACGGCAGCCACCTTGGGATTGATGGCCGGTTTCTGCCTCATGATGGTGTTGGATACGGCTTTGGGCTGAGTTCGCGCGATATGGGCTATGACTGGGTGAGGGTGCAGCGGCGGCCAGCCTACCGCTTTTGGTTGCATCTTGCGGAAAAAATCTCCTGATTATTGACTGACAACCGTCTCAGAAGCTGCCGGCAACGCTGGAGGCGGCGGCGGTGGTTCCATGCCTTCGGGGTAGATGATTTCGACCGGTTCGGGCTCCTCGGGGATTGGCAAGCCCTGTAGTTCTGCGGCAGAGGCAGGTGACAGCGGCGCAACGGGCTTGGCGTCGTATTCCGGTTTGCGGCGGCGCTGTGCCCATTCCACCTCGCGGATGATGTCGCCATTGCCGCCGCGGCGGGAAAAATCCAGCGCAGTCATGCCCACCTGGTTTTTTACCCAGGGATCGGCTCCCTGCCGTAACAGGAATTGCACCGCTTCAACGCTCCCGCTGTACTGGGCTGCCATCATCAACGGCGTTGTTTGATTGGGAGATTCGGTGTCGATGTAGGCATCCCTGGCGAGCAACAGACGCAACATTTCGAGGTTGCCCTTGGTGGCAGCGTAATGCAAAGGCGCCCAGCCCTGCTTGTTGACGGCCGCTCCCCGCAGAACAAGTTGGCGGGCCAAGCCATCCTGGCCGGTGATGATGGCCAGCATCAGGGGCGATTCCCCTGCCTGATTCGTGGCATTGATATCGATTTTTCGCGCCTGCAGCAAAACAGGAATGACCTTTTCGGCTTGCTGATGAATCGCCAGCGTCAGGGCGGTTCGCCCTTTCCCGTCACGCGAATTGGGGTTGACTCCGCTCTCAATCTGGGCACGCACGGCACTGTCGCTGCCGCGAATCACCGCAGCGATCAATTCATCGACCGAAGCGGCCATGACAGAAGAGAGAAGGAAAAATACTCCAAATAAACCAAGATGATATATCCGTTTATTAAAGTTTTTCATGATGAAATTTTCCCTGTGTCATACGTGCCAGTGCCAGCAACTCAACAAAACAAATGACAAAATAACAGAATAATTCATTTATAAATCATATGGATAAAAGATTAATCTTATGTTATTTGTTGTTTTTGTGTTTTAGTGGGTTGAAACAAATCATGAAAATTCTTCGAGGTTGCGTAAGCCACTTCCTCGACAGAAAGGTGTTTGACTGCCGCCAGATGCTCGGCCACATGCACCACATAGGCCGGCGTATTGACTTTCCCACGGTAAGGCACGGGAGCCAGATAGGGGCTGTCGGTTTCTATCAGGGTGCGATCCAACGGCACATAGGCGGCCACTTCACGCAGATCCTGGGCATTGCGAAATGTGAGGACTCCGGAAAAAGAAATGTAGAACCCCAGATCCAAGGCGGCGCGAGCTACTTCCAGCGATTCGGTAAAGCAGTGGAAAACCCCGCCGCTTCTGTCCTCCCCTTTTCCGGTTTCGCCTTCCTCGCGCAGAATCGCCAAGGTATCCTCGGCAGCGCTTCGCGTATGGATGACAAGGGGTTTGCCCAGCAGGCACGCCGCACGGATATGGGTGCGAAAACGCATGCGCTGCCACTCCATCTCCGCCACGCTGCGGCCATTGAGACGGTAGTAATCCAGGCCAGTCTCGCCGATTCCCAGCACTTTGGGCAGCTTGCCCCGTTCTAGCAGGTCGTCCAGCGTGGGCTCCGCTCCGTCTTCGCTGTCGGGGTGTACGCCGACGGTTGCCCAGAAATTGTCATGCGCCAGCGCCAGATGGTGCACATCGTCGAACGTTTCCAGGCTGGTGCTGATGATCAGCGCGCCGTCCACCTGTGACTGGCGCATGGCTTCACGGATATCGCAAAGCTGCGAACGTAGTTCGGGGAAATTCAGGTGGCAATGCGAGTCGAAGAACATAATACGAACGGATTCATTCTGTCAGGTGCTTGGCCTGCTGGCAGAGCGGAAACCCCCGCAGCACCGGTGCGCAGCCAAGAAATCCAGAGTGCAACAGGAGAACACGTCGGAGCGGTGATCGCAGCCTGCACTGCATCACCGACGGGCGATGCTCGATCAAAAAGTCTGGGTTTCGCGATCAGAGCCGATATGGGCGCCCAGAATGGTCTCGATTTTGGCGCGCAACTGCTCCGACTGGGGTCCTGGGGGAAATTGTACGCCGACCCCCTGCACACGCTGATACATCGCCCGGGGTGGCGTCCACCAGACGACCTTGCCGTGGATGGGGAACCGTTCATCGGTGGAGAGTTTCTCCGGGAGGGTCAGGATGACGAAAACCGGATCCCCCAGCCGCAATTCCTTGTTGGTGGGCACAAATATCGCGCCATCCTGGATCATGGACATGTAGGTGGCATACAGCAGCCCCTTTTCCCGGATGTTGAACGGCAGCACCACTGCGCGTTCATTGAATGCGGAAGCTACTGATGCGTCGGAAGCGGAAGGATTGTCGGACATGCGGCTACGGCACCATTGAGTGACTGTCCATTATGGCAGTTGTCATGTTCCACCGAGAAAAAACCCCAGCAGAACCGTGTTCTTTCTCACAAACATGAACGGGCTTACCCATGTTCTCACGTGCGGACAACAGACTTGTGCCGGATTGTGCCCGCGCGCGCCAATAAGTCATCAAGAAACAATCCGGCCACATAAGGATGCTCGCTCGTGCGTGCATCCTGGGCAAGTGCCTGGGCCCATTTGGCCATCGCGGCCCAATCTGGTATGGCCTCGGCCTTGGGAAGGTCCTCTGCCGCAAAGAAACGCGGCTTGCCACCGGCCTTGGTGCTCAGCAGATCGTGGCAGATTTTTTGCAACACGACGACGGCCTGTGCAGGGGTGAATCCGCCAAAGGCCACATGGTCTTCAGTCAAGGTCGCCTGTGGTAGTTTCCGCCATTGCTGGGCGCGGATTCCCTGTGCCGCCAGATCCAGGGCATCCTGGGGCCGGCCACCGGCCGCAGCCAGCAAAACAACCGCATCGCTTGGATCCAGACCCTGGGCCTGCAACCAGACCAGGGCTTCCTGGTGGGCGGGCCAATGGAGGGTATGCGCCATGCAGCGGCTTCGGACGGTGGGCAGCAGCAGGTGCGCTGCCTCGCTGACGAGTATGAAGCGGGTGTCGCCTGCAGGCTCTTCCAGGGTCTTGAGTAGGGCATTGGCCGTAATGGCATTCATGCGCTCGGCTGGATACACCAGCACGGCCTTGCCACGGTTGCGGCTGCTGGTCCGCTGGGCAAATTCGATGGCCGCACGCATGGCCTCGATGCGGATTTCCTTGCTGGGCTTGCGCTTCTTGTCGTCGATTTCCTTCTGCGCCCGCTCGTCAACCGGCCAGCCCTGCTCCAGCATGTGCACTTCCGGCATGAGCACATACAAGTCGGCATGGGTATGCGCATCGATGGCATGGCAACCCGGACAGCTTTCACAGGGCAATCCATCCACCCGCGGTTGTTCACACAGCCAGGCGCGTACCAATGTCATTGCGAGCGCCCACTGGCCAAGCCCCGACGGCCCCTGCAACAGCCAGGCATGCCCGCGCTGCTGCAGCAACGCCGTGGCCTGGCGTTCGATCCATGGAGCCAATCCCGCAGCGGGCTGCAACGATGACGCCTTCATAGCCAGCCTCTGGAGCTCACGGCCTCGATGACCTGCCGCCATACGTCTTCAACCGGTCGTGCCGCATCGATCCGCACAAACCGGCGGGGGCTTTCGGCCGCACGGCGGGCATAGCCCTCACTGACGCGTTCAAAAAATTGGATGGATTGCGCCTCGAATTTATCCGGAGTGCGGGCTCCCGACAGGCGCGCAGCGGCAGTAGCGGCGGGTACATCAAACCAGAGGGTCAAATCCGGCAACAGCAGCTGGCATTCATCGCCGCTCCCGTTGCATTGCTGCGCCAGAACTGTTTTTTCCAGCATCTGCAGGGTTTCCCAGTCGAAACCGCGTCC
Organism: Allobrachymonas sp.; assembly: GCA_039808005.1. GTDB lineage: Bacteria > Pseudomonadota > Gammaproteobacteria > Burkholderiales > Burkholderiaceae_C > Brachymonas. The sequence goes on along the minus strand of JBDHSG010000005.1, from coordinate 43,081 downwards.
GCCGCCCTGGTAGGCAAAGGTGGCATCGACAAAGCGGTCGCACAGCACCACCTCGCCACCGGCAAGGGCCGGGACAATCACCTGCTGGATATGGTCGCGGCGGGCAGCAAATACCAGCAGGGCCTCGGTCAGCACATCCATGGATTCATGCAGCACCAGCTGACGCAAGGATTCGGCCAGCGGCGTTCCTCCGGGCTCGCGGCTGCACCGGATCTTTCTGCCCTTTTCGGCAAACGCCTGCGCCAATGGGGCGATGTGTGTGCTCTTGCCTGCGCCATCTATGCCTTCCAGGCTGATGAACAGCCCCTTTGCGGCGGTTTCGCGTCTATTCATGGCTTCTTGAAGATGAATCGCTGCACGGCGCGGTTATGTGCCTGCAATGTTTCGCTGAACTCGCTGGCGCCGGTGCCATCGTTGCGCGCCACGAAATAAAGCGCCTTGCTGTCTGCCGGATTGGCTGCAGCCGCCAGCGCGGCCTCGCTGGGCATGGCGATGGGCGTGGGGGGCAGTCCCACGCGAGTATAGGTATTGAATGGGGTATCGCGGTTCAGGTCGGCCCGGCTCAGCGATCCATCGTATGCGGCACCCAATCCATAGATCACGGTCGGGTCGGTCTGCAGCCGCATATTGATGCGCAGCCGGTTGATCATCACGGCAGAGACCAGGGAACGGTCCGGTCCATACCCGGTTTCCTTTTCAATGATGCTGGCAAGCTTGAGCAAATCGTAAGGCGTTTGCAGCGGCAGATCGTCGGCGCGGCTTTCCCAGGCAGCCTCCAGCTTGCGCTGCATGGTCTGGTGCGCCAGCCGCAGAATGTCCAGGTCCGATGTGTTCCTGGCGAATCGGTAGGTATCTGGGAAGAACAGTCCTTCGGCCGAATCTGACGCTTCCGCGCCGATGGCACGCAACAGCGCCGCGTCGCTCAAGTCCGCGCTGTCTTTTTTCATGTCTTCTGCCGCCAGCAGCGCTGCGCGCAATTGCCGCATGTTCCAGCCTTCGCCAATCCGGAATCTTTTCAGACTGAATTCACCACGCACCAGTTTGCGCAGCAGCGTGCGCGGGGTGTCGTCCTTGCGCATCTCATAACTGCCCGCCTTGAACCGGTCGGATTGCCCTGTCCACGCCAGCCACCCTTGAAGCAGCATGGGTGAAGTCTTCACCCCGGAACTGGTAATGTTTCTGGCAATCGTCTGCGCATCGTCGCCTGCTTCCACAGAGAATTCGGCTATGTTTTTTTCCAGTGCCAGCGGCTGGCCGGACCACCAGAATACCGCTGCCCCTGTCATGGCAGCGGCGATCAAGACCAAGATTGCAAGTTTCTTCCAGAGCGTACGCACAAAGATTTCCCGGATGTGGACCATGCCTTCGCAAAAGAAGGCACCGGCGGGGATATCCCCGCCTCGCAACAGGAATCATAATTCAGCATGAAGCCTGCCCCCGTTATTTTGGTGCCGACGCCATGAATGAATCCTCCTCTTTCCAGCCGGATCCGTCATCCTTTCACGCAAGCAATGGTGTGGCTTGCCTGGTGGGCGCGCACGCCAACCATTCCAGCAACTGGGGAATCGTGCGCATTCACGGAGCAGACGCCACTGCTTTCCTGCACAACCAGCTCACGCAGGACGTAGCCCGTATGCCTGCCGATGCCGCCCGGCTGGCCGCCTGGTGCAACGCCAAAGGCCGCATGCTGGCCAGCTTTGTGCTGGTCCGCGAAACGAAGGAGGCGGCCGATGCGGCCTATCTGTTGCTGTGCAGAGGCGATGTACTGGCGCCATTCATGCAGAAACTCAAAATGTTCGTGCTGCGCAGCAAAGTGGTGATCGAAGACGCAACGGCATCCATGGCGGCATACGGCTTGCTGGGCGATGCCGCAGCAAACGCCTGGCTGTCCCACGGTGCCAGCATGCCGTCTGGGCCCTGGCAGTGCCAGAGCGTATGGGAAAACGGCCTTTCGCGCCATCTGGTCAGTCTGTACCCGGCTGCCGCAGTACCCGGGCAGCCTCCCGTGCCCCGTACCCTGTGCCTGCAAGCTCCTGCTTTTCCCGTTCCGAACGGCCCGTCGCTGGATGTGCATCACTGGGAATGGTCGGAAACCGCCAGCGGCGTGGCAAGCATCGAAAACGCCTGCAGCGGGGCTTTCGTGCCGCAGATGGTCAATTTCGAAAGCGTGGGAGGGGTGAGTTTCAGCAAAGGTTGTTATCCGGGTCAGGAAGTGGTGGCCCGCAGCCAGTTCCGCGGCGCCATCAAGCGGCGCGGACACGTTGCCATGGCGCATGACGCGGCCCAAGAGCCGGTGATCGCAGCCGGCAATGATGTTTGGTTCCAACCAGCGTCAGATGATGAAGACGCTGCGGTCTGCGGAACCGTCGTGCAGGCAGCAATCCAGGGCGCGGATTGCGTGGTATTCGCTTCCTTGCAGAACCAGGCGATTGATGCCGTCCAGGCAAGTCAGGGCAGCCTGCATGCTGGAAGCGCTACCGGCCCCGAACTGGCGTTGTGCACCCTGCCCTACCCTCTGATTACGGTCTGACGCCCAGGAGCCTCCAATAAGGGCGCAGCAGACCCTGCTTTGGCCTGATCAGATGTAGCGGACGTCCACGATTTCATAGCTGCGCGTTCCGGCGGGCGCCACCACCACCGCGGTATCCCCGGCATGCTTGCCGATGAGCGCACGGGCGATCGGGCTGCCGACGTTGATCAGCCCGAGCTTCAGGTCGGCCTCGTCTTCGCCCACGATCTGGTAGCTCAGCCTTTCACCGGAATCCTCGTCTTCGAGCTCGACCGTAGCGCCAAACACCACCCGGCCGTCTGCATGGAGCTGTGCCGGATCGATGATGTGGGCGCTGGAGAGCTTGCCCTCGATTTCCTTGATGCGCCCTTCGATGAAACCCTGCCGGTCTTTGGCAGCATCGTATTCGGCGTTTTCACTCAGGTCGCCGTGGGAGCGAGCCTCAGCGATTGCAGCAATGGCCGCCGGGCGGTCCTGCGTCTTGAGGCGGTGCAATTCGGCCTTGAGTTTTTCTGCGCCCTTGAGGGTAATGGGAATGGTTGTCATGGCATGTTCAGGGGCGCCCTGCGCCGCAATGGATATATACAGTCGTACCAAAAAGCGAAACCGCCGGGGCTGATTCCGGCGGCAACCAGCGGATTATGCCCGCAAACCAGCTGGCTCAGCCCGCCAGCGCTGCATGCATTTCCTGCACGGAAATGACACCCAGCGTATCGATGTAGCGCATGCCTTCCACAACGGCTTCGGTGCCGGCGATGGTGGTGAACGTGGTGACGCGTGCGGCCAGCGCACTGGTGCGGATGGTCCGGCTGTCGGCAATGGCGTTGCGGCGCTCTTCCACCGTATTGATGACCATCGCGATTTCGTCGTTCTTGAGCATATCCACGATGTGCGGACGGCCTTCGACCACCTTGTTGACGACGGCACAATCGATGCCGGCTTCGACGATGGCTTTGGCCGTGCCGCGCGTGGCTACCAGGTCAAAACCCATTTCCTTGAGCTGGCGCGCGATCTTGATGGCGGTGGGCTTGTCGCTGTTCTTGACCGTCAGGAACACCTTTCCGGACGTCGGCAACTTTTCGCCGGCGGCCATTTGCGCCTTGAGGAAGGCCTCGCCGAATGTCTTGCCCACGCCCATGACTTCGCCCGTGGATTTCATTTCAGGGCCGAGGATGGTATCCACGCCCGGGAACTTGACGAAGGGGAACACCGCCTCTTTCACGCTGAAGTACGGCGGCGTGATTTCCGCGCCAATGCCCTGCTGGTCCAGCGTCTGCCCCGCCATGCAGCGCGCGGCCACCTTGGCCAGCTGCACCCCGCTTGCCTTGCTGACGAACGGCACGGTGCGGCTGGCGCGCGGATTGACTTCGAGCACGTAGATCACGTCGTTTTTGCTGCCATCGGGCTGGAGCTGTTCCTGGATGGCGAACTGGACATTCATCAGCCCCACCACGTTGAGCGCCTGCGCCATGGCGCGGGTCTGACGCTTGATCTCTTCCACGGTAGCCGCTGACAGGTAATACGGCGGCAGCGAACAGGCCGAGTCGCCGCTGTGGACGCCCGCCTGTTCGATGTGCTCCATCACCCCGCCGATGAAGGTGCGGCCCTCCGTGTCGCGCACGCAGTCCACATCGCATTCGATGGCATCGCTCAGGAAGCGGTCCAGCAGCACCGGCGAATCGTTGCTGACCTTGACGGCTTCGCGCATGTAGCGTTCCAGGTCGCGCTGCTCGTGCACGATTTCCATGGCGCGGCCACCCAGCACATAGCTCGGGCGCACCACCAGCGGGTATCCCAGCTCTGCTGCCTTTTCGAGCGCCTCGGCCTCGGTACGGGCAGTGGCGTTGGGTGGTTGCAGCAGATTGAGGGCATGCAGCAGCTTCTGGAAACGCTCCCGGTCTTCTGCGGCATCGATCATGTCGGGGCTGGTGCCAATGATGGGTACGCCTGCAGCCTCCAGGCCCAGCGCGAGCTTGAGCGGCGTTTGCCCGCCGTACTGCACGATCACGCCCGTGGGTTTTTCCTTGTCGACGATCTCCAGCACGTCCTCGAGCGTGAGCGGCTCGAAGTACAGGCGGTCGGAAGTGTCGTAGTCGGTCGAGACGGTTTCCGGGTTGCAGTTGACCATGATGGTTTCGTAGCCATCGTCACGCAGCGCCAGCGCCGCGTGCACGCAGCAGTAGTCGAATTCGATGCCCTGCCCGATGCGGTTGGGCCCGCCGCCCAGCACCATGATCTTTTTCTTGTTCGTCGGCTCGGCCTCGCACTCCTCCTCGTAAGTGGAGTACATGTAGGCGGTGTCGGTGGAAAATTCGGCCGCGCAGGTGTCGACGCGCTTGTACACCGGGCGCACATTCAGGGCATGGCGGCGCGCGCGTACGGCCTCTTCGCCCCGGTGCAACAGCTTGCCCAGACGGCGGTCGGAAAACCCTTTTTTCTTGAGTGTCAGCAGGGTTTCCGCATCGATCGCATCGAGCGCGGCTTCGCCTTTCTCTTCCACGAGCCGGTCGATCGCCAGTTCGATCCTGACGATTTCCTCGATCTGCACCAGGAACCACTTGTCGATCTTGGTCAGGTCGTGCACTTCATCGACCGTCCAGCCGGCCGCGAAGGCATCGCCCACGTACCAAATGCGTTCCGGCCCCGGTTCGCCCAGTTCCTTTTCGAGCAGTTCGCGATCCTGGGTCTTTTCGTTCATGCCATCCACGCCGACTTCCAGGCCGCGCAGGGCTTTCTGAAACGATTCCTGGAAGGTCCGGCCAATGGCCATGACCTCGCCCACGCTTTTCATCTGCGTGGTCAGGCGGTTGTCGGCGGCGGGGAATTTCTCGAACGCGAACCGAGGAATCTTGGTGACGACGTAGTCAATGCTCGGCTCGAAACTCGCCGGCGTGGCCCCGCCGGTGATGTCATTCCTGAGTTCGTCCAGCGTATAGCCCACGGCCAGCTTGGCAGCGATCTTGGCGATCGGGAAACCCGTTGCCTTGGATGCCAGCGCCGACGAGCGCGACACACGCGGGTTCATCTCGATCACGATCATGCGCCCATCCTTGGGATTGACCGAGAACTGCACGTTGGAGCCGCCGGTATCCACCCCGATTTCGCGCAGCACGGCAATGCTGGCGTTGCGCATGAGCTGGTATTCCTTGTCGGTCAGCGTCTGCGCCGGTGCCACGGTGATGGAGTCGCCCGTGTGCACGCCCATGGGATCGAGGTTCTCGATCGAGCAGACGATGATGCAGTTGTCGGCCTTGTCGCGCACGACCTCCATCTCGTATTCTTTCCAGCCCAGCAGCGATTCCTCGATCAGCAACTCGCTGGTGGGGGACGCTTCGAGGCCGCGCTTGCAGATGGTCTCGAATTCTTCGGCGTTGTAGGCGATGCCGCCGCCCGTGCCGCCGAGCGTGAAGCTGGGACGGATGATGGTCGGGAAGCCTACGTGCTTTTGCACTTCCCAGGCCTCGGCCATGCTGTGGGCCACGCCGCTGCGGGCCGAACCCAGGCCGATGCGCGTCATGGCGTCCTTGAATTTCTGGCGGTCTTCGGCCTTGTCGATGGCCTCGGGCGTGGCGCCGATCAGCTCGACCTTGTACTTGTTGAGCACGCCGTTGCGCCACAGGTCGAGCGCGCAATTGAGCGCGGTCTGGCCGCCCATGGTGGGCAGGATGGCGTCGGGGCGCTCCTTGGCGATGATCTTCTCGACCGTCTGCCAGGTGATGGGCTCGATGTAGGTGACGTCGGCCGTGGCCGGGTCGGTCATGATCGTCGCGGGGTTGCTGTTGATCAGGATGACCTTGTAGCCCTCCTCGCGCAGGGCCTTGCAGGCCTGCACGCCGGAGTAGTCGAATTCGCAGGCCTGGCCGATGACAATGGGGCCGGCGCCGATGATCAGAATGCTTTGAATGTCTTGACGTTTGGGCATGGTTCGGGACGGGTTGTCAAATGGAAGTCATGAAATGGGATCACCGCAGCGCACATGCTCGGCGGGAATGGGGGATGCGCGACGGATTCTTTGCGCAATCAACGTTTTCTGGCACTCCAGAACGGGCTTCAAGGGTTCGAGCATTTCGGGCGCAACCATGTCGGTCATGTCGATGCTCTGCTGCGCGTGTGCGAATCGTCCGAGGCGGCGCTGGTATTCGGCCTGCAGCAGCAGGTAGTCCATCCGACTGCGCTCGGTTTGCGTGCGCTCATTCAGCAGGCGCGACAGCACCGGCAGCGCCTGCTGGCGATAACGGTCTCCTCCCCGCCAGGCTGCCACCTGCAACAGGCGCAGTTGCAAGGGCAAGGGCTCGCCCAGTGCACGCGCCATGAGAAAGGCACGCGCATACACCGGTCTTGATGCAAATCCGTGCTGTTGGATCAGGGGCCGCAAACGGCGCACTTCTGTCGCCGAAAAATTCTGTTTGTAGACCACAAAACCGTTATCCGGACACTCGGGCAGCGGCCAGGGCAAATCGTCCGCGCCATAGGGCAGCATGTCCAGCGTGCGGCCCTTTGCCGTGCTGAAACGATCCACACGGAAACCGAATGTTTGCCCACCAAGCGGGCAGGCAATGGCTTCTTCCTGCACTACGCCCGCGTAAGCGGGAGCGGAGTTTGTATGCATGGAAACCGCCGGTCCACGTGCACAGGCAACGAACCCCAGGCTGCCCAACAGCGCCAAGGCCGCGGTCCAGCAACGTGGCACCATTCGCAGGCAGGCAGGGGAAATCTTGGCCATTCGCAGTAAAACGGTCACGCGGGGTTATCGTCGAGCTTGGCATGCAGCGCACGGATGCGTGCTTCCGGTACCCGCTTCTGCATGAGCTGGATCAGGCCGTCGCCATCGATCATGGGGCGCAACACTTCCACCTCAGCCGGATAGAACTTCACACTCCAGTTGGTGATTTCGCTGTTGAACTCTTCGTCGGTCCAGGTTTTGCCTTTGGCAAGGCAAACCACTAGGGGCATGGCCTTGTTTTCAATGAATGATTTCTTGTAGGGCTTTTGTTGCCACCGGCTGGCGAACCACTCCTTGTGCTCGGACGGCAAGGTGAGGAGCCGCTTGTTGATGGCTTTTTCAAGCGATGCAAGGGGGAAGCTGTAGAGTTTCATGCCGAACCCCCTGCGGTCATCTGGGCGCTGCGCATGTGCTGCGTAAAGCGGTCGAACAGGTAGGCAATATCATGCGGGCCGGGCGATGCCTCGGGGTGCCCCTGGAAGCAGAATGCCGGGCAATCCGTGCGCTCCAGCCCCTGAAGGGTTCCGTCGAACAGGCTGACGTGGGTGGCGCGCAAATTGGCCGGCAGGCTGTCGGCGTCCACGGCAAAGCCATGATTCTGGCTGGTGATGCTCACACGGCCGGTATCCAGGTCCTGGACCGGGTGGTTGGCGCCATGGTGGCCGAATTTCATCTTGAATGTTTTCGCGCCGCTGGCCAGTGCCAGCAACTGGTGCCCCAGGCAGATGCCGAACAGCGGCAGCTTGCGTTCCATGAAGACACGTGCCGCCTCGATGGCATAGTCGCAAGGCTGCGGGTCGCCCGGGCCATTGCTCAGAAGCACGCCGTCGGGTTGCAGGGCCAGTACGTCTGCGGCCGGGGTCTGCGCCGGCACCACGGTTACCTCACAACCGCGCTGCGTCAGCATGCGCAGGATGTTGAATTTCACACCGAAGTCGTACGTCACCACTTTCAACGGTTTTTCTGTGGGCGTATCGTATCCCTCGCCCAGCACCCATTCACCTCGTGACCAGGCGTAGGGTTCTGCGCAGCTTACCTCCTTGGCCAGATCCAGTCCCACCATGGCCGGTGCTGCCTTGGCCATTGCAACGGCGCGATCGATGTCGGCCTGTACGGGAGCGGTGTTTCCTTCCAGCGCCAGGATGCAGCCGTTTTGCGCGCCATGCTGGCGCAGGTGGCGGGTGAGCTTGCGGGTGTCGATATTGGCGATGGCAACGGTGCCCGTGCTTCGCAAATAATCCTGCAGGCTTTGCTCGCTGCGGAAATTGGATGCCACCAGAGGCAGATTCTGGATCACCAGCCCGGCCGCGAATACCCGGGCGGCTTCCACGTCTTCAGCATTGGTTCCGTAATTGCCGATGTGCGGATAGGTCAGCGTGACGATCTGACGACAGTAGCTCGGATCCGTCAGGATCTCCTGGTAGCCAGTCATGGAAGTATTGAAAACCACTTCGCCGACTGTCTGCCCCGGAGCACCAACGGCGCTACCGACAAAAACAGTGCCATCAGCCAGCGCCAGCAGGGCGCCAGGAAAGGACTTGTGCAGGGAAAAGGGCACTTGGGATCTCTCCGCAAAAAGAAACGGTGTCAAGCGATGCAACGCACGTGCCTGAACCAAGATTCTCGTCACTTCGACCCGAAGCGGAGCGCAGCAGCACCCAAATGTGTGTACTTTTCCTGGAAAACACGGCGAGACCGGTCTGCTGTGAAAACTGCCGCGACTGGCATGATGGGCACGCCGTTACAGACAGTTTGTGAAGCGCTTCATTATACCCGTGAAGCCTGACAAGATGGGGATGTTGCGCTGGCATGCAGGCAAATGGCGGCAGCTGCAGCCACGTTCAGGGACTCTTCTCCCCCAGGCTGGTCGATCCGGAGCAACTGGGCCGCACGCTGCACCAGGGTGCTGTCGACGCCCTGCCCTTCATGGCCAAAAACCCATGCACAGGGTGTGGGCAATGTCACCCGGTGCAACAGACCGGAGCCCTGCAGGTGCGTGACCAGCAGCGGCACTTGCAAACCCTCGACATCGTGCAAGGAACACCCTTCGAACAGGTGCAGGCCAAAGTGCGCCCCCATCCCTGCACGCAGAACCTTGGGCGACCACATCGCGGCAGTGCCCTGCAGGGCAAGAACCTGCTTGAATCCGAGCGCGCTTGCGCTGCGCAATATGGATCCGACATTGCCGGCATCCTGAATACGGTCCAGGACGACCGTATTGGCCGCTGCATCCATATTTCCGTGGCGTTGCAGCATGGCGGCCGCACTGAGCACATACCCCATCCGTGCCGCCGACTCCAGCCCGCTCAATTGCGCAAACAATGCATCTTCCAGCACATGCACGCGGTCTAGGCCGGCATGCCACTCCTGTGCAATTCCCTGCTCCCACAGGCTCCGGCTGAAAACTGCAGCCTGCGGCTGCACGCCGCGCACCAACGCCGCCCGGCACAGATGGTCTCCTTCCAGCCAGATCCGGCCTTGTTTGCGGTAGGCTGCCGGATCGTGCGTCAGCTTGCGCAGCGCCTTCAAAAAGGCATTGTCGCGGGATGCAATATGAACCACGGAAGGCGCCTTCACGGCCTTGTCTCCTGCCGGAGCAACACTGCCGCGACGGGCGCAAATCCGCGACGGTGCGCTGGCGTGGGCCCCAGACGCTGCAAGGCGGCCAGATGTTCAGCCGTGCCATAGCCCTTGTGCCTGGCAAACCCGTAATCCGGATATTGCTCATGGTACTCCACGCACCAGCGGTCGCGCGTGACCTTGGCAAGAATGGAGGCAGCCGAAATGGCCGGCACCCGGGCATCGCCTTGCACCACGGCTTCGGCGCGGACCTTGAGAACGGGCAGACAGTTGCCGTCCACCAGCACTTTTTGCGGCGGCAAACGCAATCCCTCCACGGCCCGGCGCATGGCCAGCAAGGTCGCCTGCAGGATGTTGAGTTGTGCGATTTCTTCCACGCTGGCGCTCGCCACGCAGCAGCACAGAGCCTTGGCCCTGATTTCATCGTGCAGCCGTTCCCGCCTCGCGGCAGACAGTTTCTTGGAGTCGGCCAAGCCCTGGATGGGCTGCTGCTCATCCAGAATGACGGCAGCGGCCACCACAGGCCCGGCCAGGGGGCCGCGCCCGGCCTCATCCACACCGGCAATTAAGCCAGCAGGGGCATCCCAGGACAGGCAGGTTTGCTCACCGCGCAAGAACATGCTGGATCGCCTGGGCAGACAGCGTCGCGGTGTCGCGTTGCAATTCGGCATGCAGAGCAGCAAAACGCCGCTGCACGGCCGCGATGCGGGTTGGATCATCGAGCCATGCCTCCACGGCATCGGCCAGTTTGGGCGGCGTGGCATTCTCTTGCAACAGTTCGGGCACCACGCTTTCACGGCAGAGAATGTTGGGCAATCCCACCCAGGGTTGCAGCTGTTTGCTGCGCATGATGCGCGCCGACAGCGGATGCACCGCATAGGAAATCACCATCGGGCGCTTGAGCAAGGCGGCTTCCAGCGTGGCCGTGCCGCTTGCAATCAGGGTTACGTCACAGGCGGTCAGCGCCGCATGGGACTGCCCTTCGAGCACCGTGATCGCCTGCTCTAGGCCGGCGGTCTGCACCATGCCGTTCAGGCGCGCAAAATAGCCGGGGGCAGCCGGCAATACGGCATGCAGTTTCGGCCGGCGCTGTTGCAGCAAGCGCACCGTTTCGAGAAAACGTGGGGCCAGGTACGCGATCTCGGAATCACGGCTGCCGGGCAAAACGGCCAGAACCTCCACGTCTTGCGGCAATTGCAGTTGTTGGCGCGCGGCTTTCCTGTCCGGCTCCATCGGAAAGACATTGGCCAAAGGGTGTCCGACATAGGTGGCGGCAATACCGTGCTGCTCCAGCAAGGCCGGCTCGAATGGAAACAGGCACAGCACATGGTCTGCACTGCGGCGGATGGTGTGTACGCGGTGTGCACGCCAGGCCCAGATCGAAGGACACACGAAATGCACCGTGCGAATGCCCTGCTGGCGCAGGTTTTCTTCGAGGCCGAAATTGAAATCCGGGGCGTCCACTCCGATGAACAAGTCGGGTTTTTCGCGCAGGAACCGTTCCTGCAGCTTTCTGCGGATGCGCCATAGTCCGTAAACCCGCTTGAATACATCGAAGTTGTAACCGTGCACGGCCAGCAACTGGCTGGGCCAGTGTGCCACGAATCCCTGCTGCACCATACGTGGTCCGCCAATGCCACTGGCCTGCCAGTGGGGCCAATGCTGGCCCACTCCCTGCAGCAGCAGGCTGGCCAGCAAATCGCCCGAGGCCTCCCCTGCCACCATGCCGATGCGCAAAGTCTCTTGTTCCATGAAGCGCAAGACGATTGATTAGCTGTATGAAAGCTGGCGTTTGCCGGGCAGCCCTACGTCAGCGCACGATGCCGCGCTTGCTGCCTGCCAGAAAGTCCAGCATGACGCGGATGTCGCCTTCGGCCTGGGAATTTTCCTTCGCCAGCGCGGCAATGGATGCCCGCGATTGCTCCAGCGAAAGCCCATCGCGGTACAACAGCTTGTGCATGGCCTTGATGGCGGCAATACGTTCGGCAGAAAAGCCCCGGCGGCGCAAGCCCTCGATGTTGAAGCTGCGCGGCTGACCCGGATTGCCATCCACCAGCATGTAGGGCGGAATATCCTGATTGACGGCCGAGTTCGATCCCATCATGGCATGTTCGCCCACGCGGCAGAACTGGTGTACGCCCGACTGCCCGCCAATGATGGCCCAGTCGTGCACATGTACATGGCCTGCCAGGCCGACGTAGCTGGCCAGAATCGTCTGGCTGCCCAGCTGCACGTCGTGCGCAATGTGCACGGACGACATGATCCAGTTGTCGTCGCCCAGACGGGTACAGCCGCTGTCCTGCACCGTGCCGGTGTTGATGGTGCAGAACTCGCGGATCGTGTTGCGGTTGCCGATTTCCAGGCGGGTTGGCTCGCCGGCGTATTTCTTGTCTTGCGGGGCGCCGCCAATGGCATTGTGCGAATAGATGCGGTTGTCCTCGCCGATCGTGGTATGCCCCTCAATCACGCAGTGTGAACCGATCGAGGTGCGTGCACCCACGACGACATGGGGACCGATGACCGTGAAGGCGCCTATCGTGGCATCGGGCGCCACGCTGGCGGATGGGTCGACCAGGGCTGTAGGATGAATCTGCGCCACGGAATCAGTCCTCGATCTTGCGCACGGCGCACATCAGGTCGGCTTCGCAGGCGACTTCGCCATCGATCGTGGCCACCGCATGGTATTTGTAGATGCCGGCGCGCGCGCGATCGGCCGTTACCTCGATGATCAACTGATCGCCCGCGATGACCGGGCGCTTGAAGCGCGCGTTGTCGATGCCGGCGAAGTAATACAGCGTATCGGTATCCGGGCCATCGTCGCTGCCCGGATACGTCAGCAGCAGCGAAGATGCCTGCGCCATGGCTTCGAGCACCAGCACGCCCGGCATGACCGGGCGGTGCGGGAAATGACCCACGAAAAAGGGTTCGTTGATCGTGACGTTCTTCAGGGCTTTGAGCCGTTTGTTGGGCATTTCGACTTCAAGAATGCGGTCGATCAGCAGAAACGGATAGCGATGCGGCAATCGCTGCATCACCTTGAAAATGTTCATTGGAAGCGTCATGGTTGCTGGAGTTCCTGCAGTTGTTGTTCGAGAGCCTTGATACGGTCACGCAGTCTGTGCAACTGTTTGACGGTGGCTGCATTTTTTTCCCAGGCGGCATTATCGTCGATGGGGAAAAAGCCAGTGTAGACGCCCGGCTTGTGCAGCGAGCGCGAGGCGAACGACGTAGCCGAGATATGCACCCCTTCGGCCAGCGTGATGTGCCCCATGATGTTGGCTGCGCCACCGATGGTGCAGCCCGCACCCACCGTGGTACTGCCGGCAATGCCGGCGCATGCCGCCATGGCCACGTTGCGCCCCAGGTGCACGTTGTGGGCGATCTGTATCAGGTTGTCGAGTTTGACGCCGTCCTCAATCACCGTATCGCCAATCGCGCCACGGTCAATGCAGGTATTGGCGCCGATTTCCACGTCGTTGCCGATGCGCACCCGCCCCAGTTGCTCGATCTTGACCCACTGGCCCTGCTCCTGCGCAAAGCCGAAACCATCTGCACCAATGACCGCTCCCGGATGCACGATGCAGCGCTCACCAATGGTGCAGTCTTCGCTGACCGTGACCCGCGATTTGAGCCAGGAGCCGGCCCCCACCGATGCGCCCCGCTCCACCACGCACATAGGTCCGATGATCGCATCGGGCGCCACCTGGGCCTGCGAATGCACGAAGGCCGTCGGATGCACGCGGTAATCGGGAGCTGCGCAGTGATGCCTTTTCCACCATTGGCTCAAGCGGGCAAAACCCGCATACGGATTGCCCATCACGATGTGGTTCAAGCCCCGATCGCGGGCCAGTTTTTCGGCCCAGGGCGCGACCAGCACGCAGGCGGCATCCGTATCCTGCAGATGCACCAGGAACTGGCGGTTGCTGAGGAAGGTAATGCTGCAGGCATCGGCTGTTTTCAAGGGCGCGATACGCGCGATGGGCTGGTCGCGGTTGCCATGAAAAACACCGCCGTGTACTTTCAGAAAATCAGCAATTTCTCCAAGCTTGGTAGACATGATGCCCCTTTCAGAAAACTCGACCCATCTGCGACGCAGCCATCCGGCTGAGCGACAAACACCTATCGGACAGGCTCCTGCACTGCTCCGAACCGGCATGCACCAACGGCAAGGCAACAGGCTCTGGAAACCGCCTGGATACGCATCTCGGCACGATCACACTGCAAACAGAAAGGCGCCCGCGGGCGCCTTTCTCTGGGAATACACAATCTTATTTCTCGGCATTCAGCGTCCGCAACACCTTGTCAGTGATATCGATGCGGTTGTTGATATACGCTGCTTCTTGAATAATAACATCATATTTTTCTTGCTTGGCCGTCTGCTCGATCACCCGGTTGGCCTTCTGAATGAACCGCTGCAATTCATCGTTTTTCCGGTTGTTGAGGTCCTCCTGAAATTCCTGCCGCTTGCGCTGGAAATCCGCATCCTGCGCCATAAGCTGCTGCTGTTTGGCATTGCGCTGATCTTCCGGCATTTTGGGTGCATCCTGCTCAAACTGGTCGATGGCCTTTTTCAGGGCGTTGGCCTGCGCCAGCAACTGCCGCTCACGCCCTGAAAATTCCTGTTTGAGTTTGTTCTGAGCGGCTTTGGACGCTTCCGCTTCACTGAACAGGCGCTCAGCATTCACAAATCCGATGCGCGTGGGAGCAGCATCCTGCGCGTGCACGGCCAGGGGCATCGACAGAAAAGAACATACGGCCAATGCAAGACACAGACGGTGGCGTTTAGAGAAAGTGAAGGTGTTCATCAGAATGTCGTTCCCATTTGAAATTGAAATTTCTGCAGCTTGTCGGTCGATTGCTTTCTGAAAGGGTGGCCATAGGACAGGCTCAAGGGGCCCATCGGAGACACCCACCGCAATCCAAAGCCTGCCGATGCCCTGATGCGGCGGTCGGCAGAAGTAGACGCAGGGGCATACACATTGCCAGCATCCAGAAAAGCGAAAAGACGCAACGTCTTGTCATTATGGGCTCCCGGGAAAGGAGCAATCACCTCAAGGTTGGTGTTGAACATTTTATTCCCGCCCACTGAATACACTGTATTGCTTACGGGATCCTGCTCTTGCGGGCCTATCCCGCCATATTCAAATCCACGAATGGATCCGACTCCGCCGACAAAGAAGTTTTTATAGAAAGGAAAGCAATTGACCGCACTTGCATCCTTGCGGCAGCTCAGCCCTTTTCCATATCCGGCATCCGCGTTGAACATCAGGGTCAAATTTTTGCTCAACGGGAAAAATTGCTGGAATTTGTAGGTGGCCATTGCATAGCGCATGTCACCACCGGGGCTCAGGATCGCATTGATCCGTTGCAGGGAGCCTGAAGTGGGCACCAGCGCGCTGTCACGGCTGTCACGAGACCAGCCGACGCTCAAAGGAATACCGAAGGCGGAATTGCCGTAATAGTCAATGTATGCCTGATAGGAGGGAGGGAGCTCTGTCGTGTTGCGGCGGATGGCGTAGCGTTCCAGCCCCAGTCCGAAATGGATGGTGTCCTTCTCGGAAAAGGGAACACCGAAGCTGACGCCCGCTGCATCCGACCGGACCCGGTAATCGCCACCCTGCCCGGATTTGGGCTCCAACACCGAATGCGAAACATAAAACGTGCGCGAAATGCCCGACGTCGTGAAATACGGGTCCGTCGAACTCAGGGCATATGTCCTGTCGTATTTCCCGGTATTGATGTTCAGAGAGAAGGACTGGCCGGATCCGAAAATATTGTCCTGGCTCAGGCCGAGTGACAAAGTCAGCTTGTCTGTCGAGGAATAGCCCGCACCCAACTGGATGGAACCCGTGGGACGTTCCTTGACGGTAACCACAAGATCCGCCTGATCAGGCGACCCGCCCACCGGTTGGGTGTCGATGCTGATATCGGTAAAGTAGCCCAGTCGTTCCAGGCGTTCCCGCGAAAGCCGGATTTTCTCGGCGTCGTACCACGAGGCCTCGTATTGCCGTACTTCACGGCGAATGACTTCATCGCGGGTTTTGGTGTTGCCGACGACATTGACGCGGCGGATATAGGCCCGCTGCCCTAGCTCGGCGACCAGGACCAGTTCCACCTGCTGATTCTTGTCCTGATCAATCCTTGGCCGGGCTTCTATCCTGGCAAAGGCATGGCCATAACTGCCAAAATGCCGTTTCATGGCATCGATGGTTGCCTGTACGTCTTCCAGCTTGTAGGGCTCTCCGGGCCGGATCCGGACCAGCGATTGGAATTCTTCATCCTTGCCCAAATAATTGCCTGCGAGGGACACGCCGGAAACCACATAACGGGCACCTTCCGTGACATGCACGACCACGCTCATGTCTCGCTTATCCGGGGCAATGGTCGTCTGAACAGAGTCGACCTTGAACGCCATGTAACCGCGATCGTGGTAGAACCTGCGGATGGCATCCAGATCCGTATTGAGCTTGTTCTCGGAATAGACATCGGATTTGGTGTACCACGACATCCAGTTGCCGGTATCCAATTGCATCTGGTCCTGCAGCGTTGAACTGCTGAACGCCTGGTTGCCGACAAAACGGATGCCCTTGATGCGTGACCGGTACCCTTCACGCACCGTGAACAGAAGACTGACCCGGTTGCGTTCAGCCGGCGTGACAGTCGGGACGATCTCGACCCCGAAGAATCCCCTGTCCTGATACTGGCGCAACAACTCCTGAATGGCGCGCGCCTCCATAGCCTTGTCGTAATTGCGTCCTGGCGCAACACCCAGACGGGACAACCCGCCCAGCAGGGTCGCCTTGTCGATTTCCTTACCCGCGTTCACGTCCACGGAATGAATGACCGGACGCTCCTGGACAACGATCACCATGTTGTCGCCCCGCACGTCGATGCGCACGTCCTGGAACAACCCGAGGGCAAAAAGCGAACGGATGGCTGCGGCACCACGTTCGTCACTGTAGGTATCGCCGACCTTCACAGGAATGGAAGCAAACACGGTTGCAGCTTCCACGCGCTGCAACCCTTCAACCTTGATGTCCTTGATGACGAAAGAGTCCGCTGCCCATGCAGTATTGACAGCCAGTGCTACGCTAGCTACGGCGACCCATGGTTTGAGAGGAAATGACAAGAGGGGATGGCTCATGAAATGTTGACTATGCATAACAGGTCAATAACTGGGGGTTCAACGTAGATGGCGCGCAATGTCATTGAAGGTGGCCAGCACCATCATGCATCCGAGCAATATCAACCCCACTTTTTGCAGGCGTACCTGCCAGGCCTCCGACAGAGGGCGTCCTGTCGCCAGTTCCCAGAGATAATACATCAGGTGCCCACCATCAAGAACCGGAATGGGCAATAAATTCAGTACCCCGAGACTGACGCTGATGAGTCCCAAAAAGGCCAGATAGGCAGTTATGCCAGCCTGCGCCGAACGCCCGGCAAAATCGGCAATGCTCAACGGTCCGCTGAGATTCTTGACGGAGATTTGTCCTGTCAGCATCTTGGCGAATCCCTTGACGCTAATCAACCCCACTTCCCATACCTGCTGAATTCCCCGGCCCAAGCCGTCCATAAAGCCGTATCGGACCATCACCGTTGCCATCGAGCCTCCAAACTGGATGCCGGCCCTGGCCACCTGCTGCTGCCCGGACTGTTCCAGAACCGGGGTGATTTGCAAATCGAGAACCTCACCGGCCCTGTCGATCTTCCATGCCTGCGGCTTTGCGGAAAGATTGCCCTGGATCAATTGCCGCAACTGCCAGGCATCCTCCACCGGATGGTTGTCGATGGCCAGCACGCGGTCACGGTCCTTCACGCCGCCCTGCGCAGCTGCGCCACCTGGAACCACCTGGCTCACGATGGGAGGCATCCAGGGTACACCGATGCCAATGATGCTGGAAAACCCTTCATTGGCTTCCTGGCCGGACTTGATTTTGTGCAAGGGCACGATCACCACGCGTTCGCGGGCTGTAACGTCTGTAGTCTCTGCCAGCGTGGAGCGCACTTCCAGCGCAATGTCGCGCCGGTCGAGTGCGGCCTGGCTCAGGCTCCACGTCAACTGCTCGAGCGACACCACAGGTTCCCAGTCATCCGCTGATGCATAGCGCCATTGCAGGATCCTGTCGCCGCTGCGCAAGCCTGCTTCCGCCGCTAAACTCTGCGCGGGAGGCTGCGCCACGATGGGTTGGGCCTGCTGCACACCGTACCATGCCATGGCGGTATACAGTCCCGCAGCCAGCAGCAGGTTGGCCACAGGCCCGGCCGCCACAATCAAAAAGCGTTTCCATACGGGCTGGTTGTTGAAGGCCAGATGCCGCTCCTCCGGAGCGACAGGGCCTTCACGTTCGTCCAGCATTTTCACGTACCCGCCCAATGGCAATAGACACAAGGCGAATTCGGTTTCCTGGTTTTTTCCCTTCCAACGCAACAAGGGCCGGCCAAAGCCAATGGCAAAGCGCAGCACTTTCACGCCACACCAGCGCGCGGCCTGGAAATGGCCGTATTCATGAATCGCGATAAGAAGCCCGATGGCCACGATGAATGCTGCCAATGTAATCATGCCTGCCACCTTTGCACCAATGATCCCGCCACAGTCCGCGCCTGTGCATCAAGCGCCATCAAGCCTTCAAGCGTATCAGGTGGGCTGAAAACCGTTTGTTCAAGGGTTTGCGCATTGACGGCAAAAATCTGGTCGAAGCGGATGCGCCCATCTAGAAAAGCCGCAACCGCGATTTCATTGGCCGCATTGAACACCGCCGTGCTACCAGATGGAGCTGCCAGCGTCTGCCAGACCAGGGGCAGGCAGGGAAAGCGCTCCGGGTGCCCATGGTGGTGGACGGATTCGAAAGTCATCTGCACCAAGGCCGAAAAATCCAACGCCGACGCCCCGCTGTGCATGCGTTGCGGCCAGGCCAGGCCATAGGCAATGGGTACCCGCATGTCGGGCGTACCCAGTTGCGCCACGATGGAGGTATCGCGATACTGGACCATCGAATGGACAATGCTCTGCGGATGGATCACCACGTCCATCTGCTGCGGCGCCATGCCAAAGAGGTAATGCGCTTCGATGACCTCCAGCGCCTTGTTGACCATGGTGGCCGAATCGACCGAAATTTTCCGGCCCATGCGCCAATTGGGATGCGCGCACGCCTGCTCGGGCGTGACGTCTTTCAAGTGTGTTGGATCGGTCGTCCGGAAAGGCCCGCCAGACGCCGTCAGGATGATTTTTTCCACCTGCTGCTGCCAGGTGGCGGGATCCTGCGGCAGGGACTGGAAAATGGCGGAATGTTCGCTGTCGATGGGCAACAAGATGGCGCCCCCCTGCTGCACGGCCTGCAGGAAGACGGCACCGCCCACCACCAGTGCTTCCTTGTTGGCCAGCAGCAGACGCTTGCCCGCGCTTGCGGCTGCTAGACACGGTGCCAGCCCTGCGGACCCCACGATCGCGGCCATGACCATGTCCACTTCGGGATGGGCCGCCACATGGATCAGCCCTTCCTCGCCAGCCAGAACTTCGGTGCACAGGTTCAATTCCCGGCACTGCTGGCGCAGCAGATCGGCATGCGCGGCAGAAGCCATGACCGCGTACCGGGGTTGGTGGTGCTTGCAGAGCGCCAGCATCTTGTCGACCTGCGTTGCCGCAGTGATGGCGAACAGCCCAAACTGCTCCGGATGGCGCGCCATCACGTCCAGGGTATTGGTACCGATGGAGCCGCTGGCACCCAATACGGTTATCCATTTTTTCGTGCCGCTTTTCATCGGTTGTCGATCGTCCATGCGGCCTGGCATCAACGGTGCATCCACAAGGTGGCGGCAAGTGCCAGCGGCAATACCGGCAGAAGGGAATCCACGCGATCAAGAACGCCGCCGTGACCCGGCAGCAGGTTGCTGCTGTCCTTCATGTTCATGCTGCGCTTCATCAGCGATTCCACCAGGTCACCCATCACACCCAAAACAGTCATGGCCGCTGCCAGACCCAACAGCCCGATCCACCCTGCATGCCGGGCCGTTGTGCCATATATATTTTCTACGCCCTGCAGTGCGGGGGCCATGCAAAAAGCCAAGAGCAACACACCAACCATTCCGCCGATTGCGCCTTCCCAGGTCTTGCCGGGGCTGATCCGCGGAGCCAGCTTGTGCCGGCCGAGTGTACGCCCCACAAAATAGGCAGCCATATCAGCCATCCATACGACCGCCATCACCGACAGCAGATACCAGACGCCGTGGCGTTTATACAGGTACACGGCTGCCAGCCAGGCCATCCACAGGCTCACCAGTCCCATGATCAGACGCAGAAGGCGTGGGATGCGTTGCCATGCGGGAATGCCGGCTCGCAACAGCCAGGCCGCGCCAAACAGCCAAACCACTGCCCAGGCCGTTGTCAGCCAGACCAGTGCGTTGTCAGTCCCCTGGTGCATGTTTCCCAGCAAAAGGGCCAGGCATCCCAGCGCGGCCAGCACGGCGCAACCCAGCGCCGACAGCCCGACGAAGCCGCTCAGGCGACCCCATTCCCAGGCCGCAGCACCCACCAGAAGCGTCATGAAAACGGGAAATGCCCATACAGACGAACTGGTCAGCACCCCAAACAGAACAACCAGCAGAACCAATGCCGTAATGACGCGCTGTTTCAACATGCCGCACCGTCTCCTTGCTGCACTTGTTCAGAGATCCTGCCAAAGCGCCGCTCCCGGTGCCGATAATCGTCCAAGGCGGCATCCAGCGACCGCTCGTCGAAATCGGGCCACAGGGTGTTGGTGAAATACAGTTCTGTATAGGCACTTTGCCACAGCAGGAAATTGCTGATGCGCAACTCGCCTCCAGTGCGAATCAGCAGGTCGGGATCCGGAACGTGGCTCAAGGCCATGGCTGCTTGCAGGCTGTCTTCCGTGATGGCTTGCCCCTGCCCGGCCACCTTGGCTGCCGCCTGGACAATGTCCCAGCGCCCGCCATAGTTGAAACAGATGTTGAGAATCAGGCGTTCGTTTCCGCCTGTCACTCGTTCAGCCTCCGCCAGGCTGTGTTGCAGCGGTTGCGGCAAACTGCTGCGCTCTCCCGGAAAATGCAATTGCACCCCTTCTGCATGCAAACGGGGGACTTCCGCTGCTACCGCCTTGATCAACAATTCCATCAGACCCGAAACTTCGTCGGCCGGACGGTTCCAGTTTTCTGAAGAAAAGGCAAAAACCGTCAGTACCTTGATGCCGTGGCGAACGCAAGCCCGCACACAGCGCTTGAGCGACTCGATACCCTCGCGATGGCC
The DNA here is from genome assembly GCA_039808005.1 of Allobrachymonas sp. Classification (GTDB taxonomy): domain Bacteria; phylum Pseudomonadota; class Gammaproteobacteria; order Burkholderiales; family Burkholderiaceae_C; genus Brachymonas. The sequence continues at coordinate 22,009 of JBDHSG010000005.1, read as the reverse complement.
CGCCAGCCGCGGCATGAAACGTTGCCTGGCCCAACGGCCATTGCCGTCCATGACAATGGCCACATGATGCGGCACGAATGCAGGACTGTCTGAAGGTCTGGACATGCTCGGGATGGTGCCTGCAATGGCGTCAAACCGCCATGATGTCCTGTTCCTTTTCCTGGATCAGTTGATCCACGACGGCAATTTCCCTGTCGGTGACTTTCTGGACTTCGGCTTCCGAGCGCTTTTGTTCGTCTTCGGAAATTTCCTTGTCCTTGACCAGTTTCTTCAACGCTTCGTTGGCATCACGGCGCAGATTGCGGATGGCCACCTTGGCCGCTTCCCCTTCATGGCGCACGACCTTGGTCATTTCCTTGCGGCGTTCTTCGGTCATGGCGGGCATAGGCACGCGGATCAAATCGCCCATGGTTGCGGGATTGAGCCCCAGATCGCTGTCACGGATGGCTTTTTCGATCTTCTGGCCCATGCCCTTTTCCCAAGGCTGCACGCTCAGGGTCCGGGCATCCAGCGACGAGACGTTGGCGACCTGGCTCAACGGCACCATCGAGCCATAATATTCGACCTGCACGTTGTCCAGCAGGGCCGGGTTGGCCCGGCCGGTGCGGATCTTGGTCAAATTGGTCTTGAGCATCGCGATGGACTGCTCCATCTTGCCCTGCATGTTCTTTCGTATGTCAGCCACTGACATGGTTTTCTCCAGAAAGGTTTGCACAAGCCGAAAACACGGCGACCCAGCCTTCGCTGGACCACATGCATTCAAATATATACCAGCGTACCCTCATCCTGCCCGGTGACGACGCGCTTGAGCGCCCCGGGCTTGACGATCGAAAACACCCGGATGGGCAGTTTCTGGTCGCGGCACAAGGCAAACGCCGTTGCATCCATGATGCCCAGATTTCGCATCATGGCCTCATCGAACGTCAGCTTGTTGTAGCGCGTCGCGCTGGCATCCTTGCTCGGGTCGGCCGTATAGACGCCATCGACTTTTGTGGCCTTGAGCACCAGCTCTGCCCCAATTTCCGCGCCGCGCAGGGCTGCCGCCGTATCCGTCGTGAAGAACGGATTGCCGGTGCCAGCGGCAAAAACCACGACTTTCCCCTCTTCCAGGTACTGCAGCGCCTTGGGGCGAACATAAGGCTCGACAACCTGTTCAATCGAAATGGCCGACATCACCCGAGCCGTCAGGCCGACCTTGTTCATTGTGTCGGCCAACGCCAGCGCATTCATGACCGTGGCCAGCATGCCCATGTAATCAGCCGTCGCACGATCCATCCCGAACGCGCCGCCAGCAACCCCGCGGAAGATGTTGCCTCCGCCGATCACCACGGCCACCTGCACGCCCATCTGCACGACCTCAGCGACCTCCTTGGCCATGCGCACGATGGTGTCGTGATGAATGCCAAATGCATCGGGTCCCATCAGGGCCTCTCCGGACAGTTTCAGCAGAACCCTTTGTACGACCGGGTGTTCGTCAGGCATGGATGCTCCAGGTGTGGTTTCAGTCAGTACATGTGCGGCATCCGCATGCAGCGGAATGCCGGCGAACAGCAGAATCGGTTGCGAAAAATATCAGCCCTGCGCAGCAGCAGCAACCTGTGCGGCCACTTCTGCGGCAAAGTCGCCCGTCTTTTTCTCGATGCCTTCGCCAACGACATACAGCGTGAACGCCTTGACGGTGGTGCTCTTCTCCTTGAGCATCTGCTCGACGGTCTGCTTGTCATTCTTGACAAAGGGCTGGCTCAGCAGAGCAACTTCCTTCAGGTACTTCTGAACGGAGCCTTCGACCATCTTGGCAACGATATCGGCCGGTTTGCCGGATTCAGCAGCCTTGGCATTGGCCACGCTGCGCTCTTTTTCAATGAGGTCGGCAGGCACTTCGTTGCTGGACAAGGCTACGGGCTTCATGGCCGCCACGTGCATGGCTACGTCCTTGGCGGCCACTTCATCACCGTCGAACTCGACCATCACTCCGATGCGAGTGCCGTGCAGATAGTTGATCAGCTTGCTGCCGCCGTCAAAGCGCTTGAAGCGGCGAAAGCTCATGTTCTCGCCAATCTTGCCGATCAGGCCCTTGCGCACGTCTTCCAGTGTCGGGCCAAAGCCGTCCTGCTCGTAAGCCAGGGCGCCCAGCGCGTCGATGTCGGCCGGATTGTGCTTGACGATCAGGTCGGCGGCTGCGCGTGTCAGGGCCAGGAAACTGTCGTTCTTGGTGACGAAATCGGTTTCGCAGTTGACCTCGACCAAGGCGCCGGTATTGCCTTCAATGCTGCTCGCTACGGCACCTTCTGCCGTGATGCGCGCAGCGGCCTTGCTGGCCTTGCTGCCCAGCTTGACGCGAAGGATTTCTTCGGCCTTGACCATGTCGCCATCTGCCTCGGTCAGGGCTTTCTTGCACTCCATCATTGGCGCATCGGTCTTGCCACGCAGTTCTGCGACCATGCCTGCTGTAATTGTTGCCATGTGTTTGCTCCGTTATGTTTTGATTAAGAAAAAGGGGCCTGACGCCCCTTCTGGATGTGATCCCGTGAAAGGTGAAACCACCTGCGGTTATGCGCCGGTTTCTTCCACTTCGACGAACTCATCGGAATCCTGACCCGAAACGGCCTTGACCACTTCGTTGACGGCATTGGCGCGGCCTTCAAGGATCGCGTCGGCAATGCTGCGGGCGTACAGCGTCACGGCCTTGGCAGAGTCGTCGTTGCCGGGAATGACGTAATCGATGCCTTCGGGGTTGTGGTTGGTGTCAACCACACCAATCAGGGGAATGCCCAGCTTCTGTGCTTCGGCGACGGTAATCTTGTGATACCCCACGTCGATGACGAAAATCGCATCGGGCAAGGCCGTCATTTCCTGAATGCCGCCGATGTCCTTTTCGAGCTTTTCGATCTCCCGCGTGAACAGGAGCTGTTCCTTCTTGCTCATGGACTCCAGGCCGGCTTCCTGCTGTGCCTGCATGTCCTTGAGCCGCTTGAGCGAGGTCTTGACGGTCTTGAAATTGGTCAGCATGCCACCCAGCCAGCGCTGGTCGACATACGGAGTGCCTGCACGGCGGGCTTCTGCGGCAACGATCTCGCGGGCAGCACGCTTGGTACCCACCATGAGAATGGTGCCACGGTTGGCCGAAAGCTGGCGAGCAAATTTCACGGCCTCCTCGAGCATGGGCAAGCTCTGCTCAAGGTTGACAATATGGATCTTGTTGCGGGCGCCAAAGATATAGGGCGCCATTTTGGGGTTCCAGAAGCGCGTCTGGTGTCCAAAATGGACACCGGCTTCCAGCATTTCACGCATGGTGACAGACATGTTTTCTCCAGAGGTTGGTTCTAAAATCCGCTCAGCTTGCCGGCTTGCTTCCCCACCCACAGGCGGTAACCAAGCCGAGCAACACCCGGATAAACGGATTTGCGATTGGTTTTACAGGAAAACAGTTGTTTCCTGCGAAACCTTGCGATTGTAGCATGGCGCCCATTGATCGGCCAAGATCCTTTCAATGCCTGGGTACCATGCATTCCATTGTTTGATACAGGCCCCGAGCGGATCATGCACATCTTCCCCCTTCCTGCGCCGCTGCCGGTGCTGCATTCCGGATGTCCATGGCACCGGTTGCCATTGCATACGGTGCAAAACACGCGCGCGCGCGAGCAGCAGGCCAGCCGGACCCTGCCTCCGCATGCCCTGATGCAGCGAGCGGGTCTGGCCGTGGCCCGTGTTGCCTTGGCGCTGGCGCCCCATGCCCGCACCGTCTGGGTGGCCTGCGGCCCCGGCAACAACGGCGGTGACGGCCTGCAGGCCGCCGCATTCCTGCAGCAATGGGGGAAAACCGTACAAGTCACCCTGCTGGCCGAGCCCGATCGGCTACCCGACGACGCGCGCCATGCCTACGCCCAGGCGATGCAGGCGGGTGTGACGCTGGTCAGCCGGCCGCCGGATCTGACTGAGCAGGACCTGTGCATCGATGCCCTGCTGGGCATTGGCGCCAGCAGGGCTCCGGATGCCGATATACAGGCCTGTATCCAGGCCCTGCGGGCCAGCCGGGCGCCTACTCTCGCCGTTGACCTGCCTACCGGCCTGCATGCCGATACCGGGTCATGGCTTGCCGGCGCGGCGGCGCAAGACTGTGTGCATGTCCGGCATACCGTGACGCTGTTGACGCTCAAACCAGGACTGTTCACGGGTCACGGCCGCGATGCCGCCGGCACCGTCTGGTGGGACGACCTGGGGGTATCTGCAGATACCCAGCCTGCGGATGCCTGGTTGCAAGGCGCCTGCACCGCGCACGATATGCAACTCCCTCCGTCACAGGAGTTGCCCGCACACGCCAGCCACAAGGGCAATTTCGGTGATGTCTGCGTCATTGGGGGGGATACGGGCATGCAGGGCGCCACCTTGCTGGCCGGTGAAGCAGCGCTGAACAGTGGCGCCGGACGGGTGTATGTAGGGCTGCTGCAGACAGGAACGCTTTCCTACGATGCCGGCCTGATGGTGCGCCATCTGGCGGACGCCAATGACCTGGATGCGCTGCCCTACAAGGAAGCGACCACGGTGTGCGGTTGTGGAGCGGGACAGAGCATTGCGCAATGGCTGCCCGGTTTGCTGCAGCATTGCCCACGCCTGGTGATGGATGCGGATGCGCTCAATGCCGTGGCTGCCAGTACGCAGTTGCAGGACATGTTGCGTCAGCGTGCGGCGGATGGTTGGGTGACGGTTCTGACGCCACACCCTCTGGAAGCTGCTCGGCTGCTGGGCTGTCATCCGACCGGGATCCAGCAGGACCGCATTGCTGCGGCCAATGCCCTGGCCAGCAAATACCAATGCATGGTTGTACTCAAGGGATCTGGAAGCATTTGCGTGCTTCCGCGCACGCTATCTCTCACGGCACAAGACCATGCGGGCGATGCCGTCATCAATTTTTCCGGGAATGCCCGGCTCGCCACGCCGGGAACCGGCGACGTGCTGGCCGGGTGCATGGGTGCTTATTGGGCGCAAGCCCATGCAAAGGCGCCCGGAAACACGACCGGATCGGCATGGAAAACGGCCTGGCGTGCCTGCTGCGCTGCCATTCATGCCCATGGCCGGATGGCCGATAGTTGGAACGACTATGCCATGCACGGCACCCTGCTGGCGCAGCGTCTGGCGCAGGGCTTGCGGCGACCCGACCCCGAAATCTGGAAAACCTCCGAAAACCGAGAAATGGCACAAGGGTCATAATTCTGCCCAGATCCTGTCCGCCTGCCTTCCATGAAACAATTGCTCGAATTCATTCCCTTGGTCCTTTTCGTCCTCGCATACCGAATCAAGGGGATCTATTTCGCCACTGGCGTCCTGATGGCGGCCACCATCGTTCAAATGGCCATCCTCTACGCAGCCGACAAAAAACTCAGCCCCATGCACAAGGTGACGCTGACGCTGATTCTGCTGTTTGGATGCCTGACGCTATTGTTGCGCGACGAACGGTTCATCAAATGGAAACCGACCGTGCTGTATGCCGCCATGGCGCTGACCCTGGCCGTCGCCCTGTGGGGCATGAAAAAGAACATGCTGCGCATCATGCTGGGCAGCCAGCTCGTTCTGCCCGTCAATGTATGGCACAACCTGGCAATTGCCTGGATGGGCTACTGCCTGTTCATGGCTGCGCTCAACGCCTGCATGGTTCTGTATTTCAGCACCGATCAATGGATGAACTTCAAACTGTGGGGCTTCGTATTCCCACTGGTTTTCCTGACGGCCCAAGGCATCTACATTGCCCGCTATCTGAAAGACAGCAGTCCTTCGCAACCTTGAAAAACGGAAACCCGCGACATGGACTCCATGACCCGCCAGCCGGCAACTGCCGCCGAATTGCAAGCCGCCCTGCAAACGGCATTGCACCCCTTTGAATTGGAGGTTCTTGACGAAAGCGGCCAGCACATTGGCCATGCGGGCGCCAATGGGCTGGGCTACGGCACGCATTTCCGGGTACGCATTGCCGCCCCGGCTTTTGCCGGCAAGCCGCGCGTGGCCTGCCATCGGCTTGTGTATGATGCCCTGCAACCTTTTTTTCAGCACCGGGGGGTGCATGCGCTGGCAATTGAAATTGCCAATAATTGATTGTTACGAAAAACGAACCATGAACCGAATCCTGGCCCGATCACTCCTGGCACTTTCAGCCATCGCCATCCTGAGCCCTGCAACCACCGCGTTCGCGCAGAATATTGCAGTGGTCAATGGCAAACCCGTTCCCAAGGCACGCCTGCAGGCGATGATGGCGCAGTTCAAGGAAGAGTCTGCGCGAAACGGCCAGCCCTTGCCGCCCAATCTCGAATCACAGATCCGCAACCATCTCATCCGGGAAGCCATCGTCGTCCAGCAGGCAGAGCGCCAGAAACTTCACCTCACCCCGGAATATGCCGGCAAGCTGGCCACGGCCCGCAGCGCCATTCTGGCGGCCATGCTGTTTGAGCAATACAAGAAGGACCATCCCGTCAGCGACGCCGCGGCCAAGGCCGAATACGACCGGATCGTTGCCGGCATGCCCAGTTCCGCCGCCGGTTCCCTCGAATACCGTGCACGGCACATTCTCGTCAAGACAACAGCCGAGGCCCGCGCGGTGCAGGCCGAATTGGCTGCCGGAAGCGCGTTCGATGCCGTGGCGGCCAAACATTCGACAGATACCGGCTCCGCCAGCCGCGGGGGCGATCTGGGCTGGGCACCTGCACAAGCCTATGTTGGCGAATTTGCCAGCGCCCTGCAAAAACTCAAAAAGGGCCAAACCACGGCCACCCCGGTCAAAACCCCGTTCGGCTACCACATCATCCGGCTGGATGACACGCGCAAGCCTCAACCGCCCACTTTCGAAGCCGTCAAGGAACAGATCAAGCAGCAGATGCAGGCAGGACAGGCGGCGGAATTCGAGCGCTACCTGTCGGATCTGGAGAGTAAGGCCAGGGTCGAATAGCGGGGTCTACCCGCGAAAGTGCCGGCACGGGCCCCAGTACCCGGACGGCTCGGCCGCCTTCATCCGGCGGATTGTTTTTCGTCATTCTGGCGGCAGGATACATTCCGCCAGACGAACCAAGCCTGCACCATACCCAGCACCAGCGTCAGCGCCACATACGTCACCATCTTGCCATCACGCTGAAACACCAGAAGGCCCAGCACCAGTACGGCAAGCCCACTGCCAAACAGCCACAGCCAATGGCGCCGCCAGCTAACCCGCTGGGACTGCCGCTTGTAAAGCATCCGGTGCACCGCCACGATCAACGTGGCCATCCAGAAGGCGGGCAACATAAAATTGACCAGATGGCCGAAAAAAACAAAGATTTCCATGCTGCCTCAAATCATTACACGTGTTTTCATGGGAACGGCCCACGCGTGGCGCAATACCGCCACTGTACAAGCGCTGTAATTTTATAATCGCGCCGCTATGCCAGTATGGACCCTGGGCCTGAACCATCGTACGGCCCCACTTGATTTGCGAGGCCGTTTTGCCTTTGCGCCCGAGCAGGTGGAACCTGCCCTGCACGGGTTGCGCAGCCGTTTCGCCCAGCACCCGGAAGCGGCCATCCTTTCCACTTGCAACCGCACCGAAATCTACTGCGCCAGCGAACAGGCCGCATTCGATGATGCGCTGTGCTGGCTGGCGCAGCACGGCAAGGTGCCTATTTCCGCCCTGCACGAACATACCTATACCTTGCGGGATGACGGTTCTGCGCGGCATGCCTTCCGCGTGGCCAGCGGGCTGGACTCGATGGTGCTGGGCGAGCCGCAGATCCTGGGGCAAATGAAAAGCGCCGCGCGTGCCGCCCAGGCGGCCGGCAGCATGGGCGCCATGCTCAACCAGCTGTTCCAGCGAAGTTTTTCCGTCGCCAAGGAGGTGCGCAACAGCACGGCCATCGGCTCACACAGCATCAGCATGGCCGCGTCCGTGGTCAAACTGGCCGCGCAGCATATTGGCGATCTGCGACAGACGAGCATCTTGTTTGTCGGCGCGGGCGAAATGATCGCCCTGGCCTGCGCGCATTTTTCGGCGCAATCCCCACGCCAGATCACCATCGCCAATCGCCACTGCGAACGTGGTGCCGCGCTTGCCGCGCGGGCTGGCGGCAACACCATGCCGTTGGCGGAATTGCCCCACTGCCTGCACGCTTTCGATGTGGTGGTGAGCTGCACTGCCAGCACCCTGCCCTTGATCGGTCTGGGCGCCATGGAACGCGCCGTGCGCAAGCGCGAAGGACGGCCCATGCTGTTGGTCGATCTGGCGGTACCGCGCGACATTGAGCCGGAGATCGGCGATCTGCTCAACGTGCATCTGTACACCGTGGACGACCTGGAGCCCCTGGTGCAATCCGGTCACGCCAGCCGCCAGGCCGCCGTGGCGCAGGCCGAGACCATCATCGACAACGGTGTGCGCCGCTTCATGCGCTGGATGCATCAGCGCGATCCGCAACAAGGCGCTGTTTCGCTGCTTTGCCAGGTTCGCCAGCAGGCCGACGCCTGGCGCCTGCAGGAAATGGCCCGTGCCCGCAAACAGTTTCTTCGCGGAGAGCCCTTGGATGCGGTACTGGAGAACTTGTCGAGGCGCCTGAACAACAAGATGCTGCATGGCGCACTGGTTGAGCTGTTACAGGCCCCCGACGGAGACGAACAGGCGCAAACGGCCCGGATGATGCGGCGGATTTATCTGCGCAACCGAAACTGAGCCGGCCATGCTACCGCTGCTTTCTTTGTTTTTGTACGTACCATTCCAAGCCCATACCGTAACAACGATGCCGATTCGTGCCGCCACCCTCGCCGTTGGGCAATTCTGAAAGCAGCCTTGGGGCCGCGTCCTTTCCTTCTCCCATGAAACCTTTCCTCCGCACCCAGCTTGCCCGTTACGCCGAGCGCCTGCATGAGCTGGATTTTCTGCTCAGCCGCGAAGACATCATGCAGGATATGGACAAATTCCTGGCCTTGTCGCGCGAGCACAATGACGTCACGCAAATCGCCGGGCGCTGGCTACGTTACCAGCAGGTGGAAAGCGACGTTTCCGGCGCGCGCGAGATGCTCGCCGATCCGGACATGAGGGACATGGCTCAGGAAGAAATCGCCAGCGGCGAAACCGAGTTGGCGCAGCTCGAAGACGAATTGCAGCGCCTGCTGCTGCCCAAAGATCCGGATGAGGCGCGCCCCGCGTTCGTGGAGATCCGCGCCGGCACTGGCGGCGACGAATCGGCCCTCTTCGCGGGCGACCTGGCGCGCATGTACACGCGCTACGCCGAAACCCAAGGCTGGCGCGTGGAGACCTTGAGTGAAAGCCCGGCCGAACTGGGCGGCTACAAGGAAATCGTGCTGCGCATGGAAGGACCGGACAGCACCGACACCCACACCGGGGTATATGGCACGCTGATGTTCGAATCCGGCGGGCACCGCGTGCAGCGCGTTCCCGCAACCGAAGCGCAGGGGCGCGTGCACACCAGCGCCTGCACCGTAGCCGTGATGCCCGAGCCAGACGAAACGCAGGCCATTACCCTCAACCCGGCCGACCTGCGCATCGACACCTTCCGGGCCAGCGGTGCCGGCGGCCAACACATCAACAAGACCGATTCGGCCGTGCGCATCGTGCATCTGCCAACCGGCATCGTCGCCGAATGCCAGGACGGACGCAGCCAGCACAGCAACAAGGCCAAGGCCTTGCAGGTGCTGCAGGCACGCATCCAGGAGAAGGAGCGCAGCGAGCGGGCTGCGAAAGAGGCTGCCACCCGCAAGGGGCTGGTCGGTTCCGGCGACCGCTCCGACCGCATCCGTACCTACAATTTTCCACAAGGCCGCCTGACAGACCACCGCATCAACCTGACGCTCTACAAGCTGTCAACCATCATGGAAGGCGATCTGGGGGAAGTCCTGCGGGCATTGCGCCACGCCCGCGAGGCCGAGCAGTTGCAAGAACTGGAAATCAACGGCTGAAACAAGCAGGCGAACGCGGCCTTTCCGATCATCGCCCTGCCTGCATGGCTTCTATGACAAGGCAGAGAGGGTTTGCGGTATTTCGTGCAGGTTCTGAACGACCACGCTCGCACCGGCAGCCAGCAGATCTGCCCCGGTAACAACCGGATTACCAGACAGGCACAGGCCAATCACCGCCGCGCCTGCGGCCGCGCCGGCGCGCACACCCGTGACGGTGTCTTCAATGACGAAGCACGAAGCAGGCTGAACCTGCAAAGCATGCATGGCTGCCAGGTAAACGTCTGGCGCCGGTTTGTTGCGCGGCATTTCGTGTCCGCTGAAAATGCGTGCTTCAAACCACTGGTGCAGGCCGGTTTTTTCAAGCTGCATGGTGACCTTGGCACGGTCCGCGCCGGAAACGCAGGCAATCCTTCCGCCCATCAAGGCATGTGCCTGTGCCACCACGGTGGCGGCTCCCGGCACGCTTTGCAGGCAACTGCGCAATACCTTGTCCCGTTCGGCCCAGAAATCCTCCAGCCATTGCTGCGTCAGCGGCTGACCGGTACGCGCTTCGATCAAGGCCGCCTCGTCGCGGGTGGCCTTGCCTACGAAGCGACGCATGCATTCCGCAAGGGTCATGTCCCATCCCCGCACAGACAGCAAGTCGCGCAGCACCTGCATGGTCAGCGGCTCGCTGTCCACCAGCACGCCATCGCAGTCGAACAGTACGGCCCGATGTGCGCTCATGTCAGCGCCTTGTGGTACAGCCAACGCCCCTGCTCCAGGACAAAACGGCTGCGCTCCGCCAATCGATGCACCCGGCCATCCAGGCGATAGCGCGCGACGAACACCACCTCGGCTTGCATGGGGCTGATCTGTGTGTGCCGCTCGACTTTCAGGCCCAGCCATTGCACGTCGGCACCCAGCGACAGATCCGCCGGGCAGGTATCGGGATGCCAGCTGCCGCGAAGGTAAGCCACATCGCCCAGCACGTAGGCGGTATAGCGCGAACGCATCAGCGCTTCGGCATCTGCGGCAAGCTGCTTGCCCTGCAACAAGGGGCCGCAGCATTCGCCAAAAAGCGCCGCCCGGCTACGCCCTTTGCCCGCCGGCCAGCTTCGTCCGCAAACGCAGGGCAGCATGTCGGGCATAACATCAGGCTTCGCTACTGCTGCGCACATCAGATTTCATCGTTGAACAGGTTGCTGGCCGGCAATCTGCTGGCGGCGGTCTGCGGCGCATTGCCACGGATGTGGAAGCGCCGGCCCTGGTCGTAGGGGAACACGTCCAGGACTTCGCCGCGCTCAATGCGCTCCTTGTGCGTGCGCCAGAAGTCCGGCTCCAGCAAATCGGCATGGTGCTGCATGAAAACTTCCCGCACGAAGGCATTGCCCAGCAGGAACGGCCCGAAGGTTTCCGGAAAAACGTCCCGGGGGCCGACGCTGTACCAGACTTCTCCGCTGAGTTCCTCTTCCTCATTGCGCGGGGGCGGAACCTTGCGGAAATTGCAGTCGGTGATGTATTCGATTTCATCGTAATCGTAGAAAACGACCTTGCCCTGGCGGGTGATGCCGAAATTCTTCCAGAGCATGTCGCCCGGAAAGATGTTGGCGGCCACCAGATCCTTGATGGCGTTGCCGTATTCGATCACTGCATGTTCGATCTGCTTACGCGCCCGTGGGTTGTCCAGCCCCAGATCAAAGGCTTCCTGCAGGTAGATGTTGAGCGGAATCATGCGCCGCTCGATGTACAGGTGCTTGATCACCACTTCCTGCACACCATCGCCGTTCCTGTCCGAAATTTCGATCTGGCTGGGGGCGTATTTCTTGATTTCCTCCAGCAATTCAGGCTCGAAACGATCCAATGGAAATGCAACTTCACGGTATTCCATGGTGTCTGCCATGCGCCCCACGCGGTCATGCTGGCGCACAAGCTGGTACTTCGCGCGGATCTGTTCGCGCGTAGTGTCTTTCTGGGGCGGATAAAAGTCCTTGATCAGCTTGAACACATACGGGAAAGACGGCAAGTCGAACACCAGCATGACCATGCCCTTGATGCCCGGGGCGATGCGCAGCTTGTCGTAGCTGTGCCGCAAATGAAAGAGAAAATCCCGGAAAAACAGCGTCTTGCCCTGTTTGGCCAATCCCAAGGCGTTGTAGATTTCGGCCCGCGGCTTGCGCGGCATCAGGCTGCGCAGAAATTGCACATAGGCGGATGGGATCTCCATGTCCACCAGGAAATACGCGCGCGCAAAGCTGAACAACGCCTGCAGGTCGGCCTCGCCCTGCAGCACGGCATCGATATAGATCTCTCCCTTGCTGTTGAACAGCAGGGGCAAGGCAAACGGAGTTTCACGGAAACTGTTGATGATCTTGCCAACGACATAAGCGGCCTTGTTCCGGTAGAACAGGCTGGAGAGCACCTGCACCTGGAAATTGGCGCGCAAGCGGCTTTCCCCAATTTGTTGCCGCAAGACCTGCACCACCCGATCGACGTCCCGCTCAAAATCGGCAAACCGCACCCGCAACCCGTAGTCCTCGATCATGGCCGCGAACATTTCATTCAGGTTGGCCGAGCTGGGATAGTACGAACGGTACGATGTCTGCACATCGTGACGGATTTCGATGTATTCGGTGCTGATAGCAGGCCGTACAAAAATGAAATCGTTGTAGTAGTAATGCCGGTGAAGAATCGAGGTGGTCACCGAATTGAAAAAGGTCTCGGCCAGTTCCGGCTGCAAATGATCGACCAGCAGGCCGATATAGAACAGTTTGGCCTGATGCCACACCTCCATCGGCACACTGCTTGCCTGAAACTCGCGCTCCAGTCTGCGCTCGCATTCACGCACGCGCAGGTCATAAAACTCGATGCGCTCCCGCTGCCCGTGCTGCTGGCCATGCCAGTCCTGAGTTTCGAAGCGGTGCTTCGCACGAGCCGATTCGGCGCGGAACAAGCGGTAATGCCGGTCGAACCCTTCCATCATCGCCTTGGCGATGTCGTAGGCTTGCGGAGCGTCAAGGGCCCTGGTGGAATAAGGCATGGTGTCGCGATGGATGAATGATCAACCACCCGGATTATGAAGGCAGACGGCTTCCCGAACGTGTTCGGCCGCGCGCAAAAACGCAGGTCCGCTAGCCGCGCTGCCGCACCGCTTCGTATAAGCAGACGCCACTGGCCACCGAGACATTGAGGCTTTCCACCCCGCCGCGCATGGGAATGGAAACCAGCGCATCGCAGGTTTTGCGCGTAAGCTGGCGCATGCCCTGCCCTTCAGCGCCCAGCACCAGCGCCAGCGGCCCGCGAAGGTCGGCTTGGTAAATGGTCTGGGGAGCGTCGTCGCTGGAGCCAATCACCCAGATGTTGCGTTCCTTGAGTTCATTCAGGGTACGTGCCAGGTTGGTGACCATGAAATACGGCATGGTCTCGGCGGCTCCGCTGGCCACTTTTGCGACCGTGGCATTGATGCCCGCCGCGTGATCCTTGGGTGCAATGACGGCATGCACGCCTGCTCCGTCAGCCACCCGCAGGCAGGCACCCAGATTGTGCGGATCGGTAATGCCATCGAGTACCAGCAGCAGCGGCGTCTCCTGCAGCGTATCAAGCAGATCATCCAAGGAATGCGTGCGCGGCTGTGCCGTTACACGGGCCACCACCCCCTGATGGTTTGCGTTGCCGGCCAGGCGGGAAAGGCGCAGGCCATCGGCTTCCGTCAGGCGCACCCCGGCTTCCTGGGCGCGCAGCAGAAACTGGCGCATGCGTGCATCGCGCCGGGTCGGGTCGAACCAGACTTCCTGTATGGCCAGCGGAGCGGTCTTGAGATGCACGCCTACGGCATGAAAGCCATAAACTATGCGGTGGGCGGCAGATGAGGGGTGTCGGGCAGCAGACATGGACAGCGATTATGCCGCCACTATCGATCTGTGCCTGGTGTTTGCAGCGGTCCGTCTACAATTTCCGCACCCCATGCGTCAACCAGGAAACACGGCCATGCAGCTATGCCCTTTCTGGCCATGATTCTTTGCGGATGAATGGACGCTTCAAACCTTTTTACTCCCGTTCGGCATGCCCACTCTTGATCTGTTTTCCGATACCCCGAAAGGCCCTGCCGAGCCAACGCCAGCGCAAATCGCGCGTGCCGCAGCATTGAGACAGCAACTGCAACACCATGCACACCTGTACTACGTGCTGGATGCGCCCGAGGTGCCCGACGCTGAATATGACCGGCTGTTTACCGAACTGCAAACCCTTGAAGCGGATTTTCCCGTCCTGCGCACACCCGATTCGCCTACACAGCGCATCATCGGCCGAGTCCTGGACGGCTTTGTACCGGTTCGCCATGCCGTGCCGATGCTTTCCATCCGCACCGAAACCGACCATGGCGAAGGCGGCGCACATGTATTTGACCAGCGCATTCGCAAGGAATTGGGGCTGGAAGCCGGTGAAGCGCCCGTGCAGTACCACGCAGAACTGAAATTCGACGGGCTTGCCGTCACGCTGCGGTATGTCAACGGCGTGCTTGTGCAGGCGGCCACACGCGGCGACGGGGAAACCGGCGAAGACGTCACCCAGAACATCCGTACCGTCGGGCAAATTCCCTTGCGGCTGCAGAGTGCGCAACCCCCTGCCGTGCTCGAAATCCGTGGCGAAGTCTACATACGGCGAGACGATTTTGAAGCCCTCAATGAACAACAGCGCCAGAAAATCGCCCAGGGCCTGAAAAACGAGAAAACCTTCGTCAATCCCCGCAACGCGGCAGCCGGTGCCTTGCGCCAGCTGGACCCGGCCATTGCCAGGCAGCGTCCGTTGAGCTTCTTTGCCTACGGCACAGGAGAGATCCAGGATTGGCCGGGCCAGCCCGACACGCAAGACGGCATGCTCGACGCACTCCAGGCACTTGGCCTGCCCGTGTCGGAACACCGCACCGTTGCGGCAGGCGCAGAGGAACTGGTCGCCTTTCACCGGAAAATCGCCGCCTTGCGCGATAGCCTTCCGTTCGATATCGATGGCGTGGTTTACAAAGTCAACCGCCTGGACTGGCAGCAAAAGCTGGGTTTTGCCAGCCGCGAGCCCCGCTGGGCGGTTGCACACAAATTTCCCGCGCAGGAGCAGATGACCGTCGTTCAGGCCATTGACGTACAGGTGGGGCGCACCGGCAAGCTCACCCCGGTAGCCAAGCTTGCGCCGGTTTTTGTGGGCGGCGTAACGGTCACCAATGCCACGCTGCACAATGAAGACGAAGCCCGCCGCAAGGACGTGCGCGTGGGAGACACCGTTGTCGTGCGCCGCGCGGGCGACGTCATCCCCGAAGTGATTGCAGTCGTGATGGATCGCCGCCCGCAGGGTACGGTGCCTTTCACCATGCCTACGACCTGCCCGGTTTGTGCAAGCGCGGTCGAGAGGCTCGACGGGGAAGCCAATACCCGCTGCACTGCCGGCCTGTTCTGTGCGGCACAGCGCAAGCAGGCCGTCCTGCACTATGCGCAGCGCAGAGCGCTGGACATCGAAAACCTGGGTGAAAAACTGGTCGACCAGTTGGTCGATCAGGGGCTGGTCTCAACCCTGCCCGATCTTTACCGGCTGACGCTCGCGCAATTGTCCGCACTCAAGCGCATGGCGGAAAAGTCGGCACAGAATCTCCTGGATGGACTGGAGAAAAGCAAAAACACGACGTTGGCGCGTTTCATTTTCGGGTTGGGCATTCGCAATGTAGGCGAAGCCACCGCCAAGGACCTGGCCCAATATTTCGGCTCGCTTGACGCACTCATGGCGGCCGACGAAGCCACGCTGATGCAGGTACGGGACGTCGGGCCGATCGTTGCGCAGAGCATCCAGCATTTTTTTGCCGAGCCGCATAACCGCGAAGTGGTCGCACAGTTGCGTATCGCAGGCGTGAACTGGCCGGAACAGGAGGGCGTCCCCCAGTCTTCGCCTATGCCACTTTCAGGAAAGACATTCGTATTGACCGGCACCCTGCCCGGCCTGAGCCGGGAAGAGGCTGCGGCCCTTCTCGAAGCCGCCGGCGCCAAAGTGACCGGCAGTGTCAGCAAGAAAACCGACTATGTCGTAGCAGGCGTCGATGCGGGCAGCAAGCTGGACAGGGCCCGTGCGCTGGATGTACCAGTGCTGGATGAAGCAGGCATGTTGAGCCTGCTGGCGCAGGCATGAGCCTGCGCAGTCCAGCCTGGTAATCCAATTCGCAGGCTTATCGAACGATCAGGACAGGTATTTTGGACAGGGACAGAACCTTGCTGGCCACACTGCCCAGAATGAACTTCTCGATGCCCGTGCGGCCATGTGAGCCAAGCACCAGAAGATCGCCGCCCTGTTGCTGAGCGAGCATGGTGATGGCGGTGGCGACATCGTCCCCTTCCATTACGCTTTTCTCAAGCTGCACGCCCGCTTGTTTGGCCTTCTGCTCCAATTCGCTGGTCACTTTCGCCGAAGTGGCGTGTGCGGCATTCATGTAGGCCTGGAAGGCCTCACCGCTGTCCTCTCCCAGCGACATATAAGGGTAGGGATCAATCACGAAGGCCGCAGTGATCTTGGCGCCATGCACGCGTGCCAGATCAATGGCTGTCTGGCTGGCCTTGGCAGCGCTAGGTGAGCCGTCGCTAGCAAGAATAATATGCTTGAACATCTTCTCTCCCCTCCTTAAATTGTGGTTTGCGCGAAAAACGAAAATTACATATCGCGCACTGTTATTTTAGGGTTTATATGGGGAGGAATGCAAGGATTATTGGTTTGACTCAACGATGAGCAATACGTCTCTACGAAAAATTGCTCTTGTACTTTTCAATTAAGTTTTCTCTGGGTTCTATCGATCCAGGTACTGACACGCTTTGCCAATTTCTGCCATATATGCGAATATGAAAATATGATTGACCCCGTAGCCAACTATTGCCGCCATGAAACAGTTCGAATCAACTCTCCCCATTGAGTCAATACGAATTCATTGCATGACACGATCGCATGCGGCTTTTTTACAGGCAGTCTACCGAGAGCAACCGCAAGAAGAAACGGTAGCGCATCCGGGATGCTGCAGCAGTCCTTTTTTGAATCACAGACTATCGCGCAGTCTTCTGCAAAGATTCAAAAGTAGCCTGCTACGTATTGCATGCCGCTAGCGGACGATAAGTGTAATGGGTAGCTGTAACCATTAGTAATGAGACATGAATACTGAAATCGAACTGTGCCTGAATGTTATTTCAGGACAGCATGATGCCTTGATCAAACAGGTATCCGTGCTGTTTTCCGTCGCTTCGCCGCCCCAAGAGCAAGAGCTGTACGGTATTTATTACGATACGCCCGCACTCGATCTGGCCAAGCGCCACATGGGATTACGCCTGCGCAAACAGGACGGAGGCTGGATGCAGACATTCAAATCTGGGCGGCCAGGAGCGGGCGGCCTCCACACCCGCCTTGAATGCGAACATGCCACCCAAGAGCAGGCGCTGGAACTGCACCGCATCAGTCACCCTTCCACCCGGGACTTTCTGACAAGCAAAAAAATTGCGCCGTTGTTGCGGCCCGTATTCGTCACACGCATTCAACGTACGCACTGGCAGATTCCATACAAGGAAGACGGCCTGGTGGAACTGGCGCTGGATATTGGTGCGGTGGAATGCAATGGCCGCACCCTTGCCGTCAGCGAAATTGAAATTGAACTCAAGTCGGGCCCGGTAGACGCAGTGTTTGCCGTCGCACAAGCGCTAGCGCAACATTTCGCCCTGCTTCCTCAACTGCGCAGCAAGGCGGAGCGTGGCTACTGCCTGTTTACACAGGCCACAGCAACGCCAGAAGAAGCGCACATACCGCAACTGCGCCCTACTCTGTCGCCCTGGCAAGCCCGACAGGCTGTGATGCTGGAGTGCCTGCGGCATTTGCAATACAACCTGGCCGAAATCGGTCACGGCGATGACATGGAATTCATACACCAGGCACGAGTGGCCATCCGCCGCATGCGCTCGGCAGACAAGACGTTTTCACGGCTGCCTACTGATGCGCACTGGCGCAAGATCATGAAAGATCTGCAGAAACTGGGGCTCATGCTAGGCCAGGTTCGAGACTGTGATGTTCTGCTGCATGATTCGCTCGCTCCTGCTGAACAATCCTTGCCTTCCGGAAGAAAGGCTTGGTGTACCATCAGAAACGACCTGTCGTCCCGGCGCGAGCAGTACATGCAGGTCTTGCGCACCGAGCTGGCTTCACCGCGCATCGGGCAGATGCTCTTGCACGTGCTGCAATGGCTGCATCTGGAGCCACCACCGTCCGGACAAGACGCTGGCGCTACGCTCGAATCCTTCGCCAGCCGCGTACTCGATCGCCATGTCAAAGCGGTCCGGAAACTGGCCAGCAACTGGGAGGCGCTCGATGAAACACAGCGCCATACCCTGCGCAAGCAAATCAAGAAACTGCGTTATGCCGCCGAATTTTTTTCTTCCCTGTACAAAGCAAGCAAAGTCGACAAATTCCTTGCCTCCCTGCAATCGATGCAAAAAACGCTGGGAATCCTCAACGACGCAGCGGTCACCCGGCAGATCCTTCAGGATATGGCCACTCAATTGCCACAAGCAGCCTTTGCCTGCGGTGTGGCCACAGGCTGGCATGCCTGTGCCAGCGAACAAGCCATTGAAAAAGCCTGCCAGGCCCTGAAAGACATACAGCAAGCAAAACCATTCTGGTAATGACTGGGCACAGCTTGTGCATCCACATGTGTCCTTCTACCGCTCATCCCAGCCTGCTCCAATCACGAATTGACGCGCCTGAAAACGTAGCAAAATCCCCTGCTGGCAAAGAGCAAGGCTTCCTGCGCAATGACAAAATGCCGGATGGCGTACCAGAATGACCGGCGACAATTCTCAGCCGCTGACATTTAAGGCCAAGTTGAACCAACCATCCATTGCACAGCGGCACGATATTCCAGCAAGCTCGGACAATCGACCTAACGCTTGCCAGTGGCTCATCGCCTATGCCGTTCGTACTTCGCAATACGTCCATGATCTGAACGGGCTGATGCCCAACAATGCCTATGCCAAGCCTTAACTGCAAAAGCATCTCAGCGCGCGCACTAGCCGCCAATGCATCCGGGCACAACTCCTCCACAACGATCCACCAAGGCATGGGCATGCCGGCTGAGGAAATGTATCCATGAAGGGCTGGCAAACGTACCGGCTGGCAATGTTGCTGGCGATTGCTCCATTCACGCTCGCGGGGTGCTCGATCCTGCAAGGGCTTCGGCCTGCTGTCGAAGTCCGCGCGATGGACGCGGGCGAATACATCGCACTCAAGCGCGGCGACATCCTCACGCGCGACAAGCTCAGCGATGCGACCAGCCAGACGATCCGGGTAGCGGCGCTGGACGCAAGCGCCTGCGAAACGCCCGCATCGGCCGATTGTGTCAACGCCCTGGCCGCTGTGACAGGCATGGCCACCGATCGCCGCCTGTCTGCGCTGTCCGAGCTCTGGCTGGCGCGCGCCCAGACCATGCCACCTGGAGAAAGCAGGCTGGCGGCATGGCTGGAGACGACTCGCTATGCGTACGCCTACTTGTTTTTCGGAGAACGCCCACCCGGAGACCGCGCGTTCGAGGATCGCCAGACCCAGGTGCGCGACTGGTACAACCATGCAGTCGAGCGCGCCGTTACAGAGATTTTCACGGCACAAGAACACACGCCTGCACAAACGAAAACTGACTCAAGCACTGAACTCAACACGGCCGGCTGGATCATTCAGTTCGACATGGGGCGTGCGCGCTTGCCTGGTGCAGCGTCGATGCCCTCCGAACTCCTGCCTGCCTCGTCGCTGTCCTTCAGTGGACTGCGCAGCCTGTATCGGCGCGATGGCTTCGGTGCCGAATTGGTAACGGTCATGCCCCCATCCCCATCGGAGCCTTCCGATTCAGGCGCCCGCCCAGCGTTCGAGAATGGGAAGCGGCCGCCATCATGGTCCGAAATGTCCGCTCCCTCCATGACCGTGCTGCTGCGCCCAGACGGGAATGACCTCAACAGCGTGCTAGGCACCCACCATGCCCGTATGACCGTGCATGACCCCTATATTGAATCAACCATCGCGTTGCACGGTCAGCGCGTTCCGCTGGCCGCCAACTTCACCGCCGGCTACGGGTTGTGGTTGGCGCGTTCCGGCTTCAACTGGCAATCACTGCGCAGTCTGCTCGGTCGGGAAGGCGGTATCAACCGTCCGTGGATCTACCTAATGCAACCCTACGATCCGAACCGACGCGTCATCCTCATGCTGCATGGCCTGGCCAGCAGCCCGGAAGCCTGGGTGAATCTGGCCAATGAAATCCTGGGCGACGAAACATTGCGCCAGCACTACCAGATCTGGCAGGTCTACTACCCGACCAACCTGCCGATCGCCTTTAATCACGCGATGATCCGTCGGACGCTGGAAGATACGTTGACGCACTTCGACCCTTCCGGACGGGCAGCGGCATCCTCCAATGTAGTGCTGGTGGGACACAGCATGGGCGGCGTCATTGCACGCCTGATGGTATCTGCGGCGGATGGACAACTGATGCAATTGACGAAGAACCAGTACCAACTCACACCCCAGCAGATCAAGTACATCGAGCCGGTACTGCGCTTCGAGCCGATAGACCGGGTCAGCCGGGCCATCTTCATTGCCACTCCCCATCGGGGCACACCGATTGCCAGCGGACGCCTGCTGCGCAAAATCGCCAGCTTCATACGTTTACCGGTGACCTTGCTTAAAAACGTCGTCCAGCAATTGGCGCCGAATGCTGCTGCCGACAGCCATAAAAGCCTGGAGTCGATCCCCAACAGCATCGTCAATCTCGACGAAACCAATCCCTTCATCCGCGTAGCCGCGGATCTGCCCATTTCACCCCGGGTGTCCTATCACTCAATCGTGGCCCAGGCCAACCCGGCCGTGGCGCTTGCCAACTCCGACGACGGTCTGGTGCCTTACCGCAGCGCACACCTTCCCGGGGCACGATCAGAAAAAGTCATCATCTCCAACCACAGCGTGCAGCAGAATGCTGCAGCGATATTGGAAATTCAACGGATTCTGAGGGAAGACATGGCGCAGCAACGGTAGGCCCATGCCAAATCCGCCAACACAACGGGAAGCAAAGGAATAAGAACAAATGCAGCTGCTATTGCCGATGACTGGCTTGCTGTTTCGGTTCCCCAATACCTCATGGCTATCGCGTGTCTTTGAGGATCTAAGTGTCTGCAGGATTGGTCAGTAGCATCGTGGAAGATAGGTAGGGTCAAAGGTATATGAAACCTGCCCGGAATACGGAATGACCCATTTGACAATTGACCAGTCGGCAGCGCGTACGTTCGCCCTAGCCAGCGAGGATGGAAATGTCACCAAGCCATCGTACGCACACTATTTGTTGGCATGGCGTTAATCAAGATCCAGACCACATTCCTCTATTCATGCGACCCACAGAAATTGAGAAGATGCGCAGAGATGTTATCGGGCCACTTTCGTTGAGAGAAGCACAAAAACAAAGCTATAATCAAAAGCTCTCTGAGAGCTACTCAGCGAGCGAAATAACATGAAAACATGCGCTTGGCATGTTTAACGTTTATCTCGCTTCTTGTTCACAAGAATTGTCGTGGAGCGATTCCTATCATCATGTGGGAGTGGGCTGCACCCTTTTCATGGCGCGGTAGCAAAGCGGTTATGCACCGGATTGCAAATCCGAGTAGGTCGGTTCGACTCCGGCCCGCGCCTCCAATAAATAAAACGATAAAAATCAAACGCTTAGAGCAGAAATGCCTAAGCGTTCTTTCTTTGCGTGTTCATTGGCAGCATTCAAGAGCCCTTGGACAGCAGAAATCCATCACGCCTGTCAAATCCAAGTGCACCGTAGTAGTGGCACTCCTCCGGCTTGAAACAATCCGGCACCGCTCCCACATGCTTTGGCATAAAAGCGCTGGCTATGGGCAGATTTCGGAAACATCTATACTGAAACAAAAAAGGAGCCGAAGCTCCTTTTTTCAACGACTTACAAGCGTCAGCGGACGTCTTGTAGATCAAAATCTGGAGCGGGAAACGAGTCTCGAACTCGCGACCTCAACCTTGGCAAGGTTGCGCTCTACCAACTGAGCTATTC
>JBDHSG010000004.1:0-103739 GCA_039808005.1 Allobrachymonas sp. | reverse complement strand
TGTTTGCTGATCGGCGAGATTGTTCATAAGCAGAGCGAGCGAATTTAATTGGCCGTGCTGTTTGGGTGGAATCAGGTCCGAGCGTAATCAACCTCAGGATGGATGATCGTCCGTTGACGGAAGGACACAATATGAATGGTGAACTTTTTCCTGACTTCGAAGCAGTCGGCGAACGATGGAGGCGTCACTGGAAGATAGCTGCGATGGCCGGCGAGGGCCTAGACGAGGCACTGGGCTATTTTCTGTTTACTGAATTGCAAGATGATGGAGGAGCTCATTCCAAATCGGAAGTATTGTTTTTCACGATGACCGCAGTCAGTCGAGCGGGAACCCACAGCGAAGACACCATAAAAGCCGCCATTGAGCGAGCAATGGAGCCACAGAAAAAAGAAGGTGTGGCGAGGCGGACTCTTTCACGTGCCGACACTCGGTTCAAGCGGATAGCTCTTGTGGCTTTCCCATTTTTTGCTGTGGCCTGTATCTTTCGGTGGTATCGAGACGTCAATTACAGTGGCGATTTTCCATCAGCGCTGTTCGTTTTGCTCTTCATGGCGTCCGGGTTATGTCTTTTATTGGCGCTGACCAAGATGGGCGATTGGCTAAACAGAGTATCTGAATAGAGAGCCAAGCCCACCATGACCGCCGCCGCTCTGCTCTGCCTCGTCGTTGGCATCTCCGATGGCGACACGCTCACTGTGCGCTGCGGCCAGCCTAAGACCCTAGTCTGTATTGAATAAACCTGTAATGAGAAATATGAATTCCCAAGCAACCATCAAATGGATCTACATAGCCCTGTCCGTGGCGTGTGTGCTGCTTATTACCAAGCACAGCATGCCGGCTGGCAAAGAGCAGATGATGCAGAAAAGCATCGAAAGGATCACGGGGTTGCATGTCGATTCTGCCGACAAGAGTCAACTCGCAAAAGACATAGCCATGCTCCAGGGCGTTGCACAGCTGCCCGAAGCGGAGAGGAAGCAGGGCTGCGCGGTAAGCACGTTCTATGCTCAGGGGGCCAAGAGTGTGTGTGATGACCTGGTTCGGACGCTTGGCGAGCCAGACAAATCCTTCACCCACCCACTGCTGGCCGCTTTTGCGTTCTTTGGGCTGTGGTGGCCGTTCTCTTGGATCGTTCCCGGCTTCTTTGCAAGAAGGCGGTAGCCAGTGCCGCCGTGGGAGTGGCGGAGGGGGTGAAGGATCACCGGATCCTTCATTTAATTTCATTGAACAACAAGAACACTCAAAAGCAAATGAAAGTGCAGACCCCTCCAGTGCTTCCGCCGGAAAACTACATTAGTCCCATCAAAATCATTACAGATGGAGCGATTGCGTTTACCCATCTTGCGTGGGTGAAAGATGCTGAAGGCAAGCCATCCCGTGCTTTTGTTAAGGTTTTTCCAAACGACAAACCCAGGGGACTATTCAATGAATACACTGGGTCAGCCATCATGTCTGCGCTGGGCGTTCCTCAGCCACCAACAGCAATCATTCCAGCGCCCATCTACGGCCAAATGCATTGGGCGTTTGTAAGTTTCCAGCCGATCCCTGTTTCGCACGGAACGCCAAAGGAAATCTATAACTTGTGTGATGAGTGGCAAACAAAACAATTGATTGCTCGCTTGCTTTCTTGCCACGCTTACGCCAGCATGGTTGCGGCAGATCAGCTGTGCATGAATGCAGATAGAAACCTTGGCAACTTGGTCTTTACTGGTGCTAAAGACTTTGTGGTCATAGATCATGGAGAGATATTGGGCGGCAGCGCCTGGAAGATGGAAGACTTGTTAAAGCCTTCAGAGTGGGTTACAAGCAAGGGCATGGAGATATGCTCACATTACAATCCGTTGCCAACATCAACTAAAAACGCTATTTACGCTGCTGCGGAAGTGGTGGCAGAATCATTAAACGATGGCTATAACGAATTGCACGATACCCTGCTGCGCGCAAACAATACTCAAGAAATGAGCGTGGTATTGAAGGTAATCTGGGATCGGTCTTCTTGTCTTGTTCAATGGTTTCGCAATGAACTTGGGCTAGTGTTGTGAGCAGTCAGTTTTTACCATTCGCGGCGCAAACACAGGTGCAGCCTATACACGAGGCAGGACAAGCCTTTGTCATACGCTGCATCCCGGATCCGTTTACCGATGAGCGGATCAACGTGGGTGTATGTGTTGTCTTGCCAGACGGTAAAAAATTGGTCAGGGTGATTCACGAACCCGGCCGATTGGATTGCCTGTATGGCGAGAAGGCCCACATGGTTGTCAGTATGGCAAAGATTTCCCAGGAGTGCCTGCTCGCCAACAAACCGGCGCCAACCGATCAGATCATTCTTGATGACCCCAAGCCCTTCTACAACATGAGCGCAGAAGACGCGCTCAATATGATTTTTACAGATCAAGTAACGGTAGCCCTACCCAGGCGCATCACAACAAAGAACGTAAAGATTGACGATGACGCCGCCATCCGTATGGTCATTGACAAAATAAAAGCCATTAAGGGGTTGGATGATGATGTGATTGCCAACACTCCCCACGTCCTCGTTAAAACAGAAAGCGGAATTGTTCGGCCTATCCACATTCCTTTGCAGCCCAAAGTGGGAGTTGGAACCATTCGCAGCGGCGACTATGCCTACGCAACACTGAGGACGCATTTGATGGATAGCTTGCTTGACCTAGAGTGCGCCGGTCGTACAAAAAATACCGGAAAAATGGGAATTTTTATTCTCCGCCCAGCGCACGCTACAGTTGAGCAGCAAAGACAAACAGACAATGCGATCGATGATGTTTATTTCCGTGCGCCCAAGTCTCTACATTTGGGCGTCAGAGAAGACGGCGAGGCACTAGCCCACGAAATAAACGAATGGGCCGAAACGGTCTAACCCAACACCACCTCCCCCCACCCGCTCCGGCGGGTTTTTTGTTGCCCGCACGCTGCGTTGTTACGGGTTGTTGCAAATATATCTAGCGAAAAGCCAGTAGTGCGCTTGTCTTTATCTAGCGTATTGCTAGAATACACCCATGCCACAAACACAGGAGAACGGCATGGGAACAGAAACACTCATCGGAGCATGGGACGGCGCAGCGGAAACAACCATCCGCAACCGCCATCTCGACGAGCCTACACAGACAGAACATGAATACGTAGAGGCTCGCAAGGACGAATGCTGGAAGGCGCTGGCACGCAATGCTGGCCACACCTTCGTTGACCGGGAAATGATGCTTGATCCGGCTACGAAGCCTACAGCGTGCCCTTGCTGCGCGTCATGGGCAATGCACCAGTTGCAGCCATTCGGCCACATCACATCATGCGCTATCTACAGATCGAGCGGGCCAGCGCACCAGTGCGCGCAAATAGGGAAATCTCGCTGCTATCGATCCTGCTGACAATGGCCGTGGAACAGGGAGACTTGGAGATCAACCCCTGCAGTCAAATCGGGAAGAAAAACAAAGAGCGGCCGCGCACCACGGTTCCAGACCCGGCAGAGCTGGCCACCTTCGCGCAATGGATGCATGCCCAGGGCGGGCAGCGCCGGGTGATAGGCATGATGGCCGAGTTCATTGCACTCGCCGGCAACCGCCGCGTGGAATTCATGCAGATTGAACGCCACGCCATCAACATGCCGGCCGGTGTGATCCGCCTGCAGCGGGCCAAGCAGCACGACGGAAAAATCAAGCGCGAGGAAATCGTGATCGGCCCTGCCCTGCTCGACCTGCTGACGCGCATACTGGCCCTGCCACGTCCAACAGGCGCGACGCACCTTTTCCTGACCAGGGACGGAAACCCGTACAACGAATCTGCTTTCAACTCGATCTGGCAGCGCGCAATCACGAAAGCCCGGGCAGATGGCGTGATCCAAACACGGTTCACATTCCACGATCTCCGCGCGTATTACGCCACACAGCATAAAGATCAATTCGGAGACCTACCGGAGATGCACGCGAAAAGAGCTACCACCGAGGCCGTGTACGACCGAAGCAAGAAGTCGGTCAGAAAGAGTGTGGATTGAAACGGTATTCCCGATTTGGGAATAAAAACAAAAAAGCCAACCCGAACGGATTGGCTAACTTGTTGATTTTATTGGTGGCTCGGGGCGGAATCGAACCACCGACACGCGGATTTTCAATCCGCTGCTCTACCAACTGAGCTACCGAGCCAACAAGCTGCGAATTGTATCAAGGATTTTGGCCGGTTCTGCAGCTCCGCGCAAAAAATGCAAAGGCTCACTGGAGCCCCTGACAAACTGCACCCAAATGATTCCAGGCAAGGCTCTGCATCATCTGCAACACAAAAAACCAAGGTAGGCACAACACCGAACCAACAGCGGTTTTTTGCCCCGGCTCAGGCTCCATCCAGCGGCATGCGCAGGAAATTGGTGCGGTAGTACACCAGTTCGTCGATGGACTCTTCGACGTCGGCCAGCGCTGTGTGCGATTGCTGTTTCTTGAAGGCGGCGTACAGGTCGGGGCGCCAGCGCCGTGCCAGCTCCTTCAAAGTGCTTACATCCAGGTTGCGGTAGTGGAAAAACGCCTCCAGCCGTGGCATGTATTTGACAAGAAAGCGCCGGTCCTGCCCGATGGTGTTCCCGCACATGGGCGATTTGCCCTTGCTGACGTACTGCCGCATGAAGCGGATCAGGGTGTCTTCGGCCTGCGCCTCCGTAATGGTGCTTTGACGTACTTTCTCGATCAGGCCGCTCTTGGTGTGCGTTCCAGTGTTCCAGGCATCCATTTTTTTCAAAAGTTCATTGCTTTGGTGAATGACCAGTACCGGCCCGGGCACACGCACAGAAAGATCAGGGTTGGTGACGATCACGGCTATTTCCAGCAGCCGTTCCTTTTCAGGATCGAGTCCGCTCATTTCACAATCGAGCCAGATGAGGTTGTCGTCGTTTTTCTTGAGTCCGGGCGTCTGCACGGCATGTTCGATGGATGGGGAAATGGTTTCGTTCTGCATCCCGCTATTTTGCGTCACTATTTCATCAAGGGCCGCCAAGCAGCAACCGTCAGGCCCACATCGTACCCACAGGACGCAAAGCGCTTACACTTCCCCGCATGTTGTTTTCCCTGTCCGGACCGCCATCTGCAGCACATGTGTGGCGCACCGTTTTTCTGGCCGTACTCGCTATCGGCATAGCGTTCAAGGCCTGGCTTGCGTGGCGCCAGATCCGCCATGTGAGCAGGCACCGCAACGCCGTTCCAGCCGCATTTACCCACACCATCAGCCTGCAGGCGCACCAGAAGGCGGCCGACTACACCATCGCCCAAACCCGTTTGGGCCTAGTCGAGCTTCTGTATGGCGCGGTGCTGCTGCTGGGCTGGACTGTGTGGGGCGGCCTGCAAACACTGCAAGCCTTCTCCCTGAAAGGGTTCGGCTCTCCCATGCTGCAACAACTGAGTCTGCTTGCGGGATTCGCCACTCTGCAGGGGCTGCTCGAATTGCCGCTGGGCTGGTACCGCACCTTCCGCCTGGAAGCACGCTTCGGCTTCAATGCCAGCACCCCGGCATTGTGGCTGGCCGATCTGCTCAGGAATACAGTGCTGGGCGCGCTATTCGGCCTGCCGCTGGCCGCGCTCATTCTGTGGTTCATGCAGCAAACAGGCCAGGCCTGGTGGCTGTGGTCCTGGGCAGTATGGGTAGGCTTTGGCCTGCTGATGATGGTGGTTTACCCCACATGGATTGCACCGCTGTTCAACCGCTTTCGGCCATTGGACAACCCCGAGCTTGTTCAACGCGTGACCGCCCTGATGCAACGCTGCGGTTTTTCCGCGCAGGGGCTGTACGTGATGGATGGCAGCCGCCGCAGCGCCCATGCCAACGCGTACTTCACCGGGTTGGGCCGCTCCAAGCGCGTTGTTTTTTTCGACACCCTGCTCGAGAAATTGCAACCTGGCGAGGTTGATGCCGTGCTGGCCCATGAACTCGGCCATTTCAAACACCGGCACATCCTGCAGCGCCTGTTGATCGCTTTTGCCTCGAGCCTGGCCGGTTTTGCCCTGCTGGGCTGGCTATACGGCCAGGCATGGTTCTATGAAGGGCTGGGCCTTCCTGGTGCCTTTGCGCAGCCGCATGCCGCCTTGGCCCTGCTGCTGTTCATGCTGGTGGCTCCGCTTTTTACCGTATTCACCGCCCCTCTCCTGGCCGCCGGTTCACGCAGGCATGAATTTCAGGCCGACGCCTTCGCCATCCGGCATTGCGCATCAGACGACCTGGCCCATGCATTGATCAAGCTGTACACCGACAATGCATCCACCCTCACGCCAGACCCCATCTACGTACGCGTTTATTACTCCCATCCGCCCGCCAGCGAACGGCTGGCGCGGCTCGGCCCTGTAACGGCCATGGCTGTGGAGGTTTGATCAGATGGCCAGTGATGCCTCCCTGCATGAAGGCCTGGTAGTGGCCAGCCACGGCCGGCATGCCGTTGTGGAAGCGCCCAACGGCAGCCGCCGCATCTGCCATCCGCGCGGCAAAAAGAACCAGGCGCTCGTGGGAGACGCCATCCTTTGGAAGGCACCCCCCGCGGGGCAAGGAGAAGAAGGAACCATCGAGGCCATTCTGCCCCGCCGCAATGTGTTCTACCGGCAGGATGACATCCGGACCAAGGCTTTTGCCGCCAACATCGATCAGGTACTGGTCTGGCTTGCCGCCGAGCCCGACTTCTCGCACCAGTTGCTTGGACATGCGCTGATCGCCGCCGAAGCCGCCGGCATCCCACCGCTGATTGTGCTCAACAAGGCCGATCTGGCCAGCCAGCACGCCCGTGGCTGGCAGCGCCTGGCGCCCTACCGCGCAATGGGATACACCGTGCTGGGCGTTTCGCTCCAGGATCCGTCTTGGGACGAAGCACTGCAGGTTCTCAAACGGGCGCTGGCTGGCAAGAAATCACTGGTCATGGGCCCTTCGGGCACCGGCAAAAGCACCTTCATCAACTGGCTCGTGCCTGACGCGAACATCCAGACCAACGAAATTTCACGCGCGCTCAACAGCGGCAAACACACCACCACCAGCACCATGCTGCACTGGATCGACCGGCCTGCCGGAACGGCCGCCATCGACTCACCGGGTTTTCAGGAGTTCGGCCTCCAGCACCTCAGTGCTGACAGCCTGCCCCGCTACATGCCCGACATTGCACACCATCTGGGGCACTGCCGCTTCTACAACTGCACCCATCTGCATGAGCCAGGCTGCGGCGTGCTGGCTGCCGTGGGCCAACCCGTGGAGCAGGAAGGCATCGATCCCTTGCGCCATCAACTGTACGCCCAGCTGCACGAGCAACTGGGCCGCGACAGGTATTGAGCAGATCCCACGCAGAATCCGGATCCAGCCTCCTCTCACCATGGAAACCACGCGCGCCCCACGAACACCCGATCACCCGGATACTGCCATCCTCTGGTGCAACATCGGCACGCCCGATGCACCCACGGTGCCTGCCGTGCGTCGCTATCTGGCCGAGTTTCTGGGTGATCCACGCATCGTAGAACTGCCGCGCCTGCCATGGCTGGCCATCCTGCACGGCATCGTGCTGCGCATCCGGCCCGCACGATCCGCTGCGAAATATGCATCGATCTGGACCCGCGACGGCTCCCCCCTGCAAGTCTGGACCGAACGGCAGGCCAAACTGCTGCAGGGCTGGCTGGGCCATCACGGCCACCGCGTGGTTGTTGCGCATGCGATGCGCTACGGCCAGCCATCCATTGGGCAGACCATCGAGCGCCTGACCCAGGAGGGCATCTCGCGCATTCTGGTGCTGCCGGCCTACCCGCAATATTCGGGCACTACCACCGCCAGCGTGGCCGACAGCGTTTTTTCATGGAGCCGGCGTGCACGCCACCTGCCGGAATGGCGTTTCGTCAACAATTACCACCAGCATCCGTCGTACATCCGGGCGCTGGCAAGCCTGGTGCAACAACATTGGCAGCGCCATGGCCGCTGCTCCATGCTGCTGATGAGCTTTCACGGCATACCCGAACATGCCTGCCGCGCCGGCGACCCTTATGCCACCCAATGCCACGCCACCGCCCGCCTGCTGGCAGAACAACTGGGAGTGCCGGCACAACAGTACCGGGTCACGTTCCAATCACGGTTCGGCCAGGCAAAATGGCTGCAACCCGCAACCGCAGCCACATTGCAGCAGCTCGCACGCGAAGGCATCGGGCGTGTGGACGTGTTCTGCCCCGGCTTCGTGGCCGATTGCCTCGAAACCCTGGAAGAAATCGCCATGGAAAACCGCCATGCGTTCCTGACTGCAGGAGGCTCCGCCTTTCACTACATCGGCTGCCTCAACGACAGCCCCGAATGGATTGACGCACTGGGCACCATCAGCACCCAGCACCTGTCGGGATGGATCGACACGCCCGCCCAGCCCCCGCAAACACCTGGCTATTGCAGATATTGAAGAAAAAGCACCGGATCTGGCTATAATATACGGTTCGATCCTCTGCCAGCCGCTCCGCTGGGTCTTGCAGGCGCCCTGACATACCGGGTTGTCCCGACCGGCAGCAAACCGGCTCCGCCACAGGATGCACGGCCAAGGGGCCTTTTGTGTAGCTGTCCATGATCGAGCAACAGGAAAAGACCAAAATGAACCTGATCCAGACCCTGGAACAAGAAGAAATTGCCCGCCTGGGCAAGAACATCCCCGATTTCTCTCCCGGCGACACGGTGATCGTGAGCGTGAACGTTGTGGAGGGCACCCGCAAGCGCGTACAGGCTTACGAAGGCGTGGTCATTGCCAAACGCAATCGCGGCATCAACAGCGCATTCACCGTACGCAAGATTTCGAGCGGCGAAGGCGTAGAGCGTACGTTCCAGACCTACAGCCCGCTGATTGCCAAGATCGAAGTCAAGCGCCGCGGCGACGTGCGCCGTGCCAAGCTGTATTACCTGCGTGAACGCAGCGGCAAGAGCGCCCGCATCAAGGAAAAGCTGTCGATCCGCAAGGAAACCGCTACCGGCGCTGGCGAATAAACAAACCGGTATCGTCCCGTCCGACCGAAACCGCTTCACGCCTTTTGCGGCTGAAGCGGTTTTTTATGGCCTATAGATAGGCAAAGCTGCCCCAGACAAGCGGGATGTGTGCGATATCAGGGTGCAGAAAATACCGAGAAACAAATACCACACAGGCTTAGGCCATGCCCGCTTCGCCCGTGCTATACGGCAACGGTTATCTCAGGTTTTTCTTTTCGAGCGACCGGAAGCGGTTCTCGCTTTCTACGGCTAGGATTTTTTCTGGCGCAGCCACTCGCTCACGCTGGTGGTCACCAGAAACAGCAGCCCGCTGGCTGCCAATACCCGCAACTCTTTGCCGACACTGTTGCCCAAAAAGCGGCGCGACTGTTTCCAGTACCAGGGCCGCAGCAGCACGATGCCAGCTCCGGCCAGCGCAGACACCATCAGCCATGGCAGAGGCCGCCTGCGTATCTCATGCTGCAACAAGGGCTCCCCCACCTGCAGCGCCAGATGGGCCGGATGCTTGCGCCAGCGGGATTGCAACACCGTCGCCAGCGTATCGCCCACCTTCCCCAGGATCGCAAAAATACCCGTGGTGGGAGTTGAATACTCCGCACCGGAACCGCTGTTTGTTTCATCGACCGTGCCGCCTTCATTCGTGGCGGCCGACCCCTGTTTTTCCGGCAAATCAACAGGCTTCTGCATTGCGGCAGATTTTTCGCTGGCGCGCCGGATGGGCCACAGTTTGCGCAATGTCCCATAGCCGGTCTGGCTCTTCTTCTTGTTCGGCGGGAACAACGCTTCCTGCATAGCCTGC
This sequence comes from Allobrachymonas sp., assembly GCA_039808005.1. Taxonomy (GTDB): domain Bacteria; phylum Pseudomonadota; class Gammaproteobacteria; order Burkholderiales; family Burkholderiaceae_C; genus Brachymonas. The sequence continues at coordinate 93,979 of JBDHSG010000004.1, read as the reverse complement.
CGTGAACGAGCCAGTTTTTCGATGGCACTCAAACCCTCGTCAGACGCAGGCACCGACGTATGGGAATTGCTTTCATTGCTCATGGTTTTTTTGCTGCAGGTCCGGTAAATGCGGCCACATCAGCCACGAACTGCTGCCTGATCGTGCGAACCGGTGAATGAGGTGTCTTGCGCAAAGCCACCATCAATGCGACAACGGCCATCAGCAAGGGAATCGACGGCACCAGCAGAAGAATCCAGTGACGCTGGTCCTGCAGCGCACCAATCATCACGGCAACCCCTGCCAGCACCAGAAACAGCAACAGGCAGACACCCATTGTGAGCCATGCCACGGCCTTGACGATCCAATGGCGCATGGTCACCTGCATTTCGCAGCGTACAAGCTCACCATAGTTGCGCATGTGGGCCGCAAGCAGTTTCGGTTTCAGCAGCAGTGCCTTGAACAAGGCATAGATCATGATGACGCCTTTTATTGACAACCCATCCAGCCAAGAACGGAACCGGACCGGTTGTCCTGTATGCAATATAGCCACCCGCTCGCACTGTCTGGCGAGCGGCTTTCCAATGGATTATGAAGGGGAACCCTGTCGATTGCAACCGACAGGGTCAACGAGAAAAAACGATTCGAGGTCTTCTCAGGAAATGCCGAGTCTTTCGAAATGGATCGGCAAGTATCCACTGTCCTGCGAATGGATACGATGCTCGTGCCTGCGTTCACTAGCGCTTGCCCCCGTCCGCATGCACATGCACCTAGTCAGCCTTTGAATGACGCAGCACGCATGCAAAAGCCCGGTACAGGCCTTTATTCCTTCATGGGAATCAGCGACAGAAATTCCTTGCGCAAGTCGCTGTTGCGCAGGAAGGCACCACGCATGATGGAATTGATCATGCGGCTGTTCATGTCCTTGACGCCGCGCCAGGCCATGCAATAGTGGGTGGCCTGCATCACCAAGGCCAGGCCGTCCGGCCGGGTTTTCTCCTGGATCAGATCCGCAAGCTGCACAACGGCCTCTTCCTGGATTTGCGGCCGCCCCATGACCCATTCGGCCAGTCGGGCATATTTCGACAGGCCAATGACGTTGGTCTGCTTGTCAGGCAGGATGCCGATCCACAATTTGCCAATGATCGGGCAAAGATGGTGCGAGCAGGCGCTGCGAACCGTAATGGGGCCCACGATCATCAGCTCATTGAGTGCTTCCGCATTGGGGAATTCGGTGATTTCAGGCGGCTGGACATAACGGCCGGAAAACACTTCCTGCATGTACATCTTAGCGACGCGCCGGGCCGTGCCTTCGGTGTTGTGGTCGTTGCAGGTGTCGATGACCATGCTGTCAAGGACGCCCTGCATCTTGCCGGTAACTTCGTCGAGCAAGGCTTCCAGTTCGCCGGGCTGCAGAAAATCGGCAATGTTGTCGTTGGCGTGGAAGCGCTTGCGCGCAGCCAGCAGGCGCTCGCGAATTTTTACCGAAACGGGTGTTCCCTCAGTGTCATCATGCGAACGGGAAAATGCGGGTTCTTTTTGATTTTTCATGAGGGAAAGCAAGATATGGCAGGAACCGGACACGCGTGCGGGAAAAATCCCGGGCGTTGTTTCACAACAGGCTGAATTCTGCCACCAATGGCAAATGGTCGGACAGGTGCGCCCAGTTGCGCAAACCCATATGTTCGGCAAGATGCCCGCGCTGTGGCACAAATTGCCGGACCCGCGACAGACCACGCGCATAGACATGATCGAGCTGCGTCAGCGGAAGGCGCGCGGGATAAGTCAGGCAGCCGGGGGCACGGCATTCGTCGTGCAGCCCGTTATCGGCCATGATCGCACGGAGTTTCTTGTTCCAGTCGTTGAAATCGCCAGCAACCAGCAAGGGGGCGCTGCCAGGCACCTCCCGATCGATGAATTGCTGCAACAGACTCACCTGGCGGATGCGGCTGGCGCCAAGCAGCCCCAGATGCACCACGATGACGTGCACGTGCCTGCCCTGGACATCGATCACCGAGTGCAACAGGCCGCGCTGCTCAAAACGGTGATCGGAGATGTCCTGGTGCTGATGCTGGACAACCGGCCAGCGCGAAATCAGGGCATTGCCATGCTCGCCATGCGCCGTCACCGCATTGGTGATGTAGACCGACTGGTAACCGGGGGGCGCCAGATATTCGGCCTGTGACTGGCGCGGCCAACTGGAAAACCTTTGTTCGGCCCTGCGATTGAGCTTGCGCACTTCCTGCAGACACACCACGTCGGCGTGCAGATTGGCAATGGCCCGCTGCAGATTGTGGATTTCCAGGCGGTGCGTCGGCCACACGCCCTGCACCCCTTTATGGATGTTGTAGGTCACCACCCGCAAGGTGCCGGGCGTTCCCGGTTCAGGCGCAAAAGGCTGCACCGTGCCGCCAGTCAAAGCGGGAGCAGGTACGGCGCTCATGCGCTTTCTGTACCCCCTGCTGGCAGCGGATTGCGCAGGCGGATATGCAATTCGCGCAGCTGTTTTTCATCCACCGGACTGGGCGCCTGCGTCAGCAGACACTGTGCGCGCTGGGTCTTGGGAAAAGCGATCACGTCACGGATCGATTCAGCACCGGTCATGAGCGTGACCAGACGGTCCAGCCCGAAAGCCAGGCCGCCATGGGGCGGTGCGCCATATTGCAGCGCATCGAGCAGGTAGCCGAATTTGGCCTGGGCGTCTTCAGGGGTTATCTTCAGCGCCGAGAAGACCTTGCTCTGCACGTCCGAACGGTGAATGCGGATGGAACCGCCTCCCAGCTCCCAGCCGTTGAGCACCATGTCGTAGGCCTTGGACAGGCATTTGCCAGGATCGTTGTCCATGTATTCCTCATGGCCATCCTTGGGGCTGGTAAAAGGATGGTGCACCGCTGTCCAGCGCATTTCCTCATCGTCGTAGTCGAACATCGGGAAATCGACCACCCACAGCGGCGCCCAGCGATCCTCGAACAAGCCATGCGTCTTGCCGAAGGTGCTGTGTCCCACTTTCAGGCGCAGGGCGCCGATGGCATCGTTGACGATCTTGGCCTTGTCGGCGCCGAAAAAGATCAGGTCGCCATCCTGGGCGCCGGTGCGTTCGAGAATCGCCGCCAGCGCAGCATCGTGCAGGTTCTTGATGATCGGGCTTTGCAGGCCGTCACGGCCCTTTGCCTTGTCATTGACCTTGATCCACGCCAGCCCTTTGGCGCCGTAGATCTTGACGAATTCGGTGTAGCCGTCGATTTCGCCGCGCGTCATTTCGCCGCCACCGGGCACGCGCAGGGCCACCACACGGCCATTCTTCATCTGCGCAGGCACGCTGAAGACCTTGAAGTCCACATCGGTCATCACATCGGTCAATTCGGTGAATTGGAGCTTGACGCGCAAATCGGGCTTGTCCGATCCATACAGATACATGGCCTCGGCATAGGGCATGACGGGGAATTCGCCCAGGTCGATGCCCAGCGTATTCTGGAATACGGTGGCGATCATGCCCTGGAACATGTCCCGGATTTCCTGCTCGTTCAGGAATGAGGTCTCGATGTCGATCTGGGTGAATTCAGGCTGGCGATCGGCCCGCAGGTCTTCATCGCGGAAGCATTTGGTGATCTGATAGTAGCGGTCGAAACCGGCCACCATCAGCATCTGCTTGTAAAGCTGCGGCGACTGGGGCAGCGCAAAGAAATGGCCATCGTGCACACGGCTGGGCACCAGGTAGTCGCGTGCACCCTCGGGCGTGGATTTGCCCAGCATGGGTGTTTCGATATCGACAAACCCATGGGCATCCAGGTATTTGCGCACTTCCATCGCCACCCTGTAGCGCAGCATCAGGTTGCGCTGCATGTAGGGCCGGCGCAAGTCGAGCACACGGTGTGTCAGGCGCGTGGTTTCGCTCAGATGATCGTCATCGAGCTGGAACGGCGGCGTAACCGATGGATTGAGCACCTTGAGCGTATGGCACAGCACCTCGATTTTTCCGGTGGCAATGGCATCATTGGCGGTACCTTCCGGCCGGGCGCGCACCAGGCCCTCGATCTGGATGCAGAACTCGTTGCGCAGGTCCTCGGCTATCTTGAACATGTCAGGGCGGTCGGGGTCGCACACCACCTGCACGGCGCCCTCGCGGTCGCGCAGATCGACAAAAATCACGCCCCCGTGGTCGCGCCGACGATTGACCCAACCGCACAGTGTGACTGTTTGACCCAGTTGGGCTTCAGTAACTTGACCACAATACATGGAACGCATGGACATGTTGAATCGTTCTTTCTGCGCAACGGGCGCATAACAGCAATGATGACAAATGAAAACGTGACCCGCCTTCAGGAACCCGGTGGCAAATCGCCTTGTTCTCGCGGCAAGGCGGCCGGCTCATGCGGCGCAACCACGCCCATTGAAATGATGTACTTGAGGGCTTCGTCAACCGACATGCGTAATTCAATCACATCGGAACGCGGCACGATCAGGAAAAAGCCCGAAGTCGGGTTGGGAGTCGTCGGAATGAAAACACTGACGTGCTCTCCGGACAGATGCGAGGACACTTCACCGGAAGGCGCACCCGTGAAAAAACCCACGGACCAGCTGCCCTGGCGCGGATACTGGACCAACAATGCCTTGGAAAACGCCTTGCCGCTTCCGGAAAACAGGGTATCCGCCACCTGCTTGACGCTGCTGTAGACATTGCGAAACACCGGAATGCGGCTGAACAGGCGGCCCCATTGCCGCACCCACCATTGCCCCACGATGTTGGCAACCATCACCCCCGTCAGCAGGATGGTGACACCAAGCACCAGCACGCCTATTCCCGGAATGCCGTGCACAAGGTTGCTGAAGGTCACCACGGCAGGCACAAAGCGCCCGACTTGTTCGACGATCCGGGCAAAGATGCTGTCGATCAGGCCCAGCAGCCAGATCAGCACCCACACGGTAATGACCAGCGGCAGCCAAGTCAGCAGGCCGGTGAAAAAATATCGCTGGAGGCGGTGTTTGAACATGCAGAGTGCGCGCCATGCAATCGCATGGACGCCTGAAAAAAATTACGACTGGGCGGCAGGGCAACCTGCGCAGGCCGCTGACTCCTGACCGGCGGCCTTGCTGCCGGCGGCCGCCGGACATGCAGGGCCGTTCTTGAAATCTGTTTCATACCAGCCCGAACCCTTGAGCTGGAAACCTGCGGCGGTGACTTGCTTGCTGAAACTTTCGGCGCCGCAAGCCGGACATTGCGTCAACAACGCATCGCTGAGTTTCTGCAATACGTCCTCAGCGTGGCCGCAGGCTGCGCAGTGGTAAGCGTAAATAGGCATGGCAACAGATAAAAAGGGGACAAAAAGGAGTCGTGCCTTCCGGAAAAATCCGCAATATCGGCAAATTTCTTATTATAAATGGCCTGTCACTAGAGTGCCAGGTGTCCCTGCTTGCGATAACCACGGCGCCCTGTTACAAACCATCCAGCAAAAACAGCGCTCCCCGCCGATGGGCACTCTGCCCAGGCCGAAAAACGCATGCCGCTGGCACTTTCCGGCATGACCAATCAGATCTTCCCGCTGCGTATCCCCTATCTTTATTACAAAGACTGCTTCTAATACTGCAGGCAAATCGTAACGGGCCCGTCGTTGACCAGCGCGACCTGCATATCGGCCCCGAAAATGCCTGCGGCCACCGGTGCATGCCCCGCACGCGCCCGTTCCAGCAAATGGTCGAACAGTTCCTGTCCGTGCGCTGGCGAAGCCGCTGCGGCAAAACTCGGCCGGTTGCCAGCGCTGCAATCAGCCGCCAGCGTAAATTGGCTGACCAGCAACAGGCCCCCTGCCTTGCCGTGGCCATCGACATCCTGCACACTGCGGTTCATCTTGCCGTTTTCATCACTGAAAATGCGCAGCTTCAGGATCTTGACCAACAGGCGCTCTGCCGTTTCATGCACGTCTTGGGGTTCGGCACATACCAGTACGAGCAAACCCTGCCCGATGGCTCCAACCGTTCGGCCATCAACGGTAACTTGCGCTTCGCGCACGCGCTGCAGTACGGCCTTCATAGTTGCACCGTGCCACCAAATCGTTGCCGGGCAAGTACCGCTTCGCGCAGCATGGGCAGCCCTTCCAAACCGTAGAAGACCTGCGAAGCACCATGTTCGGGCGTTTCTGGCACCAGCACAAAGCCTAGGAGCTCAAACACACCGTGCGCCAGCGCAGCCTGCCCTAGCTCCTCCAGATCCTGCCTGATTTGCGGGCTTTCCATATCCCGCACCGAAGGCAGCAAGGCTGTGGCTTCCTGCCAGGCTTGCTGTTGCGTGGCCGGATCATCGGGATCGCAGCCGTTCTGCCAGATGGCGTTGAAAAATGTTTCACACACCTGCCGGCTGGGCTGGCCATGTGGACTGCTGGCCAGCGCCATCTGTGACCAGACAACAGCATTGAACGGATAGCGCGCCGGCACTACGAAAGGCAGGCCACTTTGCCCGGCCAGCCACTGGGCCTGGTGCAGGCTCCCCGCATCCCTGGCCATAACCGCAGCAGGCGAAGCGGCATGATGCGCCTTGAAAAAACCCTCCTGCACCACCGGCCGGTACTGCACCTGCCACGCCAGGCCTCCCAGCACTTGCGGCAGCCGATGAAAGGCAATGTAGGCATGCGGCAAAACAAAATCAAAATAGAACAGGATGGTGGGCATGGTTTCCAATCAATGATCGGGCACGATCATAGGTGCTGCGCCACATCGGCCCATCGCCCTTGCGGGCACAGCCCATCCAGATCAGACGGCTGCAGCCGGAATACGGCCTTGGGATGTCCGGCCGCGGCCCAAATGCAATCAAACCGCTGCAGGCTTTCATCGAACAGTATGAGGGGCTGCCGGCTGTGCGCCACGGGCGATACGCCCCCAATGGCAAAACCGGTGGTGACGCGCACAAATTCGGCGTCCGCCCGGCCAATGCGGCCGACGAGCGCCGACACCTTCCCTTCGTCGACGCGCCGGTCGCCCGCAGTGATGACCAGCAGCGCCTGCTCACTGGCGGCCCCTTCGTGCCGGAATATCAGGCTTTTGGCAATCTGGCCCAAAGCCACGCCCAGTACCTGGGCGGCCTCCTGTGCCGTCCGGGCCGAATCATTCAGTATCACAGGTGCATGCGCATGCCCGGCTGCCGACAGCGCTTTGGCAACGCGCATGACAGCTTCTGAGGCCAGCGTGGGCGCGGGGTTCGCATCGAAAGGAGGTACAGCCATGTTGTCCATTCTCCATGAAAAAAGACCTGCCCCCCAAGAAGCCGGCACAGTCTGGGCAAGCGGCGGAAGATAGGATTTTTACAGCAAAAATCGCAAGGGGTATACGCGCGAATACGCCGTCACCCGCGCATTTCCTGTGCCATTGGGGCCGCTGTCAATGCCCCGGCGACTGAGGCACCTGTTCCACAATTTGCTCGGCCCAGTGCCTCGATTGCCGTGGATCGCAAGCCTCCACCATGACGCGCAACACCGGCTCGGTGCCGCTGGGGCGAATCAGCACGCGTCCCGTCTGGCCCAGTGCCTTTTCGGCACAGGCGATCGCCGCCTGCAAGGCCGGCACACTCTTCCACTCGGTTCCCGCACGCATGCGCACATTGATCATGGTCTGCGGGAAAAGGGAGACTCCCGCCAGCAATTCGGCCATGCTCCTGCCGCTGCGCACCACCGCCTGCAGCACCTGCAGGGCACTGATGATGCCGTCGCCCGTGGAATGCTTGTCCAGCACCAGAATGTGTCCGGAGCTTTCTCCGCCAATCTGCCAGTTGCGCTGCCGCAGTGCTTCCAGCACGTAGCGGTCTCCCACCTTGGTGCGCATCAGCTCGATGCCACGACGCGCCAGCGCAGCTTCAATGGCCATATTGGTCATGAGCGTACCGGCCACGCCGGGCACAGACAGGCCCTGCTCCATGCGATCCTGTGCAAGCAGATACACCAGCTCATCGCCGTTGAACAGGCGGCCTCTGCCATCCACCATCAGCAAGCGATCGGCATCGCCATCGAGCGCCACGCCATAGTCGGCGCCATGCGCCTGAACTGCGGCAACGAGTGTCTCAGGATGGGTTGCCCCAACGCCCTGGTTGATATTGAGTCCGTCCGGACGGCATCCTACAGAAACCACTTCGGCGCCCAGTTCGTGAAACACTGCAGGCGCGATCTGGTACGCCGCTCCGTGCGCCGCATCCACCACGATCTTGCAACCATGCAGGCTCAAGGTCTGGTCGAACGTACTCTTGCAGAATTCGATGTAGCGCCCATCGGCATCGCTCAACCGTGAGGCCTTGCCAAGCTGCTCGGACGACACGCACACCAGCGGTTCTGCCAGCGCCTGTTCCACGGCGCACTCCCAGGCATCCGGCAGCTTGTTGCCTTGCGCGCTGAAGAATTTGATTCCGTTGTCGGCAAAAGGGTTGTGGCTGGCGCTGATGACCACACCCAGCGCTGCCCGTTGCGCCCGCGTGAGATACGCCACCGCCGGTGTGGGCACGGGCCCCAGCAACACCACATTGACTCCGGCTGCATTGAATCCGGATTCCAGCGCACTCTCGAACATATAGCCCGAGATGCGCGTGTCCTTGCCAATGAGCACCGTAGGCTGCTGACAGGACGACTGTTTGAGGACACGGCCCACTGCATTGGCCAGTTGCAGGGCGAAATCAGGCGTCAGCGGATGCTTGCCCACCGTGCCACGAATGCCGTCGGTTCCAAAGTATTTCCGTTCCATTGCTGTTCTTGGGTGATGCAACGCAGGTGATTATGCAGCGCGCGCATCCAGCGCCTGCATCGAACGCCACACCGCCAACGCCTGCCGGGTGGCGGCCACATCGTGCACCCGCACGATGCGAGCGCCCTTCTCTACCGCCAGCACGGCCGCTGTCACACTGGCAAGGCTGCGCCCATGTGGCAACAATTCGCTGCGATATGTCACGTCGGTAATGCCGGGAGGCAACATGTCCAGAACCGCTCCCAGGATGGATTTGCGCGACCATCCGGCCAGTACCGCATGGTTGTTGGCCAACAGCCGTGGCTGCTGTGCCAGCAAGGCCAGGTTTTGCGGAACCGTCTTGCCAAAACCGATGCCCGGGTCCAAAACAATGCGGTCCTGCGACACGCCGCGCTGCATCAGGGCACTGGCACGCTGGTTCAGAAACGCCACTACATCCTGCACCACTTCGTCGGTGCTGCCCTGCATGGGCTGCACCTGCATGGTTTGGGGATTCAGGTGCATGTGCATCAGGCAAACACCGCAGCTGCCGTGCTGCACCACCACCTGCTCGCCATCCAGTTGCTGCGGACTGCTGCGCCAGCGCAGGGCATGGATGTCGTTGATGATGTCGGCGCCTGCATCGAGCACCGCCTGCATCACCTCGGGCTTGTAGGTATCCACCGAAATGGCCACCTTGAAGCGCACGGCTTCCTGCACCACAGGAAGCACACGGCGCAACTCTTCTTCCAGCGGCACGGGCTGAGCCCCCGGCCGCGTGGATTCCGCGCCGATATCCAGAATGCTGGCGCCCTGGCGGATCAGCCCTTCGGCATGCAACAGGGCACTGCGGGTATCCGCATGCTCTCCGCCATCCGAAAACGAATCGGGTGTGACATTGACAATCCCCATGATGTGGGGGACCTTCAAATCCAGTCGGAATCGCCCGGCCTGCCAAGTGGCTCTGCACGGCTGCGTGGTGTGGAACATGGTCACAAAAAACGGATGGCGAACAAGCGACGGCGCCACATCTGATGCCAGGATGTGGCGCCGTCTCCAATAGAAAATATCCGGCCTTACGCTCAGCCCGGCGTGGGAGTGGGCTTGACTTCAGGCAATCCAGGCGGCAAGGCGCTGCCGCCATCACGCGGCGGCAGGCGCGGCGTCCAGTCCTGCGGCGGCTGCGGCTCGCGCCCGGCCATGATGTCTTCGACCTGCTCGCGGCCAATGGTCTCCCACTTCATCAGCGCCATCGTCATGGCTTCCATCTTGTCGCGGTTGTCTTCCAGGATTTTCTGCGCCACGGCATACTGTTCTTCCAGGATGCGGCGGATTTCGTTGTCCACTTTCTGCTGGGTGGCCTCGCTGATGCTGGTGGTCTTGGTCACGCTGCGCCCCAAAAACACTTCCCCCTCGTTTTCGGCATACACCATGGGGCCCATTTCAGGGCTCATGCCGTAACGGGTGACCATGTCGCGCGCAATCTTGGTAGCCCGCTCGTAGTCATTGGAAGCGCCTGTGGATATTTTCTTCACGAACAGGTCTTCGGCAATGCGTCCGCCAAACAGCACACTGATTTCGTTGAGCATCTGGTCGTAATACTGGCTGTAGCGGTCGCGCTCGGGCAACTGCCAGGTTACGCCCAAGGCACGCCCGCGCGGCATGATGGTGACCTTGTGCACTGGATCGGTGCCCGGCAGCATCTCGGCCACGATGGCATGGCCCGATTCGTGATAGGCGGTGGCCCGCTTTTCTTCCTCGGTCATGACCATGGAGCGGCGCTCGGGGCCCATGAAGATCTTGTCCTTGGCCTTTTCAAAGTCCTGCATCTCCACCAGGCGCGCATTGCGGCGTGCCGCCATGAGCGCAGCCTCGTTGCACAGGTTGGCCAAGTCTGCCCCGCTCATGCCGGGCGTGCCACGCGCAATGACCGAGACGTCCACATCCTGCGAAACCGGAATCTTGCGCATGTGCACGTTCAGGATCTGTTCGCGGCCACGGATGTCGGGCAGCGACACATACACCTGGCGGTCGAAACGGCCCGGGCGCAGCAGCGCCTGATCGAGAATGTCGGGCCGGTTGGTGGCGGCCACCACGATCACGCCCAGATTGGTTTCGAAGCCATCCATTTCAACCAGCATCTGGTTGAGCGTCTGCTCGCGTTCGTCGTTGCCGCCGCCTAGACCCGCGCCGCGCTGGCGGCCTACGGCGTCGATCTCGTCTATGAAAATGATGCAGGGCGCATTCTTCTTGGCATTTTCGAACATGTCACGCACGCGCGCAGCGCCCACGCCGACAAACATTTCCACAAAGTCGGAACCGGAAATGCTGAAGAACGGCACCTTGGCCTCGCCCGCAATGGCCTTGGCCAGCAGGGTTTTGCCGGTACCGGGGGGGCCCACCAGCAGCAGGCCGCGCGGAATGCGGCCGCCAAGTTTCTGGAATTTCTGCGGGTCTTTGAGGAAATCCACCACTTCCTTGACTTCTTCCTTGGCCTCGTCAGCGCCTGCCACGTCGGAAAAAGTGAGCTGGTTGGTGTTCTCATCCATCATGCGCGCCTTGGATTTTCCAAAGCTGAAGGCGCCGCCCTTGCCGCCGCCCTGCATCTGGCGCATGAAATAGAGAAACACCACCATGATGAGCAGGATCGGCCCGTAGTTGAGCAGAATGGCCAGCAGCAGCGACCCTTCCTCACGCGGCTTGACGTTGAACTTGACGTCCGACTTGATCAGGTCGCCGATCAGCCCCTGGTCCATGCTCGTGGCGATGGTGCGCACAGCCTTGTCGTCCACCGTAGTGGCGGTGATCTCGGCGCTGCGCCCCGCTCCCTCCTGAATGGTGGCCTTCTTGATCTTGCGGTCGTTGACCTGGGCAATGAATTCGGAGTAGTCCAGGGTCGTCACATTGGCCGCTTCACGCCCTTCAAAATGCTTGAATAGGGTGAACATGACCATGAAAATCACGAGCCATACCGCGATTTTGGGAAACCATTGTTTGTTCAAGTAGCGCTCCGATCAACAAGGATCTGGACAAAAGAAAGTGGTGTTCACGTCACCAGATGGGTGCCATTCTAAAGGTTTCAAGTAATTCTGGCAGGTTTCGCCAGACAATCTCCATACTGGCAAATGCCTCTGGCACCAGGCCCGCCGGGCTCTCCATCCACAACATGGCGGCGGCTACTTCCGATCGGGGTTTTTCAGCTTCATTCCAACCAGGAACGTTTCCGAGGATTTGTCGCGCGAAGCCTTGGGCTTGACCGGCTTGACCGTTACAAAATACTGCTTGAACAGCTCCACCAGCTGGCTGTAGCCGCTGCCGTGAAACACCTTGACCACCAGCGCCCCTTCGGGCTTCATGTGCTGGTTCGCGAATTCCACCGCAAGCTCGATCAGATGGGCCACACGCGCCGAATCGGCAGACTCCACGCCTGACAGGTTGGGAGCCATGTCCGACACGACCACATCCACCTTCCTGCCCTGCAGCATGGCCTGCAGCTGCTGCAACACGGACTCCTCCCGGAAATCCCCCTGCAGGAACTGCACGCCCTCAATGGGCTCCATCGGCAGGATATCCAGTGCGATAATGCGGCCATTGAGTGCGCCTGTAGCCGCTCCTTCCGGCGCAAGCGTGCGCCGCAGATACTGGCTCCAGGCTCCTGGCGCGCTGCCCAGGTCCACCACGGTCTGGCCGGGACGTATCAGGCGCAATGCTTCGTCAATTTCCTTGAGTTTGTAGGCGGCGCGGGCCCTGTAGCCATCTTTCTGTGCAAGCTTGACATAAGGGTCGTTGACATGGTCGTTGAGCCATGCCTTGTTGACCTTTTTACTTTTGGTTTTGATTTTCATCGTTCGTATTTCTGTCCGCGGACCCACCCCATGCCCCAGATTGTATTGACTCCCGCCGAACGCAAGGTTCATCGCTCCGCCGCCCATCACCTCGATCCCGTCGTCATGATCGGAACCGATGGCCTGACGGAGGCCGTGTTGCGCGAGGCCGATGCCGCGCTCAACGCGCACGGCCTCATCAAGGTACGCATGGCCGAAGACGACCGCACCGCCCGTGAAGCGGCCTTCCTGTCCATGGCCGAGCAACTGGATGCCGCCCCAATCCAGCACATTGGAAAGCTGCTGGTGTTCTGGCGCCCCGTAGCCGAAAAAACCAAGGCCCCCAACGAAGACCGCAAGCCCGGCCCGCGCGAAGTCAAGATCCTCAAATACAGCAAACGCGGGGGACAACGTCCCGAAGTACGCACGATGCGCGTGCTGGGCAATGAGCGCATCACGCCCAGCGGCAAGGTCAAGCGCGCCCGTCCCAAAAAGATTTCCAGCAAGAAACAGCAGCCCGATTGATTGATCCCCCTGCTCTCACACTGCCACCATGCCGTCTCCGACCGACGTTTCCGCCTCCACTTCTGCCTCTGCCATGTCCGAGACCGCTCAGCGCAACATCCTGTGCATGAAATGGGGCACCAAGTACGGGCCGGAATACGTCAACCGCCTCTACGGCATGGTGCGCCGCAACCTGCAGGGGCATTTCCGCTTCATCTGCCTCACCGACAATACCGAGGGCATTCGCAGCGAGGTGGATTGCTTTCCCATCCCCGCGCTGGATTTGCCCGCGGGCATTCCTGAGCGCGGCTGGAACAAGCTCACCACGTTCAGCACCGACCTGCGCGATGTATATGGCCTGCAAGGGGCAGCGCTGTTCTTGGATGTGGATGTGGTCATTACCGGACCGCTGGACGATTTCTTCACCCATCCCGGCAGCTTTCTCATCATCCACGACTACAAACGGCCCTGGCGCGTCACCGGCAACTCGTCGGTGTACCGCTTCGAGGTGGGTGCCCATCCGGATGTGCTCGACTATTTCCGTGCCCATTTCGCTGAGATACGCCAGCAGTTCCGCAACGAGCAGGCCTATCTGTCGGATTTTCTGCACCGGCAAGGCAAGCTTGCGTATTGGCCCAGCGACTGGTGTCCCAGCTTCAAGTACCACTGCATTCCACGGTGGCCCACCAATTTCTGGAAACCGCCGTTTGTTCCAGCCGGCACACGCATCGTGATCTTCCACGGCGAATGCAATCCGCCCGATGCCCTGGCCGGACGGCGCAACCGGCGTTTGCGCCACATCGAACCCGCAAACTGGATCTCTGAACATTGGCGCGAATAGCCAAACCCGCTTCCGGCCAATCGGCGCCGGCACAATCGGCCCCGCAACTCAATGGCCTGGGCCCTGTGTGCAACGCCCACACATGCCTGCTCATCCTGGGCAGTTTCCCTGGTGTGCGTTCGCTGCAGATGCAGCAGTACTACGCCCATCCGCACAACCAGTTCTGGCGGATTCTGGGAATGCTGTGGAACGTCGACCTGCCCAGTCAGCCCTACGCCGCGCGTTGCGCCGAAGCCCTTCGACGCGGACTGGGCATCTGGGACGTGTACGCCAGTTGCCACCGTCAAGGAAGCCTTGACAGCGCCATTTGCAACGCAACGGTCAACGATTTTGCGGCACTCGCTAAGCAGTGTCCGCAATTGCAGGCCATTGCGCACAATGGCGGCGAAAGCTGGCGCCACCATCGACTCACGGCCGCCTTGCTGGGCCTGCCCGTACACAAATTGCCGTCCACCAGCCCGGCCAACGCCAGCTGGAGCCTGGAGCGCAAGCTGGACGCATGGCGCGAAATACTGAAGCAATACGGCTTGTGCGAATGACCCGCACACCGGCCTCGACGAAACGAAGAAAACCAGTGAGCCAGGCCATTATTCCCGGCTCGCGGACCGGTTCCTGGAATCAATTCCCAGGTGCAGTTGCCGCATCGGCTCCGTAGCGGCTGTATTTCTGCAACATCTGCACCATCAGGCCATAGATCTTGGGGCTGGCAGCCAGACACTCGCCCGCGTGCAGAAAGTCTGCTTCGCCGGTAAAGTTGCCAACTAGGCCGCCCGCTTCCTGCACCAGCAGGCTGCCTGCGGCCACGTCCCACGGCTGCAGCCTGGTTTCGAAGAAACCGTCGCTGAATCCAGCGGCCACATAGGCCAGATCCAGCGCAGCCGAGCCCGGCCGGCGCACCCCCGCCGTGTTGCGCATCATGTCCATGAGCATTTGCATGGCCTGCTCATAGTCATGCTCGGGACGGAAAGGAAACCCGGTGGCAATCAGGCAATCGGTCATGCGCACGCGCTTGCTCACACGGATGCGGCGGTCGTTCAGGAATGCACCACGGCCGCGCGTGGCAGTAAACAGGTCGTTGCGAGAGGGATCGTAAATGACCGCCTGTTCCATCCTGCCGCGAACCTGCAGTGCAATGCTCACGCAGTAGACCGGAAACCCGTGAATGAAATTGGTGGTGCCATCGAGCGGATCGATGATCCAGACATGGTCGCTGCCCTGGTTACCACGCTCGCAACCGGACTCTTCGGCCAGAATGCCATGCTGCGGATAGGCCGACAGCAGCGTGTTGATGATGGCCTGCTCGGCTGCATGGTCCACTTCCGTCACGAAATCATTGGACTGCTTCTGTGAAACGCGCACGGCTTCCACGTCGAGGGAAGCCCGGTTGATGATGGTGCCGGCGGCACGAGCGGCCTTGATGGCCACATTGAGCATGGGGTGCAGGGAAGCAGTCATAACAGGTAAGCAAGAACCAGAAGTGGCGGAACGATGCCGCAATGAGGTGCTGATTCTAAGCGACAAGGCCCGGATTATCCGTACAGCCCGCCAAGCAACCTGCAATCCCCCGCACCCGGCCGCGTGCCGCCAAGACTGCACCCGTTGGAAAAATACCGCATCCTCCTCAGGGCACGCGCTGGCCCACGGATACGACAGCCACCGCCGCGTTCAAGGCGTTTTGGTTTCCAGCCGTTCACCCGTTTTGCTGTCGAATATCACTTGTTGCGCCTTTCCGTTGACGCCGGGAAAATCGTCAAAAACGGCGCGCACCAGATAGGGCATGACTGCCGCCAAGGCCAACGGCTGGCCTGTATACGAGGCGCTGGCATCAAAAACAGTTGGTGCCGCCGCAGTGGTCGATTGTCCCCGGTCATTGATGCGCAGGCGCAAGCGGTACTGCTGCACAGGCTGCGTCACCACCCTTTCGCCCCAATCGTCGTAATAGTCCCAAGGATGATAGGCAAATGGCCCGTAGCTCCAGTGGAACCATCTGTACCCCATTCCCATCCACAACATGGGGCGGTATTCCGGCACGCGCTTCTGTATCGTGCGGCGGCGCGACTGCACCTCCATGCCGACGATCATGCGCGCCTGATCGGGCCTGGCCGCCGGCACGAGCCCATGCGCCTGAAGGCCCTGATCCAGATAACCGGCGTAGGTTTTGAATTCCAGATCGGACAGCGCAACCGTTTCATCGGCGGGCGGCTGCTGCTGCGAATTCACTGGCAGTGGCACTCCCTGCATTGCCTGCCACACGGGCGCAATGGCATAGGTCGCCCCCTGGGTATTTGCCGGCCACTGGTGAAAGCGGGTCACGTTGGCAGTCAGCCGGGTGGCACACCCCGACAGGAAAACCGCCAGAACCGCAACCCCCACGCCAGGCCATCGCCGGCCGGAAAGGAAGAAGTCGCTGATCTGCATCGAATAGGCCATGGCACTATCCCCCTTCATATGACGGCGTTGTACCGCAAACATCCGTCTGTGTACAGAGCCCCCCGTGTGAACAAGGGGAATGCTCTATTGCTGCGACCAGTCCACTATGCCCCACCACCAGGTCGCCAGCACCAGCAACCCGAAAACGAGGCGATACCAGGCAAATGGAATGAAATCGTTGCTGGAAATGAAGCGCAGCAGCCAGCGCACGCACAGCCAGGCACTGACGAACGCCATCAGCAACCCGACCAGAAACACCGGAACGACATCCATGCTCAGCACGTCATGCGCCCTGTACAGACTGTAGGCGCCAGCACCAATCAGCGTCGGAATGGCCAGGTAGAAAGAAAACTCAGTAGCCACCTTACGCTCCAGCCCGCAGAGCATGCCGCCGATGATGGTCGCGCCACTGCGGCTCGTGCCGGGAATCATGGCGAAACATTGCACCAGACCGACCTTCAAGGCATCCCATGGCGTCATGTCTTCAACACGGTGGATACGGGCCGCTTGCTGACGCCGCTCGGCCCAGAGAATGACGAAGGCCCCCAGAATGAACGTCACCGCCACCACCAGCGGCGTGAAAAGATGCTGTTTGATGGCCTTGCCGAACAGCAGGCCCAATGCCACGGCGGGTAAAAAACCAATCAATATGTTGGAAACGAAACGTTGGGCCTCGTGCGAATGCGGCAAGGTCACCACGGTGGTGCGGATTTTTTGCCAATACACGAGGATGACGGCGAAGATCGCTCCGGTCTGAATGGCAATGTCGAATGCCTGGGCTTTCTCCTGCCCAAACGGCGGAGCGGCAAAATTGAGCAGCGATCCCATCAGGATCAGGTGTCCGGTGGAAGAAATGGGAAGAAACTCGGTCAGCCCTTCCACGATGCCCATCAGGGCTGCCTTGAACAACAAGAGGATATCCACGCCACTCCCGGTAGATGTTAGTAAATTCAAAAGGGCATTATCCCAAAGCCGACTGGGCAACCCTGCCGGCTTCAATAAAAAAAACCGGGCACAAGGCCCGGTTGCGAACGATGGTCAGGAAGAAGGTGCAATCAGTGCGCCGAGGCTTCTGCTGCTCCCAGACCCGTTTCCGAACGCACTTCCTGCAGTTTGTAGGCTTCGCGTTCCTGCGCGGCCCGCAGGCTCTTGTCGGTGATGGAGAAGAACCAGATCCCCAGGAAGGCCAGCGACATTGAGAACAGAGCCGGCGATGTGTACGGGAATGGAGAGGAGCCCTTGGCATTGCCGAGCACGGCTTCCCACACCGATGGAGAAAGCACGGTCAGCAGCACCGACGAGAACAGCCCCAGGAAACCGCCGATCACGGCGCCTCGCGTGGTGCAGTCTTTCCACAGCACGCTCATGAACAGCACCGGGAAGTTCGCAGAAGCTGCCACCGCAAAGGCCAGGGAAACCATGAAGGCAACGTTCTGCTTCTCGAACACGATGCCCAGCAGCACGGCAACCACTCCCAGCGCCACTGTGGTGATGCGCGAAACGCGCAGTTCGTCCTTGCTGTCGGCATGGCCCTTCTTGACGAGCGTGGCATACAGGTCATGCGACACGGCCGATGCGCCAGAGAGCGTTAACCCGGCCACCACGGCCAGGATAGTGGCGAAGGCCACGGCCGAAATGAAGCCCATGAACACGTTGCCGCCAATGGCAGAGGCCATGTGCACCGCCGTCATGTTGCCGCCGCCCTTGAGCGCGCCGTTGGCATCCAGGAACTGTGGATCGGCACTGACGAAGATGATGGCGCCAAAGCCGATGATGAAGGTCAGGATGTAGAAATAGCCGATCCAGGTCGTGGCCCAGAACACGCTTCTGCGCGCTTCCTTGGCATTGGGAACGGTGAAGAAACGCATCAGGATGTGCGGAAGGCCGCAGGTACCCATCATCAGCGCCAGACCGAAGCTGATGGCCGAAATCGGATCCTTGATGAAGGTACCTGGAGAAAGGATGGCAAGGCCGCCCTTGGCCGCTTCCTCTGCGGTTTTTCCGGATGCCAGCAAGGAAGAGGTCTTGATTTCAACCGCCTTGGCAAACATGGCTTCCAAGTTGAAACCGAACTTCCAGAGCACGAACAGCGCCATGATGCTGGCTCCGCCCAGCAGCATCACCGCCTTGATGACCTGCACCCAGGTCGTGGCCGTCATGCCGCCAAACAGCACATAGGTCATCATGAGGACGCCCACCACGATCACCGAGGTGGTGTAGCTCAAGCCGAACAGCAACTTGATGAGCTGGCCTGCACCCACCATTTGCGCGATCAGGTAGAACGCCACGGTCACCAGCGTGCCCGAGGCCGCAAAGGTACGGATCGGCGTCTGCTTGAAACGGTAAGCCGCCACGTCAGCGAACGTGAACTTGCCCAGGTTGCGCAGCCTGTCGGCCATGAGGAACGTCAGGATTGGCCATCCGACGAAGAAGCCGATGGAATAGATCAGCCCGTCATAGCCGGTGCTCATCACCGCCGCGGTAATACCCAGGAAGGATGCCGCAGACATGTAGTCGCCGGAAATTGCCAGGCCGTTGGTAAAGCCGCCGATGCCGCCGCCGGTATAGAACGCCGCCGCAGACTGGGTTTTCTTCGACGCCCATTTGGTTACCCACAGGGTGCCCACAATGAAGACGGCGAACATCGCAACGGCTGTCCAGTTGGTGCCTTCAGCCGGTGCGGGCGCAGCCGTCTGGGCATGCGCCAAGCCGCCTGCCAGCAATGCAACGATGGGGAGAAAAAGGAGTTTTTTCATTGCTTGGCATCCTTGATGATTTCTTCGTTGAGACGGTCGAATTCACCGTTGGCACGACGAATGTAAATGCCGGTGAGAATGATCGGGAAAAAGATCACGCCAACCCCGAGCGGAATGCCCAGAGTGGTAATGGCATTGCCCAGCGGGCGCGCCAGCAGTTCCTTGTCAAAAGCAATGAGCGCGATGTAGCCGTAGTACAGCACGAGCATGATGATGCTCAAGATCCAGCTAAAGCTCCCGCGTTTGGTCTTGAGCTCCTGGTACTTCGGATTTCGTCGAATCCTCTCCACTACCGGGTCATTCATGGTTTGTCTCCATAAAGTTGAAGGGGTAGGGTGATAGTGAGTAGCCAAGCATGCACTTAACTTACAACCTCCCGCCTTTGGGGGCGCACTCAAGGGTTGTCGATTATGGGAATAACCCGAGAATCGCGATATAACAACAAGGCCGCACCCACAACATGCAGGCCATGCCCAACGCTTTCGATTTTTCCGTCTCGCCCTTTCACAGCCTCACGCCAACCGAGCAGGATCTGGTACGCACTTCGGTGGACATCGCCTACTTCCAGGCGCAAGAAGTCATCATCGAAACCGGGGCTGCTCCTTCTGCGCTCTACTTCATCATCAAGGGGCAGGTGGCGCAGATGGAGGGCAGCAATACCGTGCACATCTACGGCCCGCAGGACAGCTTTGACGGGCGCGCGCTCATGGCCGGGCGCAGCAGCCACCGTTTCGTGGCGCGCGAAGAAGTGCTCGCCTACATCCTCGACCAGCACACGGTCCAGACCCTCATCGCAAGCAACGCCACCTTCAGCGCCCTACTGTTTGCCGGCCTGGGCGAGAAACTCCAGGCCATTTCCCAGCAGAACGTTCTTCACGAGATGCAGTCGCTGACGCTGGCGCGCGTCGACAGTGCCGTTCTGCATGCCCCGCATTACGTGCATGCCACGGCCTCGGTTGCCGAAGTGGCCCGCCTGTTCCATGCCGAGCGCATCAGCCATGTTCTGGTGCAGGATGACGGGACATCGCCCCCGCGGCTCGGCATCTTCTCCACGACCGATCTGCCCGCGGCCATTACGCTGGGCCTGCCGCTCGAAACCCTGCCCGTCGGGCAGCTCGCCACGTATGCCCTGGTCATGCTGCGCCCCGATCAGCGCATGGGAGAAGCGCTGACGGCCATGCTGCGCCACCGCATCCACCGCGTGGTGGTAGCCGACGGCGATCACGTCCATGGCGTCATCGAATCCCTGGACGTTTTCAGCTATCTATCCAACCACTCGCACCTCATCCTTACACGCATGGGCCAGGCAACATCCATTGCCGCGCTGGCCGCAGCAGCCGCCCAGGCGACGAAAATGGTGCAGCAGCTGCATGCCAATGGCACCGACATCGGCCTGATCGGCCGGCTGGTGCAGCAAGTCAACGCGCGCCTGTTCGAACGCACCTGGGAGCTCCTGGCACCCCCGGATCTGGTGCAGAACAGCTGCCTCATCGTCATGGGCAGCGAAGGACGCGGCGAGCAATTGCTCAAGACCGACCAGGACAACGGTCTGATCCTCCGGGACGGTTACACACCACCGGCAGACATCGAGGCGATCTGCGAGCAGTTTGCGCAGGCGCTGGAATCGTTCGGCTATCCGCCCTGCCCCGGCGGGGTCATGCTGCGCAACCTGGCCTGGCGCCAGCCCGTCAGCGCCTGGCAGGCCCGTGCGCGCAAGTGGCTGGCAAAAGGCGAGGAGCAGGACCTGATCGATCTGGCCATCTTCCTGGACGCCCAGCCCGTGGCCGGCGACACTGCCCTGCTCGCCCAGGTGCGCGATACCATGTGGCAGCTGGCGACCGACAGCGACATCGTGCTCAACCGCTTTGCCGCCGCCACCCTGGCCTTCGGAGACGGCGACATGAACTGGCTGGCGCGCCTGTTCGCCCAGGGCGAAGAACATGAACGCCTGCACATCAAGAAAATGGGGATATTCCCCATCGTGCAGGGCGTGCGCAGCCTGGCACTGGCGCACCGCATCCAGGCCACGAGCACGGCGGACAGGATCGAAGCGCTGGTGCAACAGGGTGCGCTGCCCCGCCGCTGGGGCGACAACCTGATCAACAGCCTGCACTTTTTCATGGGCCTGCGCCTGAAAGAGGGGCTGAACGAACTCGCCAGAAAATCCGCAAACAGCGAAACGCTGGATGTGCTCCACCTCAGCAGCCTGGAGCGCGACCTGCTCAAGGATGCGCTCGGCATCGTCAAGCGCTTCAAGGCGCTGGTGCGGCAGCGTTTTCGCCTGCAGGAATAAGGGCGGCGCCATGGCCACTTCCGTGCTTGCACCCTCCAGTTGGTGGTCCTCGCTGCGGCGCCGATGGGACCGCAGGCATTTGCAGGCGCCGGAATTCTCCGGCCTGTTCGATCCCCCGCCGGACGATGAATGGGTATCCATCGATTGCGAGACCACCGGCCTGAATGTGGCCAGCGATGCGATCGTGTCCGTTGCCGCTGTGCTTGTTCGCGGCCAGCGCATCTGCACCAGCCAGCGCCTTGAACTGGTGGTCCAGGCCCGCCGCGACGTTCCGGGAGAAAGCATCCGCATCCACCAGTTGCGCCAGGCTGACGTCGCAGCGGGCGTGCCGCTGGAACAGGCCATGCGCGCCCTGCTGGACTTCATCGGCAGCCGGCCGCTGGTGGGGTATTACCTGGAATTTGACGTGGCCATGGTCAACCGCGCCATTCGGCCCTTGCTGGGCGTCGGCCTGCCCAACCAGCAGATCGAGGTTTCGGCCCTGTATTACACCTACAAGCTGCGGCAATTGCCCCCCGCGCAGCAACATGATCTGGCTGGAATCGACCTGCGCTTCGATACGCTGATGGCAGACCTGGGCCTGCCCGTGCGCTCGGCCCACAACGCTCTCAACGATGCGGTAATGGCGGCGCTGGCATTCGTCAAATTGCGCAAACTACTGACGGATTGACCTGGCCTGTTTTTCCCGCATGCATGCTGCCCGTCTTCTCGAAACGGGTATGCCAGCTCAATGCCTCGTTCAGCAGGTGCGGCGTATGCTTGCCCGACGACTCGCGCAACGCGCGCTCGAAGTATTCGGTCAGCATGTCGCGATAGTCGGGGTGGGCGCAATGGTCGATGATGAGCTTGGCCCGCTGCCTGGGCGCCAGGCCACGCAGATCGGCGAGCCCCTGTTCGGTCACGATCACTTGCACGTCGTGTTCGGTGTGGTCCACATGGCTCACCATCGGAACGATGCACGAAATCCGGCCGTTCTTGGCCGTCGACGGCGTCATGAAAGCCGAGATGTAGGCGTTGCGCGCAAAATCGCCCGAGCCACCGATGCCGTTCATGATGCGCGTGCCCATGACGTGGGTCGAGTTGACGTTGCCGTAAAGATCGGCCTCGATCATGCCGTTCATGGCGAGGACGCCCAGCCGCCGGATCAGTTCCGGATGGTTGCTGATGCCCTGGGGGCGCAGCAGGATGCGGTCGCGCAGTTGCTCGATGTTGTCTTCGAAATACTGCAATCCGTTTTTGCTGAAGCTGATCGCCGTGGCGGACGCATGGCGCAGCTTGCCGCTGGCAATCATTTCCAGCATCCCGTCCTGCAGCACCTCGGTATAGGCCGTCATGTTGTTGAACGGGCCCTTGTTCAAGCCTGCCAGCACGGCGTTGGCGATGTTGCCGACGCCCGATTGCAGCGGCAGCAGGCTCTTGGGCAAACGCCCCAGCTTCACCTCGTGTGCGTAGAACTCCAGGAGATGCTCCGCAATCCGTTCCGAGTCGGCATCCGGCGGGGTGAAGTCCGTGTTGCGGTCGCTGGCGTTGGTTTCGACCACGGCCACCACCTTTTTCGGATCAACCCGGAAATAAGGCACACCAATGCGGTTGTCGCTGTGCGTCATGGAAATCGGCAGGCGGTGGGGCGGTAGCTGGGTGCCGTAATACACGTCGTGCATGCCGTGGAGGTGCATGCTCTGGCGGCTGTTGACTTCCAGAATCACCTTGTCGGCCAGTTCCATCCAGGTCTTGTTATTGCCGATCGACGTGGAAGGCACCAGACAACCGTCTTCCAGCACGGCCGTGACTTCGATCAGCGCGACATTGAGCTTGCCGTAAAAACCGAACCATGCGTGCTGCGCCACATGAGACAGGTGAATATCGGCATACTGCATCGTGCCTTCATTGATTTTCTGGCGGCACACCGGATCGGACTGATAGGGCAGGCGCATTTCAATGCCGTTGACCTTGGCCAATGCGCCGTCCAGCTCGGGCGCAGTGGAAGCCCCCGTCCATACGCCGATGCGAAACGGCTCGCCCCGCGCATGCGCGGCCTCGATGCGTTTGGCCAGTTCCACCGGAACCGCCTTGGGATGCCCCGAGCCGGTGAAACCGCTCATACCCACGTTGTCGCCCGGCATGATCTGGGCCGCAGCGGCCTCGGCCGACATGATTTTTTCTCGAAACAACGGGTGCATGACGCGGGAAGCCTGTTCCATGGTATCTCGATCCTTGTGTGATATGCGTAAACGCGACAACAGGATTGCCCGGCAACGGATGGGTCGCCACTGTCAGGCACACTCTGCTGGATACGAAAATTGTAATGGTTATCCCTGATAAAAATGCTTCGGCAGATTGAGAGGTCTTTTGATCGCCATTCGGCATTCAGGCGCATGCCCATGCGCATGCAGTACACGCTCCCGTGCAGAGGGTGTCCCTTTCAAGCGCCCCTGCCTTTGTGCCTGTCGCTCCGCTGCTTGGGCTGGCGTTTTTCCTGGGAGTTGCCATGTGGCGGCAAGCCGGTATATCGCGTGAGCATGCCCCCCTTTTGGGGCACCGAGGTCGAATGGGCGCGGCGGGGGCTGCTGTAGCCGCCGTCGGTACGCGGCTGGAATACCGGTATCAGGTGATGCCTGCCGTTGCCGATGAGATCGGAGCGGCCCATGCGCTTGAGCGTTTCGCGCAGCAAGGGCCAGTTGTTGGGATCGTGATACCGCAGGAACGCCTTGTGCAGACGGCGACGTCGCTCCCCCCGGACGGTATCCACCTTTTCGCTGCGCTCGTCGCGGTGAATGCCCTTGAGCGGATTCAGCCCCGTGTGGTACATCGCCGAGGCGGTGGCCATCGGGCTGGGATAGAAAGCCTGCACCTGATCGGCGCGAAAACCGTTCTTCTTTAGCCACAGGGCCAGGTTCAGCATGTCCTCGTCGGTGGTGCCGGGGTGCGCGGCAATGAAATACGGAATGAGGAACTGCTCCTTGCCGGCCTCTTTGCTGAACTGCTCGAACAACTGCTTGAATCGGTCATAGGTGGCAATGCCCGGCTTCATCATCTTGGACAGCGGCCCCTGCTCGGTATGCTCGGGCGCAATCTTGAGGTAACCGCCCACGTGGTGGAGCACCAGCTCCCTGATGTAATCCGGCGATTTGACCGCCAAGTCATACCGCAGACCAGAGCCGATCAGCACTTTCTTGACGCCGGGCAACTGGCGCATCCTGCGGTAGAGCTGGATCAGCGCGCTGTGGTCGGTGCGCAGGTTCTGGCACACGTCGGGATAGACGCAACTGGGCTTGCGGCAGACGGATTCGATATCCTTGCTCTTGCAGCCGAGACGGTACATGTTGGCTGTGGGGCCGCCCAGGTCGGAGATGACACCCGTGAACCCCCTGACCTTGTCCCTGACGTCCTGCGCCTCCCGCAGGATGCTGGCCTCGCTGCGGCTCTGGATGATGCGTCCTTCGTGCTCGGTGATCGAGCAGAACGTGCATCCACCAAAACAACCGCGCATGATGTTGATGCTGAAACGGATCATTTCCCAGGCCGGGATTTTGGTTTCCCGGTCGTGGCGTCCATCGGCATCGGCATACACCGGGTGCGGACTGCGCGCATAGGGCAGATCGAACACCCAGTCCATTTCGGCGGTGCTCAATGGCAGCGGGGGCGGGTTGATCCAGACGTCACGCGCCGTGTTTCCCTCGCCATGCGCCTGTACCAGCGCGCGCGCATTGCCGGGATTGGTTTCGAGGTGCAGCACACGACTGGCGTGGGCGTACAGCACCGGGTCGCTGCGAACCTGCTCGTAGCCGGGCAGGCGGATGACGGTCTTGCTGCGATCAATCGTCGCCGGACGCTCGGATCGGGCCGGCTGGAACCCTGCCTGCACCTCTTGCGTCCCTTGGGCAGACCCATTGGCGGTCTTGCCGAGTGGCTCCGGACCCAGCGCTTCCGATGCCGGGGCGTTTCTGACAAACACGACCGGTTGCGCCTGCGGCTTGCCGCAGGATGCCTCCTGCCCTTGTGCGCGCTCGGCCATGGTCTGATAAGGGCTGGTGTAATCATCGACACGGCCGGGACGGTCGACCTCGGTGGAGTCGATCTCGAACCAGCCTTCGGCCGCATGCCGGCGCACGAACGCCGTGCCGCGCACGTCGGTGATCTGCCCGACGGGTTCGCGCCGGCCCAGGCGGTGCGCGATCTCGACGATGGCGCGCTCGGCGTTGCCGTACAGCAGCAGGTCGCACTTGGCATCGACCACGATGGAGCGACGCACCTTGTCGCTCCAGTAGTCGTAGTGGGCGATGCGGCGCAGGCTGCCCTCGATGCCGCCGAGCACGATGGGCACGTCCTTGAACGCCTCGCGGCAGCGCTGGCTGTAGACGATGGCCGCGCGGTCGGGCCGCCTGCCGCCCGCGTTGCCGGGCGTGTAGGCGTCGTCGCTGCGGATCTTGCGGTCGGCCGTGTAGCGGTTGATCATGGAATCCATGTTGCCCGCCGTCACGCCCCAGAACAGGTTGGGTTGGCCCAGCACTTTGAAGGCCTCGGCGCTGGTCCAGTCGGGCTGGGCGATGATGCCGACGCGAAAGCCCTGCGCCTCCAGCACACGGCCGATCACGGCCATGCCGAAGCTGGGATGGTCGACGTAAGCGTCGCCGGTCACCAGGATCACGTCGCAACTGTCCCAGCCCAGCGCATCCATCTCGGCGCGGCTCATGGGCAGGAAAGGCGCAATACCGAAGCGCTTGGCCCAGAAGGGCTTGTAGCTGGTCAGCGGTTTGGCTGCGCCGGATGCGGGCGCAGATGGGACATGCACGCGAGTAGAGGCCATGGGAACAAGCGGGTGGTTCTACCGGAATTTCACGCCAGGGCAAAACGCCGGCGCACGCTGGCGAGTATGCCGTCTGCGTCAAGTCCCTGGATCTGATACAGCTTTGCCTGCTCGCCCTGCTCGATGAACACGTCCGGCAAGCCCAGCTGCAGCACCGGTATGTTCACTCCATGGGCATGCAGGCACTCGAGCACGGCGCTGCCCGCGCCGCCCATGATGCAACCGTCTTCCAGCGTTACCAGCGCATCGTGTTGTTCCGCGGTTTCAAGCAGCAGCGCTTCATCCAGCGGTTTGGCCCAGCGCATGTTCACCACCGTGGCATCTAGTGCCTCGGCTGCATCCAGCGCCGGGTAGAGCAGGCAGCCAAAAGCCAGTAGTGCCAGCTTCGGACGGGAACCACCGCCCTGCTCTCCGCGACGGCGGATTTCTCCCTTGCCGAAAGGCAACGTCTCCAGGCCGGTACCGGGCGGTACGCCCACGCCAGCGCCGCGGGGATAGCGCACGGTTACCGGCCCGTTCTGCGCAAACGCCGTACTCAGCAACAGGCGGCATTCGGCCTCGTCGGCCGGACAGGCCACGGCCATGTTGGGAATGCAGCGCGTGAACGCGATGTCGTAATTGCCCGCATGCGTGGCACCATCCGCGCCCACCAGCCCGGCCCGGTCGAGCGCGAAAACCACCGGCAGATTCTGCAAGGCCACGTCGTGGATTTGCTGGTCGTATGCACGCTGCAGGAAGGTGGAATAAATCGCCACCACCGGCTTGAGGCCTTCGCAGGCCAGGCCCGCGGCAAAGGTCACCGAATGCTGCTCGGCAATGCCGACATCGAAATACCGCTCGGGAAAACGGTGATGGAACTCCACCATGCCCGAACCTTCGCGCATGGCCGGCGTGATGCCCACCAGCCGGATGTCGCGCTCGGCCATGTCGCACAGCCATTGGCCAAAAACCTGGGTGAACGTAGGCTTGGGCGGCGCCGGCGGCGGCTGCAGGCCCACGGCCGGATCGAACTTGCCGGGACCATGGTAGGCGACAGGATCGGCCTCGGCCGGCTTGTAGCCCTTGCCCTTGCGGGTGACCACGTGCAGGAACTGGGGGCCCTTGAGGTTGCGCAGGTTCTCCAGCGTGGGAATCAGCGCATGCAGGTCGTGCCCGTCGATCGGCCCGATGTAATTGAAACCGAATTTCTCGAACAGGGTGGCCGGCAGCACCATGCCCTTGGCCTGCTCTTCGAGCCGGCGGGCGAATTCCAGCAGCGGCGGAACCCCGCGCAGGACGCTCTTGCCCATGTCCCGCGCCTTGGCATAGAACTGCCCGCTCATCAGGTGCGCCAGATAGCGGTTGAGCGCGCCTACCGGCGGGCTGATGCTCATGTCGTTGTCGTTGAGAATGACCAGCAGGCGCAGGTCCTGTTCCATCCCGGCGTTGTTGAGCGCCTCGAACGCCATCCCCGCGGTCATGGCACCGTCGCCAATCACGGCAATGCAATGATGATCTTTGCCTTGCTGGCGGGCCGCCACGGCCATGCCCAGCGCCGCCGAAATGCTGGTGGAGGAATGTCCCACACCAAAAGCGTCGTATTCGCTTTCATCGCGGCGCGGAAAACCGCTCAAACCGCCCAGCTGGCGCAAGGTTTGCATGCGCTCGCGACGGCCGGTGAGGATCTTGTGGGCGTATGTCTGGTGCCCGACGTCCCAGACAATGCGGTCCTGCGGGGTATTGAATACGTAATGCAAAGCCACCGTCAGCTCCACCGTGCCCAGGTTGGAGCTCAAGTGGCCACCGGTTCCGGCGACGCTCTCCAGCAGGAAGGTACGCAGCTCATCGGCCAGCGGTTGGAGCTGGGCACGGGACAACTGGCGCAAATCGCCGAGGCTATGAATCTTGTCAAGAAGAACGGTCATGCGCAAACAACCCTCAATCCCGGCGTCATGACAGAAGCGGCAACAACCCCGGCTAAGCGCGGATTGTAGCGAGAGCCTTGCCTAGGCCGTACATCACGCCTGATCAACTATGCAGGCACTGCTGGTTTCGCAGGTCCGGAAAACCGGCTCCTGTGCATGGGAAATGCCGCAGGCAGCCCGCATCAGCTGCTGCGCTGGATCACCCTGTCGGCCAGTGCACGCAAGTGGGCCGTGCATGCTCCATCGAGTCCGCTGGCATGCAGCGCCTGCAAGGCTTCCTGGTGCAGTTGCCGGGCGTAGTCCTTCGCCGCCTGCAATCCCAGCAGGGAAACATAGGTCGGCTTGTCGTGCTCGGCATCTTTCCCGGCGGTTTTGCCCAGAGTGGCCGAATCGGCCACCACGTCAAGAATGTCATCGACAACCTGGAAGGCCAATCCGACGGCGGCGCCAAAATTGCCCAGCGCCAGTCGCACAGCACTGCTGGCAGAACCGCAAACAGCCCCCATGCAGACACTCGCCTGCAGCAACGCCCCCGTTTTGAGCCGGTGCATGTGTTGCAGCTGCCCCCGGCTCAACTGCTTGCCCACGCTGGCCAGGTCAATTGCCTGCCCGCCCGCCATGCCTTCGCTCCCAGCCGCACGCGCCAGCAGCCGGCACAGCTCTGCTTGCATGGCAACCGGAATCTGGTTCGTATCTTCCGGCACCAGCAATTCGAACGCCAGGGCCTGCAGGGCATCCCCTGCCAGCAAGGCGTCGGACTCGCCAAACTTCACGTGCACGGTTGGCTTGCCACGTCGCAGCACGTCGTTGTCCATGCAGGGCATGTCGTCGTGAACCAGGGAATAGGCATGGATGAGTTCCACCGAACAGGCTGCACGCAATGCCGCCGGGCCATGTCCTCCTACGGCCTTGCTGGCAGCCAGCACCAGCAGCGGGCGCAGGCGTTTGCCGCCGCCCAGAACGGCATAGCGCATGGCCCGGGAAAGATTCTCGGGCGCCTGCGCCCCCACCCATCCGGCCAATGCCTGTTCCACAACACCAAGCTGCTGTGTGCTCCAGGCTGGAAAATCATCGCACGCTGATTCGCCCGCTGCGCCGGATGTGGATTGCTGCAGGGCCGACATGCCAACCGTCGCGTTCACGCTTCGCCCTCGTCCAGTGGTTTGGTGATCAACGCACCCTGGGGGCTGCTTTCCAGCAGCTTGATCTGGTCTTCAACTGCCGACAGCTTTTCCTTGCAGAAGGCCAGCAGCGCCGCCCCGCGCTGGTAACCCACCAGCAACTCATCCAGCGGCACCTGGCCGGATTCCAGGCTTTGAACCAGGTTCTCGAGTTCCGACAGGGCCGCCTCATATGTAGGAGGCATCTTGCCGCCCGGAACGGATTTGTTGGTTTTGCTTGTCGTCATTCAGGTATTGCAATACGCGCGATGGACGGATTGTACGGGTGCGGCACACCGGTCATCCAGGGGCACGCAGCCAGACCGCAGCCGCCATGCGGCCGGTACGTCCATCACGCCGATAAGAAAAAAACCGCTCCGGTCGGCTGTATGTACACCAGTCGTCAGATCCGTCATTGCCAAATATGGCCTGCACGTTCAGTGCAGCCAGATGCTGCCGTGCCAGCCCGGCAAGGTCTGCCAGCCATTTGCCGGGCGTGTGCGAGGCAAAGAAATGGTGCTTCGCCTGCGGATCCACGGCGAGAAAGGCATCCCGGACCTCGCTGCCCACTTCAAACGCCCGAGAACCGATGCACGGCCCCAGCCACGCCAGCCAGCCTGGCGCGTCAGCGTGTGGGCATTGCGCGCGCATGCACGCCAGAAGGTGCTCCAGCACACCTTTGCCCTGTTGCCCCGCCAAGCCGCGCCAGCCCGCATGTGCCGCACCGACGATGCGATGGCGGGCATGGCAGACCAGCACCGGCAGGCAGTCCGCAACCTGAATGGTGCAGGCCACGCCATGGATCTGCGTGTAGCACGCATCGGCCTGCATGGCACGGCCCACTACGGGCGCGGGCACTTCCAGCGCTATGGCATCGACGCCATGCACCTGTTGCAAAAAAATGGGATGTGCACCGATGGCCTGTTGCAGAAGCTGCCGGTTGTGCACGACGGCCACCGGATCATCCTGAACGTGGTCGCCCACGTTCATCCACTCGTACGGAGCACGCGATATCCCACCCGCACGGCTGCTCATCACGGCACCCACCCAAGGCGGCGCCGGCCATTCGGGCACCAGCCAATCACGTGGCAAGGTCATTTCAATACCCGCACCTTCGGAGGAACACGCTACCATAGGCATACTCTACCCGTTTCGAGGCCGAGCCGCGCCCGGCACCACTGAAAAACACCCACTGCACGACAACGAACGCATCCGCGGGGAAAGCCTCTGCAAAGATCCATGGCCAGCCCAGCTGGTTTGCTTCCCATGCCCTCCACCATCCCCTCACCCTCTTCTTCCACAGACACTTTTTTTCTGCAGCAAGCCCTGCAACAAGCGCTGACAGCCTCCCGGTTGGGCGAAGTACCGGTGGGCGCGGTAGTCGTCTCCCCCTCGGGCAAGGTGCTGGGCCAGGGCTACAACCGCACCATCAGCGACCGAGACCCTTGCGCCCATGCTGAAATCCTTGCATTGCGCGCTGCCGCCCAGGCCGTTGACAACCACCGTCTGGAAGGCTGTACGCTGTACGTCACGCTGGAGCCCTGTGCCATGTGCAGCGGCGCGCTGCTGCACGCACGGATTACCCGCGCGGTCTATGCCGTATCCGACCCCAAAACCGGCGCTGCCGGATCGGTGCTCGACCTTTTCGCACACAGCGCGATGAACCACCAGACCCGCTGCGAAGCCTACACTCCCAAGGACGCTGAAGGCCTCGCCTTGCAGGATGCCTGCGCAGAGGTATTGCGGGAATTCTTCCGCGAACGCCGCATGGCGCACCACGACTTGCGGCGAAACCCCGGATATGCGCCATTGCGCGAAGATGCCCTGCGGCCGTCTGAAAAGCGTTTTTCAAACATCGATTCCCTGGAGACGCTCCGGCCCTGGAGCGGATTTGTGCTGCTGTCCGATCCCGAAGAGGAGCCCGGTTCCACGCCTTGGCGCATGCATGTGATCGACACCGTACCCGATGACTGCAGCCGCCCCGCCGTGCTGCTGCTGCATGGCTATGCCAGCTACAGTCTGCTGTGGGCCAGGCTGATCCCACTGCTGCACGCCGCTGGCTGGCGCGTACTCGCGCCCGACCTGCCCGGCCATGGCAAAAGCGACATGCCCAAGAAGATCCAGCGCCACCATCCGGCCTGGCACGCCGCCTTGCTCCAGCAATGGCTGCAGCAGGCGCATTTTTCACGGCACGCCAACCGGGCCGTCATCCTGCACGACAGCGCGTCCCTGTTCTTGCCCACCCTCGCAGCAAGCGTTCCAGACATATTCCCCGCACAGGTCATCCATCTGCATCCAGAAGAAAGCGCTGCCGCCTGGCGCCAGCATTGCCAGCAACGGACAACCTTCGATCTGGACGCCCACTGGGCACTCGATGAAGCCGAGGCCGCCTCCGGCGCTTGGTCTGCCCCCTGGCCCGACGCCGGCCACCGGGCCGCGCTGCAATGGGCGCCATGGGCCGCCATCGCAGAAACTCCACGGCATGGCACAATCGGCCCGGCTGTTGCAGACGTACAGACCATCCGCACGCCTGCCTCTGGAGCTGCTTTGCGGCGCTGGCTCGAACAACAGGGGCCTGACCTGATACACATCCTTGGCCCGCGCACTACGCCTTCCTGCACCAGCGGGCCCACCTCTGCACACACTTAATTGCCGGCTTGCTTTTACAGGCCTCTCGTTTTTTCGGTTATCAACATGGCACATATCTACATCTACTCCCCTTCCGGCGCCGTGCGCGATACAGCCGGTTTCCGCCGGGCCATCAAACGCCTGCAGCAGCGCGGCCATACAGTGGAGGTCGATCCCGATGCCCTGACGACCTGGCAGCGTTTTGCCGGCGACGACACCACACGCCTGGCCGCCATTGGCCGCGCGGCCGACAGCGGCGCCGACGTCGCGCTGCTCTCGCGTGGTGGCTATGGCCTCACCCGCATCCTGCCGCGACTGCCGTGGAAAAAAATCAGCAAGGCGATCGAAACCGGCACGCAGTTTGTCGGGCTGAGCGACTTCACTGCCCTGCAAACGGCACTGCTTGCAAAGGAGGCCCCCACTCCCCAGAAGGCGGTGACATGGGCGGGCAATTTGCTGATCGACGATTGGGGGCAAACCACAGAGCCCGACGACATCACCGAAGCCTGTTTCTCCGACATGGTGCACGGCATCGGCGAAGGCGCTGGCTGGACCATCAGCACCAAGGAACTGCCGGAAACCGGGGAAGCTTTGCTGAAGAAGCCGGTGAAGAACGCCACGCTATGGGGCGGGAATCTGTGCGTGCTTACCAGCCTGCTGGGAACGCCGTATTTCCCCATCATCAAAAAAGGCGTGCTCTTTCTGGAAGATGTTTCTGAACACCCCTACCGCATCGAACGCATGCTGACCCAGTTGCTGCACGCCGGCGTACTGGACAATCAGCAAGCCATCGTTCTGGGCCAATTCACCGACTTCAAGCTAAACGCGAACGACAAGGGCTTCAACCTGCGGACCGTGGTGCAATGGCTGCGCAGCCAGACGAGAACGCCCATTCTCACCGGGCTGCCGCATGGACACGTTCCCACCAAGGTGCTGCTGCCCGTGGGGGCAACGGTCGATCTACAGATGCAGGGACGCGATTGCCTGATTCTATGGGGCCACATGTAGGACGTACCCCTTTCGCAACGTGCAACTCCGGGCAAAAGCAAAACCAGAAGGCAGTCCGTTGGCGCCAATGCCTACGATTGCCTGCCAGAAACATCGGCCGTATCAAACCCACTCTCCCCGCTACCCGGCAGGAAATCAAACGCATCCGTTTTTTCCGGCAATCCCCAGTGGGGCGCATACACGGGCCCTGCAAAGTAAAGTCCGGCGGGAGAGAAGGTAGGGGCAGCCACTTCGCGGCGGCGGGCTGTCAGCACCTCGTCCATCCAGTGTGGGGGGCGATTTCCTTGCCCCACCGCAACCAGACAGCCCATGATGTTGCGGATCATGTGGTGCAGAAACGCATTGGCCTGAAACTCGAAACGCCAGTAGGCTCCATGGCGCTCGATCCCGATACGCTGCAGGGTCTTGACCGGACTCAGCGCCTGGCATCCGGCCGCACGGAAACTGGAAAAATCATGCTCGCCGATCAGGCGCTGTGCCGCATCCTGCATGGCTGGGCCATCAAGCGGACGGAATGTCCAGCCCACACGTCCCGCTTCCAAGCTTGGGCGTACCGGAGATTGCAGTAACACGTAGACATAACGGCGAGCCATGGCACTGGCCCTGGCATGGAAAGCCTCAGGAACAGGCAGGGCCCACTGCACCGAAATATCCTGCGGAAGCCATGCATTGACGCCCCGCACCCAGGAAACCGCCTTGCGTTCCACGGTGCAATCGAAATGCACCACCTGCAACAAGGCATGAACACCTGCATCGGTACGACCAGCGCACAGCGTCCGCACCGGCATGCCGGCAAAACGCGTCAAGGCAGATTCCAATTTGTCCTGTACGGTCTGGCCTGAAGGTTGGCTCTGCCATCCCTGATAGGCTGACCCCGCATAGCTCAGGCCCAGCGCCATGCGCATGGTCCGTCCTCCGCATTCCTGCATCATGCACTGGTGCAACGCCGGGAAGGATCTGCTGCCACGCACATCGTTCCCGAAAGGCCGCCTTTGAATATCATCTACCCTGAAAAAACGCAGCAGCCTATCGGAAGGCTGCTGCAGACGCTCCTGCCCACATCCATGCAGGCCCGGCGACCGGATTTACAGGATGCTTGCCAACAACGCTTCGGCCTGGGCCTTGAGCTCCCCGGTAGCTTTTTGCGCCACTTCCTGCGCCATGACCCTGGCGCCTTCATTGTCGCCAATGGCCAAGAATTCCCGCGCCAATGCCAGCTTGGTGGCCATGGAGTCGGAAGTCCCTGTCTGAGACGTCTGGGGTTGATTCAGATCCAGCGACAGGCCGCTCATGTCAAAGTCCAGGTCCTTGCCGGCTGCACGAGCCGCTGACGATGCAGGAATGGAGGGCGGTACCTCATCGGGCATATCCAGTGTCAGATCTATCACCGGCTCCGGCGCAGAATAGGTTGAAAGACTCGAAACGACAGGCACTGTGGCAGGAGACAGGCCGCTGAAGTCAAAATCGGAGTTCTTGTTGGCCTCCGGTTCCTGCGGTGCTTCCTCGACAGGGAACGGCTCTTCTTCGGGCATGTCCAGCGTCAGGTCGATGGGCGACATGGCCGAAGGACCGTCTTTTGCTGACAGGGCATTTTCTGTCACCGGAACAGTCATCGGCGACATGGTCGGCTGCTGCAGCAAATCGGTGCGCACTGTCGGGAGCTGGGCAGGGTCGGTGTCCACGATCTGAGAGCCTACATCGGATGCCATGGCTGCCGCTGTATCGGCAGGTACGGAACCGGCTGAAGCAATTGCTGCAGAGCTACGCTCTGGGGCAGTATCCGCAGCCGTGGCTGCAGTTGCGCAAGCAGCGTACAGTGGATGTCCCGGATCGATTTCAGCACCCTTGGCACACGCGACATCCCACTCCGGACCCTTGCCATGGGTCAGTTGCTTGAGTTCCGTTGCATACTGGGCGTACGCCTTGACATCGCGTCGGCGCGCATAGATTTCCAATAGCTTGACATAAATTGGAATACGTCCCGAATGCTTGAAGAGAGCATCCTTGAGGATTTCTTCGGCCTGGATGTCACGACCATAGGCCAGATATACATCGGCCTCGGAAACCGGATCGACGTCGGCCTCGGCGTCCAACTGGCTAGGCGAATACAGCATGGACGACTGGTTCATGCCCGAAGAGCCGCTGCCGGCGGCAGTCGGCTCGGAAGTATCCACGTCCTTGCCGCCAGAAGCATGAAAGAACGAGTCCGGCGTGTAATTGCTTTCCAGGAATGAGCTGTCCGTATCGCCGCCGCCCCGGTTTTTCCGGCGCTGACGCAGGAAGGCATAGACCAGCCCTCCCACGGCAATCAGTCCCATTCCACCCATGAAGGAGGGGCTGCGAACCAGACTCTCCACAAAACCGGGTTCCGGAGGCAACGGCTTCTGTTTCACAGGTTTTTTGCGTGGTGCCGCAACGGAAGCTGCCGCAGAAACAGGACTGGCAGCCGCGGAAGCGGCTTCTTCTGCAGCCGAAGCCGCTTCGGAAGCAGCGCCCACTGCGGCGCTGGCAACCTCTTCCGCCTGCGAAGCAGCCTGGGCGGCGGCGGATGCGGCCGTCGCTGCAATCACACCGCTGGCTGCGCCCGATGGCGCAACAATCACGGGACCGGCCCCCGAGGGCACCTGGCCCGCCTGCTGCGCGCTGGCCGTCGCTTCTGCGCTGATGTTCTTCAGGTCGCTCAAATTCTTGTTGAGTTCTTCGGCGCGGCTGGCATTGTCTTTCCTCTGCATGGTCTCGGCCATGCGTTGCTCCGTCGTTTTGCCGTCCTTGACTTCCGCCTTGGAAATGGTCAGGGTGTCGGGCGCCACAGCAGCAGAAGTGCGCGTGTCTTCCACCCCGCTCTGAATCTTGCCGCCGCTTTGCTGGGGGCTCGGCGTTGTTTGCGCCATGGGTGAACGGGCAAGCCGGTTGCGGTAAGCGCGGAAGTCCTCGCTTTGGGCGATGACGATCGTGCGCGCCTCTGCAGCCGGTATGGCCTGCGCCTCGCTCGCGCTGGGCATGCGCAGCACAACACCTGACTTGAGATGATGGACGTTGCCATTGATGAACGCGTGCGCATTGGCACGCTGCAGCGCCACCAGCATCTGATCCAGCGAAACGCGCGCCGGCCGGTTAACGGCTGCAATCTGTCCTGCCGTATCGCCTTGGCGTACACGCACCGAACCGGCCAACGCCCGTGGCGTTCTTTTCGCGGCAAGTGCTCCGGACCTGGCAACTGGTTTCCTGTCACCCTCCACTGGTGACCGTTCAATCCGCTCAGTGACCACGGGAGCGGCAGGGCTGACTGCTACCGCCCGCGGTGTCAACGGTTCCACCACGGCTACCGGCGCCCGGCTGACTGCAGGTGGGTCGAGCAGTATCGAAAAATCCCGGGTTACGCTGCCGGTGCCGTCGCTGGCCTGCAGCACCACATCGATGAAGGGTTCATTGATAGGAGCGTCGCTGGTCAATACCAGCACCATCTGGCCATTGGGCATTTGGCGCGTGCTGGAGCGAATACCCTTGACTGCAGGAACATACTCCAGCCCTTTCTGGGTATACAGCGCCGGTGATGCCATTCCCGCCTTGAGGTTCCCAGCCTGGGCATCGATCAGCTCCACTTCCGCGCGCAAGGGCTGTCCCAATGCCGACTGCACGCGCATGCGGCCAAATCCCAGCGCATAGGCATTGCCTCCGACGCAGGCAGCCAGCGCCGCCGCCATGGCAATCCTGGAAATGCGAAAGCGCGAAAATTGCGTTTTTTCTTCCGCCGCTGACAGGCTGGACGTGGTGCAGTTTTTCATTGCGGGATATGGAGTTATTGCTGATAGTTGGAACTTAGCATCATGTTGCCAAACTTGACAAGGAGGGCCACCGATGCCGGCAATGTAACAGACAAGATATGGCACAAAATTATACTTTTTGTTGCCATTTGACGACAATTGATGATAGCAGGCAATGGGCGGTTTCCTGCATCAGAAATACCGGTTGGCGCGCCTCCTCATCACGGCACAAGAACTCTGTGCATATGCGCACCGCACGGTGCGCCACAGCCACACAAAAAAGTGGAGGACCTCATGCCTGCAACAGGATGCGCAGCATGCGGCGCAGCGGTTCAGCCGCACCCCACAGCAGTTGATCGCCAACAGTGAAGGCGCCCACGTACTCGGGCCCCATGGCCATCTTGCGGATGCGGCCCACTGGAATCGTCATGGTGCCGGTTACAGCCACCGGCGTCAGATCCT
This sequence comes from Allobrachymonas sp., assembly GCA_039808005.1. Classification (GTDB taxonomy): domain Bacteria; phylum Pseudomonadota; class Gammaproteobacteria; order Burkholderiales; family Burkholderiaceae_C; genus Brachymonas. The sequence goes on along the minus strand of JBDHSG010000004.1, from coordinate 56,925 downwards.
GGATAGTCGCTTCGCGCGTATTGGGAACGACCTTGACCCATTCGTTATCGGCAGCGATCATGGCCTCGATATCGGCCAGCGGCACATCCTTCTTGAGCTTGAATGTCAGTGCCTGGCTGTGGCAGCGCATGGCCCCCACGCGCACGCAGAAGCCATCCACCGGGACGGCCGGCGTGCCGAAACCTTCCCCAAGACCCAGGATCTTGTTGGTTTCCGACATGCCTTTCCATTCTTCGCGGCTGGCCCCATTGCCCAGGTCCTTGTCGATCCAGGGAATCAGCGAACCGCCCAGCGGCACGCCAAAATTGGCCACTTCGTCGCCAGACAGCGCGCGCTGCTTGGCAATGACCTTGCGGTCGATTTCGAGGATAGCGCTTTTCGGATCGTCCAGCAACGCCTTGACCTCGGCGTGGAGCGTGCCGTACTGGGTCAGCAGTTCGCGCATGTGCTGCGCACCGCCGCCACTGGCCGCCTGGTAGGTCTGGGTGCTCATCCATTCCACCAGACCCGCTTTGTAGAGAGCGCCCACGCCCATCAGCATGCAACTGACGGTGCAGTTGCCCCCGACCCAGTTGTTGCCACCCTTGGCGAGCGCGCTCTTGATCACCGGCATGTTGACCGGGTCGAGCACGATCACCGCATCGCTCTGCATGCGCAGGGTGGAAGCCGCATCGATCCAGTGGCCTTTCCAGCCCGCCGCGCGCAGCTTCGGGAACATGTCTGTGGTGTAGTCGCCGCCCTGACAGGTGATGATGTTGTCGCACTTCTTCAGTTCGTCGACGCTGTGCGCATCTTTTAGTGTCTTTTCGTTCTTCGCAACCGCCGGAGCTGCGCCACCCGCGTTGGAAGTGGAGAAAAAGACCGGCTCGATCAGGTCGAAATCCTTTTCTTCCGACATGCGATCCATCAACACCGATCCCACCATGCCGCGCCAACCCACCAGACCGGTGACATTTCCCCTATTCATTGTCCAGAGCCTTTAAATATTTCAAAAATGTGGAAACAGGTCACAAGCATCTGCTGTACACGACAGCAAACGTCTGGTTCAGCCTCTGTTCTGACAGGGCAAGCCCTCTCGCCCCCAGATAAGGCCCCATTGCATGACGCAGCCGCTATTTACCGCATGGGTCACTCAATATATAAAAAATCCCGCTGACCCAGCGATGAAATTATAGGCAGCTATGGCGATAAAAAGCATTATTCCCAAGAAAACGACGCTGATCCACGCATTCCACCAGCCCGTGGAATAGCACAATCAAAGAACCATATCCATGCCTCTGGGGAGGGCTTTGAAAGCCATACGGAAAATCCTGCCGTTAAAATAAGCCATTTTTCAAACAGCCTGTTTCTGTCCAGATCCGGAAACCCCCGCCATGACTCATGTAGTGACCGAAGCCTGCATCCGATGCAAATACACAGATTGTGTGGACGTTTGCCCGGTGGACTGCTTCCGTGAAGGCCCCAATTTTCTGGCCATCGATCCCGACGAGTGCATCGACTGTGCCGTATGCGTTCCTGAATGTCCGGTCGGCGCCATTTACGCCGAAGAGGACGTGCCAGCCGACCAGCAGCACATGGTCGACCTCAACGCCGAACTCTCCAAGCTTCCAACCTGGAAAACCATCACCAAGCGCAAGCCTTCCCTTCCTGATGCGGAAGAATGGAAGGACAAGACCGGCAAGCTGGATCAGTTGATCCGTTGAAGACTATCCAACCAGCCAGGTTCCAGCTGATGGCTGGCCGCTTGTCCGGCATCCCCTGTGCCGCCAGCCTTTGCAGACCAAGCGCACACATTCACCCACTGTCTGTTTTTCTGTTTGCATGCGGCTGTGGCCGCACGATCTTTTCATCCACTGTTCTATGACTACCAAACATGATTTCGCCCAGGCGATCGAAGCAGACGCCGTCATCATCGGCGCCGGCCCGGTGGGCCTGTTCCAGATTTTCGAACTGGGTTTGCTGGAGGTCAAGGCCCACATCATCGATTCGCTACCCTATCCCGGCGGCCAGCCCATCGAACTGTATCCCGACAAGCCGATCTACGACATCCCCGCCATTCCGGTCTGTACCGGCCAGGAATTGACCGACGCCCTGCTCAAGCAGACCGAGCCTTTCGGCGCCACTTACCACATGGGCCAGGAAGTGACCGTGGTCGAGAAACAGGAAGATGGCCGCTTCTACGTCGAGACCAGCAAGGGCACGCAGTTCCTGACAAAGACCATCTTCATCGCCGCTGGCGTGGGCGCCTTCCAGCCGCGCACCCTCAAGGTCGACGGACTGGAACAATTCGAAGGCTCGCAACTGTTTTACCGTGTCAAGAACCCGGCCGACTTTGCCGGCAAGAACCTGGTCATTGTCGGAGGCGGCGATTCGGCCCTGGACTGGACACTGAACTTCACGGCCGAAGGTCCGAACAAGGCCGAGAGCGTGATTTTGATTCACCGCCGTGACGGCTTCCGCGCCGCGCCCGCCAGCGTCGCCAAGATGAAAGAACTGTGTGAACAGTACGAAATGCAGTTCATGGTCGGTCAGATCACCGGCTACGAAAGCCGCGACGGCGCGCTCACGGCCGTGAAAGTGGCCGGTGCGGATGGCGTCACGCGCCAGGTGCCGCTGGATGTGCTGCTGGTGTTCTTTGGGCTGTCCCCCAAGCTCGGCCCTATTGCCAACTGGGGCCTAGAAATCGAGCGCAAGCAACTGGTGGTGGATACCGAAAAGTTTTCCACCAGTGTTCCAGGCATTTTTGCCGTGGGCGACATCAACACCTATCCCGGCAAGAAAAAGCTCATCCTGTCAGGTTTTCACGAATGCGCGCTGGCCGCATTCGCTTCCATGGACTACATCTTCCCCGAAAAGAGGGTGTTCCTGCAGTACACCACCACCAGCCCGAAACTGCACAAGGTGCTGGGCGTGGAATCGCCAAACTTCGACTAAGAAGCACTGCATAACGGCAGTACCCTCATCAAAGCTACACCGTCAGCAAAAAAGGCAGCCACTGGCTGCCTTTTTCATTGCGCACACGCTATGCCCCCTCAGTGCGGCCGCCTTTCTACCACGCAAAAGCTGGTCGCATAATCGGTTTCATCGCTCAAGGTGATGTGCGCCTGCAGTTGATGTGCAGCAAACCATTGCGCCAACTCGCGGCGCAGCACCACATGCGGCTGACCGCTGGCACTGTTGAGGATTTCGCAGTGCCGCCACGTCATGGGCAGATGCATTCCCAGGCCAATGGCCTTGCTGAACGCCTCCTTGGCCGAAAAGCGCGTGGCCAGATAACGCACGGCGCGATCGGGCCAGCGGCTGCGGCGCTCGTGGTACACCGCCAATTCTTCTTCACCCAGAACGGTTTCGGCAAAACGTTCACCGCGCCGCTCAAGCGCCGCTCGAATGCGGCGGACATCACAGATGTCGGTACCAATGCCATAGATCATGCAACGTTCCCCTTTTTCGCAACACCATGACCGCCATGGCGCTTGCGGCGAAGTAGTCCGGCACGCACCACATCTCCATCTATAAACAAGGGCATAAGAAACTGCATAGCCAGGATATCCCGATCAGGAAGAGGCGGCCATGGAAATGCACCGTAAATAGCCTTTCACGGTGGCGTCGTATCCCGCTTCGAGCGCATCGGCCATGAAGGCATGGCCAATGGAGACTTCGGAAACACCCGGCACCACACGCAGGAATTCAGTGAGGTTGTCCTGGTTCAGGTCATGCCCGGCATTGACCTGCAAGCCGGCATCGAGCGCAGCCTGCGCCGACCGGGCAAAACGCTGCAACTGCTGTTGCCTTGCCTCGGGATCGCCGCTGGCCCATGCGGCAGCATAGGGCTCGGTGTACAACTCCACACGGTCAGCGCCCAGCGACCTGGCTACGGGCATGGCCGCGGTTTCGGCATCCATGAACAGGCTGACACGCACACCCAGCGCATGGCATTCTGCGATCCACTCGCGTAGACGCTGGCAGGTTGCGGCATCCGCGAGATTCCAGCCATGGTCGCTGGTGAACTGATTTTCGCTGTCAGGCACGAAGGTCGCCTGGTTCGGCCGCACGGCACGGATGAAGTCCATGAGGTTTTGCGCCGGGTTGCCCTCGATGTTGTATTCGCGGCCAGGCCATTGCTGCATCAGCGCCGCAAGGTCATGGACGTCGTGCGCGCGGATATGGCGCTCATCGGGCCGCGGGTGCACGGTAATACCGTCCGCGCCGGCCTGCAGGCACAGCACGGCCGCGCGCACCACGCCAGGTATGCCGATGTGGCGTGTGTTGCGCAGCAAGGCCACCTTGTTGACGTTGACCGAAAGACGGGTGCATTCTGTTGCGGAAAGGGCAGGCATGATCTGGGGGGCTATACGGTTTTACACGGTCCTGGCAGGGAGGCCGCCTTGCAACATCCGGCGCAAGGCAGACGGAAGCTGGATGGGGGGAACTGCGGCAGCACAAAACGTGCCCGGCCTTCTCTCCCGCAAAAAAACCATGCCAGGCGACGGCATCCGATTATCGACACGATGGATGGCGCGATGCAACGATTTCACAAGCATGTTCAAAGATTGTGGAGGTCCAGCAGCAACTGGCGCGTGCGCAGACGCGCAAGGCCACAATGGTAATGTAGCAATTCACGCAGTTGGTGCTTGAGCGCTACAGCCACGTCACGCTGCGCCACGCACAGAGACAACAGGGCCCGCAACGGCGCGCCTTCATGCATGGCGGCGTGCAGCGCCAGCCAGTGTCGACCGGCTAGCGTGCGCGCATCCGCCTGCTGTGCAGCCAGCAGACCGCTTTCTGGCGCCAGGACATAGGCCGCATCGGCCTGCACGGACTGGTAATTGAGGGTCTGCACATCCAGCGCGGGCAACAAACCAACCTCACGCAACAGTACCAGCTCGAATGCCCGTAATGCCGCCTGCAGGCTCTCGCCCTGCCCTGCGTGCTGCGCCAGCCATTGCACCGTGGCCGAATAGGCGTCAAACAGGGCCGGGTGCGGATCATCCCGCGCTATCAGGCGCATGAGCAGTTCGTTGAGATAATGCCCCGCAAGCAAGGCGTCGCCCGTCGGCATGACATGGCCGCCCATCCATTCGGCATTTTTGAGCGTCCCGATTTCGGCGTCACCCGCATAGCCGATCTGCAGAGGCTGCAAAGGCAGCAATACCGGACGAAACCCGGAACTGGGCCGCTTGGCCCCCTTGGCCACCAGTGCCGTGCGCCCGTAGTGGCGCGTGAACGCCTCCAGAATCAGGCTGCTTTCGCTCCAATCGTAGCTGTGCAGCACGTAGGCGGGTTCATGGGTGATGCGCTTCATGCCAGCAGACGTTTCTTTTTTTCCAGGCCTCTACTCAGAGGGCCTTCATTTCCTACCGGCCATTGACTCAATAGGCTACCCGCCCCCTTCAACCGCCTCCACGCTGCATCGCCACATCAATCAGCATGCCCAGCAGCGAATAGGCGACCGCGCCCACAAGCGCCCACAGGAAGCCATTGACCACAAACCCCGAAAACATGCTGCCGGCCAGCCAGAACAGCAGGGCATTGATGACAAACAGAAACAGCCCCAGCGTGAGCACGGTAACGGGAAGGGTCAGCAATACCAGAACCGGACGCACCACAGCGTTGAGCAGGCCGATGACAGCCGCCGCCACCAGCGCAGCACCGAAGCTGCGCAGCGTGATACCCGGCAGCAAATAGGCCAGAAACATCAGGGCAGCGGCCGACAGGCCCCATTTGATCAGCAATTGCAACATGACGATACCTCCTCCCGATTTCTCTGCAGCATGCGCACGAGGAACGCCCTCATGGCTTATCGTGCTTCGACGCCAAGTACGCCGTTAAGCATACGCGCACTTGGTGCCATTGAAGATACCACGTCTTTCAACCACTTGACGAAAGACACATTGAAACCACACGACAACAATCATGTCTTTCTTGCAACTCAGAATGCCGAAATACCGCCATTTCCTCATGCCGTCGATAGTGCCGGTTTTCAAATAACCATTGTCCGTCATGGCTTGGGCCACCTCATCCGGCCACCGCACGGCATCTACAATCTGGCGCATGCCTGCTGCCCTCATGCCGCGCCTGCGCCTCTACCTCGACCTGATCCGCTGGGACCGCCCCGCAGGCTGGGCCCTGCTGCTGTGGCCAACGCTCGCGGCGCTGTGGCTGGCAGCAGGAGGATTTCCGGGCTGGCATCTGCTGGCCGTTTTTACATGCGGCACCATCCTCATGCGCAGCGCGGGCTGCTGCATCAACGACGTGGCCGATCGCGACTTTGACCGACACGTCAAACGCACAGCGCACCGCCCCGTCACCAGCAACCGGATCAGCGCCAGAGAGGCGCTAGCCGTAGGCGCGGTTCTGGCCTTCATTTCCTTCTTGCTGGTACTGACCACATCCTGGGCAGCCATCCTCTGCTCGATCCCGGCCCTGCTCATCAGCATCGCCTATCCATACGCCAAGCGGATCATGTCCATGCCGCAAGCCATACTGGGCATCGCCTTCAGCTGGGGTATCCCCATGGCCTTCGCTGCCGTACAGGGCCGCATTCCGGCGCAGGCCCTATGGCTGATGCTGGCCAATCTGTTCTGGGTCCTGGCCTACGATACGGAATATGCCATGGTCGATCGCGATGACGACCTGAAAATCGGCATCCGGACTTCCGCCATTACTTTTGGTCGCTGGGACATTGCTGCCATTGCCATTTGCTACCTGCTGTACGCAGCCATCTGGTGGCACGTGCTGTGGCAGCAGGTCCTATCGCGCCAGCCCCCACAAACCGCCCTGTTCGCGCGTGCGGTCTGGCTTGCTGGGCTCCTGGCCGTTCTGGCCCAGGCAGCCTGGCACCTCTGGCTGATCCGCAAGCGCGACCGCACGGGTTGTTTTACCGCCTTTGGCCGCAACCACTGGATCGGATTCACGGCATTCGTCACATCGGCCGCATTGACACAATGGGGAAACGGATGAAAGAAACATCACGGCCGCACATGGCGATGCCCATTCTGGGACCATCACCGCATCCCTCTTCCACCAAGTAGTGTTGACCATGCATCACAGATTCCGCCGCCTTGCCTTTGCCTGCCTGGGCCTTCTTCCGGCCTTTGCCAGCGTCGCGCAGGAAACGCCCACGTCCATCAATCCAGCAGCGTTCCAGCAATGCCTTTCGGCATTGCGCAGCAGCGAGCCCTTCGCCCGCATCACCAGCGACACCTGGCAACGACATGTTGCAAACCTCGAACCTGATGCCAGCGTCCTGCCCCTGCTGAACAGGCAGCCCGAATTCAGCATGCCGGCCTGGGACTACCTTGCCATGCTGGTCGACCAGGAGCGCGTGTCCGACGGACGCGCCGCCTACCAGAAATGGCTCCCCGTGCTGCGCAGAATCGAGCAACGCTACGACGTGGAACCGGCCATTGTCGTAGGCGTATGGGGTGTGGAAAGCAACTTCGGCAGAATCACCGGCGGGCGTCCCCTGCTGCAATCACTGGGAACGCTGTCGTGCTTCGGGCGCCGGCAAGGCTATTTCCGTACCGAATTCGCCAGCGCCCTGCGCATCGTGCAGGAAGGCAGCATCGATGCAAGCAAACTCAACGGTTCATGGGCGGGCGCCTTTGGCCAAACGCAATTCATGCCCAGCACCTTTTTGCGCACCGCCGTCGATTTTGATGGCGATGGCAGGCGCGACCTGATCGACAGCGTCCCCGATGCACTGGCTTCGACCGCCAACTTCCTGCGCAAGGCGGGCTATATGGCCGGTGAACCCTGGGGCTATGAAGTACGGCTGCCTGCCGATTTCAACGCCAGCCAGACCGGACGAAAAAACCGCCGCAGCGTGGCCACCTGGGAAGCACAAGGCGTAACCTTGGCCAACGGCCAGCCCCTGCCACGCAGCCCTGCCAACCTGGGGCTGCTGCTGCCCGCTGGCGTCCAGGGACCGGCTTTTCTGATGGGCAAAAACTTCGATACTCTTTATAGCTACAACGCCAGCGAAAACTATGCGCTGGCCATCGCCCATTTATCCGATCTGGTAGCTGGCAACCGCGACACCACGGAATTTGCCACGCCCTGGCCCACCGACGATCCGGGCCTGTCGCGCGCCGAAAACCGCGAATTGCAGACGCTGCTGCTGGCGCACGGCCACGACATCGGACAGCCCGATGGCCTGATCGGCGCCAAAACCCGCGCCGCCATTCGTGCAGAACAATTGCGCCTGAACATGGCCGTCAATGGCCGTGGCGGACAAAAACTGCTGCGCGCACTGCGCCAGCGGTAAAGGTTCCTTCTGGCGAAAAGACATCGCCTGCCGGCATGCGCTCTGGCCCATCGACGGAAACGCGGCTGGCGCGGCACTACACACGGACCTGTACAGAACGCAAATTCCAGCCTATTGGGAAATGCGCTCCAGCCAGAATCTAATCACTACAAAAATTCTGGCTGTTTATTTCATTCTCATCAGGAAACACAAACGGACCGGAGCATTGCTGCCACGGTCCGTCTAGATTTTTATTAATCGATTACACAAGCATTTGTATTTAACGCTACGCTAAATACAAAATGCCCGGTCGATCAATAAGCGTCGTCGTTATAGCGGCGGGTTGCGCCATCACGGCGCGGGCTGCCACCATAAGGGCTACGGAAGCCATCGTTGTTGCCAGAGCCGCCACCAAAGCCGCCCTGACGGCCACCGCCGAAACCGCCACTACGGGGCGGGCGCGGCTCCATGGGACGTGCTTCATTGACGACCAGTGCGCGACCGCCCATGTCCTTGCCATGCAAACCAGCAATGGCGGCCTGGGCCTCGGCATCGCTGCCCATCTCCACAAAACCAAACCCTTTGGAACGGCCTGTTTCGCGTTCCATCATCACCTTGGCGCTACTCACATTGCCATGCTGCGCGAACAACTGCTGCAAATCGTTGTCGCGAACAGAATATGGCAGATTGCCTACATACAGTTTATTGCCCATGAACGGACTCTCTCCTGAAAACTAAACCAAAAGCGATGTCTGTCTGGGATGAAAACACAAAACAGCAAAATGCAATCTCTCAAGGAAGTCACCGCGATCTCATACTCCCACCCTCACATTCCTGAGCGGACGGGAAGTACCCGCGAATTATCATTGATGCCCAGCATAAATTTGGCGTCAAACACAAGCTGCACAAAGATTTTTGGCGAAATTGTTGTCAGGATGACGCATCCTTCGTTGCATGGCGCGCCCCGCGCCTCGCGCGATCGGGATCCTACTGGGTGCTTTCCAGCGCCAGCCTCATTTTCTCGAGGGTCAGCAGTTCGGTCAGAATCAACGGCTCTCGAGTGATTGCATCAGGGTGATAAACCGCATAGGTCGGTACTGCAGAACGACCCAAGCTGCGTAGGGAAGCCGTGATGGCTGGATCGCTGCGCGTCCAGTCGGCACGCAAGAGAACCAGACGGTATTCGTGCGCCAGATCCAAGAAACCTTGTTGTTCCAGCACGGCTTTTTTGTTGAACTGGCAGGTCACGCACCAGGCGGCGGTGTAATCCACCAATACCGGGTGGCCCGCCTGCAAGGCCGCTTGCACCCGTTGGGGCGACCACGGCTGCCAAATACCTTTTGTCAACATCTGCTGACTGGCTGGCTCCGCCAGTTGCCTGCCGTATGTAACGCCCAGGCCCAGCAAGGCCAGACTGAAAAATGCCACTCCAAACCGACGAGCCATGCCCCGAAGCCGCCAGGCCCCAATCAGTCCGGCCAAAAGAAAGAGCAGGCCAAACAAGACAACCGCGCCTTTGCTCCCGCTTTGCTGCTTCAGGATCCAGACGAGCCATACCGCGGTCGCGAACATGGGCAGCGCCATCCATTGCCGCAACGTTTGCATCCATGGCCCCGGCCTGGGCAGCCAGGCCAGTGTCTTGGGATGGAAACTGGCAGCCAGAACAGGAAAAGCCAAACCCAGTCCCAGGCATGCAAAAATGGCTAGCGCCTGCGCGGTAGGAAGGCCCAATGCCAGCCCCAATGCAGCGCCGACAAAGGGCGCGGAACAGGGTGAAGATACCAATACCGCCAACACACCCGCCAGGAAAGCCTCCGTGGCCAGACCATGGCGACCCGGAAGGGCTTGCCATGCCGCCGGCAACCATTGGCCGGCATCGATCACCCCCAGCAGATTCAGGGCCAGCACAACAAACAAGGCGGCCAGCGCGGCCACCACATAAGGGTTTTGCAGTTGAAACCCCCAGCCCAGTTGCTCGCCGCCTGCGCGTAGCGCCAGCAAACCAGCTGCCAGCAACAGGAAACTGGTGATGCAGCCCGCGCTGTACACCACGCCGCTGAAACGCAGCTCCCGCGGATTATGCGCATGTCGCGCCAGCCCCAGAACCTTGATGCCCAGCACCGGGAAAACGCAAGGCATCAGATTCATGAGGAACCCTCCGGACAACGCACCCGCAATGACCAGCCACCAACTGACTACAGGCCCTGTGGCAGCCGGCTGCATCTGCTGTGTTGTTGCTGCACCGGCAATCGGCTCCTGCACAGGATCAGAAGGAAGGTCTGCCTGCGCCGCGATCGCCGGCCACTGGCCCTGCACGCGCGCAGCCAACCGATACGCCGTTTGTCCGGACGCATTGCGTACCACGGGCTGGCTGGCAGAGGCCACATCCTGCAATGCAACCGCCAGCGCCAGGGTTTCGGGATTCTGTGTACGCCACGCATCCAACGGCATTTTGAGATGCAGGACGGAGCCTTCCCAGCGCTGCCAGACGGCTTTGCCTAGGGCAAACACGCCCGGCGTTTCCGGATAGACGTTGAGCGGCCTGTCACGCCATGCCGCAGGCAAACCGCTGGCCTCGAACACAACCTCCGTGCCATCGGTCCGCACCGTGGCGGACAACTGGCCGTTCGGCAGATTGACTGGCACCTGCATCCGGTTTGCCGCAAAGAGGGCGGCATCGCCCTCGATCGGCGGGCCGACCGGGAGCTGCAGGCGCATTTCGCCCGACTGGGGCACGCATTCGACCTTGCAGGCCAGCCAGTTGGCCTGCAGTCCAACCGAAACGGTCGCGGCGTCCGGCGCTGCCGGCACCTGCACCGGGGCAGCAAGCAGCACGCTGCCGTCATAGCCGTAATTGATCAGTGCCTCTACCGGAATCTTGACGGGAACAGGCCACTCCACTTCTGCGGCCACCCATCCTTGGGGCAATTGCCACTGCATGCTGGTTGCCGCTCCGGCCTGGCCAGGATTTTTCCAGTACGTGTGCCATCTAGGCGCATGCTGCAAATGCAGCCCCAGCCACAGCGGCTTGCCCGTTCCAATCCCCTCGGGCGCCCAGGCCAGCAAACGTGCCGTTACCTCTTCCGTACGCGTTTCCTGGGATGGGCTGGCAATGATCTGGAATGCCTGGGAAGGAGCCGTGGAAAATCCACCCGGCTGCGCCCAGGCCACAGCCGCCCCACCCTGCCACAGCAGCCACATGGAAACCGCCCATGCGCGCCCAATCCGCCCCCATCCGTGTCTCAAGAAGATAGCTCCCAAACCATTTACCCGATCGGCGTATTGTCCGGCACATCGCTATGATGGCGCCATGCGCAACCGCAGCACCGCTTCCCTTCTGCCAAACCCTTGCCGCAACTGGGCCGATTGGAGCAGCGCCGAACTGGCCGCACTGGACAAAACCCGCGCCATGGCCATTCTGCCAGTCGCCGCCATCGAGCAGCACGGCCCGCACCTGCCCCTCAAGGTCGACACGGCGCTGGCCGAAGGCATGGTAGCGGCCTGCCTGCCCCACTTGCCAGCCGATCTTCCGGCGCTGTTCCTGCCCGTACAGGCTATCGGCTACAGCCCGGAACACCGGGCTTACGCCGGCACCTTGACGCTTTCCGCAGAAACGGTGATCCGCCTGTGGACGGAAATCGCGCAATGCGTAGCAGCCAGCGGCATCCAGAAATTGCTGATTTTCAACACGCATGGCGGGAATGTGGGCCTGCTCGACGTGGTGGCGCGCGATGTGCGCGCGCGGTTGGACATGCTGGTCTATACCTGCAGCTGGTTCAATCTGCCTCTGGGCCCGGCAGTGGAAGCATTTGGCGCCCACGAGCGCCGTTTTGGCATTCACGGCGGAGCCATCGAAACCAGCCTGATGCTGGCCCTGCACCCGGATGATGTGCGCATGGACCTGGCCAAGGATTTCGGCAGCACCTCCGAAGCCCGCGCTGCGGACTACGCCATTCTGGGCAATGGCCACAGCGCCAGACTTGCCTGGCAGATGCAAGACTACAACGTCGAAGGCGCAGCAGGAAATGCGGCGGCTGCCCGCGCAGACCGGGGACATGCGCTGCTGGAAGCCACCGGCCAGGCACTGGCCAATCTGCTTGTCGAATTCGACCGTTTGCCGCTCTCCACCTTGCGGTGACAGGCCGGATACCGTCAATCTTCCGCAAGGTTGATGGGCAGGCTCTTACAATAACGCCCCATGCAACAAATCAAGAAAAAATTACTTGCCGCGCTGGCGGACGAGTTGGAAAAGCTCAGCCCGGGCGCAGGCGACAAGGCCGCGTTTGAATCGCCCAAGCAGACCGCGCACGGTGACTGGGCCACCAACGCCGCCATGCAATTGGCCAAGCCACTCAAGCAGAACCCGCGCGCGTTGGGCGAGCAACTCAAGACTGCGCTGGAATCAACCCCCGATTTTCAGCAATGGGTAGCGGCCATCGAAATCGCCGGTCCGGGCTTTCTGAACATCCGCCTCAAACCCGAGGCCAAGCAGCAGGTAGTGCGCGAAGTACTGGCAGCCGGGACAGACTACGGCGTGCGTCCTGCCTCAGGCGCCAAGGTACTGGTCGAATTCGTCAGCGCCAATCCCACCGGCCCGCTGCACGTGGGCCACGGCCGACAGGCCGCACTGGGCGATGCCATCTGCAACCTGCTGGCAACCCAGGGCTGGGCCGTTTCGCGCGAGTTCTATTACAACGACGCGGGCGTGCAGATCGACACCCTCACCAAAAGCACGCAGCTGCGCGCCAAGGGATTCAAGCCAGGCGATGCGCAATGGCCCGAAGCCGCCTACAACGGCGACTACATCCAGGACATTGCCGCCGACTTTCTGGCCCAAAAGACGGTGCACGCCGATGACCGCGCATTCACCGCCAACGGCAACGTCGAGGACTACGACAACATCCGCCAGTTTGCCGTGGCGTATCTGCGCAACGAACAGGACAAGGACTTGCAGGCCTTTCGCCTGAAGTTCGACAGCTACTACCTGGAAAGCAGCCTGTACACCGACGGCCGGGTGGAACGCACCGTGCAGCGCCTGATCGACAAGGGCCATACCTACGAACAGGACGGCGCCCTGTGGCTGAAAACCACCGACTTTGGCGACGACAAGGACCGTGTCATGCGCAAGAGCGATGGCACCTACACCTACTTCGTGCCCGACGTGGCCTACCACGAAGCCAAGTGGCAGCGCGGATTCACCAAGGCCATCAACATCCAGGGCACCGACCACCACGGCACCATTTCCCGCGTGCGAGCCGGCCTGCAGGGGCTGGAAGAAGGCATTCCGCAGGGCTACCCCGACTACGTGCTGCACACCATGGTGCGCGTGATCAAGGGCGGCGAAGAGGTCAAGATCAGCAAGCGCGCCGGCAGCTACGTGACCTTGCGCGACCTGATCGAATGGACCAGCGCCGACGCCGTGCGTTTCTTCCTGCTCAGCCGCAAGCCCGATACCGAATACACCTTCGACGTCGACCTGGCCATACAGAAAAACAACGAAAACCCGGTGTACTACGTGCAATATGCGCATGCCCGCATCTGCTCGGTGCTGGCACAGTGGCAGGAACAAGGCGGCGACCCCGCGCAACTGGCAGATGCCGGCCTGACCGCGCTGACCTCCCCGTCGGCCGAGGCTCTGTTGTTGAAATTGTCACAATACCCCGATATGTTGCGCAATGCTGCCAGCGATTTTGCCCCCCATGATGTAACTTTTTACCTGCGCGAGCTGGCCTCGGCCTACCACAGCTACTATGATGCCGAACGCATCCTGGTAGACGAGCCGCTCACCCGTCAAGCGCGTGTCGCCCTGGTAGCAGCCACCGCACAGGTCTTGCGCAACGGTCTGCGCATCCTTGGCGTTTCCGCACCGGAAAAAATGTAATCTGTGCAAAGGACGGTATGAACCCCTTCTCCTCTTCACAATCAGCCCTGCCTTCCAGCGTTCGCCGTCATCCGGCAAGTCTTCATGGCGCCAAGCAACGCGGCATCGGCATGATCGGTTTCATCGTCGGGATCGTGGTGGGACTCGCGGTGGCCTTGGCCGTTGCCGTCTACATCACCAAAGTCCCGACTCCCTTTACCGACAAGCTGGGCGCCAAGACGGCGGAACAACAAGCCGAAGAAGAAGCGCGCCTGAAATCCTGGGACCCCAATGGGCCGCTGGCCAGCAAAACGCCAGCACCGGCGAGCAGCGGCTATGTTCAGCCAGCACCGACCATGCCGCCGGTTGCTGGTGCATCGATGCCCGGTAACGCCCAACCGCCCGCAGGCGGCGGTTTTGCCATTCCCGGTGATCGCGAACAGGAACTGGCTCGCGCACGCGCCGAGGCCGAAGCCAAACTGAAAGCCGATTTGCGGATACAGGAATTGGCCCAGGCAAAAGCCAAGGCAGAAGAAGCACGCCAGCAAGATGAAGCCAATGCGTCCAATGACCCCATTGGCGCCCTGCTGCAGGCCCGCAACCGCCAGCCCAATGCGGCAGCCCCTGCCACGCAAGCCACCACCGCCGAGCCCTTCGTCTATTATGTGCAGGTTGGTGCATTCCGCGATCACAGCGGGGCCGACAACCAGAAGGCGCGTCTGTCGATGATGGGACTCAATCCCCGCATCAACGAACGCCAACAATCAGGGCGTACCGTTTACCAGGTCCGGCTGGGGCCGTTCAACAGCAAAGGCGAAGCCGATAGCGCGCGCGCGCGTGTGGAAAGCAGCGGCATGGAAACGGCGCTGGTACGCGTGCAACGCTAAGGTAACTGCGCCAACACATACAAATGAGGATGTCATGCCAAAATCGACCATGAATCGCCGCGACTTCGCTTTGTTTCTGGCTGCGGGCGGCTCTGCTTCCGTCTTACTGACGGGCCTGGCCGGATGTGGAAAAAAAGAGAATGCACCTGCCCCGACCGGCGCTCCGGTAGATCCTGTCGCCGGCATTGACTACAGGGTTCTCAAAAAACCCGTCGCCACTGAAGCCCCCCAGGGCAAAGCCGAACTCATCGAGTTTTTTGGCTATTGGTGCCCGCATTGCAACACCCTGGCTCCAACCATGGAAGCCTGGCACAAACAGGCCCCTGCAGAAATTCTCTTCAGCATGGTGCCGGTCTCCTTCGGAGACCCTGCGCGCGAGCCTTTGCAGCGGATGTACTTTGCCCTGCGCGACATCGGGAAACTCGAGGCCATGCACCTCAAGGTATTCGATGCACTGCACAAGGAAAAACAGCCCTTGTTCACGCAACAGGCCATACTCGACTGGGCTGGCAAACAGCCGGAGCTGGCCGGGAGCGATTTCGCCCAGGCATACAGCTCCTTCAGCATGGATGCACAAATCAGCCGGGCCAACCAGCTGACCGACGCCTACGAAGTGGATGGCGTGCCCTCTTTCGGCGTGGCGGGGAAATATTTCTGCGATGGCGTCATGGCCAGGAGTCTGGACCGTGCCTTGCAAATCGCCACCCAGCTGGCGCAAAAAGAAGCCAAAGGCCAAGCATAAATCGCCCACTGCCGGGGACCTGTATCGCGTTCTGTCCAGGAACACGGTCAACTCACCATGCAACGGATTGCGCTCCAACACGTGCGCCTGCGCACATCCTCCATGCAATCGATGCGTGAGGCATTGCCATCCATCCTGCTTGCGTTGTAACAGCACAGGAAGCCATCCGTGGCGGCAGGCATCCATCATGGCGATGGCTGCTGCCGCCTCCCGTGAAAAAATCCCCTTCCTGAAAACCGTATCGCCTTTTGCCGGCAGGCCCTGCATACAATGTCTGCATGCTGTGATGCTGGAGCCTTTTCTTGATGAAAAACCGTTTATTTTTCTTGGTGGGCGCATGCCTTTTGCTGTCTGGTGCGACTGCGCATGCTGAATTGGCCGACCGCAACAAGCCCATGCACATCGAGGCCGACGCCATGCGCTATGACGATATCGGCAAAATCACCCGCGCAACAGGACGCGTGATCGCCTCCAAGGGCACGCTGCTGTTGCGTGCCGAGACCATTGAGGTCCGCCAGGACGGAGAAGGTCAGAATTTCATCGTTGCGACCGGCAGCGCAGGTAACCCGGTATTCATGCGCCAAAAACGCGAAGGCCTCAATGAGTTCTTCGAAGCACAGGCCAATCGCATCGAGCGCAACGAAAAAACACTGATGACTCGCCTGGTCGGCAAGGCTGTGTTGCGCCGCCTGGTCGGCAGCACGCTTGCCGATGAAATCCAGGGGGAAACCGTGGTCTACAACGAGGCCAACGAGACCTACACCGTCGCAAGCGGCCCTGCGGGCAGTACTTCCGCCAGCGGAATCCCTTCGGGACGGGTGCGCGCCATGATCCTCCCGCATTCGACGACAACCGTACTCCCCACTCCCGGCCGATCAGCACCTGCCGCATCAGGCCCGGCTGTCTCCCTGCAGCCCAGCACGCAAATCGGAGCAGGCCGTGAGTAATGCCACCATGGTCCTGCCACGTACCGAACCGCAGCCCGCTGCCGGCCGCCCTGTCAGCGAACTCGTGGTCGACAGGCTCGAAAAATCCTATGGCTCGCGCAAAGTCGTCAAGGACGTATCGCTGACTCTGCGCAATGGCGAAGTCGTCGGCCTGCTTGGGCCCAACGGTGCAGGCAAAACCACTTCCTTTTACATGATCGTGGGTCTGTTGCGCGCCGACGGAGGAACCATTTCGATTGACGGCCAGCCCATCGAGAACATGCCCATCCACCGGCGTTCGCGCATGGGACTGAGCTATCTGCCGCAGGAAGCCTCGATCTTCCGCAAGCTCAATGTATCGGAAAACATCCAGGCCGTACTCGAATTGCAGGTGGATGAGAAGGGCCAGCCGCTGACGCCCGCCGTCATCAACGAACGGTTGCAGCAGCTGCTTCAGGACCTGCATATTTCCCATCTGCACGACACCCCGGCCCTTGCTCTGTCGGGAGGCGAGCGCCGGCGCGTGGAAATTGCCCGCGCCCTGGCCACCCAGCCCCGCTTCATTCTGCTGGACGAGCCGTTTGCCGGCATCGACCCGATCGCGGTGATCGAAATCCAGCGCATCATCCGCTTTCTCAAAGAGCGTGGCATTGGCGTGCTGATCACCGACCACAATGTGCGCGAAACGCTTGGTATTTGCGACCACGCCTACATCATCAGCGAGGGCCGCGTGCTGGCTGCGGGCTCCACGCAGGAAATCATCGCCAATGCGGAAGTGCGGCGGGTCTACCTGGGCGAGCACTTCCGCATGTGAGGCACATGACCATGAAGCCCGGCCTGCAACTGCGCGCTGCGCCAACCCTGACGCTCACGCCGCAATTGCAGCAGGCCATCCGCTTGCTGCAGCTCTCCAGCCTGGAACTGCAGCAGGAGTTACAGCAAATGCTGGCCGAGAACCCCTTCCTGGAACAGGTCGAGGACAGCCCCTCGCACCACCAAACAGACGACGATCCGGATCAAGCGCCGCCGTTTGCCCCAGAAAACGATACCGAAACAAATACTTTGCTGCCAGACACGTTTTCCGTGCTGTCTGCCGAAGCAGGCAGTTTTTCCGCTGTGCACGAGCACGACGACAACTGGCGCGAAGAAACCGAACAGGCCGATGCCTCCGTCCTCGACAGTGGGGAGCAATCCGAATCCCCCGAGGAAGCGCCAGCGCATACGCTGGAGGAAATGTGGGGAGGAGAAAGCGCCCCAGTTCCTGCCGATGCCGCAGAGACAGCCAATGCCACCTGCCAGCACATTACGCTGCAAGACCATCTGCGTCACCAAACATTGACATTGCGGCTGGACGAGTCTGGCCGCGCCGCCCTTGACTGGTTGATCGAATCGCTCAACGCAGACGGCTATCTGGAAGATTCGCTGGCCGAACTGGCGCAGTCGTTCATTGTGCACCAGGACATGACGACCGAAGACGCGCAAGAAGCGATGTCTGAACTGCTGCACCAGCTCACGGTGGCCCTGCGCCTGCTTCGCACGCTCGATCCTCCGGGAATGGGCGCGCGCGATCTGGGCGAATGCCTGCGATTGCAACTGGAGGCCCTGCCAGTTGCCGATGCCTCAACCGATTTGCAACTGGCGCGCGAGACAGCGCTGGCGTTGTGCCATCAGCCGCTGGAATATCTGGCACGGCGCGATGTGCGGCAACTGCAAAAACTCACCGGTTTTTCCGCATGCAGAATCAAGGCGGCCATGCAGCTCGTCGCTACCCTCGATCCCAAACCCGGACGCCGCTTTGCGGCCACCGGGCACGACGCCATCATCCCGGACGTTCTGGTCACGCACAACCATGATGCCCGATCGGCAGACCCGCCATGGCTGGTCGAGATCAACCCGGCCGTGCTTCCCCGGGTAAGGGTGCACCAGTTCTATGCATCGGCCTTGCGCCAGCATTCGACAGAAACGACCGGACTGCTCAACCAGCGCCTGCAAGAGGCACGCTGGATGGTCAAAAGCCTGCAGCAACGCTTCGACACGATCTTGCGGGTGGCGCAAGCCATCGTGTCGCGTCAGCAGCGCTTTTTTTCAGAAGGCCCGCAGGCATTGCAGCCCCTGCTGTTGCGCGAAATCGCGGCTGAACTGAATTTGCACGAATCCACCATCAGCCGCGTCACGAATGGCAAGTTCATGGCCAGTCCCCGGGGCACGTTCGAACTCAAGTATTTTTTCGGATCCGCCCTGGAAACCAAGGACGGCGAAATGACGAGCGGCGCTGCCATCCGCGCCCTGTTGCAGCAACTGATTGCACAGGAATCTGCCGCCAAGCCCTTGAGCGACAGCCAGTTATGTGACATGCTTCAGGAACAGGGCATCCAGTGCGCCCGCCGCACCGTTGCAAAATACCGCGAAACCCTGCGCATACCGCCCGCCCACCTGCGGCGTTCGCTGGAAGAACAATAGGCGTCGTTTCGCTGGTTTATCCCCGCATGCTATTTTATTTTGCCGTTCTTTCACCGAATCCCCCGCCTGCACGGATCAACCCTCGCATTTTTCGTTTCGCTTCCATCCGGCCATGTCTCAGATACAGAAATTTCTTTTTGACGGATTTCCCGTACGGGGCGTGATCGTGCGCCTGACCGATCCCTGGCAAGAGGTATTGAAACGCCATGCCGACAACCCGGCCCATGGCCCCTACCCCGATCCCGTACAGAACATGCTCGGGGAAATGGTAGCAGGCTCCGTATTGCTGCAATCCTCGATCCGATACAACGGTGCCCTGATCCTGCAGTTGCAGGGCGACGGGCCCGTCAAGATGGCGGTCTCGGAAGTGCTACCGGACCTGGGGCTACGCGCCACGGCCTCGCTCAAGGGCCCCATTGCTCCTCAGGCGCGGATGTCCGATCTGGTCAACGCGCATGGCAAGGGTCGCTGCGCCATCACCCTCGATCCGCTGGACCGTCAATCCGGTCAGCAGCCGTACCAGGGGATCATCCCGCTGGCCGGGCCCAATGGAGAACCATTGGCGAACATGGCACAACTGCTGGAAAACTACATGCGCCACAGCGAGCAGTTGGAAACGACCCTTCTGCTTGCCGCCAGCACCGAAGTGGCGGCGGGTATTCTGCTCCAGCGGCTGCCGGAAGAGAAGGGGCACGCGGGCAGCCACGACGAACCAGGCGCAGAATCACATTTCGAGCGCCTTTCCGTGCTGACGCGCAGCCTGCAGCGGGAGGAGTTGCTCAATCTGGACACCGACACCATTCTGCACCGCCTGTTCTGGAATGAAAAAATCCTGCGTTTCGCCGCGAACATTGCCGATCCCAAACCGCACTTTCATTGCAGCTGCAGCAAGCAACGGGTGATCGGCATGCTGCGCGGCCTGGGAAAGGAAGAGGCCGAAAGCATTCTGGCCGAACAGGGGCTCATCGACGTCGACTGCAATTTCTGTGGGCAACATTACCGCTTCGACGCCGTGGAAACCACACAGATCTTCACCCCTTCGGTCCAACAACCCCCTGCCAGCCAGACGGAACAGTAGGCGCCCGCCGCCTGTTCACACGTGCTTCAACGCGTGACGCACCACCGGCAACTGGCGCCGTGAAACCTGCAGCCACCCGATGGATCCTTCCAGTTGCAGCAGCCAGCCGTCGCCGCCATCGGCCTGAATGCTGTGCTTGAGCTGGCGCAGGGCCTGGCGCAGGGCCAGCGTATTGCGGTGGATGCGGACAAAATGCTCCGGGTATTTTTCTTCCAGCAGATTCAGGCTGCCGTCCCAGACGCACTCCTGGCCTGCGCGTGTATGCAGGATCACATACTTCTGCTCTGCCCGCGCATACAGTATGTCGCTCAACAGCAGCCGCTGGCTGCGGCCGCGCTCTTGAATCAGCAGAATGTCCGCGCCTGCCTTCGCATCGGCTTCAATAGGGACACCCACCCGCGCACCATGCGCCATTACCGGTCCATCACCCAGCGGCGCCCGATGCAGCCGGGCGACAACCTTGAACAACGCCTGCTGCAAACGCGCCGCCCGCACCGGCTTGGTCAGGTAATCGGCAGCGTCCACATCAAACGCCTGCAGGGCAAATTCGTTGGAAGCGGTTACGAAAACAATCTGCACATCCCCGGCGCCACCGATGCGATGCGCCAGCTGCATGCCGTCCATGCCCGGCATGTGGATATCCAGCAAAAGAACCTGGGGCATGGCGCTTTCCAGCAGTTCCATTGCCTGCACGGCGGTAGCGGCTTCGCCACAGACTTCTGTCGGCGGATCGGCGATATCGGCCAGCAGGCTGCGCAAACGGGTCCGCGCCAGGGGTTCGTCATCGACCAGCAGAACGCGCAAGGCAGCCCCACTCATGCCTGGTCCTCCTGCATGCGCATCGGAACCTCGATCCGCACCACGAAGCGGTCGTCAATCGTCTTCGCAGAAAAACGCAGCTCCATGTCATGCAACAACTGGAGGCGGCGACGCACGTTTTCCAGCGCCAGGCCATTGCCGGGTTTGCCGGGTCCACCCGGCATGCTGTTGCTGACGATCACCCGCACGACATTGCCACGCAGCATCGTGCGAATCCATACGTCGGCGCCTTGCGGACTGGGCTCCACCCCGTGACGAATGGCGTTCTCGAGCAATGGCTGCAGGATCAATGCCGGCATGCTGGCAAGACCCGCCACCGGATCCAGATCCCACTGTACGCGCAGGCGCTCGCCGAAGCGCACCGCCTCCACTTCCAGATAGCGCTGCGCCAGTTCAAGCTCCTTGCCCAAGGTGCTGGCGTGCCGGACATCCTGCAGCATCTGGCGGAAAACATCGCTCAGATTTTCCAGCACCGCTTCGGCCCGCGCAGGGTCGGTACGCACCAAGGCAATGGCACTGTTGAGCGCATTGAACAGGAAATGCGGACGGATGCGGGCCTGCAATTCTGCCAATTGCGCCTGCACATCGCCGGGCGCCCGCAGCCGGCTACGCAGCATCAGCAACGACACCAGAATGACGGCATACAACCCGCCAGCCAGCACGCAACCCGCCCATACGCCCAATGACACATCCCGAATGCTGGCCAGCAGGCTGGCTGTGAACAGGCCGCAGCCCATGCCCATGACCACACCCCAGACCCACTGGCGGATGGGGGTTTGCCGCCCCAGCCAGCGCCTGCTTACACAGGCCGCCATCAGCCACAGGAAGGTTCCCGGCAACGCGCAGGCCAGCGCTGTTCCAGAGCGCATCAGCCACCCTTGCCAGCTCTGGTAGGACACCGGAACGAAAAGAGCAGCAATCGCCACGCTCAGCGTGACAAGCAGCACCACCCGCAACACCACGCCAGCATTGCAGGCATCGAACAACGGCACCGTTGCAGCCGCTGGCGGTGCGCTGGCTACAATGCGCGGTGATGATGCGTCGGGAACATGCATTTGTGCTGAAACCTTGGTCCGGAACGTTTTCGCCAGTCTTGCGGGCATCGCCTGCAACCATGCAAGACGTTGCCCATGCCAGCCAGCGGCTCTTGCCGATTGTGCATGCTTTTGCCATACAAGCCAATCGATACCCGATCCCGGCATCCGCCTCTGTCGTCTGATTGCACCCTATTATTTTTTGCCATGTCCCTTCCCGCAAACAATCCCTTGGAAAACAAGCAGCATGCCTGGTCGGCCCTGTTCAGCGAACCCATGAGCGAGCTGGTGCAGCGCTACACCGCAAGTGTGGATTTCGACCGCCGCCTGTGGAAAGCCGACATGACCGGCAGTCTGGCCCATGCCGAAATGCTGGCAGCACAAGGCATCATCAGCACCGATGACTACACTGCCATCCGGCGCGGCATGGACGCCATCCAGGCCGAAATCGAATCCGGCACCTTCGAATGGAAGCTGGAACTGGAAGACGTGCACCTGAACCTGGAGGCCCGCTTGACGCAACTGGTCGGCGACGCCGGCAAGCGCCTGCACACCGGGCGCAGCCGCAACGACCAAGTCGCCACCGACATCCGCCTGTGGCTGCGCGATGAAATCGACTTGCTGCTGGGCCTGCTGCGCGAAGTGCAAAGCGCCCTGCTGGCCGTGGCCGAAAAGAACGTGGATGTGATCCTGCCGGGATTCACGCACCTGCAAGTGGCACAGCCGGTGAGCTTCGCACACCATTTGCTGGCGTATGTGGAGATGTTTGCGCGCGATGAAGAGCGCCTGGCCGAAGTGCGCCGCCGCGTCAACCGCCTGCCGCTGGGCAGCGCCGCGCTGGCCGGCACCACCTATCCGCTGGACCGCGAGCGCGTAGCCAAAACCCTGGGCATGGAAGGCGTCTGCCAGAACAGCCTCGACGCCGTGAGCGACCGCGACTTCGCCATCGAGTTCACCGCCGCCGCCAGCCTGGTGATGGTGCACGTCAGCCGCCTGAGCGAGGAGCTGATTCTGTGGATGAGCCAGAACTTCGGCTTCATCCGCATCGCCGACCGCTTCACCACCGGCAGCAGCATCATGCCGCAGAAGAAGAACCCCGACGTACCCGAACTGGCGCGCGGCAAGACCGGCCGCGTGGTCGGCCACCTGATGGGCCTGATCACCCTGATGAAAGGCCAACCGCTGGCCTACAACAAGGACAACCAGGAAGACAAGGAGCCGCTGTTCGATACGGTCGATACCGTGCGCGACACCCTGCGCATCTTTGCCGAAATGATCGGCGGTCAGCTCAATCCGCAAACCGGCGCCAAGGAAGGCGGCATCAGCGTCAACCCGCAGGCCATGCGCGCAGCCGCCAGCAAGGGCTACGCCACCGCCACCGACCTGGCCGACTACCTGGTGAAAAAAGGACTGCCTTTCCGCGATGCCCACGAAGTGGTGGCGCACGCCGTCAAGACAGCTCAGCAGCAAGGCTTGGACTTGGCCGAACTGCCGCTGGCCACGCTGCAAGGTTTCCACGCCGGGATCGAAGCGGATGTATACGAACAAGCTCTGACGCTGGAAGCCTCGCTCAATGCCCGCAACACGCTGGGCGGCACGGCACCCGCGCAGGTACGCGCACAATTGGCGCGGCACCACCAGCGCCTGGACAAATAGGGCGTGCACCTTGATGGGCGTTGCCTGGCCGCACCCCTTGGGAACGCAGCCATCTCGCATACAAGCAAGCAATATGCAACGCCCCACATGGCACGATCCGTTCGCGCCCGCCAGCGAATCCACTAACACGCCGGCTTTTTGGTGTTATGCGTAAGCACCATGCGGCGTGCGCCAGCCCGCCCTACAATCCTTGCGGACATGAGCGCAGAAGCCCCCTCCATCACCCCCGAACTGCTGGCCCGTTACAACATTGCGGGGCCGCGCTATACCTCCTACCCTACGGCTGACCGCTTCACCCCGGCGTTTGGTGAGGAGGATCTCATCCGGGCCCTGCAGGTGCGGCAGCAAGCACAAGAACCCGGCGCTGCACCCCAGCCGCTTTCGGTATATGTGCACATCCCGTTCTGCGCGTCCCTGTGCTATTTCTGCGCCTGCAACAAGATCATTACCCGGCACCGGGACCAGGCCACCGAGTATCTGCACCTGTTGGGGCAGGAACTTGCTCTTTACCGCACGCATCTGGCAGGCCAGACCGTCGCTCAGTTGCACCTGGGCGGTGGCTCGCCCACCTTTCTGTCCGACGAAGAGCTGGCGCAACTCATGCGCCTGCTGCGGGAGCATTTTCTGTTTGATGCCCAAGGCGAATATTCCATCGAGGTGGACCCGCGCACCGTCGATGTCCAGCGCCTGCGGCATCTGGCACAACTGGGGTTCAACCGCATCAGCTTCGGCGTGCAGGATTTCGATGCCGCCGTGCAACAGGCCGTACACCGCATTCAGCCCACCGAACAAGTCTTCTCCCTAGTCGAGGCTGCGCGCGAGGCCGGTTTTGGATCGATCAATACCGATCTCATCTACGGCCTTCCGCATCAGACAGTCGCCTCCTTTTCCCACACCCTGGAGCAAATCTGCACGCTGCGGCCCGATCGCATCGCCCTGTATGCCTATGCCCACCTGCCCGAGCGCTTCAAGGCGCAGCGCCGCATCGACGCACACGCCCTGCCCGGTGGCAACGAGAAAATCAGCCTGCTAGCCCTCGCATTGCAGAAATTCAGTATGGCGGGGTATGTCTACGTAGGCATGGACCATTTCGCACTGCCCGACGATGCACTCGCACGGGCCAAGCAACATGGCCAGTTGCAACGGAACTTCCAGGGCTACAGCACCCGGCCCGATTGCGACCTTATCGGCCTGGGCGTATCGGCCATCGGCCGCATCGGCAATTGCTACAGCCAGAACGCCAAAACCCTGGATGCCTACCGCGACCAGGTTCAGAAAGGCCATTTTCCGGTGGAACGCGGCCTGCAGCTCACGCGCGATGACCAGATCCGCCGCGCCGTGATCATGGCCATCATGTGCCAGGGCGAACTGGTTTTCGACGCCGTCAGCCGCGACTGGCAGATCGACTGTGAATCGTATTTCTCGGCCGAAATGACCCATCTGGAGCAGTTGCAGGCCCAGGGTCTGCTCAGCCTGCACAGTGACCGCTTCCGCATCATGGCCATGGGCTGGTATTTCGTGCGCGCCGTAGCCATGGTGTTTGACCGCCATCTGCAAACGGCCCGCACTGAAGCACGTTTTTCCAGAATCCTTTAGGGCGTGTCACTCATAAAAAATGTCCGCTCTCAAGCTTTTTGTGACACCGGGCAGCGGTACGGTGGACTTTAACCGCTCACAGAACGAGAAAGCTCGCCCGGCCACCGGCGAGCCATTTACATCTTGCCCAATCACTGAAACAAAGGCGTGGGCGCAGCCTTTTAAGATGCGGAGTGCAAAGGCCTGCATGAAGAAGGCTGCACCAACGTTACAGCCTGGGTACCGGTGAAAAACAAACGAGCACTCAAGTTCCACGAAACCGCTGGTTTCGAGCGCGAGCACCCCAGCACAAAAACAACCACCATCGGCGGCGGCATGAAAATCCACGTCAAGCGGTCTCTGACAACCGGCCGTTGACTTTGCGTGTCCACAGGGCTGCTTATCCAGCGAAAAACGCCAATGGCCAGTTTTTTGTGACTGGGGCTTCTTGCCGCATTGCGCTTGCCTGAATCTGCGTATGCTGGACGGGACTAGTTAGGGACTACCTATAATCGACCTGCAGACAGTGACAAGTAGTGACAAGTGCCACTTGAATGCAGCAGAGAGAACTGCGGCTTGAGCCGGGGACGTAGCCGTCGTGTTTTGACTACCCACTTTTTAGAAAAGCATTCACCATGTCGATCCAATTGAAACGCACATCCATGTTATTCACGGCCGGTGCCGCTGCATTGGCGATCAGCGGCTGTAACGTGCTGGAAAACCCAGCCATGCTCAACGCTGGCGGGACGGCGATCAAAGCCATGTCCCTGAGCAAGGACGAAGTGGTGCAGTTGTCCAACCAGAGCTGCAAAGCCATGGATGCAGCCAATCGCGTAGCCGCCAGCAACAGCACGTACGGCCGTCGTCTAGCGAAGATCGTTGCCCCATTACCCAAGGAAGTGGGCGGCCAGCGTGTCAATTACAAGGTCTATCAGGTCAAGGCAGTGAATGCCTGGGCGATGGACAACGGTTGTGTGCGGGTGTATGCCGGCTTGATGGATTTGATGGATGATGACGAGGTACGTGGCGTGATTGGCCATGAACTGGGCCACGTGGCGCTGGGCCACTCGGCAGCTTCGATGCGCACCGCTTATGCCACCTCGGCCGCACGCCAGGCTGCGGCCGCCAGCGGCAATGCAGCGGTTTCTGCCCTGTCGCGCTCGGCGGCAGGCGAGCTGGGTGAGAAATTCATCAACGCCCAGTTCTCGCAAAGCCAAGAAACGGCCGCAGACAACTATTCGTTCGATCTGCTGACCCGCTTGAAACTGGAACGCAAAGGCTTGGTCACCAGCTTCCAGAAGCTGGCCAAGCTCAGCAGTGGCAGCGGCAACTCCATGCTGAGTTCGCACCCGCCATCGAAGAAACGTGCGGAAAACATGCAAAACCGTTTGAACAAAGGCAAATGATTTTGGCCTAATCCAATAGCAGAGCAAGTCACGCCGGGTCAAACGCGCGTCGTTTCGGCTGTTTGCTCAGCGTTGTTGAACGCAAAAGCCGCGGCGCCGTTTGTACGGGCCGCGGCTTTTTCATTGAATCTTGATACGCAGAAAAGGTATCTGCAGAACCCTGGCGCAAAGTGGCCGGACCGTGGTGATTGACGTGCGCAGCGATGCGGAGCGCCTTTGGGTAGGCTGGGTTTCGAATGCACTGATCGCCCCTTCGAAACAATAGCCAGGCATGGCGCTCAACCCGGTATTTGACGATGACTTACGTCGGCAAGTCCAATCCGGCAGCCTGATGCTGATGTTGTGCCGTAGCGGCGTGCGTCCCCATTGTGAAGCAGCGCAACGAACCGCAGAATTGGGCTATGAGGCGTATAACGCACTGGAAGAATTTGAAGGCGCACTGCTGGATGAGGAGGTCCATCGTGGGCGCATGGGGACTGGGACATACGTGGTTTGCCCTGGATACAAACGTGAACGGCTCACAATCGATGCATGGCCCCATGCAAAAAGCCGGATCACATCCGGCTTTTTCAAAAATACAGTGTCTGCAGCAAGACGTGGCCGCATCCTGAACGGAGGGGTTCAGGTGGGCGAGGTCAGCAAGACATCAGGTTCATCTAACGCGAGACGATCACACTTGTCAGGCGATTTTCCAAGCCCGGGCTCAATGAGCATTGGTTCAAGGAAATATAGAACCACGTTTGCCGCAGACAGTTCCATTCTAGAAGCAATCCGACAAGAAAGGAACAGGCTCCAGTACAAATCCCTGCGGATGATTTCTGCACGCATCCACAGACAACAACACGTGCCGGATAACTTCTGAATTCTCCGGCCTACGCGGGGCTCTTCGCGCAATCCGGTGGAATGATGGGTTAACCACGAATTCAGAGGGTCAGCTTGAAATGACCACCATTTTTGTTGAGAAGATCGTTTGCAAAGGCACGAAGCATGAATGACTCAAGATTTTTAATAGCAGCGGGAATGGTCACTTCATATGCTGATAAAAAGCGAGCCAACTGTCCCATCTCTGAAGCTTTAGCTTTGGTTGGAACAAAGATAGATCGGTTTGGCTTAGCTTTCAGCCTTTGCTTTGCCTCAGTGTAAAGAGACGCTTCGGTCTTCCCCAAATAGATAGAGTGGCCAGCACTGTCGTAGTAAAGGTAAAGCCCGGAAACATTTTCTAGGCTCTTCTTTAGCTTGGCTACAACCTTCGCATCGTCACTAAATTTCCAAGAGTCTCCAGAGGGCTTAGGATCAATAGGCTGAAATTCGAAAATCGGCTTAACCAACGTAGTTGCGTGGTGCCGGCGAAAAAGCTCAATGAGTTTCTTTAGATTGGTTTTGCTCGGTTGTCCACCTGTGGCCCAGTTACTGATAGTTGCTTGGGTGACCCCCAATGCCTTCGCAATCTGTTGTTGAGTTACGGTCCCGTATTCTTCTTGGAGAGCGTCGAGCAGAGCATTGAAGATGTGATTGGCCATGAGGAGAACCATGAGGAGAAGATTGGGCGGCTAATGTGCGAGATTCAGAAAATCGTTAAAAAGCCGCGATTTCTTAACGATCCACGAGGAATAATCTGTTAGGTAACAATATGGACACTAAGCTATGCCAACTTGAACAAACACAACGCGCAAGTTCACATGTTGCATCAGGCCATTTGCATGAAGTTACGCCCGAATTGCGCCAGACATTCCTCCGGCATAACGGACATCCCGTAAAACTGGCCAGCCGCTCAAAGCAGCTTGCCGTCTTCCGCCAGCAGTTCTTCCATGCGCTGCAGCAGCGACTGCATGCGGGGATGCTGCAGCACATCACCCTCCGCAGCTGCGGGCGCAGAGGCAGAACCGGCCGCTGAGCCGGCGTTGCGTTCGCGTTCCACCAGGTCGAACGCAATGTTCAGCGCCGCCAGCACGGCAATACGGTCGCGCGCGCGGATTTTGCCCGCATCACGGATCTTGCACATGGCGTCGTCCACGCGTCGAACCGATTGCTCCATGTGTTCCTCCGAGCCCTCCGGGCAGGCCAGCATATAGGTCTGCCCCATGATGTGCGCTTCAATCTGTTTCATGCCGTTTCCTCGCCCGGTGCCGCAGGGGCGTCGATGGCGGAAGTTTCGTCCGCATCCGCAGGAGCCGCAATGGCGGAAAGCGCATCTTGCGCCGCAGCAACCCGCGGCTCGGCGGCAGGAGGCAGCCGCATCAGCAAGGCGTCGACCCTGGAACGCGCCGCCGCCAGCCGGGATCGCAGGGAGTCACGCTCCTGCGAAACCTCCAGCAGCTGCGCCTGCAACAACGCGCTGGCTTTCTGCAGCTCTTCGTATCGGAGCAACACCCGTTCCAGATGATCGGCCACTTGATCCAGGGAAAGAGGGGTCGGCGATGCGCTCATATATGGGATATTCGCAGACAGAAAAAGACGGGAACTTACCCGCACGGTACCTGAGGCTCCAATGCCTGCCCTGCATTGTAGAGGATGCCCGAGGCCTGTCTGTTTGCACCGCTTCCTGCCGCCCTGCCCTGCTATTGGCTGGCGGAAGCGGACGCAGGCGCAAGCGGAGCATCAGCGGATGCCGCATCGTCGTTCCACAGCGGATTGAACGCGACAGGCAAGGGATGGTGCTGCATCACCCGGGCAGTGGCCTGCTCGGCTTCCTTACCCTGCAGCCTGGTGACGGCTGGATCGTTCAACGGCCCTGTAACACTCCACGTCTGTGTCGCCAGGGCGTTGATGGGTTTGCTCAAGGCCCATTGGGCCACGTAGCTGCCGACGCCGACCAGCGGATGGATGGCGGTCGCGACCAGAGCCGCCGTGCTCAGGTCGACCTTGGGCTGAACCACGAGATCCAGATCCAGGGTGCCCTTTGCCAGTTCGACCTGCCCGCTTGCCTTGACGTCGGCCATTGGCCCCTGCACGGCAAGATCCTCGGTCCGGGCCACGCCCTGGCGAATACCCAGGCTCGCGTCGATGCGGTCGAACGCAAACCCTTCCTGCGCAACGGCCCCCCACCGCGTCAGCCCCTGCAGGCTCAGCAGGCTGAAGATCCTGACCGCGCCGGGGTCCATCCTGATGATGTGCCCTTTGCGCATGTCCAGCTGCAACCCGCCCGCCAGCGTCTCCATGTCAAACGCCACCGGAGAACCGTCCCACCGGATGGCGCCCGACATGCTGCCCTCTCCACCCCTAACGACACCTGGATACCCGAAATGGGCCAGTACCGCACCCAGATCGCTGGTCTGCGCCCGCACGTTCAGTGAAACGAAGCGTTTGGCCAGGTCGGCCGGTTGCAGCCCTTGGTTTTCCGAAGGAGCATCGACCCCCCATGTGCCGCTGCCCTGCAGACGGCCACTGGGCATGCGCGCCGTCAGCTCATGGATGCGCCAGACATTGCGCGCACCGGGCGCCAATGCATCGTCCACCAGTTTCGCGCCAGCAGGACGCCCCTGCACGCTGTTGCTGGCGCGCAGCACGACACGATCGAACTTGTAGCCTGCCAAATCGACCTGGGCGGCATCAATGTCCAGAAACGGCAGGGTCTGCGGGTCGGCCGTCTGTCGCACATAGTTGCCGACTTCCTCGATATTGGCAGGCGCAACAGTCAGATGGCTCAGGCGCGCCTTGATTCCGCCTGGGCCTCCGTTGGCCGATTGCAGATACTCCACATAGCCGCCGAGTTGCCTGGCCGACAGCGACAGCTTCCACAAGCGCCCTTCGCGCTCTCCCTCCATCACAAGCGACTCGAATGTACGGTTGGCAAACGTGAGCAACGGGGTCTGCATCACGATCTGATCCGGCAAATACCCGCCCATCGCAGCAGTTACAGGAGCCGCAGCCTCATTGGCCGCCACGTCTTGTTTTGCGTGCGCCTTCAATTGCCCGCCCCAGCCGGTATCCAGAACCTTGTCCCAGGCGTCGGCATCCACACGTTCCATCTGCACCCGCCCATGCACTCCCGCAGCGGGCACTGGGGGTAGTTCCCTGACCGCCTGCGCACCTACGCCAATGCGGCCCCGCAATATCCGGGGGTTTTCGGCGTTGCGCACGTCACGGAAGTACTGGGCCAACACCACGTTGCCGAAACGGACCTGTAATTCATCTTCTGTCGCAGCGTTTGATGCGTTTCGGGCGTTTGCGGTCTTGATGATCCGGTTGGAATAGTGGAAAGGCAATTTGCCGGACGCGCCCTTTCCAAGCGGCGCCGGCAGGTTGATTGCCATGCCTTCCAGATCGGAATCGATCATCAGTTCAAAGGACCGGGCCGTGGCCTGCACAACCGACCGATAGGCGCTGCGCCCGTGCAGGAAGCGCCCGATCGGGGCAAGGTCACCCATGGCGGATTCCTCGCGCAATCCATCAGCCGTGAACTCGCCCCGCACGTCGACTTTCACGTCGCGGCCATTTCCATTCTTCTCTGCCGCCACGCTCCCGCCTGTGAGTTCGGCCTTGCCCCCCAACAGATTGGCCGTGACGCCTTGCAGTGCGAATCCCTTTTCGTCAAATGCAACCGTTCCCCGGCTCTTTCCGAGCAGGGGCGATTCCGGGGAAAGGCGGATGTCGTTGTCCTGCAGGCCCACGGTGCCTTTGACGGTGGCAGCGTCCATGTGCATGATGGGCAGCCCCAGCATCAGGGAAATGTCGGCCATTCCGGTGGCCGAGGCTTTGGCCAGGCTGTTGTGCAGGATGTCCGACAAAGGGGACTGTCGGGTCAGGTGCAGGGCCTGCTCCAGAGGACCGAGCAAGTCAGCCGCGATGCCAACCGCCAGGTTGTGGCCCAGGTCCGGTATATGCGCGGAAAGGTTGTTGACCACGATATCGGGTGCCGTGCTGAAACGGGCCGTGGCATCGAGCACCGAAAGCGAAGACTTGTCGATCACCAGCATCCCGTTGAGCCCTGTCAGTGCCGGCCAGGGCTTGTCCGAGTCCTCTTGCAGATAGCGCGGCACGAAACGGTATTCGGCATTGGAAAGAGGCACCTCGAACCGGAAAGTGCCCGGATGGTCCACGCCGTGCGCATCCCGGCCAAACGGCACGTGGTTGAGATCGCCCTGAATGCGCACACGGGCATTCCGGATGTCGCCGCTGCGCACCGCGTTGCCCACATAATCCAGTGCATCCCGCCCCAGATCCAGCGGCAGATAGCGCACCACCTGCTCGGCGCGGGCCTGCTGCAAAGTACCTTCCAGATCCAGCATGCCCGGAAAGCGCTGCTCTGCCGAGGCGCCCTCATAGGTTTTCCAATCCACACGAACCGTGCCGCGCGCATCGGCATTGGCAAACTGTATTTGCGGCAGGCTCACATGAATTTGCGGCCCCTGGATGCGCCATTGCACCTTGGTCTGGAATTTGTCAAATACAATGCGCGGCTTTTCAAACACGCCGGGAAATTCTGCGCTTCCATTGTCCAGGTTCAGGTCCATGTTCCCGCCGGACTGGTTGAAATCGAAGGCGATTTGCGCCCCCTCCAGCCCCGGCGTTCCGATACCGGGATGATTGTCCGGCCCCTTGGGTGCACCGGGATGCGCCAGCCAGCCAATCCGGCTGGCCGTGCCGCGCACTCCATAAGCGTCCGGGGCATCCGGGTCTCCTTGCCATACCAGATGCAATTCATGCACCTGTCCCTGCGGCTGGTACCGTTTGAGAGCCCTGAGCATGGCATCGCCCAACGGCAGCCGACCAGCCAACTGGCTGATGATGCCGATATCCCAGTCATTGCCCTGGATTTCCCCGCCACGGGCGGCTGGATTGGCTGCATCGTGGTATTTCACGCGCACATTTCCGCCGGGCCAGCGTAAATTGTCGTAAGTGGTAAAGGACAGGCCTTCGGTAACGAGGGAGTAACTGTCGCGTTCTCCCCCCTGATCAAACCGCGCCCTAAAAACCCCTGCTAGGCTTTTGAGCGCCAGCGGCGGCAGGTCCTCACCCAACGTCATGTCGACGGTATCGAGGTTGGCGTCTACAACGACGCTGCTGCGCAGGCCCTCGCGAAATTCCGCCTGTACGCGCATCCGGCCACGGCCCTCCCGCAGGGAAATGTTCTTGCCCAGATCCACGTACTGCCGCAACGGGGATATGTCCACTTTCGCAATGTCGGCCTGCACGGTGCCAGACCACTTGCTCCACCGGGAAGGGTCTTCCCATAACCCGTGTTTCCAGTCGGCCGTGACGGCCGCCGGCTGTCCCCATCCGGCCGGCGGCGTCAGGGACAGTTGCAGCACATGCCGTCTGCCCGATGTTTTCAGGCTGGCCTGCACCTGGGTGATCTCCAATAGCGGCACGTGGCGTTGCGCATCGTTCCACATGATGCTTGCGTCACGGATCTCCAGTTCCGGCTGCGACAACAGCCAGTCCAGCGCAGTATTTGCCTCGGCGTCCTGCGGCAGTTCACCGGCTCTACCCCGAAACAGCGCCAGCCCCGCCACATGGATGCGGCCGTCGGTTTCGCGGCGCGCCTGCACGGCAGGCCGGACCACCGCCAGCCGGGCAAACCCGCGCCGGGCCAGCGTCATGAGTGAGGCTTCGGCCTGGACAGCGTCAATGTACAGGCCTTCGTTTCCGGCGTCATCCACAAAACGCACCCGGCGCAATTCCACCACAGGCTGCAACCCCTGCCGGACCAGGGCAATTTCTTCAATCTTTACCGTCAATCCCAGCGCCGCAGAAGCTATTTTTTCAAGTCGCGGGCGGAAATCATCGATTCGCGGCAGAATCCAGACATGCAACGCCAGCACCGCCGCCGCAACCGCCACCATGAGGCATCCAGCGGTCCATGCAGCGGCTCGGGCGATGGTGCGTAGCATGGCCGGCTGCATGACGCGGCGAGCCAGACTGGCAATCAAACTCTGGATGGAACCCTTATCCTGCATGGAGAAAATAGAATGAACGATGCAGGCATCAGCATGCGCCTGTTGCCTGATTCCCTCCGGGAAACAGGGGCACTATCCCAATCTGCAGTAATAGAGTCTGCACGCGCCACACCCATCCCCGAAAAAGCCCTGCACAGCCGTCTGGTGCAGCGCCTGCACCGGCGGTATGAGGACATTATGGACCTGCCGCCGCCGGGGCTGCCGGATCGTGCCGCCATGCAGGCCACCCTTGCCGCTCTGCACCAAAAGGGCCACGATACCGGAGCAGCCTTGCGCATCCTGCGACAGCTCGTGCTCGAACGTCTGGTTATACTGGATTGCGACGGCAATGCACCCTTACAGGAAGTAACTTCCTGTATGACAACCCTCGCAGAATACGCACTCGACTGCGCCTGCGAGGAAGTCTTCCAGCATCTCGACGCGCAACACGGCGTACCGCTCAAACCCGATGGCAACCGGGCCAATTTCTGGATCGTTGGCATGGGCAAGCTGGGCGCACGGGAACTCAACGTTTCCAGTGACATCGATCTGGTGTACCTGTATGAAACCG
The DNA here is from genome assembly GCA_039808005.1 of Allobrachymonas sp. Lineage (GTDB taxonomy): Bacteria > Pseudomonadota > Gammaproteobacteria > Burkholderiales > Burkholderiaceae_C > Brachymonas. Next base: position 22,788 of record JBDHSG010000004.1, on the reverse strand, counting down.
ACGGGGAAACCACCGCAAATCAGCAGTCAGCCAGCACCCAGTCAAATGCTGGCATCAGTTTTCTGGAATATTTCTCCAAGGCCGCCAAGCGCCTGCATCAGTTGATCGGCGAAACAACCGAGCACGGGTTCGTCTTTCGCATCGACCTGGCTCTGCGCCCCAACGGCAACTCCGGCCCCATCGTTTCGTCCCTGGAATCGCTGGCGCAGTATCTGCAGGTGCACGGGCGCGAATGGGAACGTTTCGCCTGGATGAAAAGCCGCATCGTGGCGCCCCGCGCATCCATTGAAAACCGTTCAGGCCGTCAGTTGCGCAAGGTGGTGCTGCCGTTCGTTTTCCGACGCTACCTCGATTTCAATGTGTACGAGTCATTGCGGGTACTGCACGACCAGATCCGCGACCATGCCATTGCCCGCAGCGCGGGCCGGCCCGAGAGGGCCAACGACGTCAAGATCTCGCGGGGCGGCATACGCGAAATCGAATTCATCGTGCAGTTGCTGCAAGTGGTGCGCGGCGGCCAGTTCCCCGAACTGCGCGTGCGCACCACCCTCGATGCCCTGCCGCAGCTCGCCCGCGCGGGCTTCATGAGTCCGCCCGTGGCGCAGGCCCTTTCGCAGGCTTACGTCTTCCTGCGCCGCGTAGAGCATCGCATCCAATACCTCGACGACCAGCAGACCCACATCCTGCCCTCTTCCGACGAAGACCTGCTCTGGATCGCCCAGACCATGGGATATGCCGACACGTGCAGCTTCATGCAGGACCTGCTTTGCCACCGCGACATCGTGGCGCGGGAATTCGACACCCTGCTCAGCCGCGAAAGCCCCTGCAAGGCGTGCTCCCCCGCCAGGCAGCCGCCCACCTGTGGCGACGCCTCCAAGGAACAGGTGGATTTCTCCCAGCTTGCCGCACAAGCAGCGGCAGGCGGCCACGCCACTTTGCAGCAGCGCCTGATGGACTGGCAGGAACAGCCGCGCCTGGCTGCGCTGCGGCCCCAATCCCGCAAACAAATCTGGCGCCTGGTGGACAACAGCCTGCATTGGCTGGCCCAGACGCCGCAGGACATCAAGAGGGAAACAGGCGTACTGCGCTTCATGGACTGGCTGGAAACCGTGATACGCCGCCAGAGCTATCTCGCCCTGCTGCTGGAGCAGCCCGCCGCACTCGCCCACCTGCTGCACATCCTGGCACAGGCCCGGTGGCCGGCCCGCTACCTGATCCGCAATCCGGGCGTCATCGACGAATTGGCGCACAGCTCCATGCTGCAGCAGCGCTTCGAGCCCGCGACCTTCCGGAAAAACCTGGCCCTGCGCCTGCAAGCCCTGCAATCGACCGGCGAGGACGACGAAGAAAACGTGCTCAACCTGCTGCGCCGCGCCATGCACGCCGAAACCTTCCGCACGCTGGCGCGCGACCTCGACGGCCGGCTGACGGTAGAACAGGTGGCCGACGACCTGAGCGGCCTGGCAGACGCCATACTGGACATCGCCACACGCTGGTGCTGGCAGCGCATGCTGCCCAAAGTCCACGCCATGGGCATGGGCGACGTCGTGCCGCAAGACCTGTCGGAACACTTCGCCATCATTGCCTATGGCAAGCTGGGCGGCTTAGAGCTGGGCTACGGCAGCGACCTGGATCTGGTTTTTCTGTACGAAGACAGCCATGAACGCGCCGGTGAAGCCTACACGACCCTGGTGCGCAAGCTCATTGTCTGGCTGACCACCAAGACCGGCGAAGGCGATCTGTACGAAATCGACACGGCCTTGCGCCCCAATGGCAATGCGGGATTGCTGACGACGACGATCGACGCCTTCGAAAGCTACCAGCTGCAACGCGGCAGCAACACCGCCTGGGTATGGGAACACCAGGCCATGACCCGGGCGCGTTGCTGTTTTGGCAGCCCGCGCATGCATCAGGTGTTCGACGGCATCCGGGAAAAAGTTCTGACTGCGCCGCGCGATGCCGCCAGCCTGCAGCAGGAAATCATCGCCATGCGCCGCCGCGTCAGCCAGGCCCACGCCGAGAAACCCGGATGGTTCGACCTCAAGCACAGCCCCGGCGGGATGATCGACGCCGAGTTCGTCACCCAGTACCTGGTGTTGCTGTACAGCGCCCGCCATCCGCGCATGCTGGAAAACCGCGGCAACATCGCCTTGCTGGAACGCGCCGACGATCTGGAGATCCTGCCTGCTGGCCGGCAACTTGGACACGCGTCCGCCAAGGCCTACCGGGAACTGCGCCGCCTGCAGCATCTGGCACGGCTCAACGAAGAACCAGCGCAGTGTCCCACGGACGCCGTCCTGCAACAGGCGCAGGCCATCCGCGCCTTGTGGCAAACCGTGTTTGAACAAGCCGGCTGAACAGCCCCGCTCCTCCCTGCCCGTTTTTCCCCATTCGTACTTGTTACGCACGGCCGGAGCGCGAGCGGCGCGCCGCTACTGGCGCCGTTGCACACAGATTAACCGCTGCCGGACATACCCCGTGCCGTTCAGCGGCATCGCATACACTTGCTAAGTTTGGGCCGTATGGATGGCCGCAGGAAGACGCCGGCAAAGGCACAAAGAGGAAAACAATGAGTCTGAAATGTGGAATCGTGGGGCTACCCAACGTGGGCAAGTCCACCCTGTTCAATGCACTGACCAAGGCCGGCATCGCCGCCGAAAACTACCCCTTCTGCACCATCGAACCCAATGTAGGTGTCGTCGAAGTGCCCGATCCGCGCCTCGTGCAGCTGGCCGAGATCGTCAAGCCCGAACGTGTGCTGCCCGCCATCGTCGAATTTGTCGACATCGCCGGCCTAGTGGCCGGTGCCAGCAAGGGCGAGGGCCTGGGCAACCAGTTCCTGGCGCACATCCGCGAAACCGACGCCATCGTCAACGTGGTGCGCTGCTTCGAAGACCCGAACGTAGTACACGTTTCCGGCACGGTTGACCCCATCGCCGACATCGAAGTCATCCAGACCGAGCTGTGCCTGGCCGACCTAGGCACGGTCGAGAAAGCCCTGCAACGCTACGCCAAGGCAGCCAAATCCGGCAACGACAAGGAAGCTGCGGCCATGCTCAAGGTGCTCGAAGTAGTGCAGACGGGCCTGCTCGAAGGCCGGCCCGTGCGCGTACTGGACCTGAACGACGAACAGAAGGCCCTGCTCAAGCCCCTGTGCCTGATCACCGCCAAGCCCGCCATGTTTGTGGGCAACGTGGCCGAAGACGGCTTTGAAAACAATCCCCTGCTGGATCGTCTGAAGGAATTCGCCCAATCACACGGCAATGCGCCCGTTGTGGCCATCTGCGCCAAGATCGAGGCGGAGCTTGCAGAAATGAGCGACGAAGACCGCACGGAATTCCTCAAGGACCTGGGCCAGGAAGAACCCGGCCTCAACCGCCTGATCCGCGCAGCCTTTGGCCTGCTGGGCCTGCAAACCTACTTCACTGCAGGCGTCAAGGAAGTGCGGGCCTGGACCATCCACAAGGGCGACACCGCTCCGCAGGCCGCAGGGGTGATCCACGGCGACTTCGAGCGCGGCTTCATCCGTGCGCAGACCATCGCATTTGAGGACTTCATCCAGTACAAGGGCGAACAAGGCGCCAAGGAAGCCGGCAAGATGCGCGCGGAGGGCAAGGACTACGTGGTGAAAGACGGCGACGTGATGAATTTTCTATTCAACGTCTGACGATTTTTTCGGATTTCAGGAATGTTCGGTAGCGCTCGATGGATTGAGCAGGCCTTTTTGGAATCAAGGGGATAATTCAATAAGAAAATAGGAGTAATCTATAAAAAGATACCCTTTTCTGGCTGTGACTCATGTGGCTTACCACCTACCAGCCAGATCAGCAGTTCTCCCAAATCCCTTCAGCCTGCACTACAGGTATGGAAATAGGGTAGTCAAACGACGACAACGAGGTATTTTTAAAAAAATTACCCCATTTAAAGGCTATGATTACCTCATTTAGACAGCCTGGGCTTACATTTCCATGCACTCGCTCACACCCGAGTACCTTGCTGCGCTTCGCTTTGATGGCACCCAGGCGGCCACGCTTCGCTCGCTGGGTAAGTACCAGGGCAAGCAGCAGCTCTATGTTGCGCAGTCGCCTGAAGCTCTAAAAAGTCTGCGCCAGATCGCGGTGGTGGAGTCCACCGAGTCTTCCAACCGTCTGGAAGGCGTTGTTGTCGCACCCTCGCGGTTGAAGTCCCTGGTCATCCGCAATGCCACGCCAAAGAGCCGCTCGGAGCAGGAAATAGCCGGTTACCGCGACGCCCTGGCGCTGATCCACGAATCCGCCACACACATGCCCTTCAATGAGGGCGTGGTGCTGCAACTGCACACCCTGCTGTACCGCTACATGCCGCAGGCGGGCGGACGCTGGAAGGCTACGAACAACGACATCATCGAGCGTCACCCGGATGGTACTTCGCGTCTGCGCTTCCAGCCAGTCGCTGCGCACCTCACGCCCATGGCCATGGGCGATCTGACCGGGCGCTACGCCATCGCATTGGACCAGCATTTGGCCGACCCGCTGGTGCTGGTGCCACTGGCGATGCTCGACTTCCTGTGCATCCACCCCTTCCCGGACGGCAATGGCCGCATGTCCCGCTTGTTGACCCTGCTACTGCTCTACCACTTCGATTACGCAGTGGGCCGCTATATCAGCCTGGAACGGATCTTCGAGAACACCAAGGAAGGCTATTACGAAACGTTGGAAGCCAGCTCGCAGGGCTGGCACCAGGGACAGCATGACGTCAAACCCTGGCTCGACTATTTCTGGGGAGCCTTGCTCCGAGCCTACCGCAAGTTCGAAGAACGTATCGGCACCATTGAGCGGGGACGTGGCAGCAAGGGCGACCGAGTACGGGCAGAAGTCCTGGGGCGAAGCCTTCCGTTTTCTATTTCGGAGATCGAGGAAGCCTGCCCAGGCGTGAGCCGGGACATGGTGCGATTGGTGCTACGGGCGATGAAATCAGAGGGGTTGATCGAATCGACTGGCAAGGGGCGAGGTGCGAAATGGATCAAGCGAGCGTAAGCTCCACGCCATTGGTGAAGCTCAGGGCGTCGGTGTTGGCGTTGATGTCCGCCACCACGTAGTCGCGGTATTGATCCAGTCCACCCGACAGCTCGAACAGATTGTCGCCCTTGCTGAGCTTCTTCACCACGCGTTGCGGCGCTCGGGAAATTGGCCGATGTCCTTGGTGTCGTAGAAGGTCTGGATGTGCTTGGCCGCGTCCTTCTGGTAGTTGAAGAGCTTGTTCCAGATCAGCGTGTCTTGGTAGCCGGTGCGGTCGTTGGGCAGGACGTCTTCGTCGATGTCGTCGAGGAATTCGTTGAAGATGTTGTAGAGCATCAGAAAGTAGATGCTCTCGGGGGAGTTCTCCTGGTAGACCGAGGCGATGTGCTCGCAAATCTGCGCTGTCACGTCCTCCAGCTTCTCGGGGTCGTTCCAGATCTGGTCGAACAGGCTCAGGTACGTCGCGGCAAAGGGAGCCTCGTCCATTTTGTTGACGATATTGGAGACGGCGTTGCCTTGCTGGTAACCGAGATCAACGGCGGTGAAGCCGTGCAGGGGCATGTAAGCCGTGTCGGTGCCGCTGGCCTGCACGCAGGCGAACTGCTGCATCGGCGCTTTGGTGCGATTGCTCCGGAACTTGGCCTTGCGCTGAATCCAGTCGGCGCACTCCTTGGCTACCGCCCGCTGGGTGAGCTTGTTGCGAAGCTGGATTTCAAACTCGCTGCCGTAGAGACTGCGCTCCCGGTCGAGCTTGGGGATGTGGAATTCCCGGCGCTCCTTGCGAATCTTGTCGGTGACCTCATTGGCCACAAAGGTCGGCGAGGTGAAGATGAAGTTCAGCTCGTCGATCTTCTCCAGCTCGGCTTTTAGCGCCTCGAAGGCGTACATCGAAAAACACGAGGCGGCGATCTTCAGGCGCGCGCCGGGTCTGAGGGTCAGCTTGAGATCGTCGCCCAGCAAGCGGCTGATGTTGTTGATCAGTTCCATCATGCTCCCTTTACGGTCGGTGACGCCACCGGCGATGTGACCGAGGCTGCGCTGCGCCGCATCCAGATTCGGGAGGCCATCAAGGCGCACTTCGACAAGGAGCAGGCGCTGTTCCAACAGGGCGTGAAGGTGCTGACCCTGTTCTTCATCGACGAGGTGGCCAAGTATCGCGACTACGCGCAGGCAGACGAAAAAGGCGAATACGCCCGCATCTTTGAAGAGGAGTACACGCAGTACCTGAACGAGATGCTCGACCTGGACGAGACGGCCTACGTCAAGTACCTGAAAGGCATCGAAGCGGGCAAGACCCACAGCGGCTACTTCTCCATCGACAAGAAGAGCAAGCGGCAGGTGGATTCGGCGGTTGCCGCGCGCGGCGAGAACGCAGGGCTGTCCGATGACGTGGACGCCTACGACCTGATCCTGAAGGACAAGGAGCGCCTGCTGTCGCTGGCAGAGCCGGTGCGTTTCATCTTCTCGCACTCCGCCCTGCGCGAAGGTTGGGACAACCCGAAGCAGATCTACCGCTATCTGGTCAAGAACGACTACACCGACGATTCGGATCGAATCGCGGCGGCGTATCACGAGGCCAAGAAGGCTGGAGCGCTGGCCGATTTGCCGGAAGACTTGAAGCCGCACGCCGAGCAGGTGTTCCAGCTCATCGACAGCGTGTTCAGTGCCAGCCAGTTGCCCGACATCGGCGACGACCGTCGCCCGAAGAAGAATCCGCTCAACGCCAACTTCGACAAGCAGGAGTTCAAGGCGCTGTGGAACCGCATCAACCGCAAGGCGGCCTACAGCGTCGACTTCGACTCTGACGAACTGGTGCAGAAAGCGGTGAAGGAACTGGACGCGGCCCTGCGCGTGACCCCGCTGCAATACACCATCCAGCACGGTGAGCAAGCCGCCGCTGTGACCTACGACGGCATCAAGGGCGGCAATGCCTTCGAGTTGAAGGTCACGGAAACCGAAACCAACCGCAATTCGATCCATTCTGCGGTCAAGTACGACCTGATCGGCAAGCTGGCCGAAGGCACGCAACTGACACGCCGGACGGTGGGGGAAGTCCTCAAGGGCATCAACGTCGCGGTCTTTGCGCAGTTCAAGACCAACCCGGAGAGCTTCATCGCCGAGGCCACAAGGCTCATCAACGAACAGAAGGCGACGGTCATCATCGAGCATCTGGCCTACGACCCGGTCGAGGACAAGTTCGACCTCGACATCTTCACCGCCGGGCAGACCAAGCAGGACTTCAGCAACGCGGTCAAAACGCCCAAGCACCACATCTACGACTTCGTGCTACCAGATTCCGGCTCGAAGCCGGAGCGCGATTTCGCCGAGGCACTGGAGGCCAGCGCCGAAGTTGTGGTGTACGCGAAGTTGCCACGCGGTTTCCTGATCCCGACCCCGGTTGGCGACTACAACCCGGACTGGGCCATTTCGTTCAAGGAGGGCACGGCGAAGCACATTTACTTCGTGGCGGAAACCAAGGGATCGATGTTATCGATGGATTTGCGCGAGATCGAGAAAACCAAGATCAAATGCGCCCGAAAGTTCTTCGACGAGATGAACCGCCGCTTCACCCCGGAGAACGTCAAGTACGACGTGGTGGACAGTTTCGGCAAGCTGATGGAAATCGTAAAGTAGCGCCACAAGGATACTCAGATGGTCAGGACACTGACGAGCCTACAATTTATCAACTCTGATTAAGTTCTTGAGCAGTTTCCCCGGCTCTCCAGTACTGAGGATTCAGTTACAGTTGGCATAGACGTCACCACCGGCATATCGGACAAACTTCGAACCTTTATCCATCCGGCCACGGCGTTCAATAATGCTGGGAAAAATGAATCCTTCCAGATCACTGCCATGAACGCCGCTCCCAGCCGCCCGCCAGAAGGCACTCCGCCGAACGATGTTCCCCAGGAGCCTGTCGGCTGGCGCTGGCGGCTGGGTCTGCTACTGTTGTGGGCCATTGCCAGTTTTGGAACCATGTATTTCTCAGACTGGCTGGCACGTTACCGGCTGGGAAACTGGTCCCTGGGGTACTGGCTGGCGGCACAAGGCGTGATCATGCTGTATGTACTGATTACAGCCAGCTACGCCTGGCTGGCCAATCGGCGTGAACGGCTGCAAGACAGCCGCTGCGGACGCGGGCATGAATCCTGAACGCCGTACCCACATGCTATTTGCCGCCTATGTGATGGCGGTGCTTTCATTCATCGGATTGGCCGTACTGCTCGAGCGCGCGGGCATGTCGCGCACCATGCTCGGGTCCCTCTGTTTTCTGGTATCGATTGTCGGCTACATGCTGATCGGCCTGTATTGCCGCACCACGCAACTCGACCAGTATTTTGTGGCAGGGCGCAGCATACCGGCGTTTTACAACGGGATGGCAAGCGCCGCCGACTGGATCAGCGCGGCCACTTTCATCAGCCTGGCCGGAGAGCTTTACACCCAGGGCTTTGCCGGCAACGCCGGCAAACCGGGAGGGTTCGTCTATCTGCTGGGATGGACGGGTGGTTTCTGCCTGGTGGCGCTGCTGGCCGCACCTTATCTGCGACGCATGCGGCTGTACACCCTGCCCGAGTTTTTCGAGCGGCGCTACGGCGGACGCTGGCCACGCCGCATGGCCATGCTGACCACGGTTCTGTGCAGTTTCATTTACATGGTGGCGCAGATTTACGGCGTTGGCCTGATTGCTTCGCGGCTGTCGGGCGTGCGGTTTGAAATCGGCATGCTGCTGGGCCTGAGTGGTGTGCTGGTCTGCTCGTTTCTGGGCGGAATGCGGGCGGTTACCTGGACCCAGGTGGCCCAATACGTCATCCTGCTGCTGGCGTTCGTGATTCCGGTTTCGCTGCTGTCTTACAAGCAGACCGGCAGTTATCTTGCTCCGCTGGCCTACGCCCGGCAGTTGCAGCAGGTCACGGAACTGGAGCAACGGCTGCGCGGCTCTCCGCAAGAACAGGAGGTGATGCAGATCTATGCCCGGCGGGCAGCAGAAGATGCCGCCAAGCTGCAAGACATTCCCCAGGCCATGCGCGACGAGCGCCTGCGCCTGCTGGCTCAACTGCAAAAAATCCAGACCAGCAACGCGGAGGCAACCTCGCTGTTTGCATTGGGCCGCTCGCTCGAACAATTGCCCCGCACCGAAAGCGAGGCGCGCCAGATCTGGCAAAACAGCTACCAGATGAACCGCAAACGCAGCGAGCCGCTGGGCAGCAGCATGCCAACGATGGATGCTGATGGCTCATCGGAAGCAGGCCAGAACGACCCGGATTCGGCGCTGTTTCGCCGCAATGTGCTGGCCCTCATGTTCTGCCTGTTCTTGGGCACGCTGGGGCTCCCGCACCTGCTCACGCGGTACTTCACCACCCCCAGTGCCGCTGCCACACGCACCTCCGTCGCCTGGACCACCTTCTTTGTCGCGGCGCTCTATATCTGCATCCCGGCCATGGCGATTCTTGTCAAATACGAAGTGATGCACCATCTCGTGGGCACACGGTTCGACGCCCTGCCGCAATGGATCAGCGCCTGGAACCGGATAGACCGTCACCTGCTGGACGTACAGGACATCAACCGTGACGGCATCCTACAGTTTGCCGAATTGCAACTGCACCCCGATCTCATCATGCTGGCCATACCGGACATTGCCGGGCTGCCTTTCGTCATTTCGACCATGGTCGCGACCGGTGGGCTGGCAGCGGCGCTATCCACCGCCGACGGCCTGCTGCTCACCATCGGCACGACGCTCGCGCACGATGGCTACTACCGTGAAATCAATCCGCAGGCCTCTGAAATCCGGCGCGTCATGCTGTCCAAGCTCGTCTTGCTGATCATGGCCCTGGGCGCTGCCTATGTTGCGGCGCATCGTCCCAGCGACATCCTCAATCTTGTAACGGCCTCCTTTTCACTGGCGGCCTCGGCCTTCGTGCCAGCATTGGTGCTGGGAATTTTCTGGTGCAGGGCAACCCGAGCCGGAGCGGTAGCCGGCATGCTCGCCGGTTTGGTGACGGCGGCGGGCTACACGCTGCTGCACATGCCTACCCTGCAGCAGTGGTTGCCGGCAATGCAGCCCATACCATTGTTGTGGGGCATTCAGCCAATATCCAGTGCCGTGTTTGGCGTACCCGCAGGCATCGTGACGCTGATCGCGGCAAGCCTGCTCACACAGCCTGCCACCACAAAACAGACTCTGCCTCTTTAATGGCCAGTGCTGAAATATCGGCTCCACATCACTTCGTACCATATGACTGCCATACCATGCATCATGCGCGGCTGTACGGTAATTCCATGCGGCAACCAGCGAAAATTGGCAACTGATTGGCCCAATGAAAAACCCGCTTGCATGCGCTTTAGCAAGCTTTCACCAATGATGGCCAAGGCCATACTGGCGAGAGTGCGAGATTCAAAGATGGATTTGCAGATAGCTCGGATACTAGGCTTTGCAATTAATCCGTGAAATACTGCCCCGCCGCTGCCCCCGCTTCGGCGGGATTTTTTCTTGCGATGGATAGAATGGCATCGTCTGGGGAAGGCCCCAGGCTATAGATCGACATATCCGGGACGGCTCTCGGTTACGAGGACACTAGTATGAAAGTCAAAATTGCCCTTTCCATTGCTGCTACGCTGGTTTTCACCCAAGCTTCCTGGGCGGAAACAGTGGCTGCTCCAGGAAAAACATGGTCCATGAGCGCAATTCCAGGCGACAGCGCAGCAAGAGCGGCGTTCAACACAATGAAGGCAGGACACCAATTGCCTGCCTGGGTGATACAGGGAGGCACTGAATCACCGGCAACTACGGTTTCATTTGATGGAAATGATGTGCACGTAATGAGTTCATGCGAACCACATAACTGTGGTTCTGAGCGCATGGCTGTCATGTACGACCCGCAGAAAAAGGTGATGTATGGGCTACTGCTGTCAGTCAACAAAAAAGACAACACCGAACGCCTGACATGGATGAACATGGGCGGCGGCAGCGAGTCCATCGACGGCAAGACGATTCTTTATGCAGCGCTGACGGGTAGCCTTGTAAATCATCCTGGGGCATTTAATTTCAATACAGACCCGAGCCGAGCCGGGAATAGCGCGGCTTCGGGCATATGCCGCAGTGATGCTGCCGAGGCATTGACTGGCGTGAATAGGCTGACCGACGAACAGGCCAAACAACTGACTGGCGCAACCATCGTACGCCAAGTCGCACCTAACCAAGGCGTAACGATGGATTATCGTCGTGAGCGGTTGACGATCGCAACTGATCCGAAAACGGACAAGATCATTCGTGCAACTTGTGGTTAGGCGAAGCCACTGCGCTTTTGATAGGACAGACGCTCAATCCAAAGTCACATCCAGCCACGCCCATATAAAGAAAGCGCCTGCGTCGAGAAGCTTGCAGGATTGTTGGCGGCTTGGCAGCCTTGATAGTGGCCTCTATCAGAGGTATGGAGGGCAACCCCACGGGGGAGAGGGGGGGGGAATTTCCGCCATCACATCATGCTTGGCTGTATATGGACGTTATCGGTGGCGTCTATAGACAATAGGCCCCTTGCCTTGTCCACAAAAGAAAAATCCGCCAATCCCGGACGTTACCGGATGTTGGCGGACTTTAAACTGGCGGAGACGGAGGGATTCGAACCCTCGATGCGGCTCTACACCGCATACTCCCTTAGCAGGGGAGCACCTTCGGCCTCTCGGTCACGTCTCCTGTCGAATTTTTTGATTATAGCTCATGGCATTGCGCCAAGAGGGTGCGCTGGGTGGCTTTGTGCCACATGATCAACAGGTTGCCAACGCACTTCAATCAGAAACGGGCTCCATATAGGGCTGGTCAAGTTCGAAAGCCTTGTGAAGAGCCCGCACGGCAAGTTCCAGGTATTTTTCCTCGATCACCACCGAGGTCTTGATTTCCGATGTAGCAATCATCTGGATGTTGATGCCCTCTTCGGCCAGGGCACGAAACATCTTGCTGGCCACGCCGGCATGGCTGCGCATACCGATGCCCACAATGCTGACCTTGCAGATCTTGGTGTCCCCAATGACTTCAGCCGCGCCGGTTGCCGGCACGATCTTGCTTTGCAGCAGATCCATGGTCCGGGCATAGTCGCCCTGGCCAACGGTGAATGTGAAGTCGGTCTTGCCGTCCTTGCTGATGTTCTGGATGATGGCGTCCACTTCGATGTTGGCGTCGGCCACGGTGCCCAGGATCTGGTATGCAATGCCTGGACGGTCGGGCACGCCAAGAATGGAAATCTTGGCTTCGTCGCGATTGAAAGCGATGCCGGAAACAAGGGCTTTTTCCATTTTTTCGTCTTCCTCAAAGGTGATCAGGGTGCCGGATTGCGCTTCTTCCTCAATCGCAATGTCCCAGGCTGTGAAGCTGCTGAGAACGCGAATGGGCATCCGGTATTTGCCAGCAAATTCCACCGAGCGAATTTGCAGTACCTTGGAGCCCATGCTGGCCATTTCCAGCATTTCCTCAAAACTGATGACGCCCATGCGACGCGCCTCAGGAACAATACGCGGATCGGTGGTATAGACGCCATCGACATCGGTGTAGATCAAACACTCGTCGGCCTTCAAGGCCGCGGCTATGGCCACCGCCGAGGTGTCACTGCCGCCACGCCCCAGCGTCGTGACGTTGCCCTGATCGTCGATCCCCTGGAAACCGGTGATGATGACGACTTTGCCGGCGCCCAGTTCGGCTCGTACGCGCTCGTCGTCGATCTGCCTGATCCGGGCCTTGGTATAGGCACTGTCGGTATGCACGGGAACCTGCCAGCCGGCAAAACTGATGGCAGGCATGCCTTCGGCCTGCAGCGCCAGCGACAGCAACCCCACGGATACCTGCTCGCCTGTTGCGGCAATCATGTCCATTTCGCGCAGGGTGCTGGACGTGCTGTGTGCAGGGGCGATTTCCCTCGCCAGCCCAAGCAGCCGGTTGGTTTCGCCACTCATGGCAGAGGGCACGATCACCATCTGGTGCCCGGCGCGCGCCCATTTAGCCACACGCTTGGCCACTTGCTGGATGCGCTCGACAGAACCCATGGAGGTGCCGCCGTATTTATGAACGATCAAGGCCATACTTTTTCCCGGATGCCATTCGAAACACACTGCAAATGCTGCAGTGCAAAAAATCGCACAAAGTTTAGGATTGTAGCGGCTTCCAGGTCAATACACGCCCTTGCCGCAACACGAATCCACTTCCAACCTTGATATGGATCTGGTGGCCGCGTGTCGTACAGGCCGAAAGCACACGCAACAAGGCCCGTAGCTGGCTTTCACTGCCAACCGTGCCATATGCTCCTTTGAGCCAATGGCGCAGCACATTGGCTTGCCGCTCAGGCGAAAGCCGTTGCAGCAAGGCGATCTGCGGCGGATTGCCGACGTGCTGCAGATCGAGCTGTGCCAGTTCCTGCAGCAGGGCATCTGCCTGCGCGGCAAGTCGCGCACTGCGGGCAAAGCTGGTACGGAACGCGGGCATGGCCTGCTCCACCGCAGGCATCAGCACATGCCGCAGCTTGTTGCGCGTATAGCGATGGTCGGCATTGCTCGGGTCATCGATCCAGGACACCTCGTGTTCCTGCAGCCAGGCGCGCAGCGCCTTGCCGGAAACCGCAAGCAAGGGGCGCGCAAACTCCGCGCCGTGCCGTTCGAAGCGGGGAGCCATGGCCGCCAGCCCGGCCACACCGGCGCCCCGGCCCAGCGCCAGCAGGACGCTTTCCGCCTGGTCATCGGCATTGTGGCCCAGCAATACTGCGGCAGAACCGGTTGCCTGGGACGCCTGCGCGAGCGCGCGGTAGCGTTCTTCCCTCGCCCGGGCTTCCACGCTATCGCCCTTTTCCAGCACAATGCGCAGCGGCAATTCCACGTATTCCAGCGCGCAACCGATGTGCGCTGCTGGTTCGCGCAAGACCACGCATATCTGTTCGCAATGGCGAGAAAAGGCATCAGCGCTCGGCTGCAGCCCATGGTGCACATGCAATGCCACAACCGTTCGCGGCAAGCCGTCCGATGAATCTTCTGCCGCTTTGTGACACAACCGCACGGTAGCCAGCAGCAATGCAGTGGAATCGGCTCCGCCACTGAAAGCAACGGCCAGCTTGCCTGGCCTGGGTAATGGCAGGTCTTGCCACCATTGCAGCAAGGCGTGATCGACTTGCGAGGCCGGCCAGCGCCACAGATCATCAAGCGCTGGGAAACGTGCACTAGACATGGCGCTTGCAAACAAAGAAGCAACCAGCCTTGCGACAAGGAACCGGGCGGCTCCTTCCTGGCTTATTCGTCCGTTGCGCGCACGTCATTGAACCTGCCGCAGCTTTGCAGGCGTTCGTAACGACGATCAAGCAACTCCTTGGGCTTGAGGTCGCTCACCTGACGCAAGGCTTCGCCCAGTGCGCGCTTGAGCAGGGACACCATCTGCTTGTGATTGGTGTGCGCACCGCCCACCGGTTCGCTGACGATCTTGTCCACCAGGCCCAGTGCCTTGAGCCGGTGCGCCGTGATGCCCAGTGCCTCGGCTGCATCCTGCGCACGGTCCGCAGTTTTCCAGAGGATGGACGCGCACCCTTCCGGGGAAATGACCGAGTACACCGAATACTGAAGCATCAGCACCTGATCGGCCACGCTGATGGCCAGCGCGCCGCCAGAGCCGCCTTCGCCGATGATGGTGGCGATGATCGGCACTTCCAGCTGCGCCATTTCGAAGATGTTGCGGCCAATGGCTTCGCTCTGGTTACGTTCCTCGGCATCGATGCCGGGAAACGCGCCGGGCGTGTCCACGAACGTGAACACGGGCAGCTTGAATTTTTCGGCCGTTTTCATCAGCCGCAATGCCTTGCGATAGCCCTCGGGCTTGCTCATGCCGAAATTGCGCAGGGCACGCATTTTGGTGCTGCGGCCTTTTTGGTGGCCCAATACCATGCAGGCACTGCCGTTGAAACGCGCCAATCCGCCAATGATCGAAAGATCGTCGGCCACATGGCGGTCGCCGTGGAGCTCGACGAAATCGGTGAAGATTCCCTCGATGTAATCCAGCGTGTAAGGCCGGTCGGCATGGCGCGCGATCTTCGTGATCTGCCAGGGCGTGAGATTGCTGTAGATGTCCTTGGTCAGTTGCTGGCTTTTTTTGCCAAGCTGTTCGATTTCGGCAGAGATATCCACCGCCGATTCGCTTTGTACATATCGCAGCTCCTCGATCTTGTTTTCAAGTTCGGCTATGGGCTGCTCAAAATCCAGAAATGTCCGTTTGCTCACACTTTGCTCCTGCGGAAACTGGCGGTATTGTAAAGACAGCAGCGTGCACTGAACCTGTATGCATGTTCAGTACGCCACCGGCAAGGGATCGAGCGACCGCCAGAGATACCAGGTTGCCACGCTGCAATAGGGCTGCCAGGCCTGCGCCAGTTCGCGCATCTCGTGACGGCTCACCGGCTCGCCGGAAAAATAATTGTGGCTGATGCCTTTCATGAGCCCGATGTCGTCCAACGGCAGTACGTTCGGCCGCATGAGATGGAAGATCAGGAACATCTCCGCCGTCCAGCGCCCAATGCCGCGAATCGCCACCAATGCCGCAATGACGTCATCATCGTCCATTTCATGCCAATGGGCATTCTGCAGGTCATGCGCGACGAAATGCCGGGCCAAGTCATGCAGATATTCCCCCTTGCGCACACTCAGGCCTGCTGCACGCATGACGCACGGCGTCAACTGCAGAATCTGCTGGGGAGCCATGCTGTCGGGCAATGTGGCAAAACGCTCCCACACCGATTGCGCGGCCTTGACCGATATCTGCTGGCCGATGATGCTACGCGCCAACGTAACGAAGGCATCGCCGCGCGATTCCAGACGCGCTGCGCCGTAGCGGAGAATGAGCTTCTTCATTACCCGGTCATGCCGGCTCAAGTACGTGCAAGCCTCTTTCCAGTACAGTGGCGTACGGCACGAAGCCTCGGCGACGGCATCAGCAGCCGTATCGCGTGACTGCTTGCCAGACAAGGCGCTGTCGGTGGGATGGTTGGGAATCATGTCAGGATTGTGTCGTACATACAGGCTCACGCGCTTGGACGGCGATTGGCGTATCCCGCGAAGCATGCAGCCAGGCATGCTCGGCATGCTGACCTGTGATGCGCGGCGCTTGTCGGCAAGGCTATTGGAAAGGACGGCTGACGGCCCCATCAAGCCTTGCAGATGGCGCCATGTCGTAAAAAAACCGGAAACACCTGCCTACGTGGCCCGCTCCCAGGTGGTGCCTTGGGCGGAATCCTTGAGAACAACACCCTGCTCCAGAAGACTGCGGCGGATACGATCGGCCTCTGCCCAGTTCTTGTCGGCCTTGGCCTGCGCACGCGCAGCGATTTGCGCCTCAATGCTGGCAGCATCCAGCCCAGCGCCTGCCTGCAAATAGCGTGCGGGATCGCTTTGCAGCAGGCCCAGCGTGGCGCCCAGCGCCTTGAGCAGGCCGGCCAGCGCAGCGGAACGGGTTTTGTTGACCTCACTGGCCAGATCGAACAATACGGCCACGGCTTCGGGCGTGCCGAAATCATTGTCCATGGCTGCCTTGAAGCGGCTGGCGTAAGGATCATTCCAGTCAATGGCTGCCGGCACCTCCGCCGCAGGCACGGCCGACAAGGCCGTATAGAGGCGCTTCAGTGCCATCCGGGCATCATCCAGCCCAGCATCGCTGAAGTTGAACGGACGGCGGTAGTGCACGCGCAGCATGAAAAAGCGCAACGTTTCGCCATCGTAGCTTTTGAGCACATCGCGGATGGTGAAAAAATTGTTGAGCGATTTGCTCATTTTTTCGCCATCCACCTGCAGAAAGCCGTTGTGCACCCAGTAGCGGGCAAACGTTTTGCCGGTGGCGCCTTCGCTCTGGGCAATCTCGTTTTCGTGGTGCGGAAACTGCAGATCGGCGCCGCCTCCGTGGATGTCGAACGTTTCACCCAGCAGTGCCATGCTCATGGCCGAGCATTCGATGTGCCAGCCGGGACGCCCACAGCCAATGACCGAATCGTATTTGGCGTCGGCCGGTTCAGAGGGCTTGGCTGCCTTCCACAGCACGAAATCCAGCGGATCCTGTTTGCCGTCCTGCACGGCCACGCGCTCGCCGGCGCGCAGGTCGTCGAGCGATTTGCCGCTGAGCCTGCCGTACCCATCGAACTTGCGCACCGAATACATGTAGTCGCCCGCGCTGTCGCCTTGTTCCACCTTGTAGGCCAGGCCCTTCTGCTGCAGGCGCTGGATCAGCGCCGCCATTTGCGACACGTATTCAGTGGCGCGGGGTTCGTGCGTCGGGCGATCGATGCCCAGCGGGGCAAAGTCCTCGTGCATGGCCGCGATCATTTCGTCGGTCAGCTGACGGATGGGAATGCCGCGCTCCAGAGCCCGCTTGATGATCTTGTCGTCAATGTCGGTGATGTTGCGCACATAGGTCACGCGATACCCGCTGGCACGCAGCCATTTCTGCATCACATCGAAGGCAATCATCATGCGTGCATGCCCGATGTGGCACAGGTCGTAGATCGTCATGCCGCAGACATACATGCGCACATGGTTGGGTTCCAGCGGAACAAATGGCTGCACGTCACGCGCGAGCGTGTTGTAGATACGCAAAGACATGATGCAAGGGATTGTTTGAGAGGCAAGCGTTTATTGCATAACCGGCAGGCATCTGCCATGCATCCGGCACAAGCAGCAATCCTACCGCAAAGGACCCGCCGGCTCTCCGTGCGCGTGTTCCGCATCGCCGGCAACTGGGGGATAATGCAAGCGTTGCACTGTATTGTCTGGCCATGCACGCTTTTTCAACCGCTGTATCTTCTTCCCCGTCGCGCTTCTTGTCACTTTCCGCACGCTGGCGGCGCATCGGGCTGCGTGCCGCGCTCGCAGTTTCACTGCTGCTTGGCGGCGGCCTGGCGCAGGCACAAACCACGTTGGTGGGGGAGCCCTACAAAAAGGTCAACCAGTTCCTCACCGCCAAAGATTACCCGTCGGCCTTGCAGGCGGCCGACGCCTATCTGGCAGGCAATCCGCGCGATCCGCAAATGCGCCTGATCCGATCGCGCGTGCTGATCGCACAGGGAAAAACCGAAGAAGCCCGCAACCAGCTGCTGGTCATTACCCAGGAATTTCCCGAGATTGCCGAGCCCTACAACAATCTGGCCGTGTTGTATGCACAGTCGGGAGAGCTCGAGATGGCACGCACGGCCCTGGAAAGCGCCTTGCGCATCAATCCCCAATACGTGCTGGCCCTGCACAACATGGGCGATGTCTACCGGCGGATCGCGGAAGACCATTACCGCCGGGCCCTTGCCTTGCAGCCCGGCAACCGCGTCTTGCAGGAAAAAATCCGTGCGATGCAGTCGTCCTCGCCCTGATACGCCCCCAATGATTTACATACTTGGGCCAGGACCGGGGCTTGTTCATGCCTGCCCGCCGCGTCACGATGGTCCCAAGCATAAATAGCCCCTCGGCGCCAGCCACATTCTGAAAAGGAGATATGCGCATGCCTGCCCACCATTCGTCCCTCCGGAACACCATCCCCGCTGTCCCTTTGGCAAGACGGTTGGTTGTGGCCTTGCTTTGCTTGGCGCCCCTGCTTTCGCCGGCCGTTGTTGCAGCGGCCGATGACAGGCCCGCAGCCCCCCGGCCGCAGGTGCAGTTCCATACCAACCTGGGCGATTTCACGGTTGAACTCGATCCGGCTGCCGCGCCCAAAACCGTCGACAACTTTCTGCAATACGTCCATAGCGGCCACTACAACGGCACCATCTTCCACCGCGTCATCGGCAACTTCATGATCCAGGGAGGCGGGTTCGACACCAGCTTCGTACAAAAACCGACCCGGGCGCCGATCGCGCATGAAGGCCAGCAATCCCGCAAGGCCGGCTTGAGAAACATCACGGGAACGATCGCCATGGCACGCACCACCGATCCAAATTCCGCCACTGCGCAATTTTTCATCAATGTCAAGGACAACCCCTTCCTCGACCCAACGATCATTCCCAACGGCGATCCCGTACCGCTCTTCACCTACCAAGGCAAGAATTACACCAACATCCCGCGCGCACAATTGCTGCGGCATCCCGCGCTGGCCGGCTATACCGTTTTTGGCAAAGTGATCAGCGGCATGGACGTGATTGACAGAATACGCATCACACCAACAGGAGCGGCCGGCCCTTTTGCCAGCGATGTGCCCCAAAAACCCGTTCTCATCCAGTCGGCGCGGCAGATCAAGTAAACTCCCGCTGCGTGGGCCTGTCGTCCGGACAGGCTTTTTTACACGATCCCTTTCCCCCTGCATCATGAGCACACAAGTCATCCTTCACATTGCCAATCACGGCGCCATCACCCTTGAACTTGACGAAAGCAAGGCCCCGGTAACGGTTGCCAACTTTCTGGAATATGTCCGCAAGGGCCACTACGACGGTACGGTATTCCATCGCGTGATCCCTGGCTTCATGATCCAGGGCGGCGGATTTGCCCCCGGCATGGAACAAAAGCCCACCGACAAGGAAATCCAGAACGAAGCCAACAACGGCCTGAAGAACGACCGGTACACCATCGCCATGGCACGTACTTCTGCCCCGCACTCGGCCAGCGCCCAGTTCTTCATCAACGTGGCAGACAACGGCTTCCTCAACTACAAGTCGCCCACGCCGCAAGGCTGGGGCTATGCCGTATTTGGCAAGGTCGTGCAGGGCCAGGAAGTGGTCGACCTGATTGCCGGCGTGGCCACAGGAAGGCGCGGCATGCACGACGATGTGCCGAAGGAAGACGTCCTGATCGAAAAAGCGGAAGTACAGGGCTGATGCCTGGCCTGCCGCTGCGCCATGCAGCGGCCTCATCGCTTGCTGTCCATCGTGTCTGACCCCATCACCTGTGTCTGTGCGCCTGCCCATTGGCGGAGCGTGGATTTCGTGGCCGACCTGCACCTGCAGCAGGACGATGCTACCTGGCAAGGCTTTGCCCGATATCTGCTGCACACCCCGGCAAATGCCGTGTTCCTGCTCGGCGACATCCTGGAACTGTGGGCCGGTGACGACGCGCTGCACCACCCGGATCATGATTTCGAGCGCCAGCTCACGCAGACACTGCATGCCGTGAGCCAGCACAAGGCGCTGTACTTCATGCCGGGCAACCGCGATTTTCTGGTCGGCGCTGCATTTTGCGCAGCAGCCGGACTGACCCTGCTGCATGATCCGTGCGTGCTGCAGCTACCTGCCACCACGCCGGGACAACCCGATCAACGCCTCCTGCTCAGCCATGGCGACGCCCTGTGCATCGCCGACACGGCCTACATGCAATTTCGCCAACAGGTACGCAATCCGGCATGGCAGCAGGCTTTCCTGCAGCAACCACTGGAGCAACGGCTGGCACTGGCACGCCAGTTGCGCCAGCAAAGCAGCCTGCGCAAGAATGCCTTGGGGGTTGAGGGCTACGCCGACGTGGACGAGCCGACGGCCACACAATGGCTGCAGGATCACCACTGTGCGCTGTTGATCCATGGCCATACACACAAACCGCAGGATCATGTCCTGGCAGGCCCGGATGGACAGCCGATCCTGCATCGCAAGGTCCTCTCCGACTGGGACCTGCTGGCCAGTCCTCCAAGAGGCGAAGCCCTGCGCGCGCAACGACTAGCCGATGGCCAGCTGCACTGGAGCAGGCTGAACACGCTTTTACCTTGATCCTTGTTTGCCCGTGCACCGCACAGGTCTGCACGCCGTGGCAACTTTGCCCCATGGCAATACGCCAGTCTTGTGCGATGCCCCGCCTGTGTCATGGCAAGACCGCACGCAATGACCGGTCATGACACGGCTGTTGCCGTTATTTTTAAGTTGCAGCTCATAGCCCCAGATGTCTATATTGGCTGCGTGAGCAATCGTTATTCAATGGCTGCCAGGCTTTGCTCCACCGGAATGCGCAGAGCCTTGTCCACATCGGCCGTCACCATCTGACTTTGATCCTGGTTGTGCATCACCAGCAGGTTCTTGTTGTTGAAGGACAAAAGCGTGACGCTGGCCACCTGCTCCAGGGCCATATCCTGCTGGCGGCACTGTTGCATGCAGTAGGCGGTGACCTGGGCATGCTGCCCGCCATTGAGTTGGGGCAGAACACCTGCGATCCTGTCGTACAAGTCCAGCGCTTGCGGCGGCAACAGCGTTTTGCTGCCGGGTTGTTCTGGCCAGCCTGCTGGCTGGCGTTGTGCAAGCGCCTTGCGGTGGCGCCGGATGGCCCGATCCAGCGATTGCTCCGTCTTGGGGCCTACGACACCGTCTGACTTGAGACCATGCTCTTTCTGAAATTCCCGGATGGCAAACTGTGTTTGCGGGCCCAGCAGGCCGTCTGCAAGCAGAACGCGGCCGTTTTTGCCATGGTAGCCAAGCGTTGCCAGCATCGATTGAAGCTTCTTGACATCCGCCCGCTGCGCCTGCGCAGCAGGTGCGTCCTTGCTGGCAGAAGTGGAATCACCGGCAAGAACCTGCCTTTCTTCCTTGATGCGGTTGATACGTTCGGGCGTCAACTCGTTCAACCACTTTTCAAAGCGGCGCTCCCGGTCCGCAAGGCCGTTGTACCCGCCATTGATCGCCTTGGTGGCAGCCTTCACGTTTCCCTGCGCACGTACAGGTACTTTCTTCTGCCAATACCAGATAGCTATTTTCTCCGCATGCTCAGGTTTCACCGCCAGCCCGGGATCGTTGAGTAAATCAAGCTCCAGATCACGCCCAGCTTCAGCATAGATATCCTTGCCGGTCAACTGAATGTAGCCCCGGCCACGGTATCTGTAGCCGTCTCCAGGCTGGTCGTTACCCATTCGCCCGCCGTACATGAGTTCGGCCAGTTTCTCCGGCTGGTTGCGCAACGCCTCCTGTCGCGCCGCCTCAATCGCCTCAGGGCCTTCGCGCAAGGCAGATTTCACTTTGGAAGTGATTTGCTCAATACCCCGCGTATACCGGAACCCTTCTTCCAGCCGCTGAAAGCCACCAGACTCATGTTCTACCTGCGCCATGAAGTTGGCAAGCGCTTTGGAAGTATCGATACCGCTGGCGACAGCTGATGACAACAGCCTCTGTCGGCGCTGGCTATCCATGGTCGCGCTCCTTGATGTTTCGGCCCGAAGCAGGCATTACTTCAATACCAGCAGCGGTAGAGCGGATGGATTGAAGGTGGCGAATACGCCATTGCTTATGTCTGGATCTGTATAGATTTTACGGGCCGCCTCTTCAGGACCCGGTTCAGATACCCTCACTACTGCCTTTTGGGGTCTTTCACAGTGCGGAGCCCAGGCCTTTCCCAAGCTTAGCGATACACGCAACGCCACGGCTGATCGTAGGCTGGCACAGCAGACATAGAGGGTGGGGATCGACGTAACGCGCCCGAATGAAGTGCGGATAGTCGTCTTCAATGGCAAACAGATGGTGCACATCGAAGGCTGGTCTGTCAGCAACCCATTTGCCAGATTGGTGGCGGTCGATTACACCCGTGTCCTACAACAGCTCACCAAACAGAACCTGAAAAACCTGACGCAGACGCGTCAGCGCAGGCACAGCGCCCCTGCGCCATGCTGGAGGCATAGTCAATGAACGCCCGTTGTTATTCACGCTCCACTCAAAGGAGATCAACGGGGCAGATAGGAGGCGGGAGAAAGGAAAAATGGAAATCCTGCAGCAGGACTCCATGCCCAATGAAACTCGCGGGAAGTTGTCCGAAAGCCCTCCGGAGAACTGAATTTCATTGGTAGGCGCGATTGGACTCGAACCAACGACCCCCACCATGTCAAGGTGGTGCTCTAACCAGCTGAGCT
>JBDHSG010000003.1:0-106993 GCA_039808005.1 Allobrachymonas sp. | reverse complement strand
CCGGTAACGATACAAAGAGCCATCGCATGAGCTTACAGCGTCTGTTTACCGGATTTACCGACGCACCTGTATCTGTAAAACATCTATCTATCCATGAAGGACCCAAAATGAAAACAAAAACACTCTTGACAGGACTTGTTGGCGGGTTGCTCCTGCTAACCACCAATGCGGCCCTGGCAGACCGACTGGCCGATATCAAGAAGGCAGGCGTATTGCGTGTTGCCGCTTTCGATGCCAACCCGCCATTCGGATTCGTTGATTCGAAAACCCGTCAGATCAATGGTCTAGACGTGGACTACGCCGACTATCTCGCCAAGAAGCTGGGAGTCAAGTTGCAACTGGTTCCGACCAATCCAGCCAATCGGGTACCGCTACTGGTTTCGAACAAGGTTGACCTGGTTCTGGCCAATTTCACCATTACCAGCGAACGTGCAAAACAGGTCAATTTCAGCATTCCGTATTTTTCATCGGGTACGCAATTTATTGCGTCCAAGGGATTTCTGAAAACACCGGCACAGCTCAATGGCTTGCGCATAGGCGTTGACAAGGGAACCACGAATGAAATTGTTCTGCGCGAAAAGCACCCGCAAGCCACGTTGATTGCCTACGACGACACTCCCTTTGCCTTCACCGCGCTGCGCAACGGCAACGTGCAAGCGATCTCGCAAGACGGCCCCAAATTGATTGGTTTGCTGACTTCCATCAACAACCCTGCCGAGAGGGCCAAGTGGGAAGTTTCTCCGTTTGCCATTTCGAACGACTACATGGGCGTTGGCATTCCCAAGGGCGAAACCAATCTGACTGAATTTGTGAACGTGACGTTGCGGGAAATGGAGGCCAACGGACGTGCAGGACAAATCTATGACAAATGGTTTGGCCCTCAAACCAAGACACCGCTCAAACGGATCTACAAAATTGGTGACAAAACTCTCTGACGAAGTGATGCAACGGTCCCGGGCCGGCCAATCGGCTCGGGCTGAAACTGCGCTGGATTTTTGGATATGAACATTTTGTTCGAATGGCCAGACTCCATGCTGTCCCCGAAATACTGGGGTTGGCTGTTAGAAGGCTGGTTCATAACGGTTTTGGCCACGTTGATCGTGGTAGTGTGTTCCACGGTGTTTGGTATTTTTCTAGCTGGTGCACGTTCAGGATCGCATGGCTGGATACGCAAGGCTGCGGAGCTCTATCTGTCTTTGTTTCGCAATACACCGCTTCTGGTGCAGCTTTTTTTCTGGTACTTCGGACTGCCAGCCCTGCTGCCCGATGCGCTTGTCGCCTGGCTCAATACCGGGCACGCTTTTGGACCTGATTTCCTGAAAGTACCGTGGCCGTCTTATGAATTCATCGCTGCCCTTTTTGGCATGGTTCTTTACGCTACGGCCTACGTGGGTGAAGAAATCCGATCAGGACTTAACGGCGTCTCCATCAACCAGATCCATGCAGGGCTGGCGCTGGGCATGACGCGACTGCAGACATTGCGACACGTCGTGTTACCCCAGGCACTCAGCATCATCAAACCGGCCCTCTTTGGGCAATATATGAACATCGCCAAGAACACATCACTGGGCATGGCAGTGGGACTGACGGAATTGTCATACCGGTCGCGACAAGCCGAGGCCGAAACCTTCATGTCCTTTCAGGTATATGGCATCGGCACCGTCCTGTACGTTCTTCTGATTATCGTCATCGGCTTGATCGGACGCGCAATGAGCAACCGCTGCGTGTGGGAACGGGCACACACACGGTAACCATGGACTTCAGTTTTCTTTCCCAGGATATGGGCTATCTGCTATGGGGCACTTTCCCAGACGGCCCGCCCGGCGGAGCGTTACTGACTCTCATCATCAGTGTTGCTTCTGGGCTGTTTTCGGCCGGTCTTGGTCTGCTCTTTGGCGTGTTGCTGGTCGTATTTTCGGGCTGGCCGCAGCGTATATTGGAAACAGCAACAGAATTGCTACGCGCAATTCCCGTACTCATGCTGATTTTCTGGGTGTATTTCCTGCTGCCCGTTTTGCTGGACTGGAGTGTTCCGGGCGTCTTTAGCGTGATGTTGGGACTGGTGCTGGTCAGCGCTGCCTATCTGGCGCACGCTGTAGCAGCGGGCATCCGCGGCATATCTGGGCATCAGTGGAATGCCGGCATGGCTCTGGGAATGACGCGCTGGCAGACGCTTCGCCACATCATTCTGCCTCAGGCATTGCGCGTGATGCTCCCCTCTTTCGTCAACCAATGGGCCACACTGATAAAGGACAGTTCACTGGCTTACATCGTGGGCGTAGAAGAACTATCGTTGCTAGCGACACGCGTCAATGCCCAAATCATGGTCCATCCAGCCGAAGTGTTCATCTTTGTTGGAATGGTCTACTGGCTGCTGTGCAGTGCGGTCGACGCTCTGGCCGGATGGATGGAGCGCAGAGCCAGCACGACAAAAGATTTGCCAGATAAACAGAATCGGTTCTCTCTGCGCCCCCGAAAATCACAGCGTCCTGCATTTCTGCCGTAACACTGCAGCTACAAACAATTTCCAGCCGTGCGCGCGCTGCTGGAGCACCTGGCCCTACAGTTCAAGATCCTGCAGGAAGAATGAGGCCAGGCTTGGGAAGCGTAGGCGCATGCCGAAGGAAAGGCACAGGGTTGCTGTGGTTCCATCAGCGGTCTTGCTACCCCTGATTTTTCCTCATCGCTTCTCTGCTGAGCGGCACACAAAACCGAAAGTGTGCACTCGTTGCACTGTGAAAACCGCTCGATATCCAGGGCATTATTTCGGTCCTTGACAGCCGAAAAGCATGCGTCCAACATAGTCTACGGTTTCTCGCTCTCTCCATAGCGATACAAGGAGCATGCCATGGACACCATTCAACCTCTCTTTTCCACATCCGCGACTGCCAAGGGCGGCCGCAATGGCCGCGCGGAGTCCATCGATGGATTGGTCAGCGTCGATCTTTCCGTCCCCAAGGCCATGGGCGGTCCGGGCAAACCCGGAACGACAACGCCAGAAGACTTGTTTGCGGCAGGGTATGCGGCCTGTTTCGGCGGAGCGCTGGATTTCGTGGCGAAGCAGCACAAGAAGAACGCCGCCAATGCCACCGTCACTTGTACGGTCTCCATCGGCCCGCGCGAAGGCGGAGGATTTGGTCTAGCAGTGAAGATGCGCATAGAGGACTTGAGCCTGACGCGCGCAGAGCTGGAGCCGCTGGTGAACGAAGCGCACGAAAAGATCTGCCCTTATTCCCACGCCATCCGCAACAACGTTGCGGTGGATTTTGAAATCGTGGGCGCATAAGCTTCACGGGTTCATGAAGGCGCAATGGGTCCACAGCGGGCGCAGGCGGCATTTGCGCACTCTGATCGGTTCCATCGCGCCTGATGCGCATAAAACGTTTATGCGGACCCTGTTAAACAGCATGACGACTCGAAATCTACGGATTGCATCGCAGGCTTGATCCGATACTCAGGCAGTAGCCGCCTGTTCCTGCGGCATTGCGTGACGAACCGGGCCGATGCCACTTGTCGCCACTCGCAATTCCTCTCAATCAATTGTGTGGTGCCGCCTCAGCTATACGTTTGCTGGAATCAGCCGTCAACCAAAGACCTTGAACTCGTGTCACTTTTGGCGCATAGTGATACTGCTCGTGTCTTTCAGTGGCACAGTTGCAAGTGAATGCAATGCCGTCTGCATCAGCCGCTTGCATGCACGCAAGTATTTGAATGGCCATCGTTTTCCGGGAGAAGCACATGTCCAAAGTTCTCGTCCTCTATTACTCGACTTACGGCCACATAGAGACCATGGCAAATGCCGTCGCCGAAGGCGCGCGCTCGGCCGGTGCCACGGTCGACGTCAAACGCGTCCCGGAAACGGTGCCAGCGGAAATTGCCCAGGCCGCCCACTTCAAGCTCGAGCAATCCGCCCCCGTCGCCACAGTGGCCGAGCTGGAAAACTACGATGCCATCATGGTTGGCGCCCCCACTCGCTTTGGGCGCATGCCAGCGCAAATGGCTGCGTTCCTGGATGCCGCCGGCGGCCTGTGGGCGCGTGGCGCCCTGAATGGCAAGGTCGGCGGTGCGTTCACCTCTACTGCCACCCAACACGGCGGCCAGGAAGTCACCCTGTTTTCGATCATCACCAACCTGCTGCATTTCGGCATGACGATCGTCGGCCTGCCCTACAGCTTCCAGGGGCAGATGACGCTCGATGAAATCGTGGGCGGCAGCCCCTACGGCGCAACGACGATTGCCGGAGGCCAGGGCCAGCGCCAACCCAGCGCCATCGAGCTCGACGGCGCACGCTTTCAGGGCAAGCTGATCGCCGAAACCGCCAACAAACTGCTCAACAAATAAGGATGGCCACTTGCTGGCTGCAGCGCTTCGGTTGCAGTCAGCCCCGATGCCGCCTCATCGGATGTCGGGCTCTGGGCATTACCTGCTCTTTTGAGTAACACCGACCGGGCGGAGGCTCTGGTGAACATCCCGATAGGCATCTCGTCCCCTTCCATCCACTGCCGATGCGCTGATGGTCTGCTGAACCACAAGGGGTGACGGAGCATCCACTCCCAATTGGCAGGAACCTTCTGCGCAATATCCCTCACCGGCAGTATCCGGTCAAGGGGCATCTTTCGCCAGCCTCAGGCAATCACCCCGAGCTGGCGCCCGACCTTGGCGAATGCCTGCACGGCAGCGTCGATGTGATGGGGCTCGTGCACGGCCGATATCTGCGTGCGGATGCGGGCCCTGCCATGGGGCACCACAGGGTAGAAGAAACCCACGGCCAGGATGCCTTCTTCCAGCAGGGCGCGCGAAAAAGTTTGCGCCAGCACCGCATCGCCCAGCAGCACGGGCGAAATGGGGTGGCCACCGCCCAGCACGGTAAACCCCAGCGCATGCATCTGGCTGCGAAACCGCTGGGTGTTGGTCTCCAGTTTGTCGCGCAGCGCGGTTGAGGCACTGATCAGTTCGATGGCCTTGATCGAGCCACCTGCCACGGCGGGGGCCAGGGTGTTGGAAAACAGGTAGGGGCGCGAACGCTGACGCAACAGTTCCACGATTTCCTTGCGGGCAGCAGTGAAGCCGCCAGAAGCCCCTCCCAGCGCCTTGCCGAAGGTGCCGGTCACGATGTCCACGCGCTCCATGCAGCGCTGCAGTTCGTGGGTGCCGCGGCCAGTGGGGCCCATGAAGCCGGTGGCGTGGCATTCATCGATCATCACCATCGCGTCGTGGGCGTCGGCAATGTCGCAGATCTTGTCCACCTGGGCCACGATGCCGTCCATCGAGAACGCTCCGTCGCTGACGATGAGCACACGGCGTGCGCCCTCGCTGCGGGCCTGCTTCACGGTCTCTTCCAGCGCGTTCATGTCGTTGTTCTTGTAACGGTAGCGCCGGGCTTTGGACAGCCGGATGCCGTCGATGATGGAAGCGTGGTTGAGCTCGTCGGACACGATGGCGTCCTGCTCACCCAGCAACGGCTCGAAAAGGCCGCCATTGGCGTCAAAGGCCGCAGCGTAAAGAATGGCGTCTTCCATGCCCACAAAGCGGGCGATTGCAGCTTCGAGTTGCTTGTGCAGGTCTTGCGTGCCGCAGATGAAGCGCACGCTGGAAAGCCCAAAGCCGTGGGTATCCAGCGCCTGGTGGGCAGCGGCCAGCACCTCGGGGTGGGACGACAGGCCCAGGTAGTTGTTGGCGCAGAAATTCAACAGCGTGCGCCCGCCCACCTGGATTTCAGCACCCTGCGGGCTGGTGATGATGGCCTCGGCTTTCCACAAGCCCTGGACCTGGATATCGGAAAGTTCCTGGGCAAGTTGTTCGCGAACAGCGGTGTACATGGTTAGCGCTTACGTAACGGAGATTGAAGGAATTCAGGCCGCGCAGGCCAGTTCGGCGCAGGCCTGCCTGGCGCGCAGATTTTGCAGCATATCGGCCACCAGCGCGGGCAAGGCAAAACGCGGCTGCCAGTCCCAGTCGCGCCGGGCGTTTTCGTCGTTCAGCGAGCGCGGCCAGGAAGCCGCAATGGCCTGGCGAAAATCGGGCTTGTAGGTGATGGCGAAGCCGGGAAGGTGCTTCTGTATCTCAGCGGCGATCTCGGCCGGGGTAAAGCTGATGCCCTGCAGGTTGTAGCTGGTGCGCCGCGTGATGCGCTCCACCGGAGCCTGCATCAGTTCGATGGTGGCACGAATGGCGTCGTCCATGTGAATCATGGGCAGGGCCTGGCTGGCCTCCAGAAAGCATTCGAACCGGCCGGTAGATAGCGCTTGGTGAAAGATGTCCACCGCGTAATCGGTGGTGCCGCCACCGGGCAGAGACTGGTGGCCAATCACGCCGGGGTAGCGCAGACTGCGCACATCCACCCCCCAGCGCTGGTGGTAATAGGCACACCAGTTCTCGCCTGCGGCCTTGCTCATGCCGTATACGGTGGTGGGGTTCAGCACCGCATCATCCGGCGTGGCATCCTGCGGCACGTTGGGGCCGAACACGGCAATACTGGAAGGAAAGAAGACCTGGCGGACGAGCCCATCGCGGGCGGCATCCAGCACATGCAGCAGGCCGCGGGTGTTTACATCCCAGGTGCGCGCCGGATCCGCCTCGCCACGCGCGGACAGCACGGCCGAGAGGTGGTACACCGTGGTGATGCCGTGACGCTGGATCACCTGGCGCAGGGCCTCCACATTCAGTACATCCAGATGCTCGAAAGGGCCTGCGGCCAAGGTGCAGGCGCTGGGCTCGGCAATGTCGCTGCACACCACGTTGCCCGCGCCATACATGGCACGCAGCTCGTTCGCCAGCACGGTGCCGATCTGGCCATTGGATCCGGTGAGCAGAATGCGCCGGGGCGCCGATGTGGGGGACGTCATGGGGGGTTACTCCAAAATTCCAAGTTCCGATATGATAGATGAAATTTCCAATATATACAATTTACTGGAGGATTTTCCATCATGACGGATTCTTCCTCGTCCGCCTCCCGGCGCCGGCCGCAAAAGGCCCAACCCGATGCAGCCTCACCTTTGACGGCCGGTCCGCCTTCAGTGGCAGAAACCATCAAGCGGCTGCGCCGGCACAAATCCCTTTCGCTGGAAGAACTGGCGCAGATGTCGGGCGTGTCGCGCTCCATGCTCTCGCAGATCGAGCGCGATGCCACCAACCCCACCGTGGCCACGCTGTGGCGCATCACGGTAGCGCTGGGTGTTTCGATCGACGAAGTGCTGGGCGTTACGCCGCATGGGGTGGACCTGGAAGTGGTGCCGGGCCACGCACTGCCGCTGATCGGCAGCGCCGACGGCCTGATGCAGATGCGGGTGCTGGGGCCACTGGCCACCGCCGGCACGCACGAATGGTACGAACTGCGCGCACAGCCCGGCGCACGGCTGGAAAGCAAGCCGCACAGCGCGGGCACGCGCGAGCACCTTTTCGTCACCGAAGGCGAATTGACGGTGAGCAGCGGTGAACTGCACCGGGTGGTGGGCGCTGGCGAACTGGCGCGCTACAACGCCGACGTGCCACACACCATCTCGAACACCGGCCGCACGCCGGCGCACGCCTGGCTGACGGTATTAGACGTTTAACCTCGTCCCGACTCACACTTGCGGTAAATCGCTGCAGTCAGTTATATCAAACACGTGAAAAAACTGGACAATTCAACCCCGCAATCAAGTTAGTATCAAGGTAATGATCTTGCACATGAGCAAGATCCTGGATTCCCTGCGATGGTTATAGTGAGGTGGACTTATCCACAGATGAAGACTCGCACGAGGAAGCGTAGCTGTTCTATGTGGAAGCGATGCAGCGGTGGATTTTTTGATGTGGGTGGAAAGTGGCGATTATGAGGAGAGTACCCACGCCTTATTTTATTTAATATCTATCAATTGAAACTTAGGGGGAAAAATGCCGACTGATTCTGATCAGCTTCGTCAAATTTTATGCGCCTGCATGCCATCTATTATTATTGATGGAGCAGCCAAAGAATCAGGGCAGCGAGTTGTTTACTATGCTCATTTTGAAGATAACCGGATTCCAAAAGAAATAATTCTAGATCCAGATTCTCGATATCTGAAAGGTTGGCAGAATTGGGGAAGAGTTGCTGTAAAGGTTGTTGCGGGCGCATCAACATCTGCCTTGACTAGACTTCAAGCAGAGTCAGCCTTACTCAATGAAATTCATTCGGATCAGTTTCCGAAATTATATTACTCAAACTACTTCACAGACAATCCTGTAACTGATGAGCCTTTATCCGAAGGACTTTACGTTAGTGTGGAAGAGTATATTGATTCCGTTTCACTTTCCAGTAAAATTTTAGAATTTATAGGACAACCAGTTGAAGTTATAAAACTTGCTTTAGGTGTAGTTTCGGGGTTGCGCCCCTTATGGGAACACCAGCGGAAGTTAGTTCATCGTGATATCAAGCCAGATAATTTATTGATTGCATCGGATGGGCGGATAATAATAATCGATTTTGGAATAATTCGGGAGACCAAAGCTATCGGGTTAACCAAGGAAGGTTTTGGACAGGCTCCTGCATCTATCGGCTACGCCGCACCAGAGCATATTGCAAATGATAAAGATTTGGTTAGTTTTAAAACTGATTTCTTCTCTCTTGGTGTAGTCATGTATGAGCTTATTTCTGGCAAGCACCCATTCATTAATAGACCCAATATGGATATATTAGAACTAATTGATGCAACTGAGAAAATTGACCCACCCACTTTGTTTGAGTTAGGATTTGCGAATGAAACTCAATCAAATTTAGTATGTGAAATGATGAATAAGAAACCCTACCTTAGACCAAGAACAGTCGATATTTTGATTCGCAAAATGAAAGATGCAGAGGGTTCCAAATGAGTGTAAAAATCTACCATCAAGTTGGCCATAATTCTAATTGGAATATCGATTCATTTGAGGAAAATGGCTGTGGGGATGGATTGATTCTCAGTCCTGTTCATCAAGCCCCATCAATGATTGAACGATTAAGTACAAAAACACGTGCTGCATCTATATTTGATCCTCAGTTTTATGTACCTAGTTCACAGAAACCCAAGTTACTGCAATACGATTTTTTTCCAGAAGGTATGTCAGTAAGCGGATTTGCAACTATCGGTTTTGAATATCTCGTTAAAGAAGCAGCTGAAAAGTGTCTAGCTTTCCAGCGAAACATGGGATTTAGAAGATTGGTAGTACCAACACGATTCCTTGACCAAATGTATCCGAATTACGTGGATCGACAACGAGTATTTTCTGTAGATGCCTTTATGGAAAGTATAAGAAATGATGAGAAAGTTTGTCTAGCATTGGCAGTTACTGGAGCCATGATCGAAGATGAAGGATTTCGTACTCGACTGCTCTCTTGGGTAACTTCTTATCCGAATGTAACAGAATTGTGTCTAAATTACTTTGTTCCACGAGAGACTAAGCAGATATCCGATCCTAATTTTTTGATTTCTTGTCATCGTCTTGGCCAAGAAACACAAGAAATTGGATTGGATCTTACTTGGGGTCATCAAAATACAGAAGCTCTTTTAATGTCAGCTCAAGGTAATATTGCTGTCAGTATCGGAAGTTTTGAGAATACAAGAATATTCTCTACAGATAAATTTATTGTAACTGATGAAGATCGTCGCGGCCCCAAAGCAAGGGTTTATATTAAAGGGCTATTGAATTGGGTGCAATTTGAACAAGCTAAAGAAATTCGTTCAAAATTCCCTGAGTTGTGGAGAAATATTTATGAGCCCACAATATTTTCTGAAGAGGCCTTCGCCCAAGCCTTGGAGCCAACTTTTAATCAACCCCTCCTATATAAGCACTATTTCATGAACATGAATACTGATATATCTATTATGGGGGATTTGTCACTAGTTGATCGCAAGAAATATCTACACGACCGAATTGAACGTGCAAAGGCCGCCTACACTCAGATTGAGAAATCAATTAAATTAGAACGGCATGGACAAGGTGGGCACTTGTCATATTGGCTTAAAGCGGTAGATCAGTTCTGACTGAGGCAATAATTCTTGATAGCAGAGCTTGGGTCCGCCATGCCAGACTGCTGCTTGATGCACTGATTCTTGTTTCTGCCTTGATATAAACTCGCAATTCACCTTTCGATGAAAATGTTGCTAACCCAATACCCAAATTATTAAAAACTTGTTGGGACTTTAGTGCAGGAGAAACCCGAGCTTCATCCAGAAGTACCCAAGACTCATTTGAAAAAGTTGTATATCTATATGCTTGAGTAAGCGCACGTTGCCAATCTCTAAGCTTTGCCTCAATTGATACTACGTACTTGAAAGGTTGCCTTTCTATAGGCTTAATATCAAATGTCTGAGCCTGTTCGGTTTTGAAGGTTAATCTATCAATCTTTGCTAGTTCTTTGGCTATGCTTCTCGCGTTGCTCTCAGATGTACCGCATGCGCGTGCAAGACTTTCGTATGAACAAATGGCCTTCGCAATCCTTTTTGACAAGAGTGGAGCGAATCTGGGATTTATGTTTTCAAGAGACTGAATATCTGTTAGAGCTTCAATAGGTGGAACGGAGTAAAGCAGCACATCGGGTCGTCCAAACCCACCCTCGAATTCAGTGTGGATCAAATATTCCTTACTTGCAGAGGCGTAAAGAAAATCTATAAATTTATTTACAAGATCTAACTCACATCCAAAAGGAGTCGTATAGCTCTGGTTCATTAGTTTTAAATTCCGGGAACTTTCTGTCATTTAACCCAAGAGTCTTTCAACCCCGTCACTCGGTTGAACACCACCTTCCCGCCCACACCGTGGTCTTTGCCGTCCGCCACAAAGTAGCCGTGGCGTTCGAACTGGAAGTTCTGGCCGGGCTGGGCTGCGGCCAGTGAAGGTTCCACCATCGCCGCTACCACCTTCAGGCTGTTGGGGTTGAGCACATCCAGAAAGTTCTTGCCGCCCGCGTCGGGGTGCGGGTCGGTAAACAACCGGTCGTACAGGCGCACGTCGGCCTGCACACCGTCCTCCGCGCCCACCCAGCCAATCACCCCTTTGACCTTGATGCTGTCCGCACCCGGCGTGCCGCTCTTGGTGTCGGGAATGAGCTGGACGAAAACTTCCGTGACGTTGCCTGCCGCATCCTTGGCGCAGCCGGTGCATTCCACCACATGGCCGTATTTGAGGCGCACCTTGTTGCCCTCCTTGTGCTGGCCGGGCGGGTTGCTGGTGGGCGATGCATGCGGCGGATACAGGCGGAAGTAGCCCTTGCTGGGCACTTCCATGAAGTCTTCGCGCTCGATCCACAGGTGTTTGCCCATGCGCAGGGTGCGGGCGCCCAACTCGGGGTGATGTGGATGCACGGGGGCCTTGCATACGTCCAGTGTGCCCGCGCCCATGACTTCGTCCCAGTTGGTAATGGTGAGCTTGAGCGGGTCGAGCACGGCCATGGCGCGCGGGGCAATGGGGTCGAGCGTGTCGCGCAGCGCGCCTTCGAGCACGCTGTAATCGATCCAGCTATCGGCCTTGCTCACGCCGATGCGCTCGGCAAAAAGCTTGATGGCCTCGGGCGTGTAGCCGCGCCGGCGCAGGCCTACGATGGTGGGCATGCGCGGATCGTCCCAGCCGTTCACATGGCCTTCGTCCACCAGTTGCTTGAGCTTGCGCTTGCTGGTGATCACGTAGGTGAGGTTGAGCCGCGCAAATTCGTGCTGGTGCGGCGGCGGGGCATTGACGATGCCGCCCTGGCTCAAGTGCTCCATCAGCCAGTCGTAAAACGGGCGCTGGTCTTCAAATTCCAGCGTGCAGATGCTGTGGGTGATGTTCTCCAGCGCATCCTCGATCGGGTGCGCAAAGGTATACATGGGGTAGATGCACCACTGGTCGCCGGTGTTGTGGTGCGTGGCGCGGCGAATGCGGTAGATGGCCGGATCGCGCATGTTGATGTTGGGGTGCGCCATGTCGATTCTGGCGCGCAGCACGGCTGCGCCATCGGCCAGCTTGCCCTCTTTCATTTCGGCAAAGCGCTGCAGGTTCTCGGCCACGCTGCGGGCGCGGTAGGGGCTGTCGGTGCCGGGGGTAGTGAAGTCGCCACGGTTCTTGCGCATCTCGTCGGGCGTTTGCTCATCCACATAGGCCAGGCCCTGTTCGATCAAATGCACGGCGCTGCGGTGCATGTGCTCGAAATAGTCGCTGGCAAAGTACAGGTGCTCCACGCCGTTCTTTACCCATGCCTTGCCCACCAGCCACCGCACGGCATCGGTAATGGCATCGACGTATTCCTGCTCTTCCTTCTCGGGGTTGGTGTCGTCAAAGCGCAGGTGACAGATGCCGTCGTAATCGTCCGCCAGGCCAAAGTTCAGGCAGATGCTTTTGGCATGGCCCACGTGCAGGTAGCCGTTGGGCTCGGGCGGAAACCGGGTGCGGATCCTGGCCGGGTCGGTCTGGCCGCTTTGCTGGTGGGTGGCATCGCCGGGGCTGCCGGCCCATTTGCGGGCGGCATAAGTGCCCTTTTCCAGATCGGCTTCAATGATCTGGCGCAGGAAATTGCTGGGTTTGGCGGTGTCTTCTACCGCAGGATTTGAAACGTTATGGGTATGGCTGGGGTTCATGCAGACGATTTTAGAGCCTGTTCACCCCCCGCTCATGGGGCATGGCACCCAACAGTGCCCGTGCGCGGATGGTGGAAGCGGCCTTTCATTCAGGTGGCTGCCGCCGCGATTTGCTACCCTTGACGAGAAAAGGCTTTGGTCCTGCGTCCTGCCCAGCCATCCGCCCGAACAACAGCGCCTGACGCGTAACTGGACTTGCGATCTGCTGCAACCACCACTGCAGGGCACGGCCCTGTTGCTGGCGCCCCCTGTGCCAAGCGTAGCGACTGTTGAAGTGGGTAATGCGCGAGGGTTGTGCCAGTGTCTTGGCCACCAGCCGGCCTTCTTGCAAATGGGGACGCACCATGTTGTCGGGTAGGTAGCCAACGCCCAGCCCGCGGATTTGGGCAGCGATTTTGGTCGCCATATCGGGCACGGTGAACAGGGCCTGACCCGTCAACAGGCCCACGCTGCGGCCATCGGACCGATGCACACTGTCGGCCACCACCACTGCACGGTAGGACATGAGGTCTTCAGGCAGCAAAGGCCGATCAACCGACGCCAGGGGATGGTGGGCTGCCACGGCATACACAAACTCAATCGCGCCCAATGGGCGGTGTTCGATGTGCGGGTTGGCATACCCTTCATCCAGCAAAACACCAAGGGCCAGATCGGCCTGTCCGCCGGTCAGGGCTTCGATGGTACCGGTCATCACTTCTTCCCGGATCTTGATCCGGGTTGGGGGCTGCAGTGCGTAGAAGGCTTCACACAATTCGAGAACAACCCCCATGTCGAGCAGGTTTTCGACCACGATGGTAAGGTGTGGTTCCCACCCTGTGGCCACACGGCGGATGCGCTGGGTGATGCTGTCCATCTCTTCAAGCAGGCGTTTGCCTTCACGCAGCAATTCCATGGTGGCCTCGGTGGGACGGGCCTGACGGCCGCTGCGGTCAAACAACAGCAAGTCAAGGGTTTCTTCGAGTTGGCGCACCCGATAGCTCAAGGCGCTTGGCACCAGGCCCAGCAGCCGCGCAGCACGCGAGAAACTGCCTTGCTCGGCCACTGTCTGCAGCAGGCGAATATTGGCTGGGGTGATGATGTTGGAGGCCGATGGCATTGCGCATCCATTCAAATAATTTGAACAATACTGTGAATATACATTGCATTTTTTGCACAATAAAATCTTACAGTGCTGCACCAACCAGCGTTTTTTGATCGGGTTGCCAAGGCTTCATGTTTTGAAAACCCATTTCGGCAGAACAAGCGGTTGCAGCACAGCTCCAAAAGATTCAACGTAATTCAGCCGCAGTCTTCTGTTGTGTAGCGCCTTGATCGTGTGTCACCCCGCGTCTCTAGACCGTGGATTTTGTTCATGACGCGACGTTTTTAAATGAAAGGAGCCCATCATGACTAGCCCATCCAGCCATTCGCCGGCCTGTGCCACAGGCCATGCCCTGCTGTCCCTGGGGGGACGGTTGCTGATCGCCTCCCTGTTTCTGCCGGCGGGCATCAGCAAGCTGACCGGTTTTTCCGGTACGGTGGGATATATTCAATCCGTGGGCCTGCCATTACCCCAGGCAGCAGCGGCTGTGGCGGTGGTGATTGAAATCGCCGGATCGCTGATGCTGATCGTGGGTTTCAAAACACGCTGGGCAGCGTTGGCGATGGCGGTCTTCACCCTGATGGCCAGCTATTACTTCCATGCCTACTGGTCCGTACCTGAAGCGGCCCGCATGGTGCAATCCCTGTTCTTCAAAAAGAATATGGCAATAGCAGGCGGCCTGCTTGCACTGGCGGGCCTGGGCGCGGGCGCCTGGAGCCTGGATACCTGGCGCGCACGAGCCGCCTGAAAAGAGACGAATCCATTTTTCAACCTTGCAAAGGAGAGCAATGATGCCAAACCCGAACATCGTGGTGGTGTACCACTCAGGCTACGGCCATACCGCGCGCATGGCACAAGCTGTGGCTGAAGGAGCCAAGGGCAGCATGCTGGCCATCGACGCCGAGGGCAATCTGCCCGATTCAGCCTGGGAACAGCTGGCTACAGCAGATGCCATCATTCTGGGCACGCCCACCTACATGGGCGGTCCCAGTTGGCAATTCAAGAAATTTGCCGACGCCAGCAGCAAGTGCTGGTTTTCGCGCCAGTGGCAAGACAAGGTATTTGGCGGCTTTACCAACAGCGCCAGCATGAATGGCGACAAGCAGGCCACGATGATCTACCTACAGACACTGGCGGCACAACACGGTGGAATCTGGGTAAGCCTGGGCCTACTTCCCAGCAATGCCAAGGCCTCGACCCGTGCTGATCTGAATGCCCTGGGTGGTTCAGCCGGTGCATTGGCCACCACCCCTTCTGACGCCGGAACGGACGAAATGTATGCAGGCGATCTGGCCACCGCCCGTACTTACGGCGAGCGCGTGGCCAAAGTGGCCGCACGTTTGCGCCAGAGCTGACACACCTTTTCAGCGGTGGGTTGGATGCAGACAAATAACCGGGGCGGGCAGATGCGCGCCAAGCCCTCCCGAAAACCATCCTGCCAGCCGCAAAAACCGCGCACAGGAATAAAGCGGCACACCGCTGCTGGCTGATGCTGACGCGTCAGGCCTTTTGCTCGAGAGGAGCGTTTTTTTCAAGCAGATCCGGGCGTTGCGCGCGAGTCAGTTGCATGCGCTGCGCGTACCGCCACTGCGCGATGGCGGCATGGTTGCCGCTGAGCAGCACCTCGGGCACGCCCCTGCCCTGCCAGGATTCGGGACGCGTGTAATGCGGGCAGTCCAGCAGCCCGTCCAGCGCCGGATTGAAGCTGTCCTGCGCGTGGCTGTCGGCATCCTGCAGCACGCCCGGCTGCAGACGGGCCACGGCATCGAGCAGGGCCATGGCCGGTATTTCGCCGCCCGAAAGCACAAAGTCGCCCAGGCTGATCTGCTCGTCCACGCAGGCATCGACAAACCGCTGGTCCACGCCTTCATAGCGGCCACACACCAGAATGGCGCCGGATTCGGCGCCTGCCCAGCGTTGCACCTGGCCGTGGTTCAGCGGCTTGCCTGCGGGCGAAAACAGCACTACAGGCACCTGCTGCCCGGCAGGATCGGCACGGTCGGCGCGAATCGCCTGCAGGCATCGCCAGAGCGGCTCGGCCTGCATGACCATGCCCGGCCCACCGCCAAACGGGCGGTCGTCCACGCGACGGTAGGGCCCTTCGGCAAAATCGCGCAGTTGCCAGAGCTTGATCTGCACCGGCCCGCCACTGCAAAAGGCACGGCGCGTCACGCCCGCTTCCAGCATGGGGCCAAACAGTTCCGGAAACAGGGTGATGATGTCGAAACGCATGGCAGAACAGACGAAAATCAGTCCCAGAAATCGGGCTGCCAGTTCACCACGATGCGCTTGGCCGATACGTCCACCGCATCCACAAAGGCGTTGACAAACGGGATCATGCGCTGGCTGCCGGATGCTTCCGGGCCAGTCTGCTGAAGCACCAGGGTGGTTTGCGGACCGGTTGCCAGCAATTCCTCAACCACGCCCAGCACCACCCCCTCGCGATTGACCACTTCGCAGCCGATCAGGTCTACCCAGTAATACTCATCGTCGGGCAGGCTCGGAAACGACGAACGCGGCACGAAAACACGTGCGCCGCGCAGCAATTCGGCCGTGGTGCGATCGGTGATGGACAGGGACTGGACCACCAGCGCTTCTCCATGCCGCCTGATCTGGCTGACAGGCAGAATGCGGGTTCCCGAAAAATGGCGAGCCCCGCGTTCGGGCGGCTGCAGGTACCAGCGTTTGCTGGAAAACAAAGCCTCGGGATGGGCGCTGTGCGCCAGCACCTTGACCCAGCCCTTGACGCCCCAC
Source organism: Allobrachymonas sp. (assembly GCA_039808005.1). GTDB lineage: Bacteria > Pseudomonadota > Gammaproteobacteria > Burkholderiales > Burkholderiaceae_C > Brachymonas. The sequence continues at coordinate 90,613 of JBDHSG010000003.1, read as the reverse complement.
GCCTCACCCAGACGCGCCACCTCGACGGCATCGGCAGGCAATTCGCCGCCATCCAGGCAATCAAGCAGGTTCTCAGATACGGAAGACATGGGCGTATTGTGAAGCGTTTGGAAGATGAAGAAAACGCGGCCGGCTAGCGGAGCAAAGCCAAAACAAAGGCCCGGTACGAAGCCGGGCCTTGCATGAAAAAAGCGGCAGCGCTATCAGGCTGCGGTTTTTTCCATCTTTTTGCCGAGCTGCTTGACCAGGCGCTCCACGGTGGGAGAAACCTGTGCACCCACGCCTCTCCAATACGCCAGGCGGTCTTGCACAATGCGCAGGCCTTCTTCCTTTTCGGTGGCGCCGGGGTTGTAGAAACCAATGCGCTCGATGAAACGGCCATCGCGACGCACGCGCTTGTCTGCCACAACCACATTGAAAAACGGACGGGCCTTGGCGCCGCCACGGGAAAGTCGAATCACGACCATGTTGCAATCCTTCGGGTGGAAAAAATATCACCAGCGTTTGAGACACGCGACTGGCCACCCGGCCAGCGACACACTGGAGCCGTGCATTATACCGTGGATGGCGGCCTGGGAACACCGCCGGTTGCATCCGCCACCCATTGGGCATACGGGGGATGCACGGATGCGACAGGCAAGGCATACAGCATCGGGACGGCATAGGGATGCATTTTCAGCAGGGCCTGCCAAAGGTCTTCCACCTGCGCCACACTGGTTTTGCAGGAAAGCTGCCATTCCCGGTGGTCTTGCAAAGCGCCCTCCCAGCGGTAGAGACTTTCCACGGACTCGATCTGGACGCAGGCCGCCAGTTGCTGTTCCACCACGCTGCGCGCCATGCGGCGGGCCTGTTCCTCGTCATCAACGGTGGTAACGACCACGGCAACGGCATGCGCTGGCAGCGGCATTTCCCGAAAAGACGCGGCTGGATGTGGCATGGCACTCTCCCGACTGAAAAACGGTGCCCCCTGTTGCGGCCCGATGCAGCCTATATATGCAAATCACGCATGGGACAATAGCGCCCCATGCATCCCAAGGATTTATTAGACCACTGCACGGCGCTGACGGCGCTCCTGTTGCATTTCGAGCACCCGGCAGAAACGGTGGCTGGCCGCTATTTCCGCGAACAGCGCGCGCTGGGACCGCGTGAACGGGCCACGGTGGCAGAAACCGTCTATGCCATCCTGCGCAGGAAACCCCTGTTCGAATGGCTGGCACGCAGCGGCAGCGGCGCGACCGAACGGCGCCTGGCCATTCTTGGCTTTGCCGGGGCACGGCCTGTATTGCAGGCAGCCCTTTCGCCCGAAGAACAACAATGGCTGGCCGCGTGCGACCAGGCCAGAGCGGACGCCCTGCCTGAGGCCCTCACACACAATCTGCCCCCGTGGCTGGCTGAAGCGCTACAAGTACAACTGGGCCCGCGATTCGACGCCGCCGCCGCAGCGCTGTTACAAGCGGCACCGCTGGATCTGCGCGTCAACACCCTGCATACCAAGCGCAACGCGGTGCTGGCAACGCTGCAGCAAGAAGGCCTTGCGGCAACGGCCACGCCGTATTCCCCCTGGGGCATTCGCCTGGCGGACAAACCCAACATCAGCCGCCTGGAGCTATTCCGAAACGGACACATCGAGATACAGGATGAGGGGTCGCAGTTGCTGGCCCTGCTGCTCGATGCCAGGCGCGGAGAAATGGTGGCGGATTTCTGCGCCGGCGCAGGCGGCAAGACCCTGGCGCTGGGCGCGGCCATGCGCAATACCGGACGCCTGTATGCCCTGGATACCTCCGCGCACCGGCTGGAGCAGCTCAAGCCGCGTCTGGCGCGCAGCGGCCTGGAAAACGTGTACCCGATGGCCATTGCGGACGAACGCGACGAGCGTCTCCAGCGCCTGGCTGGAAAGATCGACTGCGTGCTGGTGGATGCGCCCTGCTCCGGCCTGGGCACCCTGCGCCGCCAGCCCGATCTCAAATGGCGCCAGACGCCCGATCAGGTACGGGCCTTCGCGGAAAGACAAAAAACCATCCTGCACCATGCCGCGCGCCTGCTCAAGCCCGGTGGTCGCCTGGTATATGCCACCTGCAGCCTGTTGCCAGCCGAGAATGAAGCCGTTGCCCTGGATTTCAGCGCCGCACACGCAACCCTGTTTAAACCCTTGAATACCGCGCAACTGCTGCGAGAGTTCAAGGTACCGGATGCGGAGCAGCTATGCACTCCTGCCGCCAATTCCTTTGGCGTTCCGGCCGGACAGTTCCTGCGCCTGTGGCCAGACCTGCATGGCACCGACGGTTTTTTTGGCGCCGTGTGGCAGAAAACAGGGTAAACGGGAACATACGACGAACCGATCCCGGGCGATGTACCTGGCCCACAAATACCGTCGGCCATTGCGCGGACGTGGCCCATCCGTTGCATGGTTGGGCGCCTGTCGCCGGGAAAAGACGCGCGCCAACAAATAAATCCGAACGGCCCCCTCCCCAACGGTTTTTGTGTTAAATTGCCTTTCATGCAAATGCTTTCCCTGCTTCTACTAGGTGGAACGTCCAACGGGCGATAGGGATAGCGCGCGCAAAAACCATTCCACATATCCAGCCCGTTTGCACCTGCAGCGGGCTTTTTTGTTGGCTTTCTGGCAGGTGAAGACGGCAAATCCTGAAAGGAGATAACCATCATGAGCGACAAGATCATCATTTTTGATACCACCTTGCGTGACGGCGAACAATCCCCCGGCGCCAGCATGACAAAGGATGAAAAAATCCGTATCGCACGCCAGCTCGAACGCCTGCGCGTGGATGTGATCGAGGCCGGTTTTGCCGCCAGCTCCAACGGTGACTTCGAATGCGTGCAGGCCATTGCCAATACCATCAAGGATGCCACCATCTGCTCATTGGCCCGCGCCAATGAACGCGACATCGCGCGCGCAGCCGAGGCGCTGAGAAATGCCGCCAACGGCCGCATCCACACCTTCATCGCCACCAGCCCCCTGCACATGGAAAAGAAATTGCGCATGTCACCGGAGCAGGTGCTGGAACAGGCCAAGATCTCCGTGCGGCAGGCGCGCAGCCTGTGTACCGACGTGGAATTCAGCCCCGAGGACGGCTACCGCAGCGAGGTTGATTTTCTCTGCCGCGTGCTGGAAGCCGTGATCAAGGAAGGGGCCACCACACTGAACATTCCCGACACGGTCGGCTATGCGATCCCCGAGCTGTACGGCGAGTTCATCAAGACCCTGCGCGAGAAAATTCCCAACAGCGACAAGGCCATCTGGAGCGTGCACTGCCACAACGACTTGGGCATGGCCGTGGCCAACTCGCTGGCCGGCGTGAAAATCGGCGGCGCGCGCCAGATCGAATGCACCATCAACGGACTGGGGGAACGCGCCGGCAACTGCGCACTCGAAGAAGCCGTCATGGCCCTCAAGACGCGCAAGGAGTATTTCGGGCTCGAAGTCGGCATCGACACGCAGCACATCGTTGCCGCCAGCCGCATGGTCAGCCAGATCACCGGCTTTGTGGTGCAGCCCAACAAGGCCGTGGTGGGCGCGAACGCCTTTGCCCATGCCAGCGGCATCCACCAGGACGGCGTACTCAAGGCGCGCGATACCTACGAAATCATGCGTGCCGAAGATGTGGGCTGGAGCGCCAACAAGATCGTGCTGGGCAAGTTGAGCGGCCGCAATGCCTTCAAGCAGCGCCTGGAGGAGCTGGGCGTCATGCCCGACAGCGAAACCGAGCTCAACGCCGCCTTTGCGCTTTTCAAGGATCTGGCCGACCGCAAGAGCGAGATTTTCGACGAGGACATCATCGCGCTGATGGGCGACGAAAGCGTGACCATCGAAAAAGAAAAATACGGCTTTGTTTCCCTGGACCAGCACAGCGAAACGGGCAAGCGCCCGCATGCGCGGGTGGTATTTACCGTGGATGGTCAGGAGGTGCGCGGGCAGTCCGACGGCAATGGCCCGGTGGATGCGTCGCTCAAGGCCATTGAGTCGCATGTGAAAAGTGGCGCCGAAATGGTGCTGTATTCGGTCAATGCCATCAGCGGTTCCACCGACGCGCAAGGCGAGGTCACGGTACGGCTGCAAACCGGCGGGCGTATCGTCAACGGCGTGGGCGCCGATCCAGATATCGTGGTGGCCTCCGCCAAGGCCTACCTGAGCGCGCTCAACAAGCTGCTGACTCGCAGCGAGCGGACGCCGGCACAGGGCATGATGACCGTCTGAACGGGTCGTTCCATTTCTTGCTGGTCCAAGGTGCGGGGCGCCCCGGCAACGGCGGCTCCTCCATTCGCACCACACGCCCTGACCGATACGCGCCCTGCCGATGGTCGGCCGTTCATCAGGGCGTTTCTACGTAAAGCCCTGCCACCGCTGATGGTCTTTGCCCCGATGCATCATCGGGGCAACACGCGCCATTAGCAAGCGATTAAAAAATCGCTTTCGCCTGACGCCTGGCACTCACTCATACCCGAAAGCGCGCACCTTGGATGCGTCATCGGCCCAGCCCGAGCGCACCTTGACCCACAATTCGATGAAGACCTTGGCGTCCAGCAGTTTCTCGAGCTCCTGCCGGGCTTCCGTACCAATGCGCCGGATGCGCTCGCCTTTCTCGCCAACCACCATGGCCTTGTGCCCTTCGCGCTCGACGATGATGGTGGCCGCAATCCGGATCATGCGGGCAACGGTTTTCCCCGGTTCTTCCTCAAAGCGGTCCACTACCACGGTGGACGTATAGGGCAGTTCGTCGCCCGTGAGGCGAAACAGTTTCTCGCGCACGATTTCTCCGGCCAGGAACCGCTCGCTCTTATCGGTCAGCTGACCTGCCCCATACCACCAGGGCTGATGCGGAAGATACCGTCCCACGACCTCCAGCAGATGCTCCATGTCGCGCTTGTTTTTGGCAGAAACAGGCAACAGTTCGGCAAACGGATGACGTTGCTGCATCTCGAGCAGCCAGGGCGCCAGATGTTGGCGCTGTGCAACGGTATCCAGCTTGCTGGCCACCAGCAGCACCGACACATCGGGTGGCAACAATTGCAGCACCTGCGCATCCCCGGGGCCGAAACGCCCGGCCTCGACGACCAGCAGCACCACATCCACGCCTGTGACGGCTCCCGCAACTGCCTTGTTCAGCGATTTGTTGAGTGCGTTGCCATGCCTCGTCTGAAAACCCGGCGTGTCCACGAACACGAACTGGTGCGCATCACGCGTACGAATGCCCATGATGCGGTGCCGGGTCGTCTGCGCCTTGCGGGACGTGATGCTGATTTTTTGCCCCACCAGTGCGTTGAGCAAGGTGGACTTGCCGACATTGGGTCGTCCCACGATGGCCACCAGCCCGCAGTGCTGCGATTCCTTGGGCACGGCTGCGACAGCGTCCTGCGCAGCCGCCTGCACGGAGTCGGTCCTGCCCAGAATGGATTGCAACTGTGCATCAACGTCTGGCGACAGGGCACCTGGCGCAACGTGTTCGGTTTTTGGGGATTTCTTGTTCATGAAAAATGGTGCAAAGGATTACACGCCGGTGCGCTTGCATGCATGCGCACCCTCGATACTGCCGGAAATCGGACGCCCGATCCTAGCTTTTGGCAGGAAAGGGCTTGCCGGCCAATGGTTTTGTGGATTTGCCGCCTGCCTCTTTCCTGGCCGGCCTGAGCGACGTCTCCATGGCCTGCAGTTGTTCGAGTGCCTTGGATGCCGCATCCTGCTCGGCAGCGCGGCGCGAGGCCCCGCTGCCGCTTTGCCGGACATCCAGCGCCTGCACCTCGCACTCCACCCAGAATGTCTGTCGGTGCGCCTGCCCGCCCACATCCGTCACACGGTATTGCGGAACGGCATATTTGCGCGCTTGCAGCCATTCCTGCAAGGCGGTTTTCGCATCCTTTCCTCCCGCTGGCGCCTGGGCGCTGAGATCGACCTCGGCAAACAGCCGGTGTACCAGCGATTCGGCAACGATGTAACCCGCATCCAGATAGACGGCTCCAAGCAGCGCCTCAAGGGCGTCTGCAAGGATAGAGGGGCGATTGAGGCCGCCTGAGCGCAGCTCGCCTTCTCCAAGCTTCAATGCCGACGGCAGATCGAGTTTGAGGGCGATCTGATGCAGGCTCTCCTGCCTGACCAGATTCGCGCGAATGCGAGAAAGATCGCCTTCGGGCGCTTGCTGCAACCGCCCGAACAACAGACTGGACACGGCCAGATTGAGCACCGAATCCCCGAGGAATTCGAGCCGCTCGTTATGGTCGGCAGAAAAACTGCGGTGCGTCAGCGCCTGCTGCAGAAGATAGGGATTTGAAAAAACATGGCCCAGTCTTGCCGCAAGCCGCTGGCCCTCGGTGGCAGATGAAGCGGATGAACGAAACGAATGGGCCGCCTTATTCAAAATCAGTCGCCCCTGGTGCTGCCCGAATAATGGATCAGCAACGAAACCGGACCCAGAAGAGGGATTTCCTTGTCGTAGGCGAATGCGATCTTGACCTGATCGTTTTCCTTGGTAATGAGCAGGTCTTTCGCGTGGATGGACGTGATGTCATCGATCGCGGTGGCAGCCGTGAAGGAACGCTCGATGGCAGCAACGGTCTGCTCATCCTTGGCTTTTTCCACTGCCTTGACAATGGCCTGGTATTCCAGAAGGCTGGGTACAACTTTGGCACCGGTAATCAGCACAAAACTGACGATGGCCGCAATGAACAAAACGCCAATGAAGGTAATGCCGCGTTGCCTGTGCATCTGATTGTTTTGCATATGCATGGTTTTACCTTTCACGTTCTTCCTGTACCGTTTCGGACCCATTCCGGATGGCAACTTTATAGCAGGAACCAGCAGGCAGAAATCACTCGATTCGGCCAATACGCCGCAAATTGCCCAGATTCAGCCAGACCACGACGGCCTTGCCCACGATGTTGCGTTCGGGAACGAAGCCCCAGAAACGTGAATCGTAGGAGTCGTCCCGATTGTCCCCGAGCATCAGGTAATGCCTCTCAGGCACTTTACAGGTCACCCCTTGCGCGCTGTAATGGCAGTTTTCCTGCATCGGAAAATTCTCCACGACCGGGATGTCCGCAGGGCGCTCGGGATCGTTCAGGATCAGGTGATTGTGCGCACCGAGCTGTTCGCGAAACTGCTTGAAATGGACAAACGCCTTGACGGCCTCGCGGCCGTCCCCGCTGCGCTGCTCCCTCTCGCCCAGATAGTCCTCCACCGGAATCTTTTCGATTTCCTTGCCGTTGATGAAGAGCTTCTTGTCCAGATACGACACGGTATCCCCGGGCAGACCCACCACCCGCTTGATGTAATCCACGCTGGGCTTGGGTGGATACCGGAACACCATGACATCGCCACGCTGCACCGGGCTGCCATCGGTGATTTTCGTGTTGATGACGGGCAGCCGCAGGCCCCACACCCACTTGTTGACAAGAATCAGGTCGCCAACCGCCAATGTGGGCAGCATCGACCCCGAGGGAATCTTGAAGGGCTCGAACACGAACGAGCGCAGGGCAAACACGAGCGCAATGACGGGGAACAGGCCTGCCGTCCAGTCCAGCCACCAGGGCTGCGCCAGCTGGTGTTTGCGGGTTTTTTGCAATTCGTCTCCTGTGGCGGCACCTTCAGGGACGAAGCCTTCCGCGTCTCCTTGTTGCTGCTGCAAGTGCCGCTCGTATTGATCCGCCTGCGCGCGCCGCCGGGGCAGGAACCAGAACTTGTCGGCCAGCCAGTACAGGCCGCTGACCACTGTGGCACACAGCAGCAGCACGGCCATGTTGCCCTCGATCACCCCAACGAACCAGCCTCCCATATAGGCAACGAAAATACTCAGGACGAGTGCAGTAAGGTAGGCCATCACATTCAATCTTCCACTTGCAAAATAGCGAGGAAAGCCTCTTGCGGCACCTCGACCGAGCCAATCTGCTTCATGCGTTTCTTGCCCGCTTTCTGCTTTTCGAGCAGCTTGCGCTTGCGGGTGATGTCGCCGCCGTAGCATTTGGCGAGCACATTCTTGCGCAGCGCCTTGACGGTTTCGCGCGCGATGATGTTGGCGCCGATGGCTGCCTGGATCGCCACGTCGAACTGCTGGCGGCTGATGATTTCCCGCATCTTCGCCACCACGGCGCGGCCACGGTACTGGCTCTGGCTGCGGTGCACGATGATGGACAGTGCATCCACTTTTTCACCGTTGAGCAGGATATCGACCTTGACCACGTCGGATGGCCGGTATTCCTTGAATTCGTAATCCATGCTGGCGTAGCCGCGGCTGACGCTCTTGAGCTTGTCGAAGAAGTCCAGCACGATCTCCCCCAGCGGAAGCTCATAGGTCAGCATGACCTGTCGGCCGTGATAGGCCATGTTGAGCTGCACGCCGCGCTTCTGGTTGCACAGGGTCATCACCGGGCCGACATATTCCTGCGGCATGTACAGGTGCACGGTGACGATGGGCTCGCGGATTTCCTGAATCCTGCCCTGCTCAGGCATTTTGGACGGGTTTTCAACCATCACCGTCTCCCCATCGCCCTTGACCACCTGGTACACCACGCTGGGCGCAGTGGTGATCAGGTCCTGGTCGAATTCGCGTTCCAGCCGTTCCTGGACGATTTCCATGTGCAGCAAGCCGAGAAAGCCACAGCGGAAACCAAAGCCCAGCGCCTGCGAAACTTCGGGCTCGTAGTGCAGGCTGGCATCGTTGAGCTGGAGCTTTTCCAGCGAATCGCGCAAGGCATCGTATTCGCTGGACTCCGTGGGGTACAGGCCGGCAAACACCTGCGGCTGCACTTCCTTGAAACCGGGCAGGGGCTTTTCCGCCGGTCCCAGATTGTTGGGCAGCTTCTTCTCCAGCGTGATGGTATCGCCCACCTTGGCGGCTTTCAGTTCCTTGATGCCGGCAATGACGTAGCCCACCTCGCCCGCTTCCAATGCGTCACGCGGCTGGTTGGCCGGCGTGAACACGCCCAGGTTGCCTGCCTCGTAGGCAGCGCCGGTGGCCATCAGCTTGATGCGCTCGCCCTTTTGCAGGCGCCCATCGACCACGCGCACCAGCATCACCACGCCCACGTAGCTGTCGAACCAACTGTCGATGATCATCGCACGCAACGGCGCGTCAGCCTGACCGCGCGGCGGCGGCACCTTGGCGATGATCTGCTCGAGCACATCGTCGATGCCCATGCCCGTTTTGGCAGAAATGGCTATCGCTTCGCCGGCATCGATGCCGATCACGTCCTCGATCTCGGCCTTGGCGTTGTCGGGATCGGCCTGCGGCAGATCCATCTTGTTGAGCACCGGCAGCACTTCCACGCCCAGGTCGAGCGCGGTGTAGCAGTTGGCCACCGTTTGCGCCTCGACCCCCTGGCTCGCATCGACGACCAGCAGCGCTCCCTCGCAAGCGCTCAGGGAGCGGCTGACCTCGTAGCTGAAATCCACATGGCCGGGGGTATCGATCAGGTTGAGGTTGTAGGTTTTCCCGTCTCGGGCCTTGTATTGCAGGGCCGCGGTCTGGGCCTTGATCGTGATGCCGCGCTCCCTCTCGATTTCCATGGAGTCCAGCACCTGGTCGCTCATCTGACGGGTGGACAGCCCCCCGCAACGAACGATGAGGCGGTCCGCCAATGTCGATTTGCCATGGTCAATATGCGCGATGATGGAAAAATTTCGGATGTGTTGCATCACGTTCCAGACAACAGGACCGGCACCGCCTGCAAAAACATGCCTGGCAACACCACCCCATTGACCAATGGGTTGTTCGAAAAAGAAGTCACAACAAAAAGGCGCGCCTCGCGGCGCGCTGCATTGCCTATTCGTTAAGCAGCTGCATTTTACCCAAGAATCGCATGGCACCCCGCACAATAGCCGGCAATTGCCGCTGCATCCCTGCCATCAGCGTGGCCGGATCATGCCGTACTGCGCCATACCGTCGCGCAGCACCAAAACAGTTGTGGGCCGGCCGGCCGGCATCTTCCCGATTGCGGCATTGAGGACCGCCACGCTGTCGACCGACTGATTGCCCAGCGAAAGGATGACGTCGCCGGCCTGCAAACCCGCTTGCTCGGCACTGCTGCCCGGTTCGATCCCACGCACCAGCACCCCGCCTTTCACGCCCAGCTGGCTGCGCTGCGCGGCCGTCAATTCGGCCACTTCCAGCCCCAGCGCACCGGCCAATGCCCGGGGTGTCGATCCCCCATCCTGCTGCAACAGGGGCTGCACCCTGCCCTCTTCCTCTGCTCTGGCAACCGTAACCGAAACCTCCCGGCTGCTGCCGTTGCGTAGCAGGGTCAGCACGGCCTGGGCTCCAGGCTTGATTTCTCCGATCATGCGTGGCAGATCGGACGTGCGCTCGATGGTTTTTCCGTTGACCCGCGTGATCACGTCACCGGGCTGAATGCCCGCCTTGTCGGCCGGCGCGCCGGCTTCGACGCTGCGCACCAGCGCTCCCTGTTCGGCGGTCAATCCCATGGATTCGCCCACTTCCTTGCTCAGCGGGGCAATCTGCACGCCGATTCGACCGCGCGTGACCGCGCCTGTGGCGCGCAGTTGATCGGCAATCCGCATGGCCTCATCGATCGGGATCGAAAACGAAATGCCCATGTAGCCGCCCGAGCGCGAATAAATCTGGCTGTTGATGCCCACCACTTCGCCAGACATGTTGATCAACGGCCCCCCGGAATTGCCAGGGTTGATGGCCACGTCGGTCTGGATGAACGGCAGGTATTCGCCCGTGTCACGCTGCTTGGCGCTGACGATGCCAACGGTCACACTGTTGTCCAGGCCGAACGGAGAGCCGATGGCCATCACCCACTGCCCTACTTTGAGCACCTCGACGTTCCCGATGCTGACTACCGGCAGGTCCTTGGCGTCGACCTTGATCACGGCCACGTCGGTCCGCCTGTCCTTGCCCACCACCTTGCCCCGGAATTCGCGCTTGTCGGCCAGCGTCACCACCAGCGCATCGGCGTCATCCACGACATGGGCGTTGGTCAGGATATAGCCATCAGACGAAATGATGAATCCCGAGCCGATTCCTGTGGGACGTTCGTCGCCCCCTTCGGGCAAAGGCTGGTTCCTGCGCGGCATCTGCTGCGGATCAATCCCGAAAAAGCGCCGCAGCAGCTCTTCCATCGGGTCTCCCGATCCTTGCCTGCCCAAGGGCCCCCTTCTGACTCTTTCCATCACCCGGATGTTGACGACCGACGGCCCCACACGATCGACCAGGGGTGTGAAATCCGGCAGCCCGCCAACCAGCACAGGCGATGACGAAGCAACAGCTGACACCGACGCAACCGATGCTTCCTGGCTTGCCGCTGAAGAAGGGCTTGCCGGCAATGCCGAAGCGGAGTTCTTGCACCCCATCACCCCCGTTACCAGCAGAAACGCAAGAAGCGCCGATCCCACCGGACGGCATTTGCAGCAGCGCCGCATACGGGCGAATGGAGCCAGAACGACAGAAAAACCGGAAGAAACGGAAGGGATACGGGAAGGGATACGAATACCCAAGGCAACCACCTCATCAAAAAACAAATATTGCCTCTCGGCAGAAGCCGAAATACTGACACATTCTCATTCCGCCAGCAACACGGGTGCAGCAGCGGATCGAAACACCCTGCTGCGACATTCCCTCTATGGCCGATACAGGGCGTCCACCGCCTGCTGCAGGGCAGCCTGGGGCACAGCGCCAATGGCCGTTAGCTGGTAGGCGTTCGCATGTACGCGGCTGGCCATGCGGACAACAGCTTCGCCAGAACGCCTGGGCGGTCCCGATGGGCGATCTGCCATGCGTGGCCCGATGAACAGCGAGAACCGGGACAGACCATCCGTCAGCACACAATGCAACACCCGCTGCCCTGCAGCGACGCCGGCCACCGTTTCCTGTGGTTGCTGCACAGGTTGACGCCTGCCTTGTCGCATACCCGCAATATCGCGCCAATAGCATTGCTGTACCACATAGCCCGGCAAGGGCTTGCGCCAGGCCCAGCCCTGCTCGCTCAGCGAAGTGGAAGGAGGCAACCGGCTCCCACTGGGCCCGGGCCGTCCTTCGCCGGTGGGACGCTCCAGCATGGCCTGCATCGCCGCATAATCCACCGAAGCAGGAATTTGCACATCAGAGAAGGCAATTTCACGCAGCACCCTGGCTTGCTCCCACCGGTAGGGCGGAGTTGAATCCATTTCAAGCATTTGCCATTTCAGCAGCAGACCGGTTTTTTGCTCGGTCCAGAAGCGATACGGAGCGCGCAAATTGTCCGCAGGCATGAATCCGACGATATCGGCCTGGTGATTGGCGACGCGCTGCTGCCCCAGAGATACCGCACGGTAGTATCTGGCGATTTCGCGTTGCTGCGACTGCGACAACCGCTCAATCCCGGAAAAAGGCGAACCGCCCTGTGCTCCGTCGCGCATCGCCAGCAGCCGCCGGTCCTTTCCTTCTCCTTCCCAGACGGACACCTCATTGCCACTGCGCATGATGGTTCGCGCTTTTCCGGAAAGCGTTTCCATGCGGTCGATCTGTTTGACGCCCTGCACGGCATGCCAGACGCGCGCACTGCGCAGGGCGCCACGTTCACGCATGACAATGACGGTACCGGCATACGAATGGTTGGCGCCCGCCTGCTGCCAGCGTTGCATCCAGTGCATGGCATTGGCCGAATCGGTATCACCCGCTGTCGCCTGCTGTGCAGGCTGGCTCCACGCAGGGCGGATCATTGCGCCTGCTGCCGCCAGCAGCAGGGCCATGGTGACCCAATGCCTTCCCCGTCGGGGCGCACCGTGCAGACTGCGGCTATTCAAGGTGCTCAAAACGGATCCCCTTCATTTAGCGGCAATGCATCCTGCAACAACGCATATTCTCCCAATTGGGCATGGGCCAGCATCAGGGCCTCTGTATACGTATCGGTGGCAGCAGTTGAATCGACGCCCCCTTTGGTAGACGTTTCCTGCGTCCGTTCAAGGCCAGAAGACGTCTGGACGGCAACTGGCACATCCACCGGATTGCTGCGCATGGCAACCAGCGAACGGTCTGCCGATGGCCCCAATGGCAGCCCCATCAGGTTCCAGGCCACCATGCCCACGGCAACTAGCGATGCAAATCCCGCTGCCATTTTCCAGGGCCAGAACGAATCATTGGCAGCCGGCCTGGCAGTGGGGACAATCGCGCACGCTGGCACGACAAGTGGCGCAGGAGCACCCTTAGGCTCGGAATCATCCATGGCGATGCTTGACAGCCGCTCTTGCAAACGCGCGCCCCAGGCCGGAGAGCCTACCGCCGAATGGCTGAGAACCTTTCCTGCGCGAGTTTGAACGGCACGCAGACAGTCGGCGCCTGCGTGCCATAGCCGCCATCTCTGTTGCGCTTCAGGATCATCCAGCAACCATTGCGCCAGTTCCTCCTGACTGACGCCTGGCGGCAGGGCTTGCCCATCCATCCACGCAGACAATGCCTCGGCCAGCAACGAACGATCCGTATCCTTTGCCACAGATTCAATAGACTTTTGCATGGCCCGTGTCCCGTCGATCATCCTTTGTCTTTTGCCCCGTCAATCCTGTCTCCACCTGGATTTACCGTCCATTTCCGCTTTTTACCAGCGTTTGCCATTGCGTTGTTCCAACAACGGTCCTACCTTCGCGGCAATCGCCTCGCGCGCCCTGAAAATGCGCGAACGCACGGTTCCGACAGGAATTTCCACCAATTCGGCAATTTCCTCATAGCTCAGCCCCTCCATTTCCCGCAGTTCCCAAGCCTGCCGATACTCCTGCGGCAAGGAACCGATCGCGGCCTCTACGGCATCGGCAATCTGGCGGGCGGCCACCACGGCCTCGGGGGTGTCCTGGCTGGTTAGTTCCTGTTTCTCCAGAAAAGTTTCCTCCGCAGCGTCATTTTCCGGCAACAACTCCGACAAGAAAACCACCGGGTCGCGTTTTTTTGCCTGCAAGGCCTTGTAGGCCGTATTGACGGCAATACGGTGCAGCCATGTATAAAACTGCGCATCCCCGCGGAACTGCCTCAGGCTGCGGTAGGCGCTGAGAAAAACGTCCTGCGTGATGTCGGATGCCAGATCGGGGTCGCGCACCATGCGGGTCACCAGCCGTTCGATCCGTTTCTGGTATCTGACGACCAGCAATTCGAAGGCCTTTTGCTCTCCGGCCAGGACCCGCTGGATCAACGCCCATTCCATCCGGGCCTCGCCATCCCCCATTGTTCCCTGATTGCCGGCATCAGCGCCAGGCGGTTCCTGCGCGGACGCATTCATGGCATGACCCCTTTACGCCCTGGAGACTGTGCCCTCCCGGCTTGTGCTGCGCACGCGCCCATGACCGCGCAGCGCAGGGCATGCCAATGCTTTCGGTCTGGTCCTTGGCTGGCCCACACCCAACAGGATCTATTGACGCGACCTGCCAATCCCTGTTGCGCGTGCCGCAACTGCAACAGCATGGCCCGCTGCCCATCCAGCACCAAGGCGCAAGAACCATATTCCAGAAAATCCCGCACCGGAGCTTGCCGCTGTTGCGGCATGGCAGATGGCGACAAACGCCAGACATGGCCGGTCCAGACCAGCCAGCCGCAGGGCAAGGATCGTGCCTGGCGCCATGACAACAGGCAAACGCAAGCATAAGCCAATCCGGTTCCGATCCAGACGGACAGGCTGGAACGGCTCGCCTGTTCCAGCGCCAACAGCCAACCCAGCAGTACAGCGCCCAGCACCAGCATCGGCACTACCACCAACAGCAAAACCAGCCAGCGCCCGCCTGGCGCCAGGCGGTAATGCACAGGGGCAGGAACGGAGGGTTTCACCACACCTTGGCCGGATGCCGTCTTAAATGCGCTTGAAAATCAACGTTCCGTTGGTGCCGCCAAAGCCGAAATTGTTTTTCATGGCCACATCGATCTTCATGTCGCGCGCAACATTGGCACAGTAGTCCAGATCACACTCGGGATCCTGATTGACCAGATTGATGGTAGGAGGCGATTTCTGGTGGTAGAGGGCCAGCACGGTGAAAACGCTTTCCACTCCCCCGGCGCCTCCAAGCAAGTGCCCGGTCATGCTCTTGGTGGAATTCACCACCAGCTTCTTGGCATGGTCGCCGAACGCCGCCTTGATGGCCTTGGTTTCATTGATGTCTCCCAGCGGCGTGGACGTGCCATGCGCATTGAGGTAGTCCACCACATCGGCGTTCATTCGCGCATCCTTCAGGGCGGCCAGCATCGCGCGCCGCGGACCGTCCATGTTCGGCGCGGTGATGTGCCCGGCATCGGCACTCATGCCAAAACCCACCACTTCTGCATATATGCGGGCACCACGCGCCTTGGCATGCTCGTATTCTTCGAGCACCATGACGCCGGCGCCTTCGCCCAGAACGAAACCGTCACGGTCCTTGTCCCAGGGGCGGCTGGCGGCAGCCGGGTCGTCGTTGCGCGTGGACAGTGCCCGCATGGCGGCAAATCCGCCGACCCCCATGACCGAAACGGTCGACTCCGAGCCTCCGGCAACCACCACATCGGCATCGCCGTGCATGATCAGGCGCGCGCCCTGGCCAATGCTGTGCAGGCCCGACGTGCAGGCCGTGACGATCGACAGGTTCGGCCCCGTGAAGCCCAGGCGCATGGACACGTGCCCCGCCACCATGTTGATGATGGACGCAGGCACAAAAAACGGGGTGATGCGGCGCGCACCGCGGTTGAGCGCCTCGGAGTGCACCTCTTCAATCATCGGCAAGCCGCCAATGCCCGAACCGATGACGCATCCGATCCGCTCGGCCACTTCAGGAGACAAGGCTTCGCCGCTAGGCAGCCCCGCATCCTGAACAGCCTCGATAGAAGCCGCCAGTCCGTAATGGATGAAGGTATCCATCGAACGGGCTTCTTTGACACTGAGATACTTCTCCAGTTCAAAGCCCTTGACTTCACCAGCGATCTGGCTGGCAAGAACGGATGCATCAAACCGGGTGATGGCGGCAATGCCACTGCGCCCGGCCAGCAGGCTGTCCCAGGATTCGGGCACTGAATTGCCCACTGGCGTAACGCATCCCAGGCCAGTGACGACAACACGACGATGAGCCATGTCTCTCCTCAAAAGAGCAAAAGCCCGTCATGGCACCGCGACGGGCAGGCAGAAATGAATTTGTCTGCATGCGCCGCCAGCGACATACGCTGGCGTCACAAGCACGCGTCAGGCCTTGTGGTGCGCCTTGGCGTAATCAATGGCATGCTGAACGGTCGTGATCTTTTCAGCTTCCTCATCGGGAATCTCAATGCCGAATTCATCTTCCAGCGCCATGACCAGCTCCACCGTATCCAGCGAATCAGCACCCAGATCGGCGACAAAGGCTTTCTCGCTGGTTACTTGTGCTTCTTCAACGCCAAGTTGTTCAGCAATGATCTTCTTGACGCGTGCTTCAATGTCACTCATGGTTCACTCTATCAGGGGTGGTTAAAGAAACCGCATTCTAGCCAATTGCGGCAGAAATTCATGGCAATTGGCTGACAAGCGGGCAAGGAATAACGATTTCGAGGCGGATATCGTACAAAAACAAGCCTGCAGCGACGTATTTACGCCATGAACATGCCGCCGTTGACATGCAGTTCCTGCCCCGTAATGTAGGCGGCCTGCGGCGAAGCCAGGAAAGCCACGGCATGGGCCACGTCGTCGGGCTTACCCAGTCGCCCCAGCGGTATTTGCGTCAGCAGCGCCTGCTGCTGGCTTTCTTCGAGCTTGGCGGTCATGTCGGTGTCGATGAAGCCAGGCGCCACGCAATTGACCGTAATGCCTCTGCTGCCGAGTTCGCGCGCCAAGGCGCGGGTCATACCGGCCACGCCCGCCTTGGCGGCGGCGTAATTGGATTGGCCGGGATTGCCGCTGGCACCCACGACGCTCGTGATGTTGATGATGCGACCCTGGCGCTGTTTCATCATGGGTTTGATGGCGGCGCGCGAAAGCCGGAACACCGCCTTGAGATTGGTGTCCAGGACAGCATCCCAGTCTTCGTCCTTCAAACGCATCGCCAGCATGTCGCGCGTGATGCCTGCGTTGTTGACCAGAATATGCAGGCCGCCATGTTCCTTCACGATGGCGTCGACGACCGCCTGGCAGGCCTCGCCATCCGTAACATTCAGCACCACACCCTGCATTCCGGCCGCGCGGATCTTGTCAGCCCCTTGCTGGGTGGTGGCCGTGCCGATCACGGTGACTCCCTGCGCCTCAAGCGCCGCGGCAATGGCAGCGCCCAGCCCCCGGGTGGCTCCGGTGACGAGGGCAATTGGGTGGCTGTTTGAGATATTGTCCATGTGCATGTCCTTCACGTCGTTTGCAATGTCGCCATGGCGGCCACCAGCGTTTCCGGATCGCCGACGGACAGCGCCTGCAATCCGGCGTCAATGCGCTTGTTCATGCCGGTCAGCGCCTTTCCGGGGCCGCATTCCACCACGGTGCCGATGCCTCGCGCCGCAATGGCCTGCACGCACTCCACCCAGCGCACGGGACCAAACGCCTGGCGGTAGAGCGCATTCCTGATTTTTTCAGGCTCGACCTGCTCCGCCACATCGATGTTGTTGATCACCGGAATCTGCGGTGTAGCAAATGGCGTTTCGGCCAGCTTCTGGCGCAGCTTGTCGGCGGCAGGCTTCATCAAGCGTGAATGGAATGGCGCAGACACCGGCAGCATGAGGGCGCGCTTGGCGCCTGCGGCCTTGAGAGCCTCGCAGGCACGTTCCACCCCGATTCGGGTACCGGCAATGACGGTTTGCGCCGGATCGTTGAAATTGACGGCTTCCGCGACCTCGCCATCGTCTTCACTGCTTTGTACGCAAACCTCCCGCACGGTGGCCGCGTCCAGGCCCAGAATCGCGGCCATGGCGCCAGCACCCACCGGCACGGCTTCCTGCATGGCGGCGGCGCGAAACCGCACCAGAGGCGCTGCCTGGGCAAGCGTGAGCGCGCCTGCAGCCACCAGCGCCGAATATTCACCCAGCGAATGTCCGGCAAGCGCCGCGGGGCGCGGCCCGCCCTCGGCGCACCACATGCGCCAGGCTGCGATGCCGGCCACCAGCATCACCGGCTGGGTGTTGGTGGTAAGCGCCAGCTCTTCCTTGCTGCCCTGGCTGATCAGGCGGCCGATATCCTCGCCCAAGGCGTCCGATGCTTCCTGCAGCGTGGCGCGCACCACGGCATGGTCGCCCCAGCCATCGAGCATGCCCGGCGACTGGGAACCCTGGCCAGGAAAGACAAATGCAATTGGATATGTCATCAAAAATCTGCTTTCTTCCCAATAGGAAGCACGGTTAATACTGAACCAACGCCGAACCCCAGGTGAATCCTCCACCCACGCCTTCGAGCAGCACCTTGTGCCCCCGGCGGATACGGCCTGCCCGCACATATTCGTCCAGAGCCAGTGGAATCGATGCAGCGGACGTGTTGCCGTGCTCCTGCACTGTGGTGACCAGTTTTTCTGCCGGCAAACGGAGCTTGCGCGCCGTCCCCAGCATGATGCGCAGGTTGGCCTGGTGCGGCAGCAACCAATCGATCTGATCGGACGAAACCCCGGCCTTTTGCAACGTGGCTTGTGCCGTCTGCTCCAGCACCTGCACTGCGAGCTTGAACACGGCTTGTCCGTCCATGCGCAACAGGGGGCTGCCCTGAACCTGGCCATTGTTCACATGCCCCGGCACGCACAGGATGTCGCAATAGCGCCCGTCCGCATGGATGTCGGTGGCCAGAATGCCCGGTTCATCGGATGCTTCCAGCACCACCGCGCCCGCCCCGTCGCCAAACAGGACACAGGTGCCCCGGTCGTTGAAATCGAGAATGCGCGAAAAAACTTCCGAGCCAATCACCAGGGCCCTGCTCGCGGTGCCCGATTTGAGCATGGCGTCCGCCACGGTCAGGGCATAGATGAACCCGCTGCAGACTGCCTGTACGTCGAATGCGGGACACCCGTTTCGAATGCCAAGCTTGTCCTGCACGATGGTGGCGGTGGAAGGAAACACCATGTCGGGCGTGCTGGTGGCGACGATGATCAGGTCGATCCGCTCAGCCTCGACACCTGCGGCTTCGAGCGCCTTCTGGGCGGCCAGCGCAGCCATGTCGCTGCTGCAAACCCCTTCATCGGCAAACCGGCGGGCCTCGATACCGGTGCGCTCAACAATCCATTCGTGCGATGTTTCAATCCCGGACTGGGCCAACTGCGCCACCAGATCCTGATTGGTTATACGCCTGGGCGGCAGATAGCTGCCGGTACCGGCAATTCGGGAATACGGTTTGGCCATTTGGCGCAAGAATCCTCGTTTGATGAGTGGCCGTTCTCACCACAGGAACAGAACGGCGCAGTCAAGTGTAAAAGGGGTATTGTAGCGATACGGGTTTACCCTATAAACACAATGTGCACACATCGAAAACGCCTGTATCGACGTCTCTCAATGCGCAGGCGTATCGTCCGACGCCGTCACCCAGAGCGCCTCCAGCGCCTTTTGCCAGCGCGCAACATCCGCAACCGGCGCAAAGCTGGCCCGCAGGCTGTTTTGCAGCATCTTGTAGAAGTGCACGGCCTGCAACCGGGGCTGGGCCCGCAGCAATTGCAGGTAGTTTTCATTGACATACCCGCCGAAATAGGCCGGATCGTCAGAATTCACCGTCACGCACAGGCCGGCATCCATGAGCTGGTCCACGTTGTGCCGCGCCAGATCCGGGAAAACGCACAGCTTCACGTTTGACAGAGGACAAACCGTCAGAGGCACCCACTCACGCGCCAGCCGCTGCATGAGCGCAGGATCTTCGCTGGAGCGCACACCATGGTCGATGCGTTCGGCGCCCAAAACGTCCAGCGCGCTGCGCACATACTCCGGCGGCCCTTCCTCTCCGGCATGCGCCACCCGGTGCAGGCCCTGTTCGGCCGCGCGCGCAAACACGCGGGCAAATTTCTCCGGAGGGTGCCCGCGCTCGGAAGAGTCCAGCCCCACGCCGATCAAGTGTTCACGCCAGGGCGCAGCCGCATCAAGCGTCTGTAAGGCGGCCTCCTCAGACAGGTGGCGCAGAAAGCACATGATCCAGCCACAGCTCAGGCCCAGTTCTTTTTGGGCCCGCTCGGTCGCCCGGAGGAGCCCCGGCATGAACACGTCAAAGCCGATACCGCGATCCGTATGCGTCTGCGGATCGAAAAACGGCTCCACCCGCACCACATGGTCGGCCGCCGCACGCTCGAAATAGGCCCACGCCAGATCAAAGAAATCCTGCTCGGTGCGCAACACGCTGCACCCCGCGTAGTACAGATCCAGAAAGGATTGCAGATCGGTGAAGGCATACGCCTGCCGCAACGCCTGCACATCGGCATAAGGCAGTTCCACCTGGTTGCGCTGTGCCAAGGCAAAAATCAGTTCGGGCTCCAGCGTCCCTTCAATGTGCACATGCAGCTCGGCTTTAGGGCTGTTGGCCACCAGCAGCTCCAGGGTGGCGCGGTCGATGGTTGCAAACGGATCATGGTTCATCTTTTCTTTCCCCTGCTTGGTTATGCGCCCAAACGGCTTCGGTCAGTTTTTTCCCCTGGCTGGAATCAGCCGCCAGGCGCAAATCGCATGATTGTCAAAGCCCATCCGATGCGCCAGGCCAGATGCGGTCTGACCGCGCACGAAACGCTGGATCCCGGGCAAGCATACGCGCCGGCCAGCAGACCACATAGAATTGACTTTTTATCCCTCAGTCTCCGCATGCTTTTGCGGTGACGTGTTTTTTACTGTCCGGATTATCGCAACATGTCGCGCCAGCTTTTCGTCACCACCGCCTTGCCGTATGCCAACGGCACGTTTCACATCGGCCACATCATGGAATACATCCAGGCCGACACCTGGGTGCGGTTCCAGCGAATGATGGGTGCACAGGTCAACTTCGTCGGCGCCGACGATGCACACGGAGCGCCCATCATGATTGCCGCCGAAAAGGCCGGCAAAACGCCTGAGCAGTTTGTGGCCGATATAGCCGCCGGGCGCAAGCAGTACCTCGACGGCTTTCACATCCACTACGACAACTGGCATTCCACGCACAGCCCCGAAAACACGGCACTGGCCCAACAGATCTATCTCGATCTGAAGCAGGCCGACCTAATCGAAGCACGCAACGTCGAACAGTTCTTCGACCCGCAAAAGGGCATGTTCCTGCCCGACCGCTACATCAAGGGCGAATGCCCGCGCTGCCACGCCAAAGACCAATATGGCGACAACTGCGAGGTATGCAGTTCGGTCTATTCGCCCACCGAGCTGATCGAGCCTTACTCTACCCTCACGGGCGCCAAGCCCGTGCTCAAGAGTTCTGAACATTTCTTTTTCAAGCTCTCCGACCCGCGCTGCGTGGACTATCTGAAAAACTGGACGCAGAACGGCCAGCACGTGCAACCCGAGGTGGCGCGCAAGATCAAGGAGTGGTTCGGCATCCGCACCAACCCCGATGGCACCACCAGCGAGGGCCTGGGCGACTGGGATATCAGCCGCGATGCACCCTACTTCGGCATAGAGATCCCCGATGCACCGGGCAAATACTTCTATGTATGGCTCGACGCGCCCGTGGGTTACCTCGCTTCGCTCAAGAACCTGCTCGAAAAGCGCGGCGAAAGCTATGACGCCTACATGGCCAACCCCGATCTGGAGCAGTACCACTTCATCGGCAAGGACATCATCACCTTCCACACGCTGTTCTGGCCCGCCATGCTCAAATTCAGCGGCCGCAAGACCCCTACCAAGATCTGCGTGCACGGCTTCCTCACTGTCAACAACGGCGAAAAGATGAGCAAAAGCCGCGGTACGGGCCTGGATCCGCTGAAATACCTGAACCTGGGCATGAATCCCGAATGGCTACGCTACTACCTGGCAGCCAAGCTCAACGGCAAGAACGAAGACATTGATTTCACCGCCGAAGACTTCATGGCACGCGTCAACGCCGACCTCATCGGCAAATACGTGAACATCGCCTCACGCGCGGCAGGTTTCCTATCCAAACGCTTCGACGGCCGCCTGGGCGAAGTGCCGCCCGATGGCCGCGCCCTGCTCGATGAATTGCAGGCCGCGCGCACCGGCATTGCACAAAATTACGAAGACCGCGACACCGCGCGCGTTGTACGCGAGGTGATGACTCTGGCCGACCGCGTGAATGCCTACGTCGATGCCAACAAGCCCTGGGAACTGGCCAAGCACCCCGAGCAATCGGCTCGCCTGCAAGAAGTATGCACGGTGTGTATCGAGGCATTCCGTCTATTGACCATCTACCTCAAGCCCATACTGCCCAATCTGGCGGCCAACGTGGCGCACTTCCTCATCGTGCCGCCCGAACAGTTTGCCGATGCAGCCCAGCTGCTCGGAATGGACCATCAGATTGGTGAATACAAGCACTTGATGCAGCGTGTCGATACGAAGCAACTCGATGCCCTGTTCGAACCGCCAGCCGACACCGGATCCAAGGCCGATCCAGAGGAAAAAAACAAAAAGGCCGACAAGAAAGCAGCCCCCGTCATCGACCCCAATGCCCCTGGCGGCGAACCGCTGGCCGAGACGATCGCCATCGACGATTTCGCCAGGATCGACCTGCGCATCGCCAAGATCCTGGCCTGCGAGGCCGTCGAAGGATCGACCAAACTATTGCGTCTGACGCTGGATGCTGGCGAAAAAGGCGAAGACGGACAGCCCAGGCTGCGCAACGTCTTCAGCGGCATCGCCAGCGCCTACAAGCCCGAAGACCTCAAGGGCAAGCTTACCGTGCTGGTTGCCAACTTGACGCCGCGCAAGATGAAATTCGGCGTAAGCGAAGGCATGGTGCTGGCCGCCAGCCACGGCGACGAAAAGACCAATCCCGGCATTTATGTGCTGCACCCCTGGGAAGGCGCACAACCGGGCATGCGTATCCGCTGAGTGCTTGCACGACCTGACCTGGGCAATGCTCCGCACACATGGCGTTCTGCTGGAGGAGGCGAAGAAACGCCTGCAAGGCGGCCTCTCCCGTACCGTCCTCTACAATGCAGCAGCTTGCCACCAAGGTCTGACTGTCTTGTTGTAAAAAGGGTCCAACCAACCGGGGTTCTCATCATGCGTCCGTTTCGCCGTCCCGATTATCAATCCGATGTCAGCCTCCTGTTAGAGAAACTCAGGCTGCGTGACCCCAGCCTGCCAGCCCGCCAAAAGGAGGGACATGACTTGCTGTGGAGCCCACAATTCCCCGAGGCGGCAGAGCACCGTATCCTGCAAAAAGGTTTTGAATCGGCCTACGTCCCGCTGCAGCCGTATGTCTACGAGACACAACCGGCGACTTATGAACAGGAACAGCGGGCGCCATGACGGCAGAACCGTCTCTGTTGCCAGAGGTGCCGCCAGGCCCGACCGAGGTGGTTGATGGCGTTGCCGTTGCCCGGCTGTATGGCGAGCCGTTGTTTTCGGTGCCGCGCGACCTGTACATTCCACCGGACGCACTGGAAATATTCCTGGAAGCATTCGAAGGTCCGCTAGACGTGCTTCTGTACCTGATCCGCAAACAGAATTTCAATATCCTAGACATCCCGATGGCGGCGCTGACGCGCCAGTATCTGGACTATATCGAGGAAATCCGCAACCGCAATCTGGAGCTTGCCGCCGAATACCTGTTGATGGCCGCAATGCTCATCGAAATCAAGTCGCGCATGCTGCTGCCTGCCAAGAAATCTGCAGACGGACAGGAACCCGAAGACCCCCGCGCAGAACTGGCCCGTCGCCTCAGAGAATACGAACAGATCAAGCTGGCAGCCCAGAGCCTGCAACAACTGCCGCAGGCCGGACTCGATTTCTTCCGGCCGCACATCAGCATCGAACAGCCCATCCAGCTGCGGCTGCCCCAGGTTTGCGTG
Source organism: Allobrachymonas sp. (assembly GCA_039808005.1). Taxonomy (GTDB): domain Bacteria; phylum Pseudomonadota; class Gammaproteobacteria; order Burkholderiales; family Burkholderiaceae_C; genus Brachymonas. Next base: position 66,807 of record JBDHSG010000003.1, on the reverse strand, counting down.
GAAGATCTGCAACAGGCCTGGCAGGAAATCCTGCAGCGCGCCCGCTTGGTCCAGCGCCACAGAATCCGGCGCGAAGAACTCAGCGTACGCGAGTACATGGGGCAAGTACTGAAAACCCTGCAAGGGCGCCGTTTTGTCGTATTCGAAGATCTGTTTGAACCCGCCAAAGGCATAGCCGTGATGGTGGTCACCTTCATTGCACTGCTGGAGCTGGCCAAGGAAATGCTGGTCGACATTACACAGGCTGAACCCTACGCACCCATTTATGTGCGACTGGCCTATCAGCCAAGCTAGCATTCATACGTTCCCCCAGATCGACGCCGTCTGAAGCGCAGACACAGTTGCCGGAACATACGCTTTCGGTGTGTGCATCTTCTATGCAAATCCATCGCACGCTCCGGCAGCCATGGCTACACGTTCAGGATCGCCCCTGATGCACGGCCGCCCTGGAAAAACAGCATGGCCACCTGAAGCGCCAAGCGACACAGGGAAAGGCCCGCCTGAGACTATCCAGCCACGCTGCCTCATGCAGTCAAATCTGGAAAAATTGGGCGAAAAAAAGCCACCAATCGGTGGCTTTTTTCAGGTAAGAACTCACCCGCCGCGCATGAACTGCGCGGCCGACGCGCAATTACTTGGAAGCAGCGTTCTGTACCACGGTTGCGGCAGCGGAAGCAGCTTCGCCAGCGACCTTGGCAGCAGAAGCGGCGTTGGCAGCAGCAGTAGTGGCAGCGTCAGCCACGGCAGAAGCGGCACCAACTGCAGCGGAAGCGGCTTTCTCGGTGGCAGCAGCGGCAGCACTGGCGGCGCTGGCAGCGGCAGAAGCGGGTTGAACCGGCTTGGTCTCATTGCCACAAGCAGTCAGAGAGGCAGCAGCAGCGATTACAGCAGCAAGAGCGATGACTTTTTTCATTGTCGATCCTTCAACAGAAAATGACGGGGTTCAAAAACAATTTCCGGAAATTGCTTTTTGCCTGCGAGCGACTGTTTTCTGAGGAACATCCGGCATTTACCAACCGCCTTCGTTCCAGATGAGAAAAGCAATTCTTGCTTCTTCCCAAAACCGCAACTGCAGACAAAACAAAGAGGAAAGCAGTACTCTTCCCTCTCCGCGCGCATTATAGGGGCAAACACTAAATTACTGACAGAAACTGACTGCCCTGTTGCGATTCATTACACTTTCCTGTATAGATGTTGCGGCATTAAAAACGTACCCGGATTCGAAAGCCCATAGATACAAAAATCCCCGGCCAATACATGCATCACATGGTATTTAGGCATCATTCGCCATACCCCCTGGCATAACTGGAACGGGAATCCGGGCACCCGCATGAGCAGACGTCATTGCCTATCAGAAAGGCAGAAAGAAGCGGTTTCCGGCATGGCTCTTTGACGAGCCATGCGACATCAAATTGCCAGCTCGTCTTCTTCGCCTGTACGAATCCGGAACACCCGCTCAACGGAGGTCACGAAGATTTTTCCATCACCAATCTTGCCGGTGCGCGCGGCACCCACAATGGCCTCGATGCAGCGCTCCACGTCGGCCGTCTGCACCAATACTTCGATCTTGAGCTTGGGCAGGAAATCCACAACGTATTCCGCGCCACGATACAGTTCGGTATGGCCTTTCTGGCGGCCAAAGCCCTTGACTTCCGTAACCGTCACCCCGGTTGCCCCGCAGTTGGTCAACGCCTCACGCACATCTTCCAGCTTGAACGGCTTGATGATTGCGGTTATCAGTTTCATACAAAAGGGCTCCTGTAGCGGCTACGGAATATGCAATTGTGACAATTGTGCAGCAAAATCAGCCCATTGACACGGTTGATCTGGCTATAATGAGTGGTTCTACTGCGCCTTGCCGGCCTGCTGTCGGACCGGCGAACGCAGCAAATAACCAGTGACCGCCTGCTGGTGACACAGCATTGCGCACATTCTGCGCGGCTGCAGGCGAGGTGCAGATGCGGCCAGTGTTGCCGCCCCTCTGTGAATCCTATAAACGTTCTCTTGAAGGAGTGTCTTCATGGCACGCAAATGCGAAGTGACGGGCAAGGCCCCGATGGTGGGCAACAATGTTTCCCATGCCAACAACAAAACCAAGCGCCGGTTCCTGCCCAACCTGCAGTACCGCCGCTTCTGGGTGGAAAGCGAAAACCGCTGGGTGCGCCTGCGTGTTTCCAGCGCAGCCCTGCGCCTGATCGACAAAAATGGCATCGATGCCGTGCTCGCCGACATGCGCGCCCGCGGTCAGGCCTGATATTGCACTGCACGCATCACTGAAAGGACACCATCATGGCAACCAAAGGCACCCGCGAAAAAATCAAGCTCGAATCTTCGGCTGGCACCGGTCATTTCTACACCACGACCAAGAACAAGAAGACCATGCCCGAAAAAATGGCGATCATGAAGTTTGATCCCAAAGCACGCAAACACGTGGAATACAAGGAAACCAAGCTGAAATAAGCAGCTGATTTCCCACACACAATAAAAAACCCGCCTTTGGCGGGTTTTTTATTGTCCCCTCTGTGTACCGAGAGGGAAAAAAACGCTCCGGGTCAGGCAACGCCTGACCCAAAAACCAAAAACGGAATTACTCGAATTCCACAATCGGCTGATCCACGGCCAGGCTTTCTCCGGGCGCCGCCAGCACTTTGGCCACCACCGCGTCGCGCGTGGCAAAGAGCACGTTTTCCATCTTCATGGCCTCAATGACGACCACACGTTCACCAGCCTGCACCTTCTGCCCCAGCTGCACCGCCACATGAACCAGCAACCCCGGCATGGGAGAGAGCACGAACTTGCTCATGTCCGGCGGCGCCTTGTAGGGCATGAGCTTGTGCAGTTCGGCTGTGCGCGGGCTCATCACGATCGCATCAAGCTGCGTACCGTTGTGGATGACGCGCGTAACCAGCGGATTCTTGCCCGCACCGCGCTCCATCTGGACCGTAAACGGCTTGTCGTTGACGATGCCACTGATGCGCGCATCGCCAAGCATGTGCCGGACCAGCAAGTTGTATTCATGGTCGCCATCAGGCGCATGCACCGTGACGAGGGTCGGCTTGCCCAGTTCCACCTCGCCCAGGCTGACGTTGACATAGGTGTTCTGACCATCCTGGCCCAGGGCGCAAACAGTGAACTTGCGCCTGGGCAGGCGCTTGTTGCCCTCCCAGAATTGGCCTTGCAGGCCTTGCGCACGGTTGCGGTACCACATGTGCAGACGCGCGGCCAAGGCCTGCAGGAAGTACGGATCGGCGTGCGGCACGTCTTCCGAGCGGAAGCCCTGCGCATAGTGTTCGGCGATGAACCCGGTGTTGAAATCTCCGCTGATGAATTTGGGATGCGCCAGCAGCGCCGCATGGAAGGGAATGTTGCTTTGCACGCCACGGATGACGAAGCCGTTGAGCGCCTCGCGCGCCTTGGCGATGGCGTCGTTGCGGTCTTTGCCGTGCACGATCAGCTTGGCGATCATCGGATCGTAGAACATCGAAATCTCGCCGCCGTCCTGAACGCCGGTATCGATCCGCACGCCATGCAGGTCCTGCGTGTTGCCCTGCCACATGGTTTGCGGCGGCGGATTGAACCGCACCAGGCGCCCGGTGGAAGGCAGGAAATTGCGGAACGGATCTTCGGCGTTGATGCGGCATTCAATCGCCCAGCCGTTGCGCTGCACCTGCTCTTGCGTGAAAGGCAGCTTTTCGCCGGCCGCCACACGCAATTGCAGCTCCACCAGGTCGAGCCCCGTGATGCATTCGGTGATCGGATGCTCCACCTGCAAACGGGTGTTCATTTCCAGGAAATAGAAATCCTGATTCTTGCCCACCACGAATTCGACCGTACCGGCGTTCTGGTAGTTCACCGCCTTGGCCAGCGCCACGGCCTGTTCGCCCATGGCCTTACGGGTCACCTCGCTGATGAAGGGCGACGGCGCCTCTTCGATGATCTTCTGGTGGCGGCGCTGGATGGAGCATTCGCGTTCGTTGAGATAGACCACGTTGCCAAATGCGTCGCCGAGCACCTGGATTTCGATGTGGCGCGGCTCCTCGACGAATTTCTCGATGAACACGCGCTCGTCGCCAAAGCTGTTGCGCGCCTCGTTGCGGCACGATTCGAAACCTTCGGCCGCTTCCTTGTCATTGAAGGCCACGCGCAAGCCCTTGCCACCGCCTCCGGCACTGGCCTTGATCATGACTGGATAACCGATCCCCTTGGCGATTTCAACCGCATGGGCGGCGGATTCAATGGGGTCGTTGTAACCCGGGATGGTGTTGACCTGGGCCTGCAGCGCCAGCTTCTTGGAGGCGATCTTGTCGCCCATGGCCGCGATGGATGGATGCTTGGGGCCGATGAAGACCAACCCCTCCTCTTCCACGCGCCTGGCGAATGCTTCGTTCTCGGCCAGGAAGCCGTAGCCCGGATGGATGGCCTGTGCGCCCGTCTGCTTGGCCGCAGCAATGATCTTGTCTGCCACCAGATACGACTCGCGCGAAGGTGCCGGCCCCAATAGCACTGCCTCATCGGCCATTTGCACGTGGCGCGCCTCGCTGTCGGCTTCGGAATACACCGCAACGGTGGCGATGCCCATTTTCTTGGCGGTCGCGATGATCCGGCAGGCGATTTCGCCGCGGTTGGCAATCAGGATTTTGGTAAACATGATGAAATTCCTCAATGCAGTCAAACTGTTTTCGTGTCTGTGGCCAGCATGGCCTTGCGCTGTGCCGTAAATGCCCACCATGGGCCCACGGCACCGCCGTTCATGAAATCGTGTGCAGCCAGAAACACGTCGAGCACGCAAGGGTCATGACGCTGCCCCATCGGCATGCGCAGTGCTTCGTAGATCGCAACAGGGTCCATGCCGCGGACATCCTGTGGCGTGTGAATGCCCATCTGCCGGAGGTCAGCCGCGATCGAGCGGCCAATATTCGGAATATCGGTCAGACGCATGGCCTGGTCGGCACAGAGGGCTTTGGGCATGGCAATGCAACGGCAATTACAGCGGGATGTTCCCGTGCTTGCGCCACGGATTTTCCAGCTTCTTGTCCTTGAGCATGGCAAGGCTGCGGCAAATGCGCAGCCGCGTCTCATGCGGCTGGATCACATCATCGATGAAGCCCCGGCTGCCTGCCACGAACGGGTTGGCGAAACGCGCCCGGTATTCGGCTTCGCGCTGGGCCAACTTTTCGGGGTCGTCCTTGTCCTGGCGAAAGATGATCTCCACGGCGCCCTTGGCGCCCATGACGGCAATTTCCGCATTGGGCCAGGCCAGGTTCACGTCGCCGCGCAGGTGCTTGGAACTCATCACGTCATAGGCCCCGCCGTAAGCCTTGCGGGTGATGACGGTGATCTTGGGCACGGTGCATTCGGCATAGGCATAGAGCAGCTTGGCGCCGTGCTTGATGATACCGCCGTACTCCTGGGCAGTGCCGGGCATGAAGCCGGGCACGTCCACGAAAGTCAGCACGGGAATGTTGAAGGCATCGCAAAAACGCACGAAACGCGCCGCCTTGATGCTGCTCTTGATGTCCAGGCAGCCGGCCAGCACCAGCGGCTGGTTGGCCACGATGCCCACCACGTTGCCATCCATGCGGGCAAAGCCGATGATGATGTTGCCGGCATAATCGGACTGCAATTCGAAGAACTCGGCATCGTCAACCGTCTTGACGATGAGTTCCTTCATGTCATAGGGCTTGTTCGGATTGGCGGGCACCAGCGTATCGAGGCTCATGTCGGCGCGGTTGGCCGGATCGAGCGTGGGACGGTGCGGTGCTTTTTCGCGGTTGTTGGCCGGGATGTAATTGAACAGGCGGCGCAGCATGAGCAGCGCCTCGACGTCGTTCTCGAAAGCCAGATCCGCCACGCCGCTCTTGGTGGAATGGGTCACGGCCCCACCCAGTTCCTGCGCCGTGACGTTTTCATGGGTGACCGTCTTGACCACATCCGGACCGGTAACGAACATGTAGGAGCTGTCCTTCACCATGAAGATGAAGTCCGTCATGGCCGGTGAATAGACCGCGCCACCCGCGCACGGGCCCATGATCATGCTGATCTGCGGAATCACGCCGCTGGCCATGACGTTGCGCTGGAACACCTCGGCGTAGCCCGCCAGCGAAGCCACCCCTTCCTGGATGCGGGCGCCCCCCGAATCGTTGAGGCCGATCACCGGCGCGCCCACCTTCATGGCCTGATCCATGAGCTTGCAGATTTTTTCCGCATGCGCTTCGGACAAGGCGCCGCCAAACACGGTGAAGTCCTGGCTGAACACGAACACGAGGCGGCCATTGATGGTCCCATAACCCGTAACCACACCGTCGCCGGGGATGTGGTTCTCATCCATGCCGAAGTCGGTGCAGCGGTGCTCAACGAACATGTCCCACTCTTCAAAGCTGCCGCCGTCGAGCAAGACGTCGATGCGCTCGCGCGCCGTCAGCCGCCCCTTGGCATGCTGGGCATCAATGCGCCTCTGGCCGCCACCCAGGCGGGCGGCTGCGCGTTTCTGTTCGAGTTGTTCAATGATTTGCTTCATGGTTTTGACGTCTAAACATAGATGCATGCAGTGATGCACGCGGGGGTTGATTATTCATTGCACGGACCGGGCCTGAAGGCATGTGGCGTGTCACCATCGGAGCCGGCCGCCGGAAAATGATTCCCGATCCCGGATCGCTGCAGCAACTGACGCGCCGCCGTGGATGCGGCCAGTTGGCCGAGCCGGACTTTTTCCTGCACAACCGGCAAAACCTCGCGAACCTGCGGGCTGGTGCGGAATGCCTCACGCAGCCCGGTATCGATACGCTCCCACATCCAGGCCAGCGATTGCTGCTGTCGGCGCATGGCCAGCCGGCCGTTGGCGATTTGCACTTCACGGAACTGGACAACGGCCCCCCAGAATGCATCGAGCCCTTCGCCCTTGAGGCCACTGATCTGCAATACCTGCGGTTGCCAGCATGCCGCGTCGTGCGCCGCACGCTGCGGATTTCCGTGCAGGCCGAACAGGCGCAGAGCCGACTGGATCTGCGCGCGGGCGCGCATCGCGGCGGCTCCATCGAGATCGGCCTTGTTGATGACGACCAGATCGGCAATTTCCATCACGCCCTTCTTGATGGCCTGCAGATCGTCACCCGCATTGGGCAATTGCAGCAGCACAAACAGATCGACCATGCCATGCACGGCGGTTTCGCTCTGGCCCACGCCCACGGTCTCAATCAGCACGACATCATAACCGGCGGCCTCGCAGACCAGCATGGCTTCGCGGGTCTTGTCGGCCACGCCGCCCAGCGTTCCCCCGCTGGGGCTGGGACGGATATAGGCCTCTTCAAGCGTGGACAGGCGCTCCATGCGGGTCTTGTCGCCCAGGATGGAGCCGCCCGAAACGGTGGATGATGGATCCACCGCCAGCACTGCCACGCGGTGGCCGCGCTCGATCAGGTGCACCCCCAACGATTCGATGAACGTGCTTTTGCCCACCCCCGGAACGCCGCTGATGCCGATGCGCAATGCCTGCCCGGTGCGGGGCAGCAATGCCGTGAGCAACTCGTCGCCCTGGGCACGGTGGTCGGCCCGGGTGGATTCAAGCAGCGTGATGGCCTTGGCGATGGCGCGGCGGCGGTGCATCGCATCGCCGTGCATGATGCCCTGAAGCAGGTCAGCCATGCTCGGCCTCCACCAGCGTGAACGGCCGTTTTCCCCGATGCGGACCGACGGATGTCCGCACATTCCCCTCTTGCGAAGCCGGTTTCGGCTGCACATCCAGCGGGGCGCTCTCGGGGCCAATCAAAAAGACCTGGGGTTTCATAAGCCGGACAGCCCCGTCAGGCCGCTGCCGCCTTCTTGATCTGCTCCAGCACATCCTTGGCGCAGGCCGGAATCGGAGTGCCGGGACCGTAGATGCCCTTGACGCCGGCCTGATACAGAAATTCATAATCCTGGCGAGGAATGACGCCACCGACAAACACCACGATGTCGTTCGCGCCCTGCTCCTTGAGGGCCCCGATGATGGCGGGCACCAGCGTCTTATGGCCAGCCGCGAGCGTGGAAATGCCGATGGCATGCACGTCGTTCTCGATGGCCTGGCGGGCGCATTCTTCCGGCGTCTGAAACAAGGGACCGATGTCCACGTCAAAGCCCAGGTCGGCAAACGCCGTGGAAACCACCTTGGCGCCGCGGTCATGGCCGTCCTGCCCCAGTTTGGCGACCATCACGCGCGGGTGACGGCCTTCCTTTTCGGCAAACTCGGCGATTTCGGCCTTGAGTTTGTCCCATCCTTCGGCATTGTCGTAAGCGGCTGCATACACTCCGGTCACCTTTTGTGTGTCGGCGCGGTGGCGCCCGAATACCTTCTCCAGCGCATCGCTCACCTCGCCCACCGTGGCGCGCAGGCGGATGGCCTTGACGGTCAGATCGAGCAGGTTGGCGCCGCTTTTCGCGCCTTCGGTCAGCGCATCGAGCGCGGCCTGCACGGCGGCCGGGTCGCGCTTGGTCTTGATGTTCTGGAGGCGGGCAATCTGCGATTCGCGCACCTTGACGTTGTCGACTTCCAGGATCTCGACCGGGTCTTCCTTGGCCAGCTTGTACTTGTTGACGCCGACGATCACGTCCCTGCCCGAGTCGATGCGCGCCTGCTTCTCGGCGGCGGCGGCCTCGATCTTCAGTTTGGCCCAACCCGAATCGACGGCCTTGGTCATGCCGCCCATGGCATCGACTTCCTCGATGATGGCCCACGCGGCATCGGCCATCTGCTGGGTCAGGCTTTCCATCATGTAGCTGCCGGCCCAGGGATCGACGACGTTGGTGATATGCGTCTCTTCCTGGATGATGAGCTGGGTGTTGCGCGCGATGCGGGCCGAGAACTCGGTCGGCAGCGCGATGGCCTCGTCGAAGCTGTTGGTGTGCAGGCTCTGCGTGCCGCCGAAGACCGCCGCCATGGCCTCGATGGTGGTGCGCACCACGTTGTTGTAGGGATCCTGCTCGGTGAGTGACCAGCCGCTGGTCTGGCAATGGGTGCGCAGCATCAGCGATTTGGGATTCTTGGGGTTGAACGCCTTCATGATGCGGCACCACAGCAGGCGTGCCGCACGCATCTTGGCGATCTCCAGGTAGAAGTTCATGCCGATCGCCCAGAAGAACGACAGGCGCCCCGCAAAGGCGTCCACATCCATGCCCTTGGCAATGGCGGTCTTCACGTACTCCTTGCCGTCGGCCAGCGTGAAGGCCATTTCCAGCGCCTGGTTGGCGCCCGCTTCCTGCATGTGATAGCCACTGATCGAGATCGAGTTGAACTTGGGCATGTTCTGCGCCGTGTACTCGATGATGTCGCCGATGATGCGCATGCTCGGCTCGGGCGGGTAGATGTAGGTGTTGCGGACCATGAACTCCTTGAGAATGTCGTTCTGGATGGTCCCGGCCAACTGGTCCTGGGGAACGCCCTGTTCCTCGGCAGCAACGATGTAGCCGGCCAGGATCGGCAGCACGGCGCCGTTCATGGTCATGGATACCGACACCTTGTCCAGCGGAATGCCGTCGAACAGGATCTTCATGTCCTCCACCGAATCGATGGCCACGCCCGCCTTGCCCACGTCGCCGGTCACGCGCGGATGGTCGCTGTCGTAGCCGCGGTGGGTGGCCAGATCGAACGCCACGCTCACGCCTTGGCCGCCCGCAGCCAGCGCCTTGCGGTAGAAAGCGTTGGATTCCTCGGCAGTCGAAAAGCCCGCGTATTGGCGGATCGTCCACGGCCGGCCCGCGTACATGGTGGCTTGCGGCCCACGGATGAACGGCTCAAAACCCGGCAGAGTATTGGCGTAAGGCAGATCCTGGATGTCTTTTGCCGTATACAGCGGCTTGACGGCGATACCGTCGGGCGTAAGCCAGTTGAGTGTGCTCAGGTCACCACTCTTGACGGATTTGGTGGCGGCTTTGCGCCAGTCTTCGAGACTGCTGGCGGCAAACAAGGAAGCGGGCGACGATTCGGGTGATGGCATGAAACGGGTCCTCTGGCGGCAGCAGCCTGCCGGTGCTGCCGGAATATGGTCTGGCAAGGCCAGAATTTTGTATTATTAAACGAAATTCTTTGTGCGGCCTTACGCTGCAAGCATAACGAGACGCAAAAAGCAATCAGGGAGTACCTGATATCTGCCGGGCCAGCGCGCCGTGGCCGGCTAGCCGGGCATGGGCAGCGGCGTTCCTGCCGGCCTTGTCTGACAAGGCGGCATCGGCCCCCATTCTGAGCAAGTAATGCACCATCGGTGCGTGTCCCTGGCCCGCCGCACGCATCAGTGCCGTACGGCCGGCTTCGTCCCTGGCATCGATGAACGCTCCGGACTGCAAGGCCTGCTGTACGCCCCGCAGATCGCCACGCGTGGCGGCGGCACGCAAAAGCCTGCCCCCATCCAATTTTTCCCGGGCAACCGATTCAGAAGGCTCGAAGGCTCTTCGCTCCGCCAAAGGCGAAGGCGGCGTGAACGTGGACGCCGGCTCGGGCACGGCAGCCATGCCAGAAGACGGGGCATCATCATGGTGCCCGGAAGGCTGTTGCGTGGCTTTGCGCAAGGCCTGCGGCATTTCGCGGCCCGCCCCGGTGTTGCCTTGCTGATCCGTCGCCGCCCGCGTTTCCGGTTGCGCCTCTTCGGCCACCGGGCGCGGCTGCACCAAGGCATCTGCCATAAAAGGTGCGGCTGAGTCGGTCACACGGCCCTCCACCGACGGAGACGGTGATGCTTCGGGCAACGCATGAGGCGGATGCGGCCCAGTAACGGAGGCAACTTTATTTGATGCTACCTGTTCTGACCGGGGCGGCAGCGCATTTTCCTGCGCATGCACCGGCGGCGCTTGCGCCTTGTCAGGCGCAGCTTCGGAATGGGTGCCTCGTACGGCGGGCGCAGGCTTCTCCGCAACAGATGATGCGTCGCTCATTGCACGGACTGCATCGCCGTCAACCGCAGAGGCAGCCTGCGTCTGATAGGGTGCGGGCGCCAGGGTTCTGGTCAGTTCCTCGTGCCCGTCGGTATGCGGCAGGAAATGCGACGCCAGCAGGCCAACCAGCCCCAGCACCGCGAGGCTCGCCAAGGCGCGGATTTTCCAGCGCGCATCATTGGCCGCCACGGGCGCGTCGGCGCACGGCTCTTCAGGTCCGCCAGAAGCCAACGAAACATCGCTGCCCGCCCTGGCGTTGCGCGCCGCCGCCTGCTGCGCAGCCGCCAGCACGGTAGTACGCACGTGCGCACCTGGCTGAACACCCTCCAACTGCGCGGCCTGGCGATACAGTGTCACCAGTTCATCGTTGTCGGCAGAAATGTCCGTCCCATGCTGCTGGGTCATGCCATGCCCTCCAGATGTTCGCGCAAGGCCGACCGCGCATACCGCAGGCGGCTCTTGGCCGTCTCCAGGCCCACGCCGGTGGCCTGGGCGATTTCAGCCACACTCATGCCCGCTTCGGCCTGCAGCACGAACGCCTCGCGCTGCGCCAGCGGCAGGGCATCGAGCGCAGCCAGCAACCGCCGGGCCTGCTCGCGCGATTCGATCCGCCGCAACGGACCATAACCGGAAGGCGCAGACAGTGTCTCGGCTAGCGTCTGCCCGTCTTCGTTTTCGGCCTCTAGGCTGGCATGCATCTTGCGGCCCCGGCAGTGATCGACCATGCGGTTGTGCGCCAGCGTAAAAATCCACGTGGTGAACCGCGCGCGCACCTCATAACGGGAAGCCTCGCGCACCACGGCCAGCCAGACGTCCTGCGCCAGATCGTCGGCGGTGGCACTGTCGCCCACATGTCGGTACATATAGCGCCAGACGCGCAAGGCGTGCCGGTCGTGGAGCGTGACAAATGCAGCCATGTCGCCACCCGCGTAGGCTTGCATCAGTTCCTCGTCCGGACAAGCCACAGGCTCCATGCGGGCATTATGCCGCTGCCCGGAAAGCCGATCCGCAAGCGGCTGCCGCTCCACGGACGGAGGCGGCACCGCATCTGTGATTCTCATGCCACTGCGTGCGGGTTGTTCGGGGCACGGTACAGTCTCTCTCGCCCTGTTGAGGGCCACGGCCATTCCCCGGACGTTCCATGCGGCTTCTGCCACACCGATGCAGCCCGCATCGCCATTCACCAGTTGGGCGGATCGGGCACATACTGGCGCGGCAGGGTTTCGGGAAACGGCTGCGGACGCACCGGTTGCGGGGGCACTTGCCGGGGAATGACACCCATGGACACGAGATTTTCATAGCTGTCGTAGCGGATAGTCACGATCTGTTCCGGATTCCTGCTGCGGCGCTCGAAGGTGGTGTAGGTAACCGAGGAATGCTCGCGCGGACCGTGTCCCGTTCCCAGCCGTTCGCTGTCCTGCAGCGGACCAGCAGGAAGGGCACTCTTGCTGGTCGGTGCCGGCGCTCGTTGCATGCTCTCTGCGGCAGCGCCGTTGGCAGCCCTGTCCTGGGACCATGTGCCTCCTCTTCCGGCTTCTTCCGCGATGGGCGGCGTTTCACGCCAGGGGCGCGTAATCTGCGGAACGGGCTTTTCCCGATACAGGGCCACGCCGATCACGCCCACATTGTCGGGCCGCCCGGTGCGCGCCGCGTAGGAATGAGGCAGTACCGTGAAATGGAACGCCGCCACTTCCCGGTCGTTCTTGCGCCAGCCCGTGATGGTATGCCACTGCTGCGTGGACAACACGTAGCCGGTTTGCCGCCACGAGGCGGTCTGCCCGGTGATCACATTGACGCCATCGATCGAAATCACGGCCTCGATCCGGCCGCCAAGCGGCTGTGCCTGCCCCAGAATGGAAACGCCATAGCGTGCGCCGGGCTGGCCCGCCACCCAGTAATCGCCCCGGTAACGGTAGACGGGCAGTTCCCGGCCGGTGTCCCGGTCGATGATGCGCACCTGCGCCACCGGCCCCCGCACCGCGCCTTGCACCAGCGACTGCGCCTGGGTGTGCTGGCCGGACTGGGCGCAGGCCGTTTGTGAAACGGCGGCCAGCACCACGGGCCCCAGAATGGCGCCCAAACGGCGCATGGAATGATTTGCGGACGATTTCATGGACAGGCTTCCTCCTTGAATGACAGTTGTCGGACCTGTTCTGAAACGACGCAACTGCCCACAAGGGGTTGAAAGGAGCCCGTCGAATTGCAAGGAAATGCAACCGCTGTCGGCATCTCGCCCACCCATCCGTTTCGGCTCCCCTATGGCTGCGGCCATGCGGTCGGCGTAGCCTTGCTGAGCAGCACATTGTGCCTTGGCACTCGGCGCCGCCCATGCTGCCGAGGCAGGGTCTATTGCCCGGCCTGTGGCGCAAGCATTTCCTCTTGCTGCTCTCCGTCATCCTGCTTCTGAACATCCGGGCGCGGCTCGATGCGTCGCAGTTTCTCGTCGGCCAGCCCCACCAGCAGCACCTTGCCCTGTCCAAGCGCGCGAAACTCGCCAAAGCGTGCAGCGTTGAATACCCGTCCCTGCCCTTCCGGGAAAAAGTAGGCATCGGTCACGACCGTCCATTCGCCCTTGAGGTATTTCAGCGGAACCAGCAATTCGTCATCGGCCAGCATTTCATCCTTGACCGCGATGCGCTGCAACGTCGCAACGCCCAGCGCATCAAGCCGCGCCACGGCGTGGACTTTGCCGAACAGGGGCGATGGCATGTCCGTGGAATTTCGACCTGCTGCATCCATGTCGGAGGGCAAGGCAAAGTTCAGCGCCATATAGTCGCCCTGCATGATGGAACGCGGATCGCGCGGCTGCAGGGCAATGTAGATCCGCTGCCCTTGCGCGATCACCGTTTCCTTTTGCATGACGTCGCGCTGCGTCAAACCCAGCACCAGCAACACGCCAAGGGCCAAGGCTATGCGTTGCGCCAGCACCCCGCGTGGGTGCGGGGACGCAGGAACTGCACTTTTTTCCGAAGAATGGCCATGCGCTGCCCAGGCCTGCATCGCCCCCAGGGCCAGCATCATAAATGCGCCCATCCCCGCCAGCAGAGCCGCCTTGCGCTCCAGGGGCCATTGCAGCGCGTAATAAAAGCCCGAGAGATGCGCCAGCAGCACCAGGACGGCCAGCGCCATGCTGCGCCGCCGGCCCGTGGCCAGCGCCACGCTGAACAGCAGCGCCAACACGCCCATGTCCTTGACCACCAGCGCCAGCACCGCCCACACGGCATACAGCAAGACCCACAATCCCAGCGCCGGAGCAGGCAAGCGGACAGCTGCGCGACCCCTGCTACCGTCCAGCCACTGCCAATGCCGCAGCAGCAACCAGGCGGCCAGCAGCACCAGCGCACAGGAAGCCAGTGCCCAGCCATCCAGGTGAAACAGGCTGGTCAGCCCGGCCTGCGGATCATCGGCCGAACCGGCGCGACCGCCACCCCACATCATGCGCATGGAGAAAAAACTGCTGGCCATGGCTAGCAATTCCAGCAACAGTCCAACACCCGCACCACTCATGATGACGTGGAACGTGCGCAGCCACCGGGCATGCCCCCACTGGTTTTCGCGCAGGCACCAGAACGCCCAGACCAACGACAGCATCCAGACGTTGACCGTCTGCGACAGGCCTGACCACATACCGTCGAACCCGCCGTCGCTCCAGTGCCCCCACGGCATGCGCAGCAACAGGGGAACCGCCACCGCCCCCAGAATGGCCTGCACCCAGTCCGTATCGACGATGAAAGCCACCGCCAGCAGGCTCAGTCCAAGCACCGGCCACAGCCAGCGCCCCAGATGCCACTGATGCAGCGTGGCGCCCCACAGCGCCAGCCCGATCAGCAGCACGGTAAAGGCCAGCTGCGCCACGAACAGGCCAATGCCGCGTTGGCGCAGCGCCCACACGCTGCCCGATAGCGCCATCACGCTCAGCACCAGGGAAGCCGGGGGCTCCAGCAAAGAAAAACCCTTTACGAACATGGCCAGAAAGCCCAGGAAAGGCCAGATGGCAAACTGCGCGCCCACAAAAGACAGGGCCAGAATGACCCAGGAAGGCCGTTCGGCAGCGGACCAGACGGCATCAGGGGGCACGATGCCCTTGCGCTTCGCCGAATCGAGCAGTGCCTGCCCGGCAGGGGTTTCAGCGTGCATCGCGCACCTCCTGTTGCTGGCGTTGTTGCTGGTACAGCCAGCGCGCGCTCAAACCCACCGAAACAGCCGCGCAGGCACTGAACAGCAGTAGTCCGCCCGAGTCCAGCCGCGCTTCCCAAAACAGCATGCGCCCCAGCCAGCCAAACCCCAGTACATTGATTGCCAGCAGAGACAGCCCCAGCACCACCAGGTCACGCCAGGGAGATCGCCAGCCCACCCATCCCGCCAGCAGCACCAACGCTGCATTCATGGCAAAACCTGCGTAATCGGCGTTGCGCCGGAACAGAAACAACAGGGCCTGCGTGCCCCAGGCACCAATGGCCAGCATGGCGGCAAGCCGCATGCTGATCACTGGCCGCGCTGGACGCATCTGGCCGTCGCGCACGCCGCCAAGCCCTGCCAGAAGCAGGGGCCAGGAAAATACTGCCAGCCACAGCAGCGACGTGGCCAGGTTGTGCGTGCTACGCCAGCTCAGCAGATTGACCAGCGGGTTGAACAGCGCCTGCCCCGACCACGAACCGATGGCAGCGCCCGCAATCAGCAGCCACAGCGCCCATAGCCAATCGCTGCGCAGCACGCCCACCCATACGATGGCCAGTGCGGCCCAGGTGGCAAACAGCTCCCAGGCATCCGCCCCGGTCTGGTAGGTGATGCCGATGTAGGCCAGAACGCCCCCCAATGCCAGCGTACCCAGGAGCGTCAATGCCATGCGCAACGCCTGCCGCGATGCCGGAAGCGCCAGTGCGGCCAGCATGGGTACGGCCGCGGCCGCCTGCAACAGATGCAGCTTGAACATGCGTGACTGCGCCGCCCAATTGGCCGCCACCCAGAAAATCAGTCCCGCGCCCAGCAAGAGGGCGGCTGCCAGCATCAGGCCGGTGCGCAGCCAGCGGTGCACACCGGGCGGCGGCCGGTGCAAGCCGGACAATTGCCACAGCGCACGGGTTTGCGCGGGCGCAAGCTTGTGCTCCAGGGCCAGTTGGTGCAGGGTTTCGTACATGCATGCTCTCCATCAGGCAACTGCCTGTTCCGGGACATGCCAACTGTATCCGTTGACTGGCCAGCCAGGCGCCATCGGAACACAGAAAAGACTCCCGCGTGCAGCATGTCACGCCACCCGCCTACCGGCGGTAGCCCAACGACCTCGCCCCACTACAATTGCCCGCATGGCCATCCCGCACGGCTTCATTCAGGAACTGCTTACGCGCGTCGATGTGGTCGACGTGGTGGGCCGCTACGTGCAACTGAAGAAAACCGGCGCCAACTACAGCGGGCTCTGCCCCTTTCACAGCGAAAAATCGCCCTCGTTCACCGTCAGCCCAAGCAAGCAGTTCTACCATTGCTTCGGCTGCGGCAAGAATGGCGACGCCATCAATTTCCTGATGGAACACAACGGCATGGGCTTCATCGATGCCGTGCAGGAACTGGCCCAGCAATATGGCATGCAGGTGCCCGAGGAACACACCAACCCGCAAGAGCGTGCCCGCGCCGAAGCCCGGCGCCAGCAGCAGGCCACGCTGGCCGATGTGCTGGGAAAAGCCGCCAGCAGCTACAAGAAACAGCTCAAGGCCAGCCCCCGCGCCATCGAATACCTCAAGCAGCGCGGTCTGAGCGGCGAAATCGCCGCTCGCTATGGCCTGGGCTACGCCCCTCCCGGCTGGCGGCACTTGAGCACGGTGTTTGCCGACTATGCCGATCCCCTGCTCGAAGAAAGCGGCCTGGTCGTCCATCACACGGAATCCTCAGACCCGCACCATGCCGATGCGTCCTCAGGCGCAGCCGACGGCAAAACGGAAGAACGCCGCTACGACCGCTTCCGCAACCGCATCATGTTCCCCATCCGCAACGTCAAGGGGCAATGCATCGGTTTCGGCGGGCGCGTGCTGGGCGACGAAAAACCCAAATACCTCAATTCACCCGAAACCCCCGTTTTCAGCAAGGGCCACGAACTCTACGGGCTGTTCGAGGCGCGCCAGGCCTTGCACCAGCACGGCTTCGCGCTGGTGACCGAAGGCTATATGGACGTGGTGGCGCTGGCCCAGCTCGGTTTTGCCAATGCCGTGGCCACGCTGGGCACGGCCTGCACCGCCGAGCATGTGCACAAGCTGTTCCGGTTCACCGACAGCGTGGTGTTCAGCTTCGATGGCGATGCCGCAGGCCGCCGCGCCGCGCGCAAGGCCCTGGAAGCCGCCCTGCCCTATGCCACGGATACCCGCAATGTCAAATTCCTGTTCCTGCCACCCGAGCATGATCCCGACAGCTACATCCGCGCCCACGGCAGCGAAGCGTTTGCCCAGCAGATTCAGCAGGCCGTGCCGCTGAGCCGCTTCGTGATCGAGGCAGCAAAGGAAGGCTGTGACCTGCAAAGCACCGAAGGGCGCGCGCGGCTGGCCAGCCAGGCCGCACCGCTGTGGCAGGCTCTTCCCGAAGGCGTGTTCAAGCGCCAGTTGCTGGATGAACTGGCCGGTCTGGTCCATCTAGCGGCCAACGACCTGCAAGCCCTGTGGGGCGACAGCATGCCAACGCACCCGCGTGGGCAGTCTCGCGCGGCTTACGCGACGCAGCCTTCCGGGACAGATTCCGGCCACCCGGCCGCAGCGGAAATTCCCCACCCTTACACCGCCCGCCAGCCGGCGCGCACTGCGGCCAGCCCAGCTCGCCAACTGCGGCAGCGCAACGCCCGCATGGTCCTGCATACCCGGGCAGACCATGCGTTGCGCCACCTGCTGGCCGACACGCATGCCTGGGACGCCCTCTCACATGCTGCGCATGAAGTATTGCTGCAACAGCCCGCGCCGCATGGCGCCTGCTTTGCATGGATCGAGCGCCAATACCTGCAGCACGGCCCCCAACCCTGGAGCGCATTGCGCATGGCGCTGCAGGAACCCGGACACGCCGACATGCTGGCGCTGGCCGAGCGCCTGATGCTGTCAGACCATCGGCTGGTGGAGCCCGATCAAGGGGAGTTTTTACGCAATGTCCATGCCCTGCACCTAGAGCAGCTCAAGCAGCAGCAGGCCATGGCTTATGCCCGGCATGACCTTGCAATGGCGGCGCAACTGGGCCAGCAAATCAGCCAGCTGCAGCAGATCGCCAGCAGCCCGCCCGACGAAATGTGACGATCAGCCCACCAGGCCGCGCAAAACCGTCAGCAGCCGATCGCATTCGGCATCGGTGCCTACGGTGATGCGCAGGAACTGGTCGATGCGCGGCTTGGCGAAATGACGCACCAGAATGGCCTGCGCACGCAGCGATGCGGCCAGTTGCGCCGCATCGTGCTGTGGATGGCGGGCAAACACGAAGTTGGCAGCCGAAGGCAGCACCTCGAATCCCAGGGCCTGCATGCCAGCCACCAGCATCTCGCGACTGGCCGCCACCTTGGCGCAACCCTGGGCGAAATAGGCTTCATCCTGCAACGAGGCGACTGCGCCGGCCAGAGCCAGCCGGTCCAGCGGGTACGAATTGAAGCTGTTCTTGACGCGTTCCAGCGCCTCGATCAGGTCGGCGTGCCCGATGGCATAGCCGATGCGCAAACCCGCCAGGGCCCGGCTTTTGCTGAAGGTGTGGACCACCAGCAGGTTGGGATAGCGATTGACCAGGGCAACCGCGCTCTGGCCGCCGAAGTCCACGTAGGCCTCGTCGACCATCACCACGGCGTCGGGGTTGCCCGCCACGATGCGCTCGACCTCGGCCAGCGGCAGAAAACGCCCTGTGGGCGCATTGGGGTTGGCAAAGACAATGGCGCCCGCGCTCGCCTCGCCGTTGGGCAGGTAGTCGTCTGCGCGCAGGCTGAAATCATCAGCCAGCGGCACCAGACGGCTTTTGATGCCGTACAGACGGCAATAGGTCGGATAAAAGCTGTAGGTGATATCAGGAAACCACAGGGGCCGCTCGTGCTGCAGCAGACCCATGAAGGCGTGGGCCAGCACTTCATCCGACCCATTGCCTACAAACACCTGGTTGGGCTGTACGCCAAAACGCACAGCCAGGGCAGACTTGAACACATCGGCATTCGGATCGGGATAGAGACGCAGGCTGTCACCCGTGGCCTGCGCAATGGCCTGCAGGGCCAGCGGCGAAGGGCCATAGGGACTCTCGTTGGTATTGAGCTTGACCAGATTGGGGATCTTGGGCTGCTCGCCCGGCACATACGGGGTCAGCGTTTGGACAAGCGGGCTCCAGAAGCGGCTCATGCAGGGCTCCGTTGGAAAATGACCATTCAAGGGAAAAAAGGAAAAAAGCAAACGGCCAAATGGTAACAGGCGCAGTAGCCGCCTGCCGTTGCAATGCTGCGTCAGTACCGCAAGCTGTCGCAAACACCGGTGATCTCGCATCGAACAACGCCTCAAAATTTTTTAGAATGACAGGTATCGATCCCAAAGGGCGCAGATCATGGCATGATGCGCACCATTGCGGCTGATCCATTGAAAGAGCGTTCATGACACCATCTTCCGCGCCCGCCGCGCGTACCGCCGAAATTTCCCGCAAGACGGCTGAGACCGACATCTCCATCACCATCAATCTGGATGGCACCGGGAAATCCGAGCTCCATACCGGCATCGGGTTTTTCGACCACATGCTGGAACAGATTGCGCGCCATGGGCTGATCGATCTGCGCGTGCAATGCCAGGGCGACCTGCATGTCGACGGCCATCACACGGTGGAAGACGTGGGCATCGCCATGGGACAGGCCGTGGCCAAGGCCGTGGGCGACAAGAAAGGCATTTGCCGTTATGGACATGCCTATGTTCCCCTGGACGAGGCGCTGAGCCGGGTGGTCATCGATGTGTCGGGCAGGCCCGGTCTGACGTTCGAGGTGCCGTTCACCGCCAGCATGATCGGCGCGCTCGACACCCAGCTGGTGTATGAATTTTTCCAGGGCCTGGCCAACCATGCAGGGATGTCGTTGCACATCGACAACCTACGCGGCATCAACGCCCATCACCAGTGCGAAACGGTGTTCAAGGCTTTTGGGCGGGCCCTGCGGATGGCGCTGGAGCGCGATCCGCGCAGCGCGAACGCCATCCCCTCCACCAAAGGCTGTCTGTAAAGAAGATCCTACGCAGAGATGGGAAAACCGGTTGTTGCCGTAGTTGACTACGAAATGGGGAACCTGCGCTCGGTTGCGCAGGCCGTGCTGCATGTGGCCAACGACGAATATGAAGTCGTCATTGCGCGCCAGCCCGAGCAGATTCAGCGCGCCGAACGCATCGTGCTGCCCGGTCAGGGCGCCATGCGCGACTGCATGCAGCATTTGCGCGACAGCGGCATGATGCAGGCCGTGCTGGAAGCCGCAGCCAGCAAACCCCTGTTTGGCGTGTGTGTAGGCATGCAGATGCTGCTGGATCGCAGCGAAGAAGGCGACATCCCTTCGCTGGGCCTGATTCCCGGCGAGGTCAGGCGTTTCCAGCTCGAAGGTTCGCTGCAGGCCGATGGCAGCCGCTTCAAGGTGCCACAGATGGGCTGGAACCAGGTATTCATCACCCAGGACCATCCGGTATGGAACGGCATCGCCGACCAGAGCTGGTTCTACTTTCTGCACAGCTATTACGCCGCGCCCCGCCATGCATCGCACAGCGTGGGCGAAGCCGATTATGGCGGCCGGTACACGGCGGCCGTGGCGCATGAGAACATCTTCGCCACCCAGTTCCACCCTGAAAAAAGCGCCGACGCCGGTCTGGCGCTGTATCGCAATTTCCTGCACTGGAGACCGTGACCGGAAATGAGTGGGCGCCCAGCGTCTGGCAGCATTTCCGCAACGCCTGGCGCAAAACGCCCGATCTTCAACCCACAATGCCCAACAACTCCGAACGATCATGCTGCTGATCCCCGCCATCGACCTCAAAGACGGCCAATGCGTGCGCCTGCAACAGGGCGATATGACCAAAGTCACCACCTTCAACACCGATCCGGTGGAACAGGCTCTGCACTGGCTCGACCAGGGCGCGCGCCGCCTGCATCTTGTGGATCTCAACGGTGCCTTTGCCGGCAAGCCCAGGAATCTGGGCGTGGTCAAGGAAATTCTGCAGGAGATGGGCGACGAGATTCCGGTGCAATTGGGCGGCGGCATCCGCGATCTGGACACCATCGAGCAATACATCGACGCCGGCCTGCGCTACGTCATCATCGGCACGGCCGCCGTCAAGAATCCCGGCTTCCTGGCCGATGCCTGCAGCGCCTTTGGCGGACACGTGATCGTCGGGCTGGATGCCAAGGACGGCAAAGTGGCCACGGATGGCTGGAGCAAAATGACGGGCCACGAAGTCTGCGATCTGGCCAAGAAGTACGAAGACCTGGGCGTAGAAAGCATCATCTACACCGACATCGGCCGCGACGGCATGCTGAGCGGCATCAACATCGACGCCACCGTGAAACTGGCCCAGGCCAGCACGCTGCCGGTGATCGCCTCTGGCGGGCTCAGCAACATGCAAGACATCGAAAAGCTGTGCGCCGTAGCCGACGAGGGCGTCGAAGGCGTGATCTGCGGCCGCGCCATCTACAGCGGCGACCTGGACTTTGCCGCCGCGCAGGAACGCGCCGACCAGCTGCTCGAACAGGCTCAATAAAAATCCGTCATGGCCGCCGTGCCCGCCGCATGGCCGCTTTGCCGGCTGCACACCGCCGAGGGCGACACGGCTCTCATCTCACTGCACGGCGCCCAGGTGCTGTCGTGGCGCACGGCCAATGGCCCTGAACGCCTGTACCTGAGCCCGCAAATCGACTGGCAGGCCGTGGCGCAAGGCCGTTACGCCATTCGCGGCGGCATTCCATTGTGCTGGCCGCAATTCAACCGCCTGGACGCTCTGCCCAAACACGGGTTCGCGCGGCTGCTGGCGTGGAACATGCAGCACCAAGAAGAAAATGCCGCCACGCTGCGCCTGCGCCACACCGACGTGCCGCAGCACCTCCTGCACAGCGCACAAGGCGGGGCGTTGTGGCCACATGCCTTCGAGGCAACGCTGCAGGTGCAACTGTCCCCCGGCCAGCTCACCCTGCATCTGCAGGTGCGCAATACTGGCAACATGCCCATGCCTTTCACGGCCGCGTTCCATGGATACCTGGCTGTCGATGCCATTGGTCAGACCCACATCGCGGGCGCTGAAGGGCTGCGGTATCGCGATGCCGTCCCCGGCGCCGCACCCGCTCATCCTGTACAGCAAGGCACCATCGGGTTCACCGGCGAGCTGGACCGCGTCTATCCGGCTTTTGCTGCCACGCTGGTCTGCGGACAGCAGCGGCTACGCCTGCATCAATCGGCCAGCTTTGGCCAAACCGTGGTCTGGAATCCCGGGGCAACGCTTTGTAGCTGCTTGCCGGACCTGCCTTCGGATGCATGGCACCATTTCGTCTGCATCGAGCCGGCACAGATCGATACCCCGGTGCAACTGGCACCGAATGCCGTCTGGCAGGGCTGGCAGTCTTTTCAAGCGGATTGAAGCCGGCGAGCGTCCAACGCGGCCGTATGTGTGCGTGACCGCTTTGCGCCCCTGAGAACGTCCAGCGAACGCTCTTCTTTCCGGCAAGCAGAAGCGACAGCCTATGCCCCTTTTTGCGCCAGAAATTCCTTGAATGCCGCCAGCGCATTGGCGGAATACATGAGCGAGGGGCCGCCGCCCATGTATACCGCCATGCCCAGCGCCTCTTCCACTTCTTCGAGCGTGGCGCCAAGGCTTACCAGCGCCTTGGCATGGAAGCCGATGCATGCGTCACAATGCGCCGCCACGCCCAATGCCAGCGCGATGAGTTCCTTGGTCTTTTTCGACAGGACACCATCGCGCGTGGCAGCGGCGGCCATGTCATTGAACCCTTTCATCAGATCGGGATGATCGCCGCGCAACGTGGCCAGATGAGACGAAATGGCTCGGGTGTGTTCCAGATAGTTGGGAAGGCCGCTCATGATCGACAGTCCTTGGAGTCAGTTAATTGTGAATGGGAGGGCGGCATTGCCGCCTGCTTGGTGTCATCAAGACATTTGTTCCAAGAAGCGCTGGGCATCCAAGGCGGCCATGCATCCCGTGCCCGCGCTGGTTATGGCCTGGCGGTAGACATGGTCCTGCACATCGCCGGCAGCGAACACGCCAGGTACGCTCGTTTGCGTGGCAAACCCCTGCTGGCCGCCCTGCGTGACGAGGTAGCCGTTTTCCATCTGCAACTGGCCTTTGAAAATATCGGTATTGGGAGCATGGCCAATGGCAATGAAGCAGCCCTGGACCGCAATGGTTTCGGTGGCATCGCTTCCGGTGTTCTTGATGCGGACCGCATTGACGCCCTTTTCATCCCCCAGCACCTCGTCCAGCGTGGCGTTGAGCTTGAGCACAATCCTGCCCTCGCGCACCTTCTCCATGAGTTTGTCGATCATGATGGCTTCGGCCTTGAAGCTGTCGCGGCGGTGGATAAGATAGACCTTGCTGGCGATGTTGCTGAGGTAAAGTGCTTCTTCCACGGCGGTATTGCCGCCTCCCACGACGCAGACGTCCTGATTTTTGTAGAAAAAACCGTCGCAGGTGGCGCAACCGCTCACACCCCGGCCCATGTAGGCTTCTTCTGATGCAAGCCCCAGGTATTTGGCCGACGCGCCTGTGGCAATAATGAGCGCATCGCAGGTATAGGTACCGCTGTCGCCCGTCAGCGTGAAAGGCCGCTGGCTCAGGTCCACGGAATGGATATGGTCAAACACCACCGTGGCATTGAACCGCTCGGCATGCTCCAGGAGACGCTGCATCAGCTCAGGGCCCTGCACGCCCTGCACGTCGCCCGGCCAGTTGTCCACTTCCGTGGTGGTCATGAGCTGGCCGCCCTGTGCCATGCCGGTGATCAGCATGGGCTGCAGATTGGCGCGTGCAGCATAGATGGCGGCCGAGTAACCGGCCGGGCCGGAACCGAGGATGAGTACCTTGGCGTGTTGCAGATTGGTCATGTTCAGGCAGGATGTGATCGGTTGTGAAATGTGGGCAATCATATCGACAAGCCATGCAGGAAAGAAACCCGTCGGCAAAGCCCATATGATTTACCATGACATATTTGATCGTTTCATATATTGTTTTGCATGGTCGCCATGTTGCGTTTTTTGTTGCAACCTTCGTCCATAATCATGCATTCGTTGTAATTTGAATAGAATCACACGCCATATAACCGGGACTGTGCATCCATCGGGAGCTTTTCATGACTATCGTGTCCAACATCGACCTGATACGCCGCGTGCCGCTATTCAGCGATCTGTCCCCCGCACAATCCAGCATCGTGTCCGCCACGATGAACAAGAAACGCTACAAACGGGGAGACCTGATCGTCGAACAGGGCGCAATTTCTGGCGCATTGTTCATGATTCTTTCCGGCAAGGCGAGGGTACTTTCGCACGATCAGCGCGGGCGCGAAGTCATCATGGCCACGCTGGAGGTCGGTGACTGCATCGGAGAGATGAGCCTGATCGATGGCGAACCCCATTCCGCCACGGTGCGTGCCGAAACACAGACCGATGTACTGGTTCTGGGGCATGAGGCCTTCCTGCGCTGCCTGCGTGAAAACATCGCCATGGCCGACGCCGTGATGCGCGGCCTGGTGCGCCGCCTGCGCCGAGCCGACAAGCAGATCCTCTCTCTCGCGCTGATGGACGTGTATGGCCGAGTCATGAACGTGCTGCAAGAACTGTCCCAGCAGGAGGCTGATGGCACCAGGGTCCTGCGCACGAAAGTATCCCGCCAGGACGTAGCCAAGATGGTGGGCGCATCGCGCGAAATGGTCAGCCGCGTAATGAAGCATTTCGAGGAAACCGGCGTACTCGTCAAACAAGAGGACGGCAGCTTCCTGCTCAAAGGCGGGCAGTCGCTGGGTTAGCTTGAACCATGATCATCGCCCTATCCGCAAGCGTGAGCGGTTTTGGGGCCAGACAGTTTTCACAGCCTTCCCGCTGACGCAGGCGCCTGGATGAAACGCCCAGTCCATCCTGGATGGACTGCGCAAAACAAACAATATCGATACCCGGTAGACAAGAAACCAGGGTTCGGGCCATACATCCCCGCATGGCCTTACGAATACCCATCTTTCGGCCCGCAAGCATCGCTCTGAAAAAGAAACCGGGCTGCCCGCACCCATGACGCGCAAACCGTCCACCTATTTTTCCAGTGGAGCCCTTGCGTCATCCGGTTACAGTATTTTTATCGCCCATGCGGCACAATGCAAACACGGTGGCGTTTGAAAGTTGCTTGTCTGATGCATAGTTATGGGCCTTTACGGATGTGTTTTCTTTTGCTGAGAAGGCTATCGGCCGAGCCATTGGATGGATGATGCCCCCATGACCACTCCTGCCCCCTATCTGCTACGAACCGGAACGACGCCTGTACCCAAGCCCGCAGAAAAGCCTTTGCTGTCACGCGTATTCAAGCGTTTCGGCCAGGAAATATTGCTGGTGTGCGGATTTATCCTGCTGACGCTCTGGCTGGCCACCCTGATCAGCCGCCATCCGGCCGATCCCGCCTGGAGCACGACGGGAAGCCGCCTGTCACCATCGAACTGGCTGGGGGCAACGGGCGCTTGGGTATCGGACATCAGCCTTTTTTTCATGGGCCGCAGCATCTGGGTCTTGTTTTTCGCCCTGACAGCCGCCTGGCTGCGGCTGTTACGGCATTGGGTCGGCGTACGCCAGCTTGCGGCCATGCAGCAGACCGGCAGCAGCGCGGCCCCACCTGCGAATACCGTCGAAGAGCCATCGCGGTGTATGCAACACCTGTGGCACAACCGCTTGCTGTGGGGCGTGGCGCTTCTCCTGCTCCTGCTGGCCTGTTGCGTGCTGGAATGGAGCCGGCTGTACACGATCAATCCCGCCTCCTTGCCAAACGGCCCGGGCGGCGTCGTGGGTGCGCTGGCCGGCCCGGCCGCCGTCCGCTGGCTGGGCTTTACCGGATCTGCCGTAACCGCCATCGTCCTCGTTCTGGCCGGTTTGTCCTGGGTCTTCCGTTTTTCATGGCTGCGGGTGGCCGAATCGCTGGGCGCGCTGATGGATGGCTGGTTCACGGCCGTACGCGAACGCCGTGAACTGGCGCATGACTTGGCGGTTGGACAGGAAGCCGCACGCCAGCGCGAAGCCGTGGTGCAACAAGAACTGGAGCAGCACCAGGAAAAAAGCGCCGTTCCCGTGGTGGTCGGGCCTCCTCCTGCAAAAGCCACCGCCGCTGCGCCCAGCGTGCGCGTGGCCAAGGAGCGCCAGCATGTTCTGTTCCAGGACCCGAACGAAAGCAAGCTGCCGCAGGTGCATTTACTGGACGAGGCCGCTACCAACCAGGAAAGCGTCAACCACGATACGCTGGAAATGACCAGCCGCCTGATCGAGAAAAAACTGAAGGATTTCGGTGTGCAGGTGCGTGTAGTGGCGGCGATGCCCGGCCCTGTCATCACCCGCTACGAAATCGAACCCGATACCGGGGTGAAAGGCTCGCAAATCGTCAATCTGGCAAAAGATCTGGCGCGCTCGCTCAGCCTGGTATCGATCCGCGTGATCGAAACCATTCCCGGCAAGAACCTCATGGCACTGGAGTTGCCCAATGCGCGGCGCCAGACCATCCGCCTGAGCGAAATCCTCGGCTCCACGGCATACCATGAAGGCAAATCACTGCTGACCATCGGGTTGGGCAAGGACATCGTCGGCATGCCCGTGGTCGTCGATCTGGCGCGCATGCCGCACGTGCTCGTGGCCGGTACCACCGGCTCCGGCAAATCGGTAGGGATCAATGCCATGATCCTGAGCCTGTTGTACAAGGCCACTGCCGACGAAGTGCGCCTGCTCATGATCGACCCCAAAATGCTGGAAATGTCGGTGTACGAAGGCATCCCGCACCTGATTGCACCCGTGGTCACAGATATGCGCCAGGCCGCGCATGGCCTGAACTGGTGCGTGGGCGAGATGGAACGCCGTTACCGGCTCATGAGCAAGCTGGGGGTCCGCAATCTGGCGGGCTACAACGCCCGCATCGAAGAAGCCCGCGCACGCGAGGAATCCATTCCCAACCCGTTCAGCCTGACGCCCGACGCCCCCGAGCCGCTGCAGCGGCTGCCGCATCTGGTCATCGTCATCGACGAACTGGCCGACCTGATGATGGTGGTGGGCAAGAAAATCGAGGAACTCATCGCCCGCCTGGCCCAGAAGGCACGCGCGGCAGGCATCCACCTGATTCTGGCCACACAGCGCCCGAGCGTGGACGTGATCACCGGGCTCATCAAGGCCAACATTCCCACGCGCATTGCCTTTCAGGTGTCGAGCAAGGTGGACAGCCGCACCATTCTCGACCAGATGGGCGCGGAAAGCCTGCTGGGCCTGGGCGACATGCTGTATCTGCCGGCCGGCCACGGCCTGCCCACGCGGGTGCACGGCGCATTCGTGAGCGATGAGGAGGTCCATCGGGTGGTTTCCTTCCTCAAGCAGCATGGCGAGCCGAACTACATCGAGGGTGTGCTGGAAGGCGGCACCGTCGACGAAGAAGGCAGCGCAGGAGAAAATTTTGCCGGCGGCCTTGGTGGCGGCGAAAAAGACCCCATGTACGACCAAGCCGTGGAAGTCGTCCTGAAAAACCGCAAGGCCAGCATTTCTCTGGTGCAGCGGCATCTGCGTATTGGTTACCAGCGCGCCGCGCGCCTGCTGGAAGACATGGAAAAGGCCGGCATGGTCAGCAGCATGGGGCACAACGGGCAACGGGAGATTCTGTCGCCCGCACGCCAGGATGACTGAGCGGACCGCGCCCTGAATGGGGCGCACAGTGGGCACGTACCCACACGTTTATTTCACAGAGAGGTTTGCCGATGATTGCTACGATCCGGACTTTTGTGCATTCTTCCATGTGGCGCCGCGCCAGAATGGCGGCCGTCCCGGCTGTTGCACTGGCCTGCGTCAGCCTGGCACAGGCCGATGGCCTGGCCACGCTCGACCACTATCTGAAAAACACCCGTTCCGGCGTTGCCAGCTTCACCCAGACCGTGACAAATGCCGACAAACCCGGCGCGGCCAAAACAAGCAGCGGACAATTCGCCTTCAACCGGCCCCAGCAATTCCGCTTTGATTACCAGAAACCCTTTTTGCAGACCATCGTGGCCGATGGCAAGACCCTCTGGATGTTTGATGCGGACCTGAACCAGGTTACGCAGCGCCCGCAGGCGGTGGCATTGAACGCCACGCCGGCATCGCTGGTGGCATCGAGCACCAGCATCGCCACGTTGCAAAAACAGTTCACGCTCGAAAACGCCCCGGCAAAAGACAACCTGGAATGGGTGCGGGCGGTGCCGCTTCAGTCCGACACCCAGATCAAGGAGATCCTGATCGGCTTTGACGCAAAACAGTTGCGCCGACTGGAAATCTTCGACAGTTTCGGCCAGCGTTCTGTCATGGAGTTTGGCCCGTTTGCCGCCATATCTTCCAAAACCAGTTTCCATTTCAAGCCACCGGCCGGCGCAGACATTATCCGCAACTGATCGCGCCCGGCATCCCGGCCACCTGCTGGTTGCCGGGGGTTCCTTAGATTGCATCGACAAGAAGCCTGCATGCAAAACGGAAAGAAACCCATCAAGAACGGCAGCCTGTGGAACGCGGCACGCAATTCGCTGGACGGATTGTCCGGGCTCGCCCGGGAATCTGCCGCACGGCGGGAGATCTTCCTGATCGTGGCCTGTGCAGTGCTTTTCGGCTTCATGCCTGGCCCGTACACCCTGTTGCTGCTGGTGCTGTCGCTGCTGCTATTGGCGATGGAAGCCCTGAACACGGCCATCGAAGTGCTGTGCGACCACGTCACGCCTGAAATCCATCCCATGATCAAGAAGGCCAAGGATCTCGGATCGGCAGCCATCTTCATCGTGGGCAGCGCCATGGCCCTGGTGTTCGTGTGGGTGGTGGTGCATACCGCCTGTAACTGACCCGTTGCTGCCGCCAGCGTCCTTTCCGGTGTGTGCCACAATGCAGGCCAACTCCGCGCAAAGACCGCTTCAGTGGTTTTTGTTCATTGAAACAACCCATTGATTGCATGACCACACCCTCTTACCCCCATCCCATCCTTGCCCGCGAAGGCTGGCCCTTCATTGCCTTGGCGCTGCTGCTGGCTGTGGGTATGCAAGGATGGCAGGGCTTCTGGCCGGCCCTGCCATTCTGGCTGGCGCTGATATTCGTAGTGCAGTTCTTCCGAGATCCCCCACGCGCGGTGCCACAGCAGCCCGGCATCGTGCTCAGCCCCGCCGATGGCCGCATCGTCAGGGTCGAAGCCGTGCGCGACCCCTATGCCAACCGCGACGCGCTGCTGATCAGCGTATTCATGAACGTGTTCAACGTGCACAGCAACCGTGCCTCCGTGGATGGCCAGGTGCAGCAGGTGACGTACTTCCCTGGCAGTTTCGTCAACGCCGACCTGGACAAGGCTTCCTCGGAAAACGAACGCAACGCGGTGGTGATCGACAGCCACGGCACCACCGTGACGCTGGTACAGGTGGCAGGACTGATTGCCCGGCGCATCCTCTGCTACGTCAAACCCGGCGATACGCTGCAACGCGGCCAGCGCTACGGCTTCATCCGCTTCGGCTCACGCGTGGATGTGTACCTGCCGCCCAACGCACAGCCACAGGTGGCCCCCGGCGACAAGGTCTACGCGACCACAACGGTTCTTGCGCAATTGGCGCAACCGTCTCTGCAGCACGACGGGAACTAATGGCACCGTGTCCCCGTTTTGGGGGCACAGCCTGTCATCCTGACGCGAACAATCAATCAGGTGTCTTCTCTCGCGTGGCCTGCCCGCTCCCGGGCAGCCGCCTGGAGCATCGCCCGGGCAATGCCCCGCAGAATGTGAATCTCTTCTTCGCGCAATTCCGCGCGATTGAACAGTTGCTGCAGACGCGGCATGAGTTTTCTGGGTGTTTGCGGATCCAGATAATCCAGGGCCTGCAGCCCCTGCTCCCAATGCGCCAGCATGCCGCTGATCTGCGCCGCATCGGCCCTGCGGGATGCGTCTACTGGCGGCTCAAGCCGCTCGGCAAAGCCACCCAAGGCCAGCCTCCACTCGTAGGCGAGCAGTTGCACCGCGGCGGCCAGATTGAGCGAACCATATGCCGGATTGGTGGGAATGCGCAGGCAAACGTTGCACCGGTAGACCTCGGCGTTGTTCATGCCGTACCGTTCGCTGCCGAATACCAAACCGATGCTGCGCAACGGCGCGGCAACGTGACCACCAGAAGCGGCCAGTTGGGCAAAATGCGCGCGTGGCTCGACGGTGGGCGGGCCGAAGTCACGCGCCGTCATGGCGCTGGCGCACAGGTATTCCATCCCTTCGACCGCCTCTTCCCACGTCTGCACGATGCGCGCTTTTTCCAGCACGTCAACGGCACCGCTGGCCCGCTCCAGGGCCTCCGGGCGCAGCAACACGTCCGGCCAGCGCGGCTGCACCAGAACCAAGTCGTCAAAACCCATGACCTTCATGGCCCGCGCCACGGCTCCCACATTGCCGGCATGGCTCGTATGAAGCAGAATGAATCGGGTAAGCATGCTTTTCCTGCAATGAAAACGGCCCCCTCAAGAACAGGAGGCCACGGCACATTGTCGCAGCCTGCGGGCGGAGGCTGCACGGGCCATGCAACAGTGGCAGAATACCTTCAACTCGGCTGAGCCAGCTGTTCACATCGTTATACCCACCCTTGACAGGAGTGCCAATCATGCCCGCCCCCATCCGTATTGCCCGCCGCTCCGACCCCCGATTGCTGCAGCGCCTGAGCGGCCTGCTGGTTTGCGTGCCATCCGTACTCATGCTCCTGTCTGCCTGCTCCACCGTCAGCGCACCACCGAGCGATGTGCCCGTCGTTTACGCACCGGTGGTTGAATCGAGCATATATAGCGACGGCTCCCCTGTTGCAGCGGCCCCATCTGCACCGCCCAGCACCAGTGCGGCTCCAGACACCGCAACACCGGCGGACGCTCCCCTGTCGGGCTGGCACCTGCAGGCCGGCACCTTCTCCAGCCAGGACCGTGCCGAAGGGGTTGCCGCGTCCATTCGCGGCAAGACGCCTCAATATGCGCAACACGTGCGCGTGCAGCCGCGCGGCAGCAACTGGCGTGTGCTCGTCGGCCCGTTTGACACCGACGCCGAGCGCGTGCATGCCGCTGGCGTGATCCGAGACGCCATTGGCAGCGACGTGGTAAATGCCGCTCCGTAAGCGCAGCCTGGTCGCTTACGGGAATTGCCATCGTTGACGCACCTGACCCACACCGCTCCGGATGCGCAGGCGCCTGCGCGGCGCATTGCGCATCTGGACATGGATGCATTCTTCGCCTCGGTCGAACTGCTGCGCTACCCGCAACTCGAAGGCTTGCCGCTGGTGATCGGCGGCGCGCCATCGGAGATTGACGCAGAGCTCGCACGACGTTACGGCACGCATACGCAAGACATACCGGCAGGAGCCTTTCGACGCCTGCGGGATTATGTCGGCCGCGGCGTGATCACCACCGCCACCTACGCTGCGCGCGCCTTCGGCGTCGGCTCGGCCATGGGGCTCATGAAGGCCGCGCGCCTGTGTCCGCAGGCGGTCCTGCTACCCGTGGATTTCGAGCGTTACCGCGACTATTCCCGCCGGTTCAAGACTGTCATCCGCGCAATGGCCCCAGTCATGGAGAACCGAGGCATGGACGAGGTCTACATCGATTTCACCCATGTGCCGGGCGGCCAGCACGAAGGCGGGCGCGAACTGGCGCGGCTGATCCAGAAGGGCATTTTCGAGGCGACCCAACTGACCTGCTCCATTGGCGTGGCCCCCAACAAGCTGCTGGCCAAACTGGCCAGCGAGTTTGAAAAACCCAACGGTATCAGCATCGTGCAGCCGGATGACCTGCAACGCCTCATCTGGCCGCTTCCCTGCCGCAAACTCAACGGCATCGGCCCCAAGGCAGATGCCAAGCTGGCGGCCCTGGGCATCCGCACGCTGGGAGATCTGGCGGCTTCCGACCGTGTCTGGCTGATGGAACAGTTCGGCCGCAGTTACGGTACATGGCTTTGCCATGCGGCCTGGGGAGGCGACGACAGTCCGCTGGTCACGCACAGCGAACCCGTGAGCATCAGCCGTGAAACCACTTTTGCGCGCAACCTGCACGCGGTGCACGACAGGGCGGAACTGGGCCAGATTCTGACCAGCCTGTGCCAGCGCGTGGCAGCCGATCTGCAACGAAAGGGCTATGTCGGCAAATCCATCGGCATCAAGCTGCGTTACGCCGATTTCAAGATCGTCACGCGCAATGCCACCATCGACCACCACACCGCCGACGCACGGCAACTGCGCCAAATCGCCGGGCAGTGCCTGAAGCGCGTGGACCTGCAGCATCCCTTGCGGCTGCTGGGGGTACGCGTCGGGCAGCTTGCCCCGGCAACCATCCTCGCCCAGCAGAAAAACCTGCCGGACCCGCCTGAATCCAGAGACCTCTTCTCCTCCACGGCTTGCGCATGGTAACAATCGGTGCCTTGCACCGGCACCACGGAAATGGCCATGCCACAGGCGCGATAATGCGGCATGTCTTCTGCCTCGCTCAATCGCCTGCCGCTGCGACGTTATGTTGTTTCCCTTTTGCGCAGCATTGACGGCCCGCTCGCGTTAGGGGTGATGCTCCTGATGGCCATCGGCCTGACGGCCATGTATTCATCGGCTTTCGATTTTCCGGGCCGTTTCGGCAGCCATGTCCGCAACATGGCGCTGGCTGTGGCAGTCATGTTCGTCGTGGCGCTGATTCCGCCCCAGAAACTCGCCTTGCTGGCAGTGCCGCTCTACACCCTCGGCATCGCCTTGCTGATTGCTGTGGCCGCTTTCGGTATCACCAAGAAAGGCGCCACTCGCTGGGTCAATGTCGGGGTGGTCATCCAGCCCAGCGAACTGCTGAAGATCGCCCTGCCGCTCATGCTGGCCTGGTGGTTCCAGAAACGCGAGGAACAGCCCAGGGCGTTCGACTATCTGGTGGCCGGCATCATTCTGACCATCCCCGTGGGCCTGATCATGAAACAGCCCGATCTGGGAACGGCCATTCTGGTATCGATGGCCGGTGCCGCAGTGATCTTTTTTGCCGGGCTGCCGTGGCGGATCGTCCTGCCACCCCTGCTGCTGGCAGGAACGGGCATTTTGCTGCTGATTCTGCTGGAGCCCCGGCTGTGCGCGCAGGGGGTGCAATGGCCCATCCTGCACGCCTATCAACAAGGGCGTGTCTGTACCCTGCTCAACCCCATGCACGATCCGCTAGGCAAAGGATTCCACATCCTGCAGGGCATGATTGCCATTGGCTCCGGGGGCCTTTCGGGGAAAGGCTTCATGCGCGGCACGCAAACGCACCTGGAATTCATTCCCGAGCGCACCACCGATTTCATCTTCGCGGTGTATTCCGAAGAATTCGGCCTGCTGGGCAACCTGCTGCTGCTGGCCGCCTACCTGTTCCTGATCGGGCGCATCCTGTGGATAGCGGCGCATGCACAAACACTCTTCTCCCGGCTGCTGGGCAGCGCCATAGGCATGATTTTCTTCGCCTACGCCTTTGTCAACATGGGCATGGTCAGCGGCATCCTGCCGGTCGTGGGCGTTCCCCTGCCGTTCATCAGCTATGGCGGCACGGCCATGCTGACACTCGGGCTGGCGCTGGGCATGGTGTTCTCCATCGCCAGACAGTCCCGGCTTTCCCAGCTCGGACACAGGCTCTGAGACGGCCGCTTCCACGCCGGCATGCCGCAAGGCCAGGCCGGTGAACCGGACGACCATGCGTCACCCGGAAAATTCCGGAACGATCTGCTCGGCATACTCCTGCAAGGCATCCAGCACGGCAATCCCGCCGATGCTGGCCCCGGCATGAAGGGCGTCCAGTGCCGCCAGAAAATCATCCAGCGTTCTGGCACCGCCCTGCCCTTCCAGCAGCCGCGCGGTGCAATGCTCCCGCCAGCGCAGACGGTCACCTTCCGACAGGGAGTCAGGGAAGTTGCGCGCGCGGTAACGCCAGAACAATTCTTCGAGACGCGCATCCTCAAATCCGGTGCGCGCATCACCAAGCCGCTCTCCCGAAAGGCCACGCAACCCTTCGAGCTTGCGGCGGTCTGCCGCACTGACAAACCCCGCATACAGATCGCCATCCACATCGATGGCCGCAGCAGCCGCTTGCGGCCGCGCAAACACCTCTGCCCAGATGGCGCTCATGTCGGGCAGGGTGCGCGCTGTTTCGGCGTGGCGCAGCGCCTGCTCCAGATCGATTTGCCAGCGCTGGGCCTGCTGGCGTTCCAGCACGTTCAGATTGCGCACGACCATCGGCGAGCGGTTGAGATGGACCCCCTTGATCGGCAAGCGCTGCACACCATCCGGCAGGCTATCGGACTTGACGAACAGCCGCTCGCGGATTTCGGCTGCAGACAGACCAACCAGTTCCTGTGGGTCATGGCGCAAGTCCCAGGCGATGATTTCGTTGCGGTTGACTGGATGGCTGGCCAGTGGCCACATCACGGCCATGAAGCCATGCTGCGCCGGCAACATGCCCGAAACATGCAGAAAAGGCTGCGCGCTTTGTTGCGTAGCGGGAAGTCCCAACTCCTGCGCCACACGTTCTTTCTTGTGCAGACCCAGGGCAAAGGCAAAGAGCTTGGGCTGCACGGTTTTGAGCAGGCGTGCCAGAGCCACGGTAGCGCGCACATCCGACAGGGCATCATGCGCCGAATCATGCTCCAGGCCGTTGGCCGCACTGAGGTGCTCCAGCTTGAAACTGGTGGTTCCATTTTCGTGCTGGGGCCAGTGGATGCCATCAGGCCGCAACGCGTGCGCCAGCCGCATCACGTCCAGCAAGTCCCATCGGCCACATCCGTCCTGCCATTCGCGGCCGTAAGGATCGATCAGGTTGCGCCAGAACAGGAAGCGGGTGAACTCGTCGTCAAAGCGGATGCTGTTGTAGCCAACGCCAATCGTTTTCGCCTGCGAAAGCGCCGCATGGATGTGGACGGCAAAGGCCTGCTCGGTCAGGCCGTGCTGCAGGCAGTGCTGTGGCGTGATGCCCGTGACCAGG
The DNA here is from genome assembly GCA_039808005.1 of Allobrachymonas sp. GTDB lineage: Bacteria > Pseudomonadota > Gammaproteobacteria > Burkholderiales > Burkholderiaceae_C > Brachymonas. The sequence goes on along the minus strand of JBDHSG010000003.1, from coordinate 31,748 downwards.
CAGGACGCGGGGTCAGGCAGATAGTCCGGCGCGGGCCGGCACAGAATGTTGATGGGTTCACCGATTTCGTTGAGATCCGCATCGGTGCGAATGGCGGCAAACTGCGCCGGGCGGTCTGCCTGCGCACTGATGCCAAAGGTTTCGTAATCGTGCCAGAGAAATGTCTGCTCCATGCCGCCATTATTTCATTGCACAGAGGGGCAGCCCGGAGAAGGCCCTGCGCCGACCCAAAAACTCCTGTCCCGGCAGCCATCCGATCCACTCTGCATGTGTCCAGAGGGATGTGCACAGGTGCTACCGGCGCAGGAGCCTGTCCGGCATGGACAGACGTTCTCCCCGCATGAAACCCGCAGTTACGGGAACTGCCGCTTCGGCACCCGGCAGCCGCCACTGCAGTACAGCCGCGGCTGGGCCGCATCGGACGATATGCTTTTCACTTCCAGGCGGCGGGCATGCAGCAGCGGCTCGGTGTAGCCGCTGGGCTGCTCCGCTCCCTTGAACACCAGGTCGAGGGCAGCGCGATAGGCAATGCTGGTTTCCTTGTTGCCCGCCATCGGCCGATATTGGGGATCGCCGGCATTTTGCCGGTCCACCACGGCGGCCATGCGCTCGAATGTTTCATGCACATTCTGCGAAGAAACGACGCCGTGCCAGAGCCAGTTGGCAATGTGCTGGCTGCTGATACGCAGGGTCGCGCGGTCTTCCATGAGGCCAACATTGTGGATGTCCGGCACCTTGGAGCAGCCAACCCCCTGATCGACCCAGCGCACCACATATCCCAGGATGCCCTGCACATTGTTGTCCAGTTCCTGCTGCTTTTCCTTGGTGCTCCAGTTGGCCTTGGCGGCAACAGGAACGGTCAGCAGTTCCTTGAGGATCTGCGCACGCTCGGCTGCCATGACAGGCCGTTTTCCCATGTTTTTCTGCACATCCGCCACGGACACCTGGTGGTAGTGCATGGCATGCAGGGTGGCCGCTGTCGGGCTGGGTACCCACGCGGTGTTGGCGCCCGCCAGGGGATGCCCTATTTTCTGCCGGAACATGTCGGCCATAAGGTCGGGCATGGCCCACATGCCCTTGCCGATCTGCGCACGGCCGGAGAGGCCGCAGGCCAGGCCGACCTGCACATTGTTCTTTTCATACGCGGCAATCCAGGCGCTGTTTTTCATGTCGCCCTTGCGAATCATCGGGCCAGCCAGCATGGCCGTGTGGATTTCGTCCCCGGTGCGGTCGAGGAAACCAGTGTTGATGAACGCCACGCGGCTCTTCGCTGCCTGGATGCAGGCCTTCAGGTTCACCGACGTGCGCCGCTCCTCGTCCATGATGCCCAGCTTCACGGTGCTGTCGGGCAGGTCGAGCATTTTTTCCACGCGCCCAAACAGCTTGTTGGCAAAGGCCACTTCGGCTGAGCCGTGCATCTTGGGCTTGACGATGTAGACGCTGCCCTTGCGCGAGTTGCGCAGGCCCGCCTGCCCCAGCCCCTTGATGTCATACATGGCGATGGCCGTGGTGATCACCGCGTCCATGATGCCTTCGGGAATTTCCTTGCTCTCCTTGCCCCACAGGATGGCCGGATTGGTCATGAGGTGTCCCACATTGCGCACGAACAGCAGCGAACGCCCGTGCAGGGCAACCTGTCCCTTGCCCGAAGGTTTGGTGTACACGCGGTCGGCATTGAGTCCGCGCGTCAGCGTTTTTCCGTTCTTCTCGAACGATTCCGTCAGCGTTCCGCGCAGAATGCCGAGCCAGTTTTCATACCCGAGCAGTTTGTCCTCGGCATCCACCGCCGCCACGGAATCTTCCAGATCCAGGATGGTCGACAGGGCCGCTTCCACGACCACATCGCTCACGCCCGCGGCATCCAGCTTGCCGATGGCCGATTGCGGATCGATGCGAATGTCCAGGTGCAGTCCGTGATGCACCAGCAAAACGGAAGAAGGTGCGCCCGGCGCGCCCTGGTAACCCACGAACTGCGCGGAATCAGCCAGCTTGCTGGTTTTTCCGTTCTTGAGCAACACCTGCAATTCGCCACCCTGCACCACATAGCCCGTGGAATCGAGATGCGAGCCTTTTTTGAGCGGCGCCGTGCGGTCCAGCATGTGGCGCGCCCATTCCACCACCTTGGCACCGCGTTTGGGGTTGTAGCTGCGGCCTTTTTCCAGCCCCTTTTTCTCGGCGATCATGTCGGTGCCATACAGGGCGTCGTACAGGCTGCCCCAGCGTGCATTGGCCGCATTGAGCGCATAGCGGGCGTTGAGGATCGGAACCACCAGCTGCGGCCCGGCCTGGGCGGCCAGTTCGTCATCGACGCGAGTGGTGGTGATCTTCACCTTGGCCGGTTCCGGCACCAGATAACCGGTTTTCTCAAGAAAACGCCGATAGGCGCCATGATCCTGAATCGGTCCGGGGTTGGCGCTGTGCCATTTGTTCAGTTCTGCCTGCAAGCGGTCGCGTTCGGCCAGCAAGGCGGCATTTTCGGGCGCAAGGTCGTTCACAAGACTGTCAAAGTCCTTCCAGAAGTTCTTGGCGCTGATGCCAAGATCCGGCAAGACCTGGTTATTGACAAAGTCATACAAAACCGTTGCAACCTGCAACTGCCCAACCACCGTCCGTTCAGTCATGATCAAACCCCTTCATTCAACCAGCAAAACCGCGATACGCATCGCCGCCAGCGCCTGGCGCAACGCAAAGCCTCTACTGTATTCGTTTATTGCCCCAGCCACACATTGCAAAACTTATCACATACCATGACTGCTCCCGTTTTGCGCGGCACCGCAACATGGCATGCCGGATGGGGTTTTCCCTTGGTCAAGGAAACTACAATGGCCGGATTCACATAAAAACCGGAGAAAGTGTCAAATGCCAACCCGAATCGACACGCGACACAAGCAGCGCCCCCCTTGCCTGGCGAAAAACAAGATCATCAGTGCGGCCGAGGCCGTGGAACAGATCCGCGACGGAGACACCGTAGTGACCGGCGGTTTCGTCGGCATCGGCTTTGCCGAAGAAATCGCCGTTGCGCTGGAACAGCGCTTTTTGCGCACGCAAGCCCCGCGCGACCTGACGCTGGTATACGCCGCCGGTCAGGGCGATGGCAAGGACCGTGGACTGAACCACTTCGGACATGTCGGGCTGATCAGCCGCGTCATTGGCGGGCACTGGGGCCTGGCACCCAAGATACAGCAGCTTGCGGTCAACAATCACATCGAAGCATGGAACTTGCCCCAGGGCGTCCTGACCCATCTGTTTCGCGACATCGCCGCCGGCAAACCCGGTACCCTCACGCGCGTGGGGCTGGACACCTTCGTCGATCCACGCCATGGCGGCGGAAAACTCAACGCCCGCACAACCGATGAGCGGGTTGCCCGCCTGTCCATCGACGGTGAGGACTACCTGTTCTACAAGGCCTTTCCCATCCATGTCGGCATCATCCGCGCCACCACGGCCGATCCCAACGGCAACCTGACGATGGAGCGCGAAGCGCTCACGCTCGAAGCGCTGGCCATTGCCATGGCCGTACACAACAGCGGCGGCATCGTCATCGCCCAGGTGGAACGGCTGGCCGAACACGGCAGCCTGCCTCCGCGGCAGGTCAAGGTTCCCGGGGTGCTGGTCGATCACGTGGTGGTGGCCAGTTCAGAGGAATACCACCCGCAAACTTTCGCCACGCCCTACAACCCGGCGTATTCCGCCGAGATCCGCGTGCCCCTGGAGAGCATCCCCCCGATGGAGCTGGACGCGCGCAAGATCATTGCCCGCCGGGCCGCTATGGAGCTGCGCCCGCACCAGATCGTGAATCTGGGCATCGGCATGCCGGAAGGGGTTGCCCGGGTCGCTGTCGAGGAAAAAATCTCCGGCCTGCTCACGCTCACGGCCGAACCCGGGGTGGTGGGCGGCATGCCGGTTGGTGGCCTGAATTTTGGTGCGGCGGTCAACCCTCAGGCCGTCATCGACCAGCCCAGCCAGTTTGATTTCTACGATGGCGGCGGACTCGATCTCGCCATTCTGGGCATGGCCCAGACAGACCGGCACGGCAACCTCAACGTCAGCAAGTTCGGCCCGCGGCTGGCGGGGGCGGGCGGATTCATCAATATCAGCCAAAGCGCCAAAGCGGTCATCTTTGTCGGCACCTTTACAGCGGGCAGCCTGCTCCTGACGCTTGCAGACGGGCAAGTGGGCATCCGTCAGGAAGGCGACACCAGGAAGTTTGTTTCAGGCGTCGAACACCGCACGTTCAGCGGCGCCGAAAGCCTGCGGCGCGGCCAGCGGGTTCTGTACATTACCGAGCGCTGCGTATTCCAGCTGATACCCGACCCCGAAAACGGGAGCAGCGCGCTGGAACTGATCGAGATTGCTCCCGGCATCGACCTGCAGCGGGATGTGCTGAACCACATGGATTTTGTCCCCCGCATTGCCCAGCCGCTGAAAACCATGGATGCGCACCTGTTCAAAAACGAACCGATGCAATTGCAGTCCCGGTGGCTGGACCAGCAGGCAGTCGAGATGGCTGACACCTGACCGGAAGCACTCCTGGAGAGGCCGGTTTCTCAGGCCGGCACCCCCCAGCGTCAGCGCACGCTGAGGGCGTTGCCAATCATGCGTGAAGTGATGTCCACGATTTCTATCATGCGCTGATAAGGCATGCGCGTCGGCCCAATCACGCCCAGCGTGCCCACGATCTGCCCATCGACGGCATAGGGCGCGCTGACCACCGACAATTCGTCCACCGGCATCGCCTGGTTTTCGCCGCCGATATAGATGCGTACACCCGCAGCCTGGCTGGACTCATCCAGCAGCCGCATCAGGAGGGTTTTCTGCTCGAACAGGTCGAATGCCCGCCGCAACTGCGACATGTCCTGGGCAAAATCGCTCACTGCCAGCAGGTTGTGCTCGCCGGCAATCACCACATCGTTCTGCGCATCGTGAAGCGCTTCGGTACTGGCGGCAATCGCCGCCTGCATCAGCGCGGCGATTTCGCTGCGCAGGTTTTCCACTTCGCCCTTGAGGCGCTGCCCCACCTGCTCGAGCGCCATGCCGCTGAAATGCGCATTGAGGTAATTGCCGGCCTCCACCAGTTGATGGGGCGTGAAGTCGCTGTCGGTGAACAGCACCCGGTTCTGTACGTCCCCTTCGGGCGAAACGATGATGACCAGCACCCGTTTTTCCGACAGCCGCAGGAATTCGATGTGGCGAAAGACCGAGCTGTGGCGCGGGCTCATCACCACCCCGACGAACTGCGACAGGCTCGAGAGCATTTGCGCCGCATTGGCAATGACCTTCTGCGGCTGATCGGGCGCCAGCGCCAATGGGGGCTCCACATCGCCCTGGGGTTCGGTTCCGGCGGTAATCAGGGTATCGACAAACAGGCGGTACCCGCGCGCGGTAGGCACCCGGCCGGCCGACGTGTGGGGACTGGCGACGAGCCCCAGCGCCTCGAGATCCGACATGACGTTGCGGATAGTGGCAGGGGAAAGCTCGAGTCCCACTGTCTTGGACAGCGTGCGCGACCCTACCGGCTGGCCATCGGCAATGTAGCGGTTCACCAGGGTCTTGAGCAGCAACTTGGCACGATCGTCCAGCATCCGGGCATTTTAATGATCTAATTGGCGCCATGTATGCTAGCGCATTCCAGCACGTCGCCCTGATCGGCAAATATTCCTCCAGAATTTCTGCAGAGGGCGCCGGCACCGCCGGGGCGTCGCAGACATCGCTCTGGTCGCATATTCTGCAGCATGTGGCCCAGTGCATCACGGGATCAGGGGCAGCCATTTCCCTCGAGGCCACCATGGCGAAACAGACCGGGCTGGACACGGCGTATCCCTGCCTCGCAATGGACGAAATGGCGCGCCACTGCGACGTGGCGGTGGTGGTGGGCGGGGATGGCACCATGCTCGGTGCCGCGCGTCAGTTGGCTGGATCCGCCCTTCCCCTCATTGGCATCAACCAGGGACGGCTGGGGTTCATGACGGACATTGCCCTGGAATATGTCGACAGCCTCCTGCCGCCCATACTGCGCGGCGCTTACAGCGAAGATGTGCGCTACCTGCTCCACGCACAGGTGCTGCAGGACGACGCCGTGGTATTCGAATCCCTCGCCCTCAACGACGTAACCATCAACCGCGAAAGCACCTCGGGCATGATCGAGCTGCGCGTGGAAGTGGACGGCCATTTCGTCTGCAATCAGCGCGCAGACGGCCTGATTGTCGCCACGTCCACCGGATCGACCGCCTACGCCCTTTCGGCAGGCGGCCCGCTCATGCATCCGTCGATTGCCGGCTGGGTACTGGTGCCGATTGCGCCGCACACCCTTTCCAACCGGCCGATCGTCATCAGCCACAACAGCTGCATCCGCATTGAAGTGGTCGGCCCGCGCGATGCGACCGCCAATTTCGACTCCCAGACGCACTATGCCCCGCTGCAGCCAGGCCAGCGCGTTCAGATCCAGCGATCCGGGCAATCCGTACGTTTTCTGCATCCGCTGCACTGGAATTATTTCGACACCCTGCGCGAAAAGCTGCACTGGAACAAGGGGAGTGTCTGACCGTGGCCCTGAAACGCATCATCCTGCGTGATTTCGTGCTGGTCCAATCCCTGGACCTGGCGCTGCAGGATGGCTTCAACGTGCTCACTGGCGAAACCGGCGCTGGCAAATCCATCCTGCTGGAAGCCCTGCAACTGGCCATGGGCGCGCGCGCGGAAACCCAGGTGGTGCGCGAAGGAGCGCCCAGAGCCGACATCAGCGCCATTTTCGACACGACCGAGCCGGTGCGCGCCATGCTGGAGGAACTGGGGGTGGAGCCCGACGCGGAAGGCGAGCTGCTGTTGCGCCGCACCATCGACGCGCAGGGCAAAAGCCGCGGGTGGATCAACGGCACGCCGGTGACCGCCACCCAGTTGCGCGCACTGGGCGCCCTGCTGGTCGACATCCACGGGCAGCACGCATGGCAAAGCCTGCTGCAGCCCGCCAGCACCCGCCAGCTGCTCGATGCGTACGGCAGGATCGACACCGCGGACCTGGCACGCCATTGGGACGACTGGACAGGCGCACAGCGCGACCTGGAACTGGCCCGCCAGAACCATGCCAAGGGCCAGGAAGAAAAGGAACGGCTGCAGTGGCAGCTCAGTGAAATCTCCCGCCTCAATCCCGCTGCCGGAGAGTGGGAAAGCCTGAACGAGGAGCACCAGCGGCTCGCACATGCCAAGGATTTGCTCGATGCCGCGCAAGACAGTCTGCTGCGGCTCGAAGACGAGCACACGGGCGCATTGCGCAACCTGCAACAGGTCAAGGTCGCACTGCAGGCGCAGCGCCTCATCGCTCCCGAATACGGCGAATGGGCCGATGCGCTCGACGATGTCCAGATTCTGGTCGCGGAGATTGCACGCAATCTGCAGGGCAGCCTGACGCAGGCCGAACTCGACCCCGCCCGCCTGGTGAATCTGGAACAGCGCCTGTCGGACTGGCTGGCGCTGTCGCGCCGCTTCAACCAGCCGCCAGAACATCTCCCTGCCTTGCAGGAACAATGGAAGCAGCAATGGCAGGCGCTGGAAGCCCACCAGGATCTGGCCACCCTGGAAAAGAACGTGGAAGCGGCGGAGCACGCTTACCGGCAGGCCGCCGACAAGGTCACGCGGCTGCGTGAGCAGGCGGCAGCCGGTCTCTCGCAAGCCGTCACCTGCACGATGCAGGGGCTGGGAATGGCCGGAGGCTGCTTGCAAGTCACGGTGCAAAGAGGCGCACAGGCCGCCGTGCACGGTCAGGACGCGGTGGAGCTTCTGGTAGCCGGACATGCTGGCACCACGGCCCGGCCCATTGCAAAAGTTGCATCGGGCGGTGAGCTTTCGCGCATCGCACTGGCCATTGCCGTCACCACCAGCCTGCAGGAACAGGCACCCACGCTGGTATTCGACGAAGTGGACGCCGGCATCGGGGGCGCCGTGGCGCATGAGGTCGGCCGGCTGATGCGCCAGCTGGGAGGATTTCGCCAGGTTCTGGCCGTCACCCATCTGGCGCAGGTCGCCGCCTGCGCCAACCATCACTACCTGGTCACCAAAAACGCCGAAGCATCCGGGCGTGCTCTGGCCAGCAGTGACGTGCAGGCACTGACGCCCAAAGCGCGCCAGCAGGAGATAGCCCGCATGCTGGGCGGCCATACCCAGTCCGCAGCGTCGATGAACCATGCCCGGGAAATGCTGGAACAGGCCCAGTCCCACCCATCCACACCTTCCTCTCCTGTATCCTGAATCCTGAATCCATGTCCGCACCAGACGTATCTCCCCCAGTCAATCTGCCCCGTGACTTGCGGCTCGTCATGATCAGCGGCATGTCGGGAGCCGGGAAATCCGTGGCGTTGCACGCGCTGGAGGATGCCGGCTACTATTGCGTGGACAACCTGCCGCCGACATTGCTGCAGCCCCTGCTGCAGGACATGGGTGAAAACCTGCCCAGCCTGCGCGTGGCCATTTCAATGGATGCCCGCAGCAGCGCCGAAGCCCTGGCCGCCATTCCCGCCCAGATGGACTTGTTGCGCGAACGCGGCGTAGAGGTCATCCCGCTGTTTCTGGACGCCAGCAATGAAATCATCATGCGGCGCTATTCCGAAACCCGACGCAAGCATCCGCTGACGCGCATCACCAGCGACAACCAGGGCAAGGACCTGCTCGACGCCATCGAGCAGGAACGCGCCCTGCTCGCCCCGCTGCGGGAACGCGCCCACGTCATCGACACGACCATGACGCGTGCCGCCCAGTTGCGCACGCAGGTCAAGGAACTGCTGACGATCAGCCAGCGGCAACTGACCCTGGTACTGGAATCGTTTGCATTCAAGCGTGGGGTACCCACCGATGCCGATTACGTGTTTGATGTGCGCATGCTGCCCAACCCCCACTACGAGCCGCATCTGCGCCCCCTGACGGGCTGCGACCAGCCCGTGGCCGAGTATCTGCAGCAGCAGCCCAAGGTCGCGATGATGCATCGGCACATTCGCGATTTCCTGCGCCAGTGGCTGCCGGAGCTGGCCAGCGACCATCGCAGCTATGTGACCGTGGCCATTGGCTGCACCGGCGGCCAGCACCGGTCGGTTTACCTGGTGGAGCAGCTCTACAACGATTTCTGCGCCGAATGGACCTGCCTCAAGCGCCACCGGGAAATGGAGCTGGCGCGCACCTGATGGCGCCGCCGTGACGGCACGCTTCGCAGTTGCGTTTTTCAAGAGAGCTTCCGCAGAGCCTCTGTCCCGTCCGCATCAATTGCTGTCAGATCTGCCAGAAGGCAGAGCACCAAACGCGGCATCGAGCCATTTGCGCACAGGCGCGGGCAGGCCCAATGCCTCCCATTGCCCGTACCAGGCACCCTCCAGATGCTGCGGCACTGCCGCCTGATCAGGAACCACGACGCTGACGGGATGCAGCATCAGATCTTTGTGCGTAAGGACATGCATCACCGGCGGATGGACCTGATACTCTCCCCGCTCCGGCAGTTGCTCCACCACCGTTTGCAGGGCCGTCTCGTCCGAAAAAACCGGCAGGCAATGCAGGCCTCCCCAGATCCCGTTGCGGGGCCGTTTGTGCAGAAACACGCGCATGGCGATTCCGGTTTCCGGCGCCCGGATCAGCACCAATAGCCACCACGATTCGGCGGTTCTTTTCATTTTCCCGATCTTTACCGGATAGGCCTGCGCCTGTCCCTGCTCCCGGGCCAGGCACAAGGCGGCCACCGGGCACTGCCCGCATTCGGGCTTGCGGGAAAGGCAAACGGTGGCGCCCAGATCCATCAGACCCTGGGTGTAGGCCGACATGCGCACGGCCAGGGTAGATGCCGGCTCCGCTGCCGGCAGCGTGCGCTCGGCAGACAGCCAGAGTTCCCGCCGATTGGCGCTGCGCGACATGTCCTGGCCGTAAGCAAACATCCGCGACATCACCCGTTGCACGTTGGCGTCAAAAATCAAGGTCCGTTCACCGAAGCAGAAAGCGGCGATGGCCGCGGCGGTGGAGGGGCCGATGCCCGGCAACTGCTCCAGGGCGGTTTTGCTGCCGGGAAAGACACCTGCGTATCTGTCGCGCACGATCTGCGCACATCGGTGCAGATTGCGCGCACGGCTGTAATAGCCCAGACCGCTCCACTGCGCCAGCACGGCGTCCTCAGGCGCGTTGGCCAGATCCAGCACCGAAGGAAATGCCTGCAGGAACCGGTTGTAATAGGCAACGACCGTGGCAACCTGGGTCTGCTGCAGCATGATTTCCGAAATCCAGACACGATAGGGATCGCGCGTGTGCTGCCAGGGAAGGCCCTTGCGGCCATACTGGCGCTGCCACCGAATCAATCGCTCGGCAAACGACTCAGCCCCGTTGTCCGGGTGCATCTGGTGGAGAACACCCTGCCCCGATGCCGAATCAATCACCGCTTCGCGCTGGCCGCTCAGACGGCGCATGCAGGTGCTTCGTCCGGCAGATCCCGAGCGGTCCGTTCCAGCGCCGGGTCCACCAGTAACCTGTCCATCTGCCGATGGAAGATATTACGCTCGGACTGGATGGCCTGCATGCTCGCCTGCAATTCCAGGATGCGCTCATCCAGTTCCGATGCCGCAGAATCCGCGCGATCGATTGCCGCCAGGCGGCGCTTGAGTCCGCGGCGGCGTTCCCGCAACTGGGCATCGATCTGCCCAGACATCTTTCGGCTCCAGTGCTCGATCTCGTTGAGCGCCCGCTCGAAGACGATGCGCAGGCGTGACACGAGCGCACGCAACAGGCGGTCGATGAATCCTGTCTGTGAAAGCCTGATGAGGTTGCCGATACCCAGATACTGGGCATGGGCGGCCTCCACCTCGGCCAGTTCCTGGGCAAAAACGTCCAGTTCTGGCGGCGCGCTCACCCGCAGCGTGAACCCGTACTCGCTGTTGAGTTGCTTGAAGATGCCGTCGAACAGGTCATGGATCTCTTCCGCCTTGGCCTGCGCCTGGCGGAGCAAATCGCCCAGGCGCAAAAAGGCCGCGGAATAGGCCTTGCTGACGCCTATTTTCATGAAGCCGGAATCCCGCAGCGCGGCATTGAGGATGCTGGCCTCCTTGAGCAGTTGCTTGTTGCCCAGCAAGTTATAGATCTGCTTGAGCAGCTTGTGATGCACGACGCGAATGGCATGGGCACGGCCGATGGAATGCTCAAAGCTTTCCTGTTCCTGGGCAACGCGCAGCCGCTGATGCCGCACGACCGCATCGCTTTTGCCCTGCAACCCTGCAAGTTCCGCCAGTTGTTCGGTCATTTCGGCAGAGCGCAAATTCAGCACGCGCTGCACCTGTTCTCGCACATTCTGCGCATCGACGGCCATCTGCGCCAGCATGATCTCCTGCCTGCGCCCAACGATGTGCTGGGCCAGCATGTGCTCGAATACATCCAGATGGCTGCGCTTGAGCAGTTCGGCATCGCCATTGATGCGGGCCACCAGCCCCTTCTGCGCCGATACCGTCATGACCCTGTCTTCTGCGACACCCAGAACGCGCGCCGACTCGAGACGCTGGCGTTCGATCTGCCCCTCGATCTGTTCGGACGTGCTCAACGCATCCCAAAGCGTGTCGATCTTGTTGAGCGCCACAAAACGCGTCGCATCGTTATTGGCGCCCGCAAGGAATTCACGCCAGATCGTCAGGTCGGACGCTGTCACGCCCGTGTCGGTCGCCAGAAGGAATATCACCGCCTGGGCCTGTGGAATCAGGCTCATGGTCAGCTCGGGTTCGGCCCCGATGGCGTTGAGCCCCGGCGTATCCAGAATGACGAGGCCCTGCCTGAGCAGCGGATGGTCGATATTGATGCTCGCGTGGCGCCAGCGGGGCACCTCGACCATTCCTCTGCTGGTAGGAACGGGGTTGTCGGACGCGCCGTCGTGCCAGAAACCCAACTCCCGCGCTTCCGTCAGGGTGACTTCCATGGTCTCGGCCACCTTAGCAAGGGAAGCGACCAGCTGGTCGGGATCGTCCATATCCAGATCGACCCTGACCCATTGTTCGGGCACCAGCCGCCACTCCATCAGGGACTGATGCTGCAGCCGCGTCTGGATCGGCAACAGGCGCAGGCATGCCGAATCGCGGGCATCGAAGCCCAGTTCTGTCGGACACATGGTCGTGCGCCCGGCGCTGGCGGGCATGATGCGCCGACCATACCCAGCGAAGAAAATGGCATTGATCAGTTCGGATTTCCCGCGGGAAAACTCCGCGACGAAAGCAACCAGGATCTTGTCGCTGCGGTTTTGCGCCTGCATCTTTTCCAGTTGCAACTGCACTTCGGGCGCCAGCAGGTCACGCGCCTGCAGCCATTCCAACAAGGCCTTGAGGCGCGCATCAACTTCCTGGCGCCAGATGCTGTGGTGATGGATATTGTCGGTAAACATGGGTCTTTTCGATGCAAGAAGCACGCGCATTGCACATGCCATGCATATTACCGGACAGCCCCGTATTCTTTTGATGCAGGATGCCGGATTATTTCCGCTTTTGGCAACGCCCGCAAAAATAGGTGGCCCGCTGTCCCTGCCGGATCATTTGGATGGGCTGGCCGCAGACATGGCAGGACTGGCCCTTGCGTCCGTACACCATGGCGTGAAACTGAAAGCTTCCGCTGTTTCCCTTCGCGTCCGAATAATTGCGCAAGTAACTTCCCCCTTGCTCTATGGCGAGGTTCACGACGTATCGTGCAGCGCGCCAGAGCCTGCCAATCTGGGCGCGCGTCAAAACGCAGGCAGAAGTCTCGGGATGGATGCGTGCATGAAAAAGCGCCTCTGACGCATAGATATTGCCCAGCCCGACCACGACCGTGCCAGAAAGAAGCACCGGCTTGATGGCGGCCCGCCTGCCCTTGAATGCCCCGGCGAGAACATCCAGGCTGACCCGGTCGTCCAGAGGCTCCACGCCCAGCCCGGCCAGCAATCTGGCCGCCCGGGGATCGTTTTCTCCCTGCGCCAGCATGACGGCGCCGAAACGCCGGGGATCATTGAGCCGCAAGACGCCTTTGGTGGTGCGCATCTCGAAATGATCGTGCGGACCACAGGGTGGCAAATCCGATGCAAAACGCACGCTGCCGGACATGCCCAGATGCAGCATCAGCATTCCTTTGTCCAGATCCAGCAGGAGATACTTGCCGCGCCGGCGCACCGCCAGCACCAGCCGCCCTTTCAGCGCTTCGGGCGACGCGCCCAGCGGCCAGCGCAAAGGCTTTCCTAGCCGGGCGTCGAGGATGCGGGCGCCAGCGATGCCATCGGCAAAACTGCGGCGAGTGACTTCAATTTCCGGAAGTTCTGGCATGGATGAAAACCATAGTGCAGACAAAGGGCCGCCGACAAACTTCGCGACAAGCGCCATGGGCAATCACACGGATGCGGTGCATGTCTTGGCTTGCCTTATTATGAAGGGCAGTGATCTGTTTTCCCAGCCCGGAGTCTGTCATCTTGTTACGATCCATCCGCTCATTCGCGCACCTCTGCAGACCCGCCTGCATCGCAGCAGCCGTCCTGGCCGCCATGGCACAGCCCGCCCTCTGCGCTGCCTCGCAGCTGTTGGCCGCCAGGGATGTCGGCGCGCCATCGCTGCGCTTGCCATCCACAAAGGACGACACGCAGCGTGACGCCGCAGCCATGCAGGACGTCCTCAGGCGGTCGGTCGGCATGTATGACACCATGGCCGGCTACCTGTATCTACAACGCGGTGACACAACCCGGGCCTTTTCGCACATCCTGAGCGCCGCCAGGCAGACACCAGATGCCCGACTATACCTGCTGGCCACCGAAATTGCCATTCGCGGGCGTTCACAGGCCGCCGCGCTCAAAGCACTCGAGCAGTGGAAGACGGATTTCCCAGGGGATCCCCTTGCCAGCAACTACCACCTGCAACTCCTGATTGCCTCGGGCCGGATCGAACAGACCGCCGAACCCCTGCAGGCCACACTGGACGCCGCAGAGCCCTCCAGGCGGCAGGCATTGATTTACTCGATTCCGGATCTGTACGCGCCAGCCAAGAAAGCCAATGAGGCGCTTGCCGCTGCGACTCCGGCGCTGACCAACGCCATGCAGCAGCCAGAAACGGCATTCATCGCCGCCACGTCCCTGGCGCGCATGCAACTGGCGGCTCGCCATTACCCCCAGGCCCTGCAATCGCTGCACCGCGCGAGCGTTTCGCAGGTTCCAGAAGAAAAACTCGGCGCATTGCCCAATCATGAATTGCTCGGACTGATCGCCATCGAACTGATGCGAGCCAGCCTGCGCGAAGCGCCAGAAACCTCGCGCGCCGCAGAAGCACTCATACGCGATACGCTGCGCCGGAATCCGTCACGCGACTTCGTCATGGTGTACGCCAGGACACTGGCGCAGGCGCGGCGGCTGGATGACGCGCAACGCCAGCTGGACAGCATATTGAAGACGTCGCCCGATTTCGCCGTTGGATGGGCATTGAAAGGCACCTTCCAACTGGAGAACAAGCAGCTGGAAGCGGCAGAAACCTCGTTGCAGAGATATCTGGCGCTCAGCAAGCAGGCGCCGGATGATCCGCAGACGCAAGCCCCCTCCTCGACCGAAGACGCCGATGACACCGGCTATCTGCAGATGTCCAGCGAAATGGATGTGCAGGTATACCTGATGCTCGCGCGCATCGCCGATCTTCGCAACGACCCGGGACGGGCACAGGAGTGGGTCTCTCGCATCACGCCTCCCTCCCTCCAGACCCAGGCGCAACTGCAACGCATCGAATGGCTCGTTCGGCAGGAAAAATACGCCCTGGCCACAGAGCAACTGCGCGACCTGCCTTCCGAAACCGCGAACGAAAAAACACTGCTGGCGCTTCTCGCCTCGCACATTCACGAAAAGCAGAACCAATTCCAGGAAGCGGCACGCATTCTGGATGCCGCAGTCGAAGTGGACAAGAACAATCCGGAACTGCTGTACGCAAGGGGAAACCTGTACTGGCAAATGCAGCGCCACACCGAATCGGAACAGGATCTGCGCAAGGTAATGCAGCTCAAGCCGGATTCCGCCGCTGCCTACAATGCCCTGGGCTATAGCCTGGCAGACCGCAACCAGCGTCTGCCCGAAGCCCGCGAACTGATTGCAAAGGCCCTCGAAATCGACCCCGACAACAGCGCCATTCAGGACAGCATGGGCTGGGTGGAATACCGTCTGGGCAATCTGCCGCAGGCGCTCATCTGGCTCAAACAGGCGTATGAAAGCGCGCGCGAAGCCGAAATTGCCGCCCATTATGGAGAAGTCCTCTGGATCAGCGGTGAAACGGAACAGGCGCGCAGCATATGGGCAGAGGGCCTGAAGCTGGACGCCAGCAACAAGGTATTGCAGGAAACGATGCAGCGCCTCGACGGCAAACCGGGCACACCCGCGCCATGAGTCACCGTCCACAACCCGGAATCATGCCTTCGAACTGTGCGCCATCGGTTTGCACCGCTTTTCATTTGGAAACACCGATCGCGTCATGAAGCCTTCAACCTTGAAACGCCCCACCATCGCGTCTCTGCTGCTGGCTGGCGTCCTGCTGGCAGGCTGTGCCACCCCGCCCCGCCCCGGTGATTTCCTCATCGCGCCGGTGCGCACGGGCCGGATTGCACTGCAAGTCCAGCACGAGCCCACGCCCCAGTCTTTCATTGCCGGCTTTGAACTCTCCGGCAATGCGGAAAATGGCCAGTTGCGCCTGCTCAGCCCCTTCGGGAGCGTCCTGGCAACCGCCCGCTGGACACCCGGTCACGCCGTGCTGCTGCACAACGGCGACGAACGCTCTTTCCGCTCGCTGGACGCATTGCTGGAAACGCTGACGGGAGCTCCCCTGCCCGGTGCCGCCCTGCTCGACTGGATGGACGGCCGCAATACCGCTGCAGCCGGCTGGGAGGCAGATCTTTCCCAATACCAACAGGGCAAAATCCGGGCAAAACGTCTGCAGCCCCCGCCTTTGGCCACATTGCAAATGGTATTGCAATGACTCCCCCCGCCCGGCTATCGGGCCTGCCCGCACCTGCCAAGCTCAACCTGTTCCTGCACGTGGTAGGCCGCCGTGACGATGGCTACCACCTGTTGCAATCGGCCTTCATGCTGATCGACTGGCAAGATACGCTGGATCTGATCTGCACTCCGGACGGCGGCATCACGCGCACCGAAGAAGGGAGCGTCACCCTTCCGGCAGACGATCTTTGCGTGCGCGCCGCACAGGCCCTGCAACAGGCCACGGGTTGCCGCCACGGCGCCCGCATCCATCTGCGCAAGCAGATTCCCGCACAGGCTGGCATGGGGGGCGGTTCTTCCGACGCGGCCACCGTGCTGCTCGGCCTCAACCGTTTGTGGCAGACTGGGCTGAGCCGCGAAGAATTGCACCGCCTGGGGCTGGAACTGGGGGCCGATGTGCCCTTTTTCCTGTTCGGACGCAACGCCTGGGTGCAGGGCATTGGAGAAGAACTGCAGGCCCTGGACCTGCCGCTGGCCCGTTTCGTCGTACTCAAGCCCGAGACGGGGCTTCAGACCGCGGCCATTTTTTCCGCGCCCGACCTGCCCCGGGCAACGCCTGCCGTCTCGATGCATGACTTCATGCAGACCCGACAACCATTCATCTTCGGGCACAACGACTTGCAAACGCCCGCCATACGCCTGTGCCCAACCATCGACCACGCCATCGAATGGCTGGCCAGCCATGGCCTGCAAGGCCGCATGACCGGCTCTGGCAGCGCTGTGTTTGCTTTGGTTCCCGCCGGGATGGATGCGGAAATTTTGCAACAGGACGCACCCAAAAACTGGATTGTGCGCGTCTGCAGCAATTTGCCCCACCATCCTCTGCTACAATTTGCGGCTTGACAGATTTCTACTGCCTGTATTCAACGCACAGGCAGTACGTAGGGGAGTCGCCAAGTTGGTTAAGGCACCGGATTTTGATTCCGGCATTCGAGGGTTCGAATCCTTCCTCCCCTGCCAACCCCAATCTCTGACGCCATGTCTGCATGCCGACAACGTGTATTGCAGATAGCCGGAAGTTGACCCATGAACTCTTCTGCCTCATCCGATTTTCTGGTCTTCACCGGCAACGCCAATCCACAACTGGCACAAGAAATCGCCCAGTGTCTGGGCTCCAGTCTGGGCGAAATACAGGTCGACCGCTTCTCCGACGGAGAAGTGACCGTCGAAATCCGGCAAAACGTGCGTGCGCGCGATGTTTTCATCGTTCAGCCGACCTGCGCGCCGACCAACGACAGCCTGATGGAACTGCTGATCATGGTGGACGCCTTCAAACGCGCTTCAGCCGAACGCATCACGGCTGTGATCCCCTATTTCGGCTACGCCAGGCAGGACCGTCGGCCCCGTTCCACGCGCGTGCCCATTTCCGCCAAGGTCGTCGCCAACCTGCTCCAGACCGTCGGTGTGCACCGCGTGCTCACCATGGATCTGCACGCCGACCAGATCCAGGGATTTTTCGACATCCCGGTGGACAACATCTACGCATCGCCGATTCTTCTGGGCGAACTCAAGCAGCAGGACTACGAAAACCTGATCGTGGTCTCTCCTGATATCGGCGGCGTGGTGCGTGCCCGCGCACTGGCCAAGGAACTGGGCTGCGAGCTGGCCATCATCGACAAACGCCGGCCCAAACCCAACGTGAGCGAAGTGCTGCACATCATCGGCGACATCGAAGGACGCAACTGCGTCATCATGGACGACATCATCGATACGGCAGGCACCCTGCTCAAGGCAGCCGAAGTGCTCAAGCAACGCGGCGCCAGAAAAGTGTTTGCCTACTGCACCCACCCGGTATTCAGCGGGCCCGCCATCGAGCGCATCGCCAGCAGTTCGGAACTCGACGAAGTCGTCGTCACCAACACCATCCCGCTGTCTCCAGCCGCGCGGGAGTGCAAGAAGATTAGGCAACTGACGGTTGCACCGTTGTTCGCCGAAACCATCAGCCGTATCGCCACCGGCGATTCGGTCATGAGCCTGTTTTCAGAAGGGGCGAGGCTCCTCTGAAGACGTTTTGCGCCAGGGTTTCCTTTTTCCGGAACCGGGCGCTTTCCTGAAACCAGGCGCTTGCTGGTCGCGGCAGCGCCAAACTGGAGAAACCCATGAAAGTCGTCGCTTTCGAGCGCGCCAAGCAAGGTTCGGGTGCGAGCCGCCGCCTGCGCAATGCTGGCAAAACCCCTGGCATCATCTATGGTGGCGAAGACGCCCCGCAACTGATTGAACTCGATCACAATGCCCTGTGGCACGCCCTGCAGAAAGAAGCCTTCCACGCCTCCGTTCTCGAAATGGAAGTGGCAGGCAAAACCAGCAAGGTGCTGGTGCGCGATGTCCAATACCATCCCTACAAGCAGTTGGTGCTGCACATCGATTTCCAGCGCGTCTCCTCCAAGCAGAAAGTGCACCTCAAGGTACCGTTGCACTTCAAGGGCGAGGAATTGTCGGATGCCGTCAAGCTCGACCACTGCCTGGTCAGCCACATCGTGAACGAAATCGAGGTTTCGTGCCTGCCGGCCAACCTGCCCGAATTCATCGAAGTGGATCTGAGCAAGGTCGTCAAGGGCCAAACCATCCATCTCAGCAACATCACGCTGCCCAAGGGGGTCACGGCCGTGACCCACGGTGCCGAAGATCCCGTGCTGGTGACCGTTACGCCTCCCAAGGGCGGAGCCGAAGCGGAAGAACCGGAAGAAAAAGCGGACAAGCCTGCCGAGGCTGCACCTGCAGCCGATGACAAGAAGCCGGCATAACCCGGACACGGTGGTTCTGACCCTGCGAAAAAGCCCACCTTGGTGGGCTTTTTCATTGAAGAAATGTGGCTCCAGGCAGTAACAATACGGTCATCCAACGCCACTCTTTACGTGGGATACCCCGACATTCGACGCAACACAAACCGCCAGCGCCTGTTCCAGAACCCTGAGCCACGCACGAACGGACCACAAACACCATGATTCAGTTGATAGCCGGCCTGGGAAATCCCGGCCCCGAATACGCCGCCACCCGCCACAACGCGGGATTCTGGTGGCTGGAAACATTGGCCCGCCAATGGAGCGTGCCACTTGCGCATGCCCGGGACTTTCACGGCTTCGTCGGCTCCTCCCAGCAACAGGGGCGCAAGGTGTGGCTGCTGCAGCCCCTCATTTTCATGAATCGCTCGGGCCAGTCCGTGGCGGCCCTGGCACGTTTCTACAAAATCCTGCCAGAAAACATTCTCGTGGTGCATGACGAACTGGATCTGGAGCCAGGACAGGCCAGGCTGAAGCAAGGCGGCGGACATGCGGGCCACAACGGTTTGCGCGATATCGATGTCCACTTGGGCAGCAAGAATTACTGGCGGCTGCGCCTGGGCATCGGCCACCCCGGCAACAAACCAGAAGTCGTCAACTGGGTATTGAAGAAACCATCCCTCGAGCACCGCATCGCCATCGAGCAGGCCATCGATCGCAGCCTGCTCGCCGTGCCGGACATCCTTGCCGGAGAAATGGAAAAGGCCATGCGCACGATCAACAGCCCCGCGGCATGACGGCCAGCGCCATCCGCCATCACACAAGGCGTTTGGCAATGGCCACTATATCCCCGCGGTAAATCTGCGCCGTGCCGCGGCTTAAACCAAAAATGGCTTGAAGAAAGCGCGCTTCAGCGCCGCCCGGTATCAACCGACACGGCCCAGCAGAAGGTATTCCATCAGCGCCTTCTGCACGTGCATGCGGTTTTCTGCTTCGTCCCAGACCACGGATTGCGCGCCTTCCAGCACGTCTTCCGTCACTTCTTCGCCGCGGTGCGCCGGCAGGCAATGCATGAACAGCGCATCCGGCCTGGCGCATGCCATCATGCTGGCATCGACGCGCCAGTTGGCAAAAGCCGCACGGCGGACTTCGTTTTCGGCTTCATAGCCCATGCTGGTCCAGACGTCGGTGGTGACCAGATCCACATCCTGGCATGCCTCGTCCGGATCCCTGAAAAACCGGACATGTCCGCCCAGTTCCACACCGGCGATGGAGCTGTCAATGCCATAGCCGCTCGGCGTGCTGACGTGCACGGTGAAATCCAGCAATTGCGCCGCCTGCAGCCAGGTGTTGGCCATGTTGTTGCCGTCGCCGACCCAGGCCACCTTCTTCCCGCGAATGCTGCCGCGGTGCTCCTGAAAAGTGAAAATGTCCGCCAGCACCTGGCATGGATGGTATTCATTGGTCAGGCCGTTGATGACCGGCACGCGCGAATACTGGGCAAAGCGCTCGATCTTGCTTTGCTCGAAAGTGCGGATCATCACCATGTCCACCATGCGGCTGATGACGCGCGCGGTGTCCTCGATGGGCTCGGATCGGCCCAGCTGGCTGTCGCCGGTGGTGAGGTGCACCACGCTGCCGCCCATCTGGTACATACCGGCTTCAAAGCTCACGCGGGTGCGGGTGCTGGCCTTTTCAAAAATCATGGCCAGCGTGCGATCGGGATCGGCAAAGGGCTGGTATTTTTCAAATGCCTTGAATTTGGCCTTGATGAAGGCCGCACGCGCCAGCAGGTAATCGTATTCGTCGGCGTTCAGGTCGGAGAATTGCAGGTAATGACGCATGACAGTCTATCCAGTCGATAAATGCACAGCCAGCCGTCCATCAGGCACTGGCCAGAAATTCCTTGATCAGCGGAACGAGAATGGCCACGATTTCGTCGGCCTCTTGCTTGCGCAGAATCAGCGGCGGCACCAGACGCACCACCCGTTCGGCCGTTACGCTGAATAGCAGACCGCGCTCGGCGCCTTGCGCCAGCAACGCACCGCAGGGCTTGTCCAGTTCTATGCCGAGCATCAGGCCCTGACCACGGATTTCCCGAAAGCCCTGTACCCCTTGCAAGCCGGCCTGCAGCGCCTCCTTGAGGTACGCCCCCACTGTGGCGGCATTCTCCAACAGGCCCTCTTCTTCCATGATGCGCAGCGTCTCAACGCCGGCCCGCATGGCCAGCGGATTGCCGCCAAAGGTAGTGCCGTGGTTTCCAGGCTGAAAGATGTTGGCGGCCTTGGGGCCCGCCACCACCGCGCCCACCGGAACGCCCGAGCCCAGGCCCTTGGCCAGCGGCATGACATCGGCCTGGATTTCCGCCCACTGGTGGGCGAACCATTTGCCGGTACGGCCGATGCCGCACTGTACTTCGTCAATCATCATCAGCCAGTCGCGCGCATTGCACAACTCGCGCACCTGTCGCAGATATTCGATGCGCATGGGATTGACGCCGCCTTCTCCCTGAATGGTTTCGAAGAAAACGGCCACCACGTCGCTGCGGCCTTGCGTGGCTTTCTTCAATGCTTCGATGTCGTTGAGCGGCACGCGGATGAAGCCTTCGAGCAGCGGTTCGAACCCTTGCTGCACCTTGGGATTGCCCGTGGCCGACAACGTGGCGATGCTGCGGCCATGAAACGCTTTTTCATAGACCACGATCTGCGGTTTTTCGATACCCTTGTCGTGCCCGAACTTGCGCGCCAGCTTGAGTGCCGCCTCATTGGCCTCCAGCCCAGAGTTGCAGAAAAACACATTGGTCAGGCCCGAGATCTGCACCAGTTTTGCGGCCAGCGCTTCCTGCAGCGGCACGTGGTAATAATTGCTGCTGTGAATGATCCGGGCGATCTGGTCCTGCAGCGCCGGCACCAGCCTGGGGTGGTTATGCCCCAGCGTATTGACGGCGATGCCGCCCAGAGCGTCAAGGTACTCCTTGCCATTCGTGTCCCAAACGCGGCAGCCTTGACCATGGGACAGGGCTATGGGCAAGCGCCCATAGGTATTCATGACATGGGGTGAAGCAGGAATGACAGAAGACATGGGTGACGGGCCTTCACAGGGACGCTTGGCAGCGCCGCATACAAACCCTTGCACGGCAAGGGAAAAGTTTCCATTGTAAAAGACCTTGCACCGGCAAGCCCCGAACAAGACACGGCCCCAGAACAACCGGTACCCAACAGGGGCCTTTTCACAACAACCTGTGCGAGTTGTGCCGCTCCCCGCTATCCCTGCACGGACACATTGCATCATCCCCTGCGCAAAAAGGCAGCGGCCTCGGCATGCTTCACCAAGCACACGGTCCTGGTCGGCAACAACCGCCATAAACTGGGATAATTCCCTGCCATGAGCATCACCATCAAGGACCAGGCTGGCATCGAAGCCATGCGCACGGCCTGCCAACTGGCAGCCGAAGTACTCGACTACATTACGCCACACGTACAAACCGGCGTCACCACGAGTACGCTGGACAAGCTGTGCCACGATTACATGGTGAACGTGCAGCACACCATTCCGGCCACATTGAATTACGCGCCGCCCGGTCATGAGCCGTACCCGAAGTCCATCTGCACGTCAATCAATCACCAGATCTGTCACGGCATTCCCAACGACAAGCCCCTCAAGAAGGGCGATATCGTCAACATCGACATCACCGTCATCAAGGACGGCTGGCACGGCGACACCAGCCGCATGTTCATGGTGGGCGGCGAATCGCAGGCCAGCATCGCCGCGCGGCGCCTGTGCCGCATCAGCTACGAAGCCATGTGGCACGGCATCCTGCAGGTCAAACCCGGAGCCCGCCTGGGAGATATCGGCCATGTCATCCAGACATTTGCCGAGAACAGCGGTTGCAGCGTGGTGCGCGAATTCTGCGGCCACGGCATCGGACGGGGCTTTCATGAAGAGCCCCAGGTGCTGCATTACGGCAAGCCCGGCACGCTGGACAGGCTGGAGCCCGGGATGATCTTCACCATTGAGCCGATGATCAACGCGGGCCGCCGTGAAATCAAGGAATCGAACGACGGTTGGTCCATCGTCACCAAAGACCGTTCGCTTTCCGCGCAATGGGAGCACACGGTGCTGGTCACGCCAACCGGCTACGAAGTGCTGACGCTTTCTGCCGGTACCCCGCCGCCGCCTGCATTCGTGACGGCCGTCGCCACCTGAACGGCATTCGCATCCATGTGAACGCACCCGCAGACCTGCACCTCCTGCGCCAGCGTTATCAGCACGACAGGCAAGCGTTGCTGGACAGCGCCACGCAGCGTTTGCCCCATGGAGTGGTGCCGCTTTTGCGGCAGTTGGCGCGGCTGACCGACAAATTGCTGCTGCAACTGTGGCGCGCACAGGGCCTGCACAAACAGCCTTTGGCACTGGTGGCCGTGGGCGGTTTTGGCCGGCGCGAACTCTTCCCGTATTCCGACGTCGACGTGCTGGTCCTGCTGCCCGATCGTGCCGGGGATGCGTTAACAGAACAGGCCGCCACCTTCATACGGGCCTGCTGGGATGCGGGGCTGCAAACGGGGTCGAGCGTGCGCACGGTGGTGCAATGCCTGCAGGCGGCCGCCAGCGACACCACCGTACAGACCGCCCTGATGGAGCGGCGCAGGATCACCGGAGATGATGCGCTCTACCAGCAACTGGGCCAGGCCTGTGGTGCCGCCATGCACCCCTATGCCTTCTACCGGGCCAAGTTGCTGGAGATGCGGCAGCGCCATGCCCATTTCGGCCATACCCCCTACGCCCTGGAGCCTGATTGCAAGGAATCTCCCGGCGGCCTGCGCGACCTGCAGATCGTGGCCTGGGTGGCACAGGCCGCTGGTTACGGCCGCACCTGGACAGAGCTGCGTCAGCACGGATTGATGACCGCCTTCGAATTGCGCCAGATCCGCCGGCACCACGCGCT
This sequence comes from Allobrachymonas sp., assembly GCA_039808005.1. Lineage (GTDB taxonomy): Bacteria > Pseudomonadota > Gammaproteobacteria > Burkholderiales > Burkholderiaceae_C > Brachymonas. The sequence goes on along the minus strand of JBDHSG010000003.1, from coordinate 8,110 downwards.
GTTACGCCAGATCCGCTGGCATCTGCATCAACTGGCGCAACGCCGCGAAGACCGTCTCCTGTTCGACCTGCAGAACGAGGTGGCGGAACAGCCCGGCATGCTGCCGCGCCTTGCCGAACGTGATGGCCGGCTGCGTCCGGGCGAAAGGCTGATGCGGCGCTATTACGCCGCGGCCAAGGGCGTGACACAGCTGGTACAGATCCTGCTGCTCGACATCGCCGAGCGCCTGCGCGACAGCGGTCACACGCTGCGGCACGATCCCTCGATCATCACCCTCTCCGGGGCCGGGCCGCATCAGGCCAGCAATCCCGTGGACCATACGGCCAGCGCCCATACCGATTACCTGGCCGCCTTGCGCCCGCGCACGCTGCGGCGGATCAATCCGCGTTTTCTGGAAAACAACGGGCTCATCGAAGTGGCCAGCGACACCTTGTACCTGGAGCAGCCCCGCGCCATCCTGGAAACGTTCCTGCTCCATCAGCAGACGGGGTTGCGCGGGCTGTCGGCGCGCACCCTGCGCGCGCTCTACAACGCACGCGCCGTCATGAACGGAGCGTTCCGGACAGATCCCGCCAACCGGCGGCAGTTCATGCAGATCCTGCAGGCGGAACACGGCGTCACACGCGCCTTGCGGCTGATGAACCAGACCTCGGTGCTGGGCTATTACCTCCCGCCCTTTCGCAAAATCGTGGGTCAGATGCAGCATGACCTGTTCCATGTCTACACGGTTGACCAGCACATCCTCATGGTGGCGCGCAACATCCGCCGCTTCTTCGATCCAGAGCACGTCCATGAATATCCGCTGTGCTCACGACTTGCCGCAGGCTGGAAGGAACCGTGGGTTCTGGTGACGGCCGCCCTGTTTCACGACATTGCCAAAGGACGCGGAGGCGACCATTCCCTGCTGGGCGAACAGGAAGTGCGGCTCTTTGCCCGGCAGCACGACATTGGCCAGGAAGACACCGAATTGCTGACATTTCTGGTACGGGAACACCTGAGCCTGAGCCATTACGCCCAGAAGGAAGATTTCACCGATCCAGCCGTGATTGCGCCATTCGTCCGACTGATGGGCGATGAACGACGGCTCACCGCCCTGTACCTGCTGACCGTGGCAGACATTCGCGGAACCAACCCCAGGATCTGGAGCAACTGGAAGGCACGGCTGCTGGAAGAACTCTACCGCACCACGCTGCATGCCCTGGGCGGGCATCTGCCCGACCAGGATGAATTGGTGCAGGCCCGCAGCAGTGGCGCATTGATCGAACTGGCACGCAATGCCACGCCCCACGCGGGATACATGCAGCTGTGGCAAACGCTGGATGCGAGCTATTTCCTGCGGCACGATGCCAGCACCATCGCCTGGCACACCCAACATCTGGCTCACCATGCGGGGCGCGGTTCAACCATTGTCAAGGCGCGGATGGCGCCACACGGCGACGGATTGGAAGTGCTGGTCTACACGCGCGATCGCCCTGCGCTGTTTGCCCGCATCTGCGGATACTTTGCCAAGGCCGGATTCAGCATTCTCGACGCCCGGATCCACACCACCACAGACGGCCATGCACTCGACACCTTCCTGGTCATCAGCCCACGGATGGCCGGGCAATATGGCGTTTCGATCACCCCGATCGAAACGGCATTGAAACAGGTTCTGGATGCCGGCGGCCCCTTGCCTGAATGGCGCCGCGGACACCTGTCACGCCGTGCCAGGAGTTTTCCGCTGGAGCCCCACGTCCAGATCGATCCCGAGGAAAAAAACGACCGCTGGCGGCTGACGGTTCACGCCAGTGACCGGCCCGGCCTGCTTTACCGGATTGCGCGCATACTGGCTCGGCACAACATCAACGTGCAACTGGCCAAGGTTTCGACCATGGGGGAACGCGTAGAGGACAGCTTCCTCATTGAAGGCGACGAATTGCACATTGCCCGCAAGCGCCTTCTTGTGGAACAGGATTTGTTCGATGTCCTGGCCGCCGAATGACAACGGTCCTTTTCGAGCATGCCGTCAGCAACGCCTGATCCAGGCTGCCGTTCAGCCAGACGGATCGTGTGCCTGCGCAGCATCCTCAAGCAGACGGATCTGACGCTGGCGCGCCGCCACGGCTGCATGGTACATGTGCTGGTAGGCGGGTGATCCGGGCAACTCCCCCTGGGGCGTGAAATGCAGCACCCAGGCAAACTCCGCGCCGAAAAGCACGATCTGCGAAGAGTAATAGACCCATACCATGAATGCCACCAGGGAACCGGCAGCACCATAAACGGATGTCGTGAAAGTGGCGCCAAGATACAGGCCGATCAGACCCTTGCCGGCATTGAACAGCAAGGCCGACAAAACCGCTCCCGGCAGAACCATGCGCCAGGAAGGGCGCTGTGAGGGCAAGCCCAGCATGAGGATGGTGAACAAAAAAACCAGCAATACGAAGGAAAGAACGGGATTGAGTACACGGGCCACATGCAGCATATCCGATGTGTAATGCTGCACCCAGCGCTGCAAGGCGGCCAAATAGGCGGAAACCAGCAGCGAAATCACCATCAGGAAACCAACGGCGAACAAAATGCCGAAAGTGAGCATGCGCGTCAGCACCACGTCGCGCAGTGCCTTCAGAAACGACATCTTGCCGTGAATTGTGGGGCGAGCCATCCAGATGTGGTCAAGCGCATCGCGCAATTCGACCAGAACGCCGGTGGCACCCGCCATCAGCAATCCCACTGCCATCAGCGAGGCGGCGGCACCTTCCGTTTTGCGCTGGGTTGCCGCAAGCAGTGCATCAACCAGAGCGCCGGCTCTTTCTCCCGCAAGACTGGCAACTTCACCAACCAGTTGGTGATGGGCCGCACCCCGGCCAAAAAACAAGCCGATCACCCCAACCAGAATCACCAACAGGGGAGCCAGGCTCAAGACGGTGTAATAAGAAAGCGACGCTCCGTACCGAAAACAACGGTCATCGAGCCATTTGTTTGAACTGGCCCAAACCAGCCCCCGGAAATAACGCCAAACACGTACACAGGACAGATACGACATGGCGGCTCAAGTATCCTCTTTTGCCACATTGCGCTGCACATCGGGCGTCGTCGCCAGCAATTCATCCAGCGTGGTGGTGCCGTCAGCCACTCGCAGCGCTCCCGATTGCCGCAATGGCCGCATGCCATCCCGCATGCCCTGGCGACGCAATGCATCGATATCGGGCTGCGGCGTCACCAGTGCCTTGAACGACTCGGTCACGGTCAGCAGTTCGTACACACCAGTGCGGCCGCGGTATCCCGTCATGCGGCATTCCAGACAGCCGACGGCTCGAAATCCCCGGTATTCGCCAGCCAGATTCCATGGCTGGATGGCCTCGGCCAGAAGCTGCTTCTGCTCACCCGTTTCATCAGGCACGCGGCAATGGGGGCACAAGGTCCGCAACAGGCGTTGCGCCAACACCCCCAGCAGCGTGGCATTGATGAGATAACTCGGCACGCCCAACTCGATCAGGCGCGTAATGGCGCTGGGCGCGTCGTTCGTATGCAGCGTGGAAAACACCAGGTGCCCGGTCAACGCCGCCTGGATCGCCATATCGGCCGTTTCCAGGTCACGGATCTCCCCCACCATGATGATGTCGGGATCCTGCCGCATCAGCGTGCGCACGCCTTCGGCAAAACTGAAATCGAGCTGCGGCTGCACCTGCGTCTGGTTGAACGACGGCTCGATCATTTCGATCGGATCCTCGATCGTGGCCACATTCACTTCTTCGGTCGCCACCCGCTTGAGTGTGGAATACAGCGTCGTGGTCTTGCCGGATCCGGTGGGTCCAGTGACCAGCACAATGCCATGCGGGCGTTTCACGAGCCGTTCCCATCGCTGCTCGTCATGCGGCAGAAAGCCCAGCGCGTCCCAGGTCTTGACCACCGCATCGGGATCGAAAATGCGCATCACCAGCTTTTCGCCAAAAGCCGTTGGCATACTGGAAAGCCGCATTTCCACTTCATTGCCCTGCTGGTTGCGGGTCTTGATGCGACCATCCTGCGGACGGCGACGCTCCACGACGTCCATCCGCGCCAGCAGCTTGATGCGAGCAGTCATGGCAGCCTGCACGCCACTGGGAATCTGGTACACCGGATGCAGCACGCCATCGATGCGAAAGCGCACCACGGCCTGGTCGCGGCGCGGCTCCAGGTGAATATCGCTGGCGCGCTGCTCAAAGGCATATTGCCAGAGCCAGTCCACCAGCTGTACCACCCCTTGGTCGTTGGCATCGAGATTCTTGTTTTTCCCGAGATCGACCAGTTGCTCAAAACTGGTGATGTTGCTGTTGCCGCCGGTACGGGATGCCGCCTGCACCGAACGCGACAAGGTGTAGAACTCGGTGGTATAGCGCGCAATATCCTGCGGATTGCTCACCACCAGTTGCACCTTGCGCCGTGTCTGGCGTTCCACTTCACCGACCCAGCCGGTCACAAAAGGCTCGGACGTGGCAACCACCATTTCCTGCGACGTCACCTGAACAGGGAGCACCCTGTTGCGTTCTGCATAGGCTGCGCTCATGGCCTCGGCCACTTTGCCCACATCGGCCCTGAGCGGATCGATGCGCAAATACGGCAACCCGGCGCATTGCGCCAGATGACGCGTAAGATCTTCGATGTCGAGTTCCTTGCCGTCGCTGACACGCATCACGCCCAACTGTGCTAGCCGGAGCAAGGGATGCTGGCTGCTTTCGACCGACGAACAACGGGCAACGATGCGTTGATGTTCGCGTGCGCTGATGATCTGATCAGCCTGCAGCCATTGCGCCAACTGCCGCCAGTCAACAGGGCCGGAATGCGCCCGTCGGGTTCGGGCTCCGGAAAGAGCTTGCACATCCATGGTCATGGATTGCCATTATGCTGCCGATTCTCCAGAAGCCCAACCCGCCATTGCCGGAAGCCGCTCCGGCGAATATTGACCTCGCCAGACGAAATGCTCGGAGCAAAGCATGCATTTGGCGAGCAGCTTATCCGGTGCATCCAACCATGCACACCGGAAACGAAACAGTCCATGAGACAGTATGCTGAACAACAAAACTATCCATTCTTGCTGACATATGCACCGTTGCGTTGAAAATGCGCCACAATACGCGGATCATTGTCGGCAATGCTGACAATGACCTCGACGGAGTTGGGGCAGGCTTTTTCTGCCAGCCCATCAGGCAAGAGGCGCTGGCCGTTTCCTGATTTCAGCGCAAAGCAACAAAAAAGCCCTGAAATTACTGGAATTCCAAGGCTTTTCATGTTTGCTTCTGGTGCCCAGGAGAGGACTCGAACCTCCACGCCTCTCAGCGCTAGTACCTGAAACTAGTGCGTCTACCAATTCCGCCACCTGGGCAGCACCGAAAGGAGAATCATATCAAAAATTCACTCAAAAACTCAAAAAAAATCAAAGAATTTTCAGAAGAAATCATCGGGACGGTACAGGGCCACCGCGACGGCCACGGTTTTGTTGTTCCGGATGATGGTTCGCCCGACCTTTACCTGCCGCCCAATGAAGTCCGCGCGGTGCTGCACCGCGACCGCGTGAAGGCCCGCGTTGCCGGCTACGACCGCAAGGGGCGCCCCGAAGGACGGATTGTCGAAATCATCGAGCGCAGCAAGCAGCCCATCATCGGTCGCCTGTTGCAGGAAAACGGCATCTGGCTCGTTGCCCCGGAAGACAAACGGTATGGCCAGGACATCATCATTCCCAAAGACGCCATCGCGCACGCCCAGCCAGGGCAGGTGGTTGCGGTCGAACTGACCGAATTGCCGGCACTCTACGGCCAGCCCGTCGGGCGGATCCGCGAAGTGCTGGGTGATATCGACGATCCTGGAATGGAAGTGGAAATTGCCGTGCGCAAATACGGCGTTCCACACATTTTTTCGGAGGAATGTCTGCATCTGGCCAAAGCGTTGCCCGCTACCGTTCAATCGACCGACCGGCCCGGTCGCGTAGATCTGACCGACGTGCCCCTTGTCACGATAGACGGTGAGGATGCACGCGATTTTGATGACGCCGTATACTGCGAACCCACTTCTCTGAGCGGCCGCGGCAAGACAGCCAAAGCCGGCTGGCGCTTGCTGGTAGCGATTGCCGACGTGAGCCGCTACGTACACAACGGCAATGCCATCGACATCGATGCCTACGACCGTGCCACCAGCGTATATTTCCCGCGCCGCGTCATCCCCATGCTGCCGGAAAAACTCTCCAACGGCCTGTGCTCACTCAATCCCGGCGTAGACCGGCTATGCATGGTCTGCGACATGCTCATCACGGGCGACGGAGAAATCCATGCGTATCAGTTCTATCCGGCAGTCATGCACAGCCACGCGCGCTTCACCTACACCGAAGTAGCAGCCATCCTGTCGAACACCAAGGGGCTGGAAGCGCGCAAATACAAGGCACGGGTAGACGACCTGCTGCACCTGCATGGCGTATTCAAGGCGCTGCTGACAGCACGCGACCGGCGCGGAGCCATGGATCTGGAAACAGTGGAAACACAGATCGTATGCGATGAAAATGGCCGCATCGAAAAAATCGTCCCACGCGAGCGCAACGATGCCCATAAATTGATCGAAGAGGCAATGCTGGCAGCCAACGTCTGCGCGGCCGACTTCATCACGCGCAACAAACAAGTCGGCTTATACCGCGTACACGAGGGCCCCACCCCTGAAAAGGTGGAAATTCTGCGCAACTACCTGCGTGCCCTGGGCATTACTGCCAGCATCAGCGACGAGCCGACTCCTGGCGAACTGGCAGCTATTGCCGAAGCCACCAAGGACCGGCCCGATGCCGAGCAGATCCACACCATGTTGTTGCGCAGCATGCAGCAGGCCATTTACAGCCCCAACAACAGCGGCCACTTCGGCCTTGCCTACGAGGCCTACACACACTTCACCAGTCCCATCCGCCGTTATCCCGATCTGTTGGTACATCGGGTCATCAAGGCCATCCTGCATGGTAAAAAATACCACCTCCCTGTTCTGCCGACACCTGGCGAAGCGCATGCCAAGCTCAGTCAACGCCTGCAAAAAACGGCCGCAGCCCGCACCAGGACGTCTGCCAGTACACCCAAAAAGGCAAGCATCGAAATGCTTGCGTGGCAGGCTGCCGGCCTGCATTGCAGCGCCAATGAACGCCGCGCCGATGAAGCCAGCCACGATGTGGAAGCCTGGCTCAAGTGCAAGTACATGCGCGACTTCCTCGGAGAGGAATTCAGCGGCGTAGTCAGTACCGTCACCAGTTTCGGCCTCTTCGTCACGCTGAAGACCATTTATGTGGAAGGACTGGTACACATCACCGAATTGGGCGGCGACTATTTCAAGTTCGATGAAATCCGCCAGGAACTACGTGGCGAACGCACCGGCGTGCGTTTTGGCCTGGGAAGCCAGGTTCGGGTACAAGTCATCCGTGTCGACCTGGACGGCCGACGTATCGATTTCCGGCTGGTGCGCGCTGGCGAAGCCCTGTTGCAACAAGCGGCTTCTGCCAAAAAGGGCAGTGCTGCCCGACGCAAGCTCGGTGGCAGCATTCCTGATGAGGGTGATATCGCAACGACATACCGCTCAAAAGATGAACAGGCATGGCCTCCCCATCAACGCCTGAAAGGAGGCAGCAAAACAAGTTCCCGCAACAGCACGTCCCTCTCCAAAGCAGACAAGCCCCGCAACCGTAGCGCATCACCCCTGGCTCGCGGCCCTTCATCGAACGACGAAAAGTCGCCCGATCAAAGAAAAATCGATAGTTCAAGCACCAGCAAAAGACGCAACAAACGTACGTGAAGGATCGCGGGCAGAAAACAGTCCCATTCGTTTGACACGATCCAAGTCGAAACGCGCGAATGGGCAAAAGAGGTGTAATTCCGCAGAGCAGGACAATCCGGCAGCATCACTAACGTGCAAGCTGTACAAGTTTATGCGGCAAGAAGTCCCTACTGGTCAAAAGACGGGGCTCTCTCTGTCCTTTCGCCGCGCCGAGACGTACGGATCACGGTCGGTAGTTTCTGTCTCCGCATTTCAAAAATACGCTTACAAGACAGCAAAGCTGTGCAATCCCCAATATGCTGCAGTGCAGCATGATTTTAGCAGTTCGAATCCTTGGCGGTTTTTTTGCTGGTGCATA
>JBDHSG010000023.1:0-33009 GCA_039808005.1 Allobrachymonas sp. | reverse complement strand
CACGAAATGTTCGCGCAAGGCAAAACGGTCGGTCATCCCGGCGATGTAATCCGCCACCGCGCGCTGCCTGTCGACACGCTGAGCAAATTCCTCCGGCATGGCTTCTGGCTGCACACAATAATGCGCGAAGAGATCGCGCACCACTTGTTGCGCTTGCTCCATGTTGTGCAGTACCTGCGGATGGCGGTAAAGCGCCTGCATGAGAAACCGTTTGAGTGCCTGCGACTGAAGCTGCGTGCCTTCTGCAAACCCCAGCAAGGGAGGGCTTCTGCGCACAGCCTCCACGCTGTCCACCCGGTGTTCCTGGAGCCGCTGCTGCGTAGCGGACACAACATCAAGAATTTGCGCACTCAACATGCGGCGGATGGTTTCGTACCACAGGCGCCGGCCCTGCAGTTGCGGCCACTCGCTTTTGACCGAAGCATGGTGCTCGGCTATCAACGGCACCTCCAGCACAGCTTCCCACTGCAACAGGCCTGAACGCAGACCGTCATCCACATCGTGCGCGTTGTAGGCTATTTCATCTGCGATGTTGGCCAGCTGCGCCTCGAGGCTTGGCTGCGTCTGTTGCAGGAAGCGTCGCCCCACTCCGCCGGGCTCACGCTGTTCCAGCCACCGTGCACTGGCGGCTGAGCAATGCTTGAGAATGCCTTCCCGCGTTTCGAAACACAGATTGAGTCCGTCAAACCCCGGATAGCGCTGCTCCAGCACATCCACCACACGCAGGCTCTGCATGTTGTGCTCGAATCCCCCATATGCCTGCATGCAGGCATTGAGGGCATCCTGTCCGGCGTGCCCGAAAGGGGTATGCCCGAGATCATGCGCCAAGGCAATCGCCTCCACCAGATCTTCGTCCAGCCCCAAGGAACGTGCGATGCCACGGCCGATCTGCGCCACCTCCAGGGAATGTGTCAGCCGGGTACGAAACAGATCCCCTTCATGATTCAGGAACACCTGGGTCTTGTAGACCAGCCGCCTGAAGGCGGAGGAATGCACGATGCGATCGCGGTCACGCTGGAACATGCCGCGTGTGGGCGATTCCTCTTCGGCAAGCATCCGTCCGCGGCTGTGCAGCGGATGGCAGGCCCATGCCGCATGCTGTCCGTTTTCAGGAGCGCTACCTGCTGCGCGGATATAAACCGCCATTCACCGTTCCTTCATTCGGGTTGACTGCATGCAGTGATGACGCTTGCCACCACCGCATCCGGCACCGAGACCAGGGCGGCCTGCCCGGGGTGCGCCAGCACCACAAAACGGATCTGGCCCGCCTCGGCCTTCTTGTCCACGCGCATATGCTGTAGCCAGGCCTGTACATTGGTCGATTCGTCTGCAGACAGCCTCGGCGCCTGCACCGGCAACCCGGCCGCCTGTACCAGCCGGCGCAGCCGATTGGCGAACGCCGCATCCACCAACCCCAGCTGTTGCGACAGATGTACGGCCATGGCGAGGCCACACCCCACGGCCTCGCCATGCAGCCAGGTTCCAAACCCCAGCCCGGCCTCGATCGCATGGGCGAATGTATGGCCGAAATTCAAGATGGCGCGCATGCCGCTTTCCTGTTCGTCCTGCGCCACCACCCAGGCCTTGATTTCGCAGCTGCGCTGCACCGCCACGCGCAACACGTCGTGCCGGCGCGCCCGCAAGGCCGGCATGTTCTGCTCCAGCCAGTCGAAAAATGCCATATCGGCAATGGGCCCGTACTTGATGATCTCGGCCAAGCCTGCATTGAACTCACGTTCGGGCAGGGTGGTCAGCGTCGCCATGTCGCACACCACGCGGCGCGGCTGGTAGAAGGCGCCGATCATGTTCTTGCCCATGGGGTGATTGATGGCGGTTTTGCCCCCCACCGAAGAGTCGACCTGCGCCAGCAACGTGGTGGGCACTTGCACGAAGGGCACGCCACGCATGTAGCACGCAGCAGCAAATCCGGTGATATCGCCGACCACCCCTCCACCCAAGGCAAACAGAACGGTCTTGCGGTCGCACTGCTGTTCCAGCAACGCATCGAAGATCTGGTTAAGCGATTGCCAGCTCTTGTGCTGCTCGCCGTCTGGCAATTCCACGCAAAGCACTTTCTTGAATCGCCCGGCAAGCGCTTGCTGCAGACGCGCCGCATACAGAGGCGCCACCGTCGTGTTGCTTACGATCAGAGCCTGCGCGGCTTCAGGAAGGGCATCCCAACTGGACGCCTGATCCAGGATGTCCGATCCGATCAGAATGGGGTAGCTGCGGGCACCCAAATCGATGCGCACTCCCGATTGCGAGCCCTCTGATTCGGGCATAAAGGGTACAAGGGGAGACTCAATGGGAAAAGTCGTCAAAGCGTGATTCATGCCCCATATTGTGGCGCATTCATTGTCAAACCGGCTGGAATATCAGGAAAGGTTTGACGATGACGAGCAATTAGGCTGCAGCCGCCTGATGATTTTCTGCACCAATACCGGCAATGAACTTCTGCCCGAATGGATGACATGTTGGGCCGTTTCCCGATACAGCGGATCACGCTCATTGAACAATGCGCGTATTTTTTTCATGGGATCAGGCACCTGCAACAAGGGACGCTGGGTATCGTTGCGCAAGCGTCGGCAAATCGTTTCCGGCAAAGCATGCAGATACAGTACCGTGCCGGCAGCTTTCAGCAACTGCCGGTTTTCTGGCCGCACTACGGCGCCTCCTCCTGTGGAGAGCACGAAAGGTCCCGGCCGTTCCAGCAATTGCCGCAAGGTTTCGGTTTCACGGTCCCTGAAGGCCGGTTCCCCGTTTGCAGCAAAATATGCCTTGATAGTCATGCCCAAGGCCGTTTCAATCGCTTCGTCAGAATCTACGAAAGGCCATGAAAAATGCCGGGCGACATGTCGCCCGGCAGATGATTTACCCGAACCTGGCAGGCCAACTAATATGATCCTGCACGATTCGGGCTTGTTCTCTATTTGTACCATCAACGAATTGCTGCGCGTTCAGTGACGATCTTGGGAGTCAGGAAAACCAGCATTTCCCTTTTCGACGCTTCCTTCACCCGGTTCTTGAACAGATTGCCTATAACCGGAATGTCTCCCAGGAACGGCACCTTGGATACATTATCCGATTCGTTGACGGTGTAAATGCCGCCAATCACCACCGTACCGCCATTTTCGACCAGAACGTTGGTCTGGATGTGCTTGGTGTTGATCGCATAACCGGCAATCGTGGCGCGATCGATCTGGTCGTTCGTGATATCCACATCCATGATGACGCTGCCTTCGGGCGTGATTTGCGGCGTTACCTCCAGCTTCAGTGTCGCCTTCTGGAACTGAACGGCTGTCGCACCGCTGGAAGATGCCACCAGATACGGCAGATTCAAACCCTGCTCGATTATGGCCTTGGTCTGGTCAGCCGTCACCACCCGCGGGCTGGAGATGACCTTGCCCTTGCCATCAGCTTCCAGCGCGGAAATTTCCAGGGTCAGAAAACGGGCCGCCCCTGAACTGAAGATGGAAACCGCCAGCGCTGCAGGGTTGAAGTCGCTGTTGCTCAACGTGGGCGCCGGCAAGCTGTACATGGTGGAATTGTTGCTGCCAAAGCCTACGCGAATGGTATCGCCACTCACGGAGCCCAGCTGGGCGCCTGAATTGTTCGTATTCTCGCCATTGATGCCAAGGCGTACTCCCAATGAGCGCCCCCAGGTGTCGGTTGCTTCCACCATGCGCGCTTCAATCATGACCTGCCGGATCGGAACGTCCAGCTTGGCGATCATGGCCGCTACCTGCTCCAGCACGGAAGGCACATCCGTCACGAACAGCATGTTGGTACGAGACTCGGCAATGGCCGAACCGCGGTTGCTGAGCATCTTGGTGCTGTTGGTGCCGCCCTCGCCTTTGAGGCCTTTGACAAAATCAATTGCCTTGGCATAGTTCAGCTGGAAAGCCTGGTTGCGCAACGGCTCCAGTCCGGTAACGGCGGCACGTGCTTCCAGTTCCTGTTTTTCCTTTGCGGCCATCTCATCCTTGGGCGCCACCCAGATCACATTGCCGCTCTTGCGCGTGCCCAATCCCTTGGCCTGCAGGATGACGTCGAGCGCCTGATCCCAGGGAACATCCTTCAAGCGCAAGGTCAGGCTTCCGGAAACGCTGTCGGAAGTGATGATATTGAAGCCAGTGAAATCGGCGATCACCTGCAGCAACGCCCGGATTTCCACATTCTGGAAGTTCAGGGACAATTTTTCTCCCCGGTAACCCGGCCCCTGCGTCAGCTTGTTCGGGTCCACGCGCACGGGATGCAACTCAACCACCAGCTGGTTGTCGCTCTGATAGGCAGAATGCTCCCATTCCCCTCGTGCATTGATCACCAGCCGGACCTTGTCACCCGATTGCGTTGTGGTGATACGCTGCACGGGCGTACCGAAATCCGTCACATCGAAACGCTTGTTCAGGGCTGGCGGCAACGATGATTTGAGCAGGTCAACGACCAGATTCTGGCCTTGCGGCTTGATGTCGACACCCACCTGGTTATTGGGCAGATCGATCATGATGCGGCCGCTGTTGTCCGCCCCACGGCGGAAATCGATACCGCGCAGAGCCAATACACTGGTGTTCCGGTTTTCGGCAAATACGCGGGGCGACTCGTTCGCAGGCGCAGCCACCGGCACCGAATCCAAGGTGATCAGCAGAGATTTGCCGTCAAGCGACGCGCGATAGGTTGTTGCCTGCTTCAGGTTGATGACCACGCGGGAACGCTCGCCGGCCTGTACCACATGCGCCGAACGCAAATTGCCGTGATTGAAATCAATGGCATTGCGCGGCATTTTGCTGGCAACCCCGGGAAAATCCAGCGCGATACGCGGCGGGCTTTGCACCACAAAACCTGCCGGCAATGACGGCAACGGAGCAGACAGGTCGATGCGCACAATTTCGTTGCCTCCCTGCATGAAGCCGGAAACATTTTCAATGGCATTTTGCGCGCAGACAGCGGCGCTGAATACGGCCGATACGCTCAAAAGCGCACATTTAGCCCACAAGCGCCCGATGTGATGACGAATTGTTGTCTGCATTATTTGCTTCCTTCCTGCAAATTCAGCGTAGTGCTGCGCTCAACCCACTCGCCGACAGCATCCTGCGCAACCTCGCGCAGCGCCACGTGACTCTCGTCGATGGTAATGACCCGGCCAAAATTCTGCCCCATGAAATCTCCTACCCGCACCTGATACAACAAGTTGTCCACTTTCACCAGCGCCACCGCATGGCCATTTTTCTGCAGCATGCCGACATAGTGCATGGAGTCGAGCGGATAGGCTTCCAGCGGCTCTTTCCTGCGCCCATCCGTCACCGACCGATACAGCGCAGACGTCGGGCTGTTGGCGTTGGCCGCATTGATGGCCTGCACCAGACGGGCCACATTGAAGGGCTCTGCCCCGGCCGGTGCCGTATAGTCAACCGCCACATAAGGCTTGGGCTCAGGCAACGGTTGAACGGCTGGACGCGCCTTGCTTCTCTCGGCTTGCATCCATGCGCGCACATCACTCATGTGGCCATCGCTGCAGCCCGCAAGAACAAAGGCAGCCACCAGGAAAGAAAACGCGCCAAGAACGGACCGTTTCATGATTTCTCCTTCTGGCTCGCTGATTTTTTCTTGGTGTCCTGCGTATCCTTGGTATTGGCCAGTTTTTCGCTCTTGTCCAAATAGCGATAAGTATTGGCGGTCGCCTCCATGATCAAATTGCCCGGGTTCTTGGCATCCCTACGTGGCCCGATATTCATGTTGCCCAATGTGACAATGCGTGACAAATGGGCAATATCGGCGGCAAAGGCGGCAATTTCAGGAAACTGCCCAGAGACCCGGATGGACACCGGCAATTGTGCGTAATAGGCTTTCACCTCTTCATTGCCGGGTTTGAACAGTTCAAACTGCAGATTGCGCCCCACCCCAGCCTGATTGATGTCTGAAAGCAGACTTGCCATTTCAGACCTTCCTGGCAATTGCTTTTCCAGCTGAGTGACATATTCCTCTGCCTGATGGCGTTGCTGCAACAGGGGCCCCAGATTGGCGACCTTGGTCGTTTTTTCAATGAAGTCCGTTTTCAGCTTTTCTTCTTCCTTCTGTTTGGTTTCGAGCAGGCTGAGCTGCCCCCGCACCAAAGCCAGCCAGACCAGCAACAAACCCACTCCAGCCACGAGCACACACAGGAAAAGCTTGGGCGCAGGAGGCAATGCCGCCGGATTGCGCCAGTCTGCCCCACGGAACTGGGCAGCCAGATCATGCCAAGGCCTGACATCCAGCCCCGGCTCTTTTTTGGTCGACACCCGTTTCTTGACGCGTTTGCTGCGCGATGGAAGTGTGATCTTGAATGCCATGATGGATACCAGTCTATTTTTTGCGGGCTGCTGCAGGCGCCCGCCCCGACTTACCCGAAGCGGCTTTCTGGAACTCGGACTTCTCTGGCTTCTTCAGAGTCAGCACCATCTTGAATCCATACGCCCGGCTCTTGCTCTTATTGGACAGGGCAATCTCCTGTACCAGTGTCTGTTCCAACTGCGGCGGTTTGGCAAACAGGGGTGAGTCCCGCAGGTTGCGCAGGAATTCCGAAACACGCTCGTTGGACTGCGCCACGCCTTCCAGGTTGACGGTGGCATCGCTTTGCTTGAGGCTGGTGAAATACATGCCATCCGGCATCTTGGCCGCCAGTTCGTTGAAAAGCTTGACCGGGTCGTTGCGTTCCTGCTGCAGGCTTTCTACTGCCTGCTGGCGGTCGCGCAAGGCCGCGATCTCAGCCTCCACCCCTTGCACTTCCTTGATCTTGCTGTCAAGCTTGGTGTTTTCCGCCTGAATGTATTTGTTGACCTTTTCCTGCGTATCGATCCGGAGGTCATAGTATTTCCACACCAGGCCCCCAAGAATCAGTCCGGTACCCGCAGCCAGCCCCAGAAGGATCAGGAACGCCTGCTTGCGGCGTTTGCGCATCTCCTCGCGATGCGGCAAGAGATTGACCAGAATCACGATGTGAACCTCCGCATGGCCAGGCCGCAGGCCGTCAGGAAGGCCGGGGCATCGCGGCGCAACTTGCGATCCTGCACCTGCGGACCCATGCCCATTTCATCAAAAGGATTGGCCAGCAAACAGGCTGCGCCTGTCGCCTGCGTCACGGCATCGTTGAGTTTGGGCAAGGAGGCGGATCCCCCGGACAACAGCACATAATCAACCTTGCTGTACGGCGTGCTGCTGTAAAAAAACTGCAGTGCACTTTGCATTTCCTGCGCCAGACGCTCAATGAACGGTTGCAGAATTACTTCGGCGTAATCGTCGGGCAGCTGCCCGCCCATTTTTTTGGATTCGGCCTCTTCCTGTGTCATCCCGTAAAGACGCGCGATGTGCTGGGTCAAATGCAGGCCCCCAAAGGGCTGCTCACGCTCGAACAGCACCTCTCCATTGCGCACGATGTACATGTAGGTGCTGGCGGATCCCACGTGCACCAATGCAATCATGGCATCCCGTCCGTGATGGGGAAGGCCGCTGATCAATCGCTGCGCGGCAGCCTGCGCGGCATAGGAGGCGACATCGAGCACTTTAAGGCGCAAGCCCGCCGCGCTCATGAGTGCCACCATGTCGTCGACTTTTTCCTTGCGCGCTGCAACGATCATGACGTCGACATCACCCGCCGAGGTGGCAGACGGACCAGTCACGCAATAATCGAGACTGACCTCGTCCAACGAAAACGGAATGTACTGGCTGGCCTCTCCCTCGACCTGCCGGTCGATGTCTGCTTCGCTCAACCCTTCGGGCAGCACCACCTTCTTGGCAATCACCGCCGACGCCGGCAGGGCCGCCACGACGTTCCTGGTGCGCGTCCCGGATTTTCTGATCACCCGTTTGACGGCATCAACCACCTGGTCGAACTGCTCGATGCGGCCGTCCGATGCGACCGCATCGTGCGGCAGGGGCTCCATGGCGCATCGTTCCAGCACCCATTGGCCGGAGGCATCGCGGTCAAGCTCCACCAGACGGATGCTGCCTGTACCGACGTCCAGCCCCAGCGTTGCAGGCGGCTTTTTGTTAAAAAAGTTGAATGAAATCAATCTCGCCCCCGTTTACTGGATATGTAAGTGACGAACACCCATGCAGCCTTGTTTCTCCCTCTTGCAGGACAAAATTTGACCCCAGACCCGGCCACCTTCCCAGGAAGGCTCTGATGCACATCCTCGTTACATATACATTGCGAGGCAATCGTAACAGTTAGTATGCAAATCATTCAGTCTTACTGCAAATAAGCCGCGTAACTGTTGTCAAAACAGTACATTTTTTGACGATGCATTTCATTTTTTGACAACACTCAGCAACCCGTTTTTAAGGAAGCAGAATAGAGTCAAAAATTGTCAGGCAGGCCGTTTTCTGTAAGGGTTCCTGTGTTTTCACCTGCTTGCAAAAAACCGGACGGACACCGGCACGCCCAAGCAATAGCAGGAAGTAGCTGATGCACAATGGCGCAGGCAGCGTTGCCGCTTTTCTTCCTTCGCAATGAATCACAACGATCCGACATCCCCTCCGCCAGCCGAAGCCCCGACCAAAAAACAGACAGGCCCCAGATGGCTCCTGCTGACTGCCGGCCTTTCATGCGTTGTGGTGCTGATAGCGATGCTGCTGACCTTCATGGGCCTGTCCATCGCGTATACCCGCCTCCCCGACATTTCCAGTCTGCAAAACTACCAGCCCAAACTCCCTTTGCGCATCTTCACCGCCGAGGGCAACCTGATTGCGGAATTCGGCGAAGAACGGCGCAGCTACGTGCCTTTCAACGAAATCCCGCAAACGGTCAAGAATGCCATCCTAGCCATCGAAGATGCCCGTTTTTACGAACACAGCGGCATCGACTACACCGGCGTGCTGCGCGCGGGACTGGCCAATTTCAGCAGGGCGAAAAGCCAGGGCGCATCCACCATCACGATGCAGGTGGCGCGCAACGTCTATCTGTCGTCCGAAAAAACCATCAAGCGCAAGCTCTACGAGATGCTGCTGGCTTTCAAGATGGAACATGCGCTGACCAAGGACCAGATTCTGGAAATCTACATGAACCAGATCTTCCTGGGCAACCGCGCATATGGCTTTGCCGCTGCCGCAGAGGCCTATTTCGGCAAATCCATCAAGGATGTCAATCTGGCCGAAGCAGCAATGCTTGCCGGCTTGCCCAAAGCGCCTTCGCTGTACAACCCGGTTGTCAACCCTGAGCGGGCGCGTATCCGGCAACTGTATATTCTCGACCGCATGGTGGAAAACGGCTTCATCACCCAGCCCCAGGCTGAGGCGGCAAAAGCCACGCCCCTGGTGATCAAGAGACTCACTCCGGATGACCAGGTGCATGGCGGCCATGTAGCCGAAATGGTGCGCCAGCTCATCTATGCCCAATATGGCGCGGAAAGCTACACCCGCGGCCTCAATGTCTACACCACCATCTCCACCAAGGACCAGAATGCCGCCTACAACGCCGTTCGCCAGGGCGTGCTCAACTACGACGCCAGACGCCCCTATCGCGGACCGGAATACTTCGTCGAACTGCCCAAGGATCCCGACCTGCTCGACGACGCCATCCAGGAGACCTTGAGCAATATCCCCGATGCCGGCGACATGCTCGCAGCCGTAGTCATCGACGCCAAGCCCGGCAAGGTTGTCGTGCGCCGTACCGACAGCGAACCCATCACCATCACCGGTAGCGGGCTGCGCTTTGCCTCGTGGTCGCTGTCCGGCCGCGCTTCGGCCGCACAGCAGATCCGCCGTGGCGCGGTCATTCGCATCGTCAAGGCCGGCACTGACTGGGAAATCCGCCAATTGCCCGAAGTGGAAAGCGCATTGGTGGCCATGGATCCCCGCACGGGCGCCATCAAGGCACTGATCGGGGGATTTGACTTTGCCAAAAACAGTTTCAACCGGGTCTCCCAGGCCTACCGCCAGCCAGGCTCGAGCTTCAAACCCTTCATTTACTCGGCAGCCCTCGAAGAAGGCGTCATGCCCAGCACCCTGATCAGCGACAGCCCGCTGACGCTGGATGCGGGCGTGACGGGTGGGCGTGCATGGTCGCCCAAGAATTACGACGGCAGCTTCGGCCCGCCCTTGACCATGCGGCAGGGTCTGACCAAATCCAAGAACCTGGTTTCGGTACGCATCCTGCAAACCGTCGGCACCCAAAAAACACAGGATTGGGCGGTGCGTTTCGGCTTTCCCGCAGAACGTACCCCGCCCTACCTGACCATGGCCCTGGGCGCCGGCACCGTCACCCCGATGGAGCTGGCCACAGGGTATGCCGTGTTCGCCAACGGCGGCTACAAGGTCAACCCCTACATCATTGCGCTGATCAAGGATCAGCGCGGCAACACGATTACCGAAGTCACGCCGCCGACATTGCACGATGGCATGCGCACCATCCCCGAACGCAACGTCTTCGTCATGGACACCCTGCTCAATGACGTGGCCATCCGTGGTACGGCGGCAAAAGCCGCCGCCGAACTGGGCCGTTCCGACGTCTACGGAAAAACCGGCACCACTAACGACTCCAAGGATGCCTGGTTTGCCGGGTTCCAGCCCACGCAGGTTGCCGTGGTCTGGTTCGGATACGACACGCCGCGCAATCTGGGCGACCATGAAACCGGTGGCGGGTTGAGCCTGCCCATCTGGATCCGCTACATGCGCACCGCACTCAACGGCGTTCCTGTCACACCCCTCACGACCAAGCCGCCTGCTGGCGTTGTCCAGTCAGGAGGCGACTGGACCTACGCAGAATACGCTGGTGGACACGGCATTGCCAGCATCGGCATTGGCGAAGGAGGTTGGTTCGCAACCGATGGAACGGATGCCAGCACACAGGAAGGAGATCCGAGCCAAGGTGGCCAGGCCGGCGGCCCGCTCGGCGAAGCAGGAAACGTCGACATCTTCCACAACAACTGAGCCCCTTGGGCGCAAGTAGCCACGACGACAGGATCATTGCCGGATGAGCACTGCTGGCTGTTCAGCCAGGTCCGTCGTTTCGCAGGAAATCAAGTGTCAGAATGAAAGCGCCCGCCCCGACTGTTCACTTGCACAGCGTGACAATTGCGCGAACAGTTCCCCGTCGCCCTTGGTATCGCGCCAGCGCCCGTCTTCGTAACGGTAGTGGAAGCCGCCGGCTCGCGCCGCCAGCCAGATTTCCTGCAGGGGCTTCTGCAAATTCACCACAATCTGGCCACCATTGGCGAAGGTCAGGGTCACCATGCCCGCATTGCGCTGATTGTCAATGTCCACATCGGTGGTTTCGTTGATGCGGTCGCACGCGGCCTCAATCCTCTGCAGGGCATTTTCGGCAAGATCAAGGTATTCAAGGTCTGTCATTACAATTCCCGGCATGTTGAAATCCCGATTCATTGTAAAGAACGCGGCCGCTCTCGCCCTTGCCGTGCTGCTGTCTGCCTGCGGACAAAAGGGGGATTTGTATCTTCCTACCGAACCAGAAGCGGCGCACCGCGCTCCGTTGCCACGCACCTTGCTGCCCGCGCACCCACGCACGCAACCAGCCAGCCAGGCAACAGCACCCCTTTTGCCCGCTTCAGCCGCTCAACAGCCTTGAGCTGCGCCTGTTTCATTCCTTCTCCCACCATGCAACTGCCCGGTTTTCCTTTTTTTGCCTACGACAACGACACTTTGTGCGTGGACGGCCTGCCCTTGGCGGAGCTGGCACAGCAACACGGCACGCCTCTTTTTGTCTATTCGCAAAAGGCCATGCTTTCCGCGCTGGCCGCCTACCAACAGGGCCTTCAGGGGCGTAATGCCCTGATTTGCTATGCGGTGAAAGCCAATTCATCGCTGGCCATTCTGCAGCTTTTTGCCCGCGCGGGCTGTGGCTTTGATACGGTCTCTGGCGGGGAGATCCAGCGGGCGCTGCGCGCAGGAGCACGGCCCGAAACTATCATCTTCTCCGGCGTGGGCAAATCGGCAGCCGAAATGCGCTTTGCCCTGGATGCAGGTATTGGCTGCTTCAATGTCGAAAGCCACGCGGAGCTGGATGTTCTCAACACCGTGGCAATGGAATCAGGCAGACAGGCTCCCGTGAGTATCCGCGTCAATCCCGACGTGGACGCCAAAACGCACCCTTACATCTCCACAGGACTGACCGGCAACAAATTCGGCATCGCCCACACCGATGTGCTGGCTGCTTACCAACATGCCGCCCGTCTGCCGGGACTCAAGGTGATAGGCATCGACTGCCACATCGGCTCGCAGATCACCGAAACACAGCCGTATCTGGACGCAGTGGAGCGCCTGCTCGACTTGGTGCAACATGTCGAGGCTGCGGGCATTGCCCTGCCCCATCTGGATTTTGGCGGCGGTCTGGGCATTGCCTATGGAAACGAAACGCCGCCCGCCGCAGACACCCTGTTGCAACAAATGCTCGCCCGGCTGGATGCACGGGGCATGGGGCAGCGCAAGCTCCTGGTGGAACCTGGCCGCTCCCTTGTCGGCAATGCCGGTGCGTGCATCAGCACCGTGCTTTATCTCAAGCATGGCCCAACCAAGAACTTCTGCATCGTCGATGCCGCCATGAACGACCTGCCCCGCCCGGCCATGTACCAGGCATGGCATGCCATCGCACCCGTGACGACCGGATCATCCTCGCAACCGGACACTTACGATGTCGTCGGCCCTGTGTGCGAGAGCGGCGACTGGCTGGGACGCGACCGGCAGCTTGGCGTACAAGCCGGCGATCTGCTGGCCGTCATGTCGGCCGGTGCGTATTGCATGAGCATGGCCAGCAACTACAACAGCCGCTGCCGCGCGGCCGAAGTGCTGGTGGCGAACGGCACCGCCCACCTGATTGCAGACCGTGAAAAACTGTCGGACATTCTGGCGCGTGAACGGCTGTTGTGACCCGTACAGGCCCAGTCTTTTCTACTGTCCCTGGAAATAACGGCCCTGCACATCCCGGATCTTCATGCCGGGAAGGATGCGGTTGCGCTTGAACCAGCCCCGGCGCATTTCCAGCACATAAGGCACGGCACGGGCCGAACAGTGGCTTTGCTCGCTCATGGGCTGCATGTCGGCCAGATTGACGATGGTTCCATCGGCCGCCACGAATGCGGCCGTGAGCGGCAGGACGGTGTTTTTCATCCAGAAGCACTGGACGCCGCTTTGCGGAAAAATGAAGAGCATGCCTTCGTTGATTGGCATGCTTTTGCGGTGCATCAGCCCGATCTGCCGCTCATTGAACGTTGAAGCGATCTGCACCTCCATGCTGGCCTTGCCTACACGCAAATGCGTGCGCGGCAAGTCCATCTGAGGCGCATCCATGCCCTGCGCCAGGGCTGGCATCGTCAGCAACAGGCTGCAGGCCACCGCCAGGGCAGCACGGATCCGATGCAGAAAACGAAAATATCCCGACATGAAACCCTCCAACGGTTAACCGTTGCAAATACCGGATCACCTGCCGGCAAGAAAGTCCGTTCAGATGATCCCGGCATCACCGCTGCGGTGCTGCAGGCGCGCGTACACGCCATTCTGCCGCAGCAGATCGGCATGCGTTCCCTCTTCGACGATGCGTCCATGCTCCATCACCACCACCCGGTCGGCATGCTCGATGGTGGTGAGCCTGTGCGCCACAATCAGCGTGGTGCGGCCCTGCATGAGGCGCTGCAGGGCTTCCTGCACCAGCCGTTCCGATTCGTTGTCGAGCGCCGACGTGGCTTCATCCAGCAGCAGCACAGGCGCATTCTTGTAGACCGCGCGCGCAATGGCCAGCCGTTGGCGCTGCCCGCCCGAAAGCTGGGTGGCATTGTGGCCAACAACGGTGTCCATGCCTTGCGGCAAGCGTGCCACATGCCCGGCAAGGTTGGCCGCCTCCAGTGCGGCCTGCACCTGATCGCGATCGATATCCCGCCCCAGCGCCACGTTGGCGGCAATGCTCTGATTGAGCATGACCACGTCCTGGCTGACCATGGCTATTTGGTTGCGCAGGTGCTGAAGCGGCCAATCCTGCAGCGCAACACCATCGAGCAGCACCTGCCCGGCGCAGGGCAACACGAAACGGGGCAACAGATTGACCAGCGTGGTTTTGCCTGATCCGGACGGACCGACAAACGCCACCACTTCACCAGACCTGATATGCAGGCTGACCTGTCGCAGCGCCGGTTGGTCCTTCTCTGTATGCTCAGGCGTCGTTGGTTGTCCGTCCAAAACAGTGGCTCCAGGTGCAGCCGTAGAAAGACCGGCGACGAGCCCATCAGTGCGTGCAGCGCCAGCAGTGGCGCCTCCCGATGTGCCATCTGCCCCATACCGCACCACCACGTCAACAAAACGGATGTCTCCGCGGGCCTGTGCAGGCAAATCGGGAGATGACTCATTCTGGGATTCGGGTTGCACGCTATCGAGCATTTCCAGTCCGCGCTCCAGCGCAGCAAGGCCCCGGGTAATGGGACTGGCCACATCGGCCAAGCGCCGGATGGGCGCCACCAGCATGAGCATGGCTGCCACGAAGGCAGCGAAATCGCCTACGGTGACCGCCTGTTCGGCCCCATGCGAAGCCTTGGCCTGCCAAAGGGCGATCGACAGTACGCCCGAGAGCGCAATTGCCGCAACCGACTGGGTCAGCGGCGTCATGGCCGAAAACGCGACCGTTGACTTGAGGGCCAGCTGGCGCAGTCTTTTGCTTAGCTCAGCAAAGCGCTGCTGCTGCTGGCCCTGCCCGCCATGCAGCCGGACCATGCGATGCGCGAGCACGTTTTCCTCTACCACGTAGGCCAGTTCGTCCGTCGCCTTCTGCGATTGCTTGGTCAGCCCATACAGCCGGCGAGACAGCCGGCGCATCACCCACGACATACCGGGCGCCAGCACCACCACGACCATGGTGAGTTTCCAGTTGAGGTACAACAGGTAGCACACCAGCGCGATCGCCGTGAAGCCGTCCCGCGACAGGCTCATGAACGCGTGTACGAGCATGGCAGAGCCGCTCTGCACCTCGTACACCACCGTATTGGAAAGCTTGCTGGCCGATTGACGGGCAAACAGCCCCAGTTCCGCATCCATCAGACGCGCGAACATGTCGCTGCGCAGCTTGAGCGTGCCATCGTTGGCGATGCGCGCCAAGGCATATTGCGCGCCGAATTGAGCCATACCACGCAGCACGAACATGAACAGCACGGCAGCAGGCACCGTCCACAACGGCAGCGTTCCTTCGCTGAATCCACGATCAAGCAATGGCTTGAGCATGGCCGGAATGGCAGCCTCGGTCAGCGCCCCCACAAGCGTGGCGAGCACGGCATACACCCACAGCCGAGGTTCCAGGGAAAAATACGCGCCTACGCGCCGCAACCGCGCCAGCAGACTGCTACTGGGTGCAGCAGCCTGGGAAGAAGAATCAGGAGAAGACACAATAAATGAAAGGATGGGAGCCGCAAAGGCTCAGACAGAAAAACCAGCAAGCATTGTAGAGAGACTCAAGGCCTGTATCGCATCCGAATGGCCAGGCACTTGGCAGGACCGGCAATACTCCACCATGCTTCCCGCCGTGTTCTTACCGCCATTCAGCAATGGATGAGGATATTTTCGACAAGGAAAAACCCAGTCAGGATACCCGGTTTGCCCAACCATCCGATCGGCTGAAACGGGGCCTGGATAACAAAAAAACCTCCGAAGAGGTTTTTTTGTCCGGTTAGAAAAACAATCAGCGCGGACGCTCAGCCACGTAGATTTCCACGCGGCGGTTCTGTGCGCGACCGGCTTCGGTTGCGTTGCTGGCAATAGGCTGGGATGAACCCATGCCGGATGTAGTGATGCGGCTGCCCGGCACGCCCCTGCTGATCAGGTAATTGCGCGCCGCATTGGCACGGTTGAGCGACAGCGGGTTGTTGATGGCATTGGTGCCGGTGCTGTCGGTATGGCCGATGATGGATACATCGGTATAGGGGTTCTGCTGCAGCGTCTGGGCCAGTCGGTCAAGAATCGGATACATGTTGTAGTTCAGCACGGCCGATCCCACGGCAAAGGAAGCATCTGCCGGAATGTTGATGCGCAGGCGGTTGTCCGCGGTCTGGGAAACCTGCACCGAGGTGCCTTGCGCCGCCTGTTCCATGGCGACTTTCTGCTGCTGCATCTGCTGCGACCAGACATAGCCGGCGCCAGCGCCCAGTGCGGCCCCGGCAGCGGCGCCAATCAACGTGCTTCTGGTGTCACGTCCAATCGCCTGCCCCAGACCGGCACCAACCAATGCGCCAATCCCGGCTCCTGCGCCAACACCCTGACCTGTGGTCTGCGGAGCCGCGCAACCCGCCACCAGTGCGCTGGTAGTCGCTGCAATCGTCAGCATCGTCATGCTCTTTTTCATGTTGATCCTCCTAAGATTTCTCGCTTGGTTGCACATGCACCATCACAAGTCCCGGTGACTGCACCAGCATACCGGAACTCCGCTGGCCGGAAGCACCATTTCCATTTCCGGCTCATCTATACGATACACCTTTCATGCACAAGAAATCGACCACAAATAACAATTCCTATGCAATGCTGCGGGTTTTCGAACAATCTCCGAATCGGCAACATCTTCTGGTTGGCACAGGCGCATGCACGGGCATAATTCGAACTCGATGCCCAAAGCGAAATCCCCCCACGTTAGCGAAACGCCTGCCACACACCTGCTGCGTGCGCAGGGCATAACGTTCGATGAATATGTATACGAGTGGCAGCCGCACGGCGGCGCTCGACATAGCGCGGAAGCGCTTTCTCTTGACCCGTTTGCCGTCATCAAGACACTGGTCATGCAGAACCAGGATGCACAGCCACTGATCGTGCTGATGCACGGCAATCGCAATGTATCCACCAAGGCGCTGGCCAGGCAGATCGGCACGAAACATGTCGAACCCTGCCCGGTGGAAACGGCCCAGCGCCACAGCGGCTACCTGGTGGGAGGCACGTCGCCGTTCGGCTTGCGCCGGACCATGCCGGTATTCATCGAGCGCAGCATTCTCGCCTTGCCACGCATAGCCATCAATGGCGGACGCCGTGGCTATCTGCTGGGCATCGATCCCGAAATCTGCATCCGCCTGTTGCAGGCAACCCCCGTGGATTGTGCACAGGACGAATGACGCTGCGATACTGTTTTTTTATTGTTCATGACTTCCTCCCTTTCTTTCCCTTCCCTGTCTGCCGCGTTGGCCGCCTATCTTCTGGGCTCCCTGAGTTTTGCCGTCATCATCAGCCGCTTGATGGGGCTGCACGATCCGCGCAGCTATGGCAGTGGCAACCCTGGCGCAACCAATGTGCTGCGCAGCGGCAGCAAGAAAGCGGCGGTACTCACGCTGCTGCTGGATGCCTGCAAGGGCTGGCTGCCGGTTTTCCTGCTCATGCAATGCGGCGCGCGCTGGCAACTCGGGCCAGACACAGCCGCTCTGGCCGGCCTGGCGGCTTTCATCGGACACCTGTATCCCGTTTTCTTCCGCTTCAAGGGGGGCAAGGGCGTAGCCACAGCCGCAGGGGTGCTGTTCGGGTTCAGCCCCTGGCTGGGCATGCTGGTGGTGCTGGCATGGATACTGGTGGCCGCGGCATTGCGCTATTCATCACTTGCCGCGCTTGCCGCTGCCACCGTTGCCGCGCCGCTTTACTGGCTGGGCGCGACCTGGGGCTGGTGGACGCAGTCCCCGTCCATCCTGGTCGTGTGCATCGTCATGGCCCTCCTGCTGATCTGGAGGCACCGCTCCAACATCCAGCGCCTTCTTGCAGGACAGGAGTCACGCATCGGCAAGAAGCGCTGAACCGGGCACGCCCTGCACCGCGGGGGCTCGGACCTGTTTTCAGTACCGGCGCTCAAGGATCATCTGGTCGCCGTTGCGCGTCATGGTGAAACGGTTGAGAAAGCTGTTGCCCAACAGCACGACGCCCATATTGGCCGGTGTTACCACTGCCTCAACGCCGTGGATCTGCACACCCTTGAGCCGCACGCTGTCTAGCGTGACTCCCCAGCCCACGTTGACGCCATTGGCCGTTTGCATCGGCAGGCGCGCGCCTTTTTTATAGGCCAGTCCCAGACGCTCGGCATCGGCCACGCCCATGGCGACAAGCGTGGCGCCGGTATCGACCACAAACCGCACGGTCTTGCCATTGATGGTTCCATGGGTGACGAAATGGCCGCCGCCCGTCTGCGTGAGAATGATGCGCCGGCCATCCCCCATCCCTTCTTCATCCCTGCCTGTCGGTGCAGGCGCACCGCCGATATGGACGGGCGACTCCCCCAGCCGGATCGTGAATCGCTGCCCCTCGCTCAGCACCGTTGCGCGATCTGCGGCCGCGCTGAGCACTTTCACGCCCATGTGGGTTTCCCCCACCGCGACGGCCCTGGGGGCGCTGCCGTTGACCACCAGCAGCGGCTTGTTGCCCAGCATGCCGGACAGGGCCACGTCCTGCGCGCCCGCCGTTCCAGCCGCCAGACAGGACAAGGCTGCAGCCACCATCCATCGCACTGTCGCCATCGTGCCTGCCTTGCCGGTCATGGGCGAGTGGTGGCGCTCAGTCACGGAAATTGTTGAAGGAAAGCGGGAAATCATCCATCTCCTTGCGGATCAGGGCCATGGCGGCCTGCAGGTCGTCTCTCTTGGTTCCGCTGATGCGCACCGAATCGCCCTGGATGGCGGCCTGCAATTTCAGCTTGCTGTCCTTGACGAGTTTCTGGATCTTCTTGGCCAGTTCGCTCTCGATGCCGTTGCGCACCTTGATCACCTGCTTCACCTTGTCGCCGCCGCTTTTCTGCACGGTGCCCTTGTCAAGAAAGCGTACATCCACATTGCGCTTGGCCATCTTGTTGCGCAGGATGTCTTCCACCTGCTGCAACTGGAATTCGGCATCCCCCTGCAACGTGATTTCCTTTTCCTTGAGCTCGATGGCCGCGCTGGTACCCTTGAAGTCGAAGCGCGTGCCAATCTCCTTGGCACTGTTTTCCACGGCGTTTTTCACTTCCACCATGTCCGGTTCACACACGGTATCAAAAGAAGGCATGTCTCCTCCCCATCAGACAGTTGACAGATGCGACAATTATCGGCCATGACTGACCTGCCGATCAAAGAAAACGTTGCGCTCGACCATTACAACACGTTCGGCATCGCCGCGCACGCGCGCTGGCTGCTGTACGTGCGCGAAGCCGCGCAACTGCAGGCGCTGGCGCAATCCACAGGCCGATACCCCGGCCTTTTGAGCCAGGGCTTTCTGGTTCTGGGCGGGGGCAGCAACATCGTGCTCACCGGCGACGTGCGATCCCTGGTGCTGAAGATGGAAAACCGCGGCATGGCCCTGGTCGATGAGGACGCGCGGCACTGGATCGTGCAGGCTGCCGCAGGCGAAACCTGGCACGACCTGGTAGCCTGGACGCTGCAACAGGGCTACCCCGGGCTGGAGAACATGGCGCTCATCCCGGGCAGCGTGGGCGCCGCACCCGTACAGAATATCGGCGCCTATGGCATGGAGCTGCAAGACCGTTTCCACAGCCTCGATGCAGTGGACATGCGCACGGGACAGAGTTTCACGCTGGACGCGGCGCAATGCGGATTCGGCTACCGCGATTCGGTTTTCAAGCATGTACCTGCACGCGAAGGCGATCACGGCCTGGGCGGCCGGGCCATCATCACGCAGGTGCGCCTGGCGCTGCCCAAGACATGGAAGCCAGAGCTGGACTACGCCGACATCCAGCGCAAGATGGCTGAACGGCAACTGCACGATCCCACCCCGCAACAGGTGTTCGACATGGTGGTGGCCATTCGTCGCGCCAAGCTACCCGATCCAACGCAGGTTGGCAATGCAGGCAGTTTTTTCAAGAATCCGGTCGTCAATGCCGAACAATGCGCCGACATCATTGCCCGCGAACCCGGCATCGTGCACTATCCCCTGCCTGACGGCACGATGAAGCTGGCGGCTGGCTGGCTGATCGATGCCTGCGGCTGGCGCGGCAAGAGCGTGGGCAATGCCGGGGTGTATGAGCGTCAGGCGCTAGTACTGATCAACCGCCACGCCCAGACCGGTACCCGGGCCACGGGCGGCGAAGTGATGACGCTGGCGCGCGCCATCCAGACCAGCGTGTACGAACGCTTTGGCGTTCGCCTGGAAACAGAGCCGGTCGTAGTGCAGCCGGAAGACAGAAGAAAACGCGCGTCTACAGCCTAGTGGCCCAGCGATTGCTCAGTCCTGCTGTCCGTCTTCGGCCTGCAGGGCCTGATGCAACAACTGGAACACACTGCGGTATGCCTTTCCCTGGCGCTGTCCCTGCCCCGCCGGAGCTGACGGCAGCGCCTGCTGCTCCTTGCGCGCCTGGCGGATCAGTGCGCGCAACTGCTGCGCATCGGTTTGCGGATGGAGCTCCAGCCATTCGGTCAGGGCCTGCTCATGGCCAGCTTCGGCCAGCAGCCGGTCGCGCCATTGTTCGGTCTGGTGCAGCAGCATGACATCGGCAGCACGTCCGCTCTTTTGTTCCTGCAGGGCGGCTCGTATGTCGTCGATCACCGCATCATCGAGCCGGCGCATCAGCTTGCCCACATACTGCATCTGGCGGCGGCGGCCTTCAAAATCACGGATGCGCCGTGCGTCGGCCAAGGCATCGAGCAGGGTCTGCGGCAATTGCAGCCCTTCCAGCAGGCTGGCGCGCAATTCCAGCAATTCCTCGCCCAGCACCTGCAGTTCCTCGCTCTGGCGCTTGCGGTCGGTCTTGCTGAACTCGGCGTCCCACTTGCCCTCGCGCTTGAGTTCACGGTCGAGTTCGCTGCCTTCGGCCACAAAATGGCCGCGCACATAGTAGCCGCGTTGCGGTTTGCGGGACATATTCTCAGACAGAAAATGAAAAATGGAAAAACGATCAAATACAAACCCGCCATCTGCGCGCCTGCGCACAAGCGGCGGGATCGCTATCATACCGGCCATGCCGCACGAAATGCCTTCCTCTTCATCCGCACAACCCGCAACGACCCCGGCGACCATGCAGCCCCTGCCGGGTTTTGCCTACAGCCGCGCCTCCTTTGAAGCCCTGGTGGACAGCGCCATCGCGCACGCCCGCAGGCTGGGAGCCAGCGATGCGGCCGCCGAAGCGTCCGAAAGCGCGGGGCTTTCCGTTTCGGTACGCAAGGGCGAACTCGAAAACGTGGAGCGCAACCGTGACAAGTCGCTGGGCGTGACCATTTACCTGGGCAACCGGCGGGGCAACGCCAGCACGTCGGATTTTTCGCCGCAGGCCGTGGAACGTACGGTGCAGGCCGCCTACGACATCGCCCGCTTCACCGCGCAAGACCCGTTCGCGGCCTTGCCCGATGCAAATGACGTTGCCCGCGGCCCGGCACCCGATCTGGACCTGTTCCACCCGTGGGACATCGACAGCGACCGCGCAGCGCAACTGGCGCTGGCCTGCGAAGCGGCCGCGCTGCAGCGCGATGCACGCATCACCAACAGTGAAGGCGCCGGGGTATCGGCCCAGCAAAGCCATTTCTTCAGCGCCCACACGCACGGCTTTCGCGGTGGTTATACCAGTTCGCGCCACAGCCTGTCGGTCGCGCCCATCGCCGGCACGGGCGACGACATGCAGCGGGATGCCTGGTTCAGTTCGATGCGCAGCCCCGATGAACTGGCCAGCCCTCAAGCCATCGGCATCTACGCAGCCGACCGGGCGCTCAGCCGCCTGAACGCCCGAAAAATCCCCACCACCCAATGCCCGGTGCTGTTCGAAGCACCGCTGGCCGCAGGTCTGCTGGGCGCCTTCGTGCAGGCCACCAGTGGCGGCGCGCTCTACCGCAAGAGCACCTTCCTGCTCGACAGCCTGGGCCAGCAGGTTTTTCCGCAGCACCTGCACATCGACGAAGACCCCTTCATCCCACGGGGCAAGGGCAGCTCCCCCTTCGATGCCGAAGGCGTAAGCGTCCGGCCGCGCCGCGTGGTCGACTCGGGCAGGGTTGAAGGCTATTTCCTGAGCAGCTACACCGCGCGCAAGCTGGGCATGCGCACCACCGGCCATGCCGGCGGCAGCCACAATCTGACCCTGCACAGCAGCCTGACGCGTCCTGGCGACGACCTGCCGGCCATGCTGCAAAAACTCGGCACCGGCCTGTTCGTGATCGAGCTGATGGGACAGGGCGTCAATTACGTGACCGGTGACTATTCCCGCGGCGTCAGCGGGTTCTGGGTCGAAAACGGGCAGATCACCTTCCCGGTGCACGAAATCACCATTGCAGGCAATATGCGCGACATGTTCCTGGGCATCGAGGCCGTGGGCGCCGATGCCTACACCTACGGTGCAAAAACCACGGGTTCGGTACTGGTCAATCGAATGATGGTGGCCGGAAGCTGACCGTTTGCCCGGCGCTAGCGATAGGGCATCACTGGCACGTCGAAGCGCCGTTTCTACCGGCTGCTTACCAGCCGACCGTCAGCAGGAGCCAGTCTGGGCAATGCCGCCCGCGCATTGGCTACTGTGGCAACCCGCACCGCTTCAGGGGTCATGCCGCGCAAGACGGCCAATGCATGGCCGATTCGCGGCAGCTCGGCAGGGCTGTTGTAAACCGGCGCAGCACCCGCCTGGCGCTCTCTGGCCGTTACGTACAGCCAGTGCGGAGGGATGTCGGGCGCATCGGTTTCAAGCACGATGGCTTCCATCGGCAGACTTTGCGCCAAGGCCCGCAGACGTGTGGCGCGTTCAAACGTCATGGCGCCGCCAAATCCCAGCTTCAATCCCAGATCGATGGCCTGCTGCGCCTGCTGCGGACTGCCCACAAACGCATGCGCAATGCCGCCGGGCGGCGGAATCTGTCGCAGGTGCTTCAACACCGCATCGACCGAACGGCGCACATGCAAGATCACCGGCAGATCAAAGCGCCGCGCCAGCCGCAGCTGGGCCGCAAAAGAGTTTTCCTGTATGGCACGCATGACCGGCGTGCACAGATGTGGCTCAAAAAAATCCAGCCCGATTTCACCGATGGCCACCAGATGCGGATCATTGCGATACTGCTCCAACGCAGCTTCCAGCGCCGCCAGCGCGGCATCTGTATCTTCGGGTAGGTACATGGGGTGAATGCCCAGCGCGTAGGCATCTCCCCATCCCAGCGCCAGCTCGCGCACCGCCTGGAAATTGGCCGGATCGATCGCCGGAATCACCAGCCGCGCAACCCCCGCCGCACGTGCGGCCCGGCGCACCGCCTGGACATCGGCAAAGCGCGCATCGTCCATGTGCACATGGGTATCGATCCAACCTGCGCCGTTTTCTTGCCCGTTGCCCTGCTGCATGTTGTGCACCCGAGCTATTGCGCGTCTCTGCCATTGGCCGGCCAGATCCTGCGCACATGGCCTTCCGCAGCGCGGCGCGC
Source organism: Allobrachymonas sp. (assembly GCA_039808005.1). Classification (GTDB taxonomy): domain Bacteria; phylum Pseudomonadota; class Gammaproteobacteria; order Burkholderiales; family Burkholderiaceae_C; genus Brachymonas. The sequence goes on along the minus strand of JBDHSG010000023.1, from coordinate 9,715 downwards.
AGCGGCAGCGTCGGGGCATTTGCCATCGCCCATCCCGGTGAAGCCGCCGCTGGGCGCACACAAATACTGGCCGCTGGCATCGTAGAGTTCGTTGAAGCGGTCGCAACAGCCTGCCAGCATCTCGTACACGGTCTGCCCCTTGTACGTCCATGCATGCACGGCAATTACCGGCGATCGCCGCCCGGCAGCTTCGTAAATCGCAAGGCGTTCCTGCAACCAGGCAGGCAGCGCGCCGGCGTTGGATACATGGCTGGGCGCGCTGCACGCCAAAAAAGCCGCCGACACCGCAAGCATGCAACCGCAGAACAATGGGCGCAGGCGCAAGGTCATGACAAGCTCCCTTCGCAGCCCCGCCATCAGGAAGCCGTTGGACTGGCTGGCGGCATGGCCGCCAGCACACCCTGATTCATGTGCAGGCACCTGTCGCACTGCGCAGCCAGCTGTTCATCGTGGGTCACCACCACAAACGCCGTGCCGTGCTGCCGCGACAGATCCAGCATCAGGCGAAACACCTGGCTGGCGGTGTTGCGATCGAGGTTGCCGGTAGGCTCGTCGGCCAGCACGCAGTCCGGGCGCGTGACCAGCGCCCGCGCAATGGCGACGCGCTGGCGCTCACCGCCCGAAAGCTCCGACGGCCGGTGCTCGGCACGTTCGGCCAGCCCTACCTGCGCCAGCATCTGCAAGGCTGTTTCCCGCGCCTGCACACGGGGCTGGCGGCGGATCCACAGGGGCATGGCCACGTTCTCAGCGGCGGTGAACTCGGGCAGCAGATGGTGGAACTGGTAGACAAAGCCCAGGTGGCGGTTGCGCATGTCGCCCTGTTCAGCCAGGCTCAAACTCGAAAAATCCTGCCCCAGAATGCGCACGCTGCCGCTGGTGGGCGCATCGAGCCCGCCCAGCATGTGCAGCAAGGTGCTTTTGCCGGAACCAGACGCGCCGACGATGGCGACGGTTTCCCCGGCCGCCACCCGCAAATCCACGCCCTTCAACACCGTCAGGTCGATCGACTGGCCCTCATGAAACCGCTTGGTCAGGGCCTGGGCCTCAAGCACGGCACCAGCCCCCAGGGAAAGTTGCCCCGCATCATTCATAACGCAGCGCCTCCGCCGGGTTGACGCGGCTGGCGCGCCAGCTCGGATACAGGGTGGAAAGAAACGCCAGCAGCAGCGATACGAGCACCACCGGCACGATGTTGGCCGCTTGCGGGTCGCTGGGCATGCGGCTGATGAGATAGATGTCGGGCGGCAGCAGCCGCGCGTTGAACAGCCGCTCGATGAAGCCCACGATCGGGTCGATGTTGAATGCCGTCAGCAGCCCGATCAGCAATCCGGCCAGCGTGCCCACCACGCCCACCACGGCGCCCTGCACCACGAAAATGCGCATGATGCTGCGCGGCGATGCGCCCAGCGTGCGCAGGATGGCAATGTCGGCGCGCTTGTCCTGCACGCTCATGACTAATGTGACCAGCAGATTGAAGGCCGCCACCAGAATGATGAGCGTGAGGATGATGGACATCATGCGCTTTTCCACCTTCACCGCTGCAAACCACGTACGGTTCTGCTGCCCCCAGTCCACGAAATGGTAATTACCGGGAATCACCTGTTGCAATTCCTCGGCAACGTCCATGGCGCGGTTGAGATCCCGGATTCTGAGCCGCACACCGGTCGGCCCCTCAACCCGGTAGATCTTCGCGGCATCTTCCACATTCATCATGACCAGGGTGGAGTCGTATTCAAAATGCCCCGAATCGAAAGTGCCGACCACCGTGACCTGCTTGAACCGAGGCGCCACGCCGGCGGGCGTGACCTGGCCATTGGGCGCCACCAGGGTCACCGTATCGCCCGGCTGCACGCCCATGGCCACCGCGAGCTGCTTGCCCAGCACCACGCCGAAGCTCCCGGGGACCAGTTGCTGCAAGGCCGCGTCGTTGACTGCCGCCATGCTGGTGACGTTGTGCTCCATCCCGGGATCAATGCCGCGCACCATCACCCCGCGCATGGTGTCGCCCCGCACCAGCAGCGACTGCCCCGAAACGAACGGCGCCGCAGCCACCACTTCCGGATGCTTGCGCACGCTTTCGATGAGCGCGGAAGGATCGGTCAGCGCCTGCCCGAAGGCATCGTATATTTCGACGTGCGACACCACACTGAGCATGCGGTCGCGCACTTCTTTCTGGAAACCATTCATGACCGAAAGAACCACGATCAGCGCCCAGACGCCCAGCGCGATGCCGATCACCGAGGCGGCAGAAATGAAGGAAATGAAACCATTGCGCCGCGTTGCGCGCCCGGCTCGGGTATACCGCCAGCCTATCAGCAGTTCGTATGGAGAATCCATGGGGAAATGAAATGGAAAATTTCATCCATTGTGGCATGGCGCAAGGCCGTCCGTCCCGGCCATACGTTCCGTGACAAAATCAGCCACTGCCTGCGTTTTTCCATCTTCTCCAATCCTCTCAGACACCATGCGCATTTGCCCCCGCGACATTCCGCCTCGCAGTTGCTGGACGCTGGAGCAGGCCGGCATCCATCCCCTGCTGGCCAGGCTCTATGCGGCTCGCGGCATCGTCAGCGCAACAGAACTCGACGATGACCTGACCCATCTGCTGTCGCCCGGCGAACTGGGCGGCGCGGAACAGGCCGCCTGCCTGCTGGCAGATGCCATTGCCGCCAACCGGCACATCTGCGTCGTTGCCGACTACGACTGCGACGGTGCCACGGCCTGTGCCGTTGCGCTGCGCGGCCTGCGCCTGCTCGGCGCGCAACGCACCAGCTACCTGGTGCCCGACCGCATAACCGATGGCTACGGCCTCACGCCCGCCATCGCCGACCGCGTGCACGCCCTGGGCGCCGATCTGCTGCTCACGGTGGATAACGGCATTGCCAGCGTGGAAGGCGTGAGCCACGCGCAGTCTTTGGGCCTGCAGGTCGTCGTCACCGACCACCATCTGCCAGGCGACACCCTGCCTGCCGCCGGCGCACTGGTCAATCCCAATCTGCCCAACTGCCCGTTCGCAAGCAAGAACCTGGCCGGCGTAGGCGTGATGTTCTACGTGCTGCTGGCGCTGCGCAGCGAATTGCGCCGCCGCGGCACTTTTCCTGCCCAGGAGCAGCCCCGGCTGGACACCCTGCTGCCGCTGGTGGCCCTGGGCACCGTGGCCGACGTGGTGCAGCTCGATGCCAACAACCGGCGTCTGGTGGCACAGGGACTCAAGCGCATCCGGCGCGGCCAGCAACCGGCAGGCATGGCCGCCCTGTTTGCCGTGTCCGGACGCGCGGTGCAGACCGCTTCCACGTTCGACCTGGGCTTTGCCCTGGGACCGCGCATCAACGCCGCCGGGCGGCTGGCCAACATGGGGCTCGGCATCGAACTCCTGCTCAGCAACGACGCAGCCCATGCCGCACAGCTCGCACAGCAGCTCGACACCATCAACCGCGAGCGGCGCAACACCGAAAGCGGCATGCGCACGCAAGCGCTAGCGCTGGCCGGCGAATTGCTCGATGCCGACGCCGCACCGCCTGCAGCCATCAGCGTGTTTGACCATCGGTTTCACGAAGGCGTGGTGGGCATCGTGGCCTCACGCATCAAGGACGCCTGGCACCGCCCCACCTTCATGTTCGCCATCAGCGGTGCGCCAGGCAAGGCGCATGAACTCAAGGGATCGGGCCGTTCGATTGCGGGTTTCCATTTGCGCGATGCCCTGGACCTGCTGGCCAAGCGCCATCCGGGCGTGCTGCTCAAATTCGGCGGCCACGCCGCCGCCGCTGGTTGCACCATTGCGCGCGACCAGTTCCCGGTGTTCGAGGCCGGACTCAGGCAGATTGCCAGCGAATGGCTGAACGCCGCTACGTTGCGACGCACGCTGCAGACCGACGGCGCCCTGCCCGCCGAATTTCGCCGCGCCGACATCGCCGCAAGCCTGCAGCAGGCTATCTGGGGACATGGCTTCGATGCCCCGCTGTTCAATGAGCACATGGACGTGTTGCAGCAGCGCCTGGTGGGTGAAAAACACCTCAAGCTGCAACTGCGGCACCAAGGCAGCGTGGTAGACGGCATTTTTTTCGGCCGCACCGACCCGTTGCCCGCGCACGCGCACCTGGCCTACCGGCTCGACATCAACCAGTGGCAGGGGCAGCAGTCGGTGCAGTTCGTCGTGGAAGGCGTCGAAGAATCGTGATGCTGGTGCTCCTGCAGCCTCTTCAGGCCAGCCCCTTCTGCACGGCTGGCCGCGCCAGGAAGGCTTCCAGCACGCGCTGAACGTTCTGCAGCTCGCCTAGGCCAACCATCTCTGCGGCCTGATAGACATCGCGCACGCACCGCACCCACGGGAAAATGGCCATGTCGGCAATGGTGTAGGCATCGCCCAGGACCCACGTCCTGCCTTGCAGATGATGATCGAGCACGCCCAGCAGACGGCGCGTTTCGTTGGCATAACGGTCGCGCGGGCGCTTGTCCTCAAAATCCTTGCCGCCATAGCGCAGGAAAAAGCCCAGCTGGCCGAACATGGGGCCCGCGCCGCCCATCTGCCACATCAGCCACTGCAACGTCTGGTAGCGACCGGCACCCTGTGCAGGCAGGAACATCCCGGTCTTGTCGGCCAGATACACCAGGATCGCGCCGCTTTCAAACAGGCCCAGCGGCCGGCCTTGCGGCCCCTGCGGATCGATGATGGCCGGTATCTTGTTGTTGGGGTTGAGCGAAAGGAATTCGGGTGTCATCTGCTCGCCTGCGCCGATGTCGATCGGGTGGACCTCATAGGGCAGGCCGCACTCCTCGAGCATGATCGCAACCTTGTGCCCATTGGGAGTGCCCTGGGTGTAAAGCTGCAACCGTTGCGGATGCTGCGGCGGCCACTTGCGGGCAATGGCAAAGTCTGCGGGAAATTCGGCAATATCGGTCATGGTTTTTCTCCATCACGCAAGAAAAAACTACGGACACACGCCCGTTTCTCGATATTGCCATGCCAGGCACTCCCGCGCCTGCTGACGATAGCAAGGCCGCAGTCCGTTTGTGCCTATGCCGCCATGGCCAAAGGATGCTGCACCCGGTGACGCAATACTCGCTCGAAGTGGGTGGGATCATGGGCTTTGAGCATGCTGGCCTCGCGCGGCAGGTAATAGTCCCACAGGCGCGAAATCCAGAAACGCAGGGCCGCGGAGCGGGCCATGGCTGGCAGCAGTTCCTTTTCGGTCTGGGTCAGGGGACGCACGCTCTGGTAGGCATCAAGCAGGGCCTGGGCACGCCCCGGTTCATGCACGCCATCGGCGTGGGTGATCGCCCAGTCGTTGAGACAAACCCCCAGATCGAACAGCCAGGTGTCTACGCCGGCAAAATAAAAGTCGAAGCAGCCCGTCAACGCATCCCCTTCGAACATCACGTTGTCACGGAACAGGTCGGCGTGTACCGGGCCGCGCGGCAAAGCAGCATAGTCCGCCGTGGCGGCCACCTGGTTCTGAAAGGCCAGTTCATCCTGCAACAGGGCCCGCTGGCTGGCGTCCAGATGCGGAATCACCAGAGGCGCCGTTTCGTTCCACCACGGCAAGCCGCGCAGATTGGGTTGCTGCATGGCGAAGTCCTGGGCTGCCTGGTGCATGCGGGCCAGCAACGTCCCCAGCATGGCGCAATGCATGGTCGTGGGTTGCAACACACTTTGCCCGCGCAGCTTGTCGACCACGGCGGCAGGCTTGCCGCACAGCGTGAAAAGAATCTCATCGGCCGCATTGGCCTGCGGCAAGGGTACCGGAATGCCGCGCCGCGCCAGATGTCGCATCAGGTGCAGATAGAACGGCAGCTGCGCATGGCTGAGGCGCTCAAACAGCGTGAGCACGTACTCGCCCCGATCGGTGGTGGCGAAGTAATTGGTGTTCTCGATGCCGCCTGCAATGCCGCGCAGCTCGCGCAGCTCGCCAACGGCAAGCTGGGCAAACAGGGGGCGCGCGGCCTCCAGGGTCACTTCGGTAAATACAGCCATGGATCATCCATATGACAGCATGCGGGCTTGCACTGGCTACAGGCATGCAGCCGGCGGCGCGCCGGAATCAGACGCGAATCAACCGCCGCAGGCAGCCTCAAAAACTCAGTACCTTCCAGACACGCCTGCCGCCCTGGTTGCCAACGGTGCCCGACTGGCCGCTGCGGGCATCGGGCACGATGGAGTACGGCGGCGCGTTGTTGGCGGGCGTGACGGTGATGCTTTTGGTTTCTGCACCTTCACGCACCTCTTCGATGGTGCCCCCCGAATCGCTGTGGTGAATGCGCATGCCGGGCTTGCTTTTTTCATCAGCCACCGTGCCGGCATTTTCGGGCTGCATCCACTCTGCAGTGCTGGCTGCAGAAGCCGGCTGTGCGGCAGAATCCTGCGCCCATGCCACAGGCTGGCAGGTGATCGACAACACGGCGAGAAGGCGGGGAATGATTTTCACGCAATAGGCTCCATAAGCAAGGCTGCCGGCGGCGCCATGACCGTAAGGGAATGAACCTGCCTGCCGAAAACTGACGCCATTTTAGAGCCTGTCTGCGCCGGTGCGGCAAGCATTGCCCGAAAGGAGCGGCCGGACTCGGTGCAAGCCGCATCCACCTCCAGCGGCCTGGCAAATCCATGCAGCACGGCATAGCCGTTTTTTGTGAATTATTTCCCTTACACATTCTGGCGCATCAAGGCTGTAGACCACTCCCTGGCCTGTGCCTGTGCACAGAAATACAGGCACAATCCCAGGATGCTTGCCAACAACACCGCCCAGCCTGCCGCCGCCCCCGCCAATCCCATGCTGCTGCTCGTAGACGGTTCCAGTTACCTCTATCGCGCTTTCCATGCCGGCGGCGACTGGCACGTAACCCTGCCCGATGGCAGCCGACAGCCCACCGGAGCGCTGCGCATCATGGTCAACATGATGCAGTCGCTGACCAAGGAATACCCGGCCGCCTGGGCGGCCTGCGTGTTCGATGCCAAGGGTGAAACCTTCCGCAATGCGCTCTATGCCGATTACAAGGCGCACCGCCCACCCATGCCCGATGACCTGCGCAGCCAGCTCGACCCCATCCACGAAATGGTGCGCCTGCTGGGCTGGACCGTTCTCGCCATCGAAGGCGTGGAAGCCGACGACGTGATCGGCACCCTGGCCAAGGCAGCGGCCAGTCAGGGCATCGACGTCACCATCAGCAGCGGCGACAAGGATCTGAGCCAGCTGGTGGATGCGCACATCACCGTGATCGACACGATGAGCGGCAAACGACGCGATGCCGCCGGCGTGGAAAGCGAATTCGGCGTTCCGCCGGCACTGATGGTTGACTTCCAGACCCTGGTGGGCGACGCCACCGACAACGTGCCGGGCGTGCACAAGGTGGGCCCCAAGACCGCCGCCAAATGGCTGCAGCAGTATGGCTCACTCGACGCGCTGGTGGCCGACGCCACCAACATCAAGGGAGCGGCCGGCGAGAACCTGCGCCAAGCGCTCGACTGGCTGCCCGTTGGCCGCCAGCTGGTCACCATCAAGACCGACTGCGACCTGAGCAGCCATGTCAACGGGCTGCCCCAGTTGCAGGCACTGGCCAAAAAGCCTGCGGATACGGCCGCATTGCGCGGCTTCTACCAGCGCTACCAGTTCAACAGCCTCTTGAAAAAACTGGATGCAGACGCCGCGCAAGGCAGCGGCCCAAGCACCCTCCCCCTCTTGCCAGACCTTGCCGCTGGCACTGACGCTGCCGCATCCGCGCCGGCAGCCCACTCAGCCCCCCTTCGCTACGCCACGATCACCACCTGGAAGGCATTTGACGAGTGGCTGGCGCGGATCACCCGGGCAGAACTGACCGCCCTCGACACCGAAACCACCTCGCTCACAGCCATGCAGGCTCAGATCGTCGGTATCAGTCTGTGCGTGGCGCCCGGTGAGGCTGCCTACATTCCGCTGGCGCATGACGGCACCGACGCGCCGGAGCAACTGCCGTTGCAGCAGGTGCTCGAGAAACTGCGCCCCTGGCTTGAAGATGCCAGCAGGCCCAAACTCGGCCAGCACGTCAAGTACGACTGCCATGTGTTTGCCAACCACGGCATCACCGTGCGCGGCTATACGCACGACACCATGCTGCAGAGCTATGTCCTGGAAGCGCACAAGCCGCACAATCTGGAAAGCCTGATGCAGCGCCACCTAGGCAAAAGCGGCCTCAGCTACGAAGACCTGTGCGGCAAGGGTGCCAACCAGATTCCGTTCAGCCAGGTGACGGTGGAACAGGCCGCCACCTACGCCTGCGAAGACGTCGACTACTGCCTGCAGGTGCACCAGACGCTGTGGCCGCAAATTGCCGCCACTCCCACTCTGCAGCGCATCTACGAACTGGAAATGGCCACCAGTGCCGTGCTGCTGCGCATGGAGCGCACCGGGGTGGCCATCGACGCACAGCAACTGGCCGTGCAGGGCAACGAACTGGGCAAGCGCATGCTGGCACTGGAACAGGAAGCGCACGCACTGGCCGGACAGCCGTTCAATCTGGGATCACCCAAGCAGATTGGCGCAATCTTTTTCACCCAGCTGGGCCTTCCGGTGATCAAGAAAACCGCCAGCGGCGCCCCCAGCACCGACGAAGAAGTGCTCGAGAAACTGGCCGAAGACTTTGCCCTGCCCAAGGCCATCCTGCAGTACCGGGGGCTGGCCAAACTCAAGAACACCTATACCGACAAACTGCCCGGCATGGCCGATCCCGTGACGGGTCGGGTGCATACCAATTATGCCCAGGCGGTAGCCGTTACCGGGCGGCTGGCCAGCAACGAACCCAACCTGCAGAACATACCGGTTCGCACCCTCGAAGGCCGGCGCATCCGCGAGGCGTTCGTGTCCTCTCCCGGACACCAGATTGCCAGCGCCGACTACAGCCAGATCGAACTGCGCATCATGGCGCACATCAGCGAAGATCCCGCGCTCATCCGCGCCTTTGAAATGGGCATGGACGTGCACCGCGCCACGGCGGCAGAAGTGTTTGGCGTGGCGCCCGACCAGGTCAGCAGCGAGCAGCGCCGCTATGCCAAGGTCATCAACTTCGGCCTGATCTACGGCATGAGCAGCTTCGGCCTGGCCAAGGCGCTGGGCATCGACAACACCGCGGCGCGCAACTACATCCAGCGCTATTTCGAGCGCTATCCGGGCGTGCATGCCTACATGGAACGCGCGCGCCAACAGGCCCGGGAGCAGGGCTATATCGAAACGGTGTTCGGCCGGCGCCTGTACCTGCCAGACATCAACAGCCCCAATGGCCCACGCCGCGCAGGGGCTGAACGTGCGGCCATCAACGCCCCCATGCAGGGCACGGCCGCCGACCTGATCAAGATGAGCATGGTCGAGGTGCAACGCATGCTCGACGGAGAACAGCGCGCCATCCGCATGATCATGCAGGTACACGACGAACTGGTATTTGAAGTACCTGATGCTGAAGTGGACTGGGTGCGCGCCAAGATCCCAGGCATCATGGCCAGTGTGGCGCAACTGCGCGTGCCGTTGCTGGCCGAAATCGGCGTGGGATCAAACTGGGAAAAGGCCCATTAAGGCCCCATTGTGTCTGCCTGGGCAGGCCCACTTGATATCCATGCTACGTCGTTGACCGCCGGTCTTCGGGAATAGCGGAAAAACACGCTCTATAATCCCCGCTGCGCCGGTTTAGCTCAGTTGGTAGAGCACCCGCCTTGTAAGCGGTAGGTCGTCAGTTCGAGTCCGACAACCGGCACCAA
>JBDHSG010000022.1:0-34388 GCA_039808005.1 Allobrachymonas sp. | reverse complement strand
ATACCGGCATGGGGCTGGAGCGCCTCGCGGCCATCCTGCAGCACGTGCACAGCAACTACGAGATCGACCTGTTCCAGAAACTGATCGCCGAGGCCGGCCAAGTGACCGGCTGCGCCGATCTGGCCAACCCTTCCTTGAAGGTGATCGCCGACCACATCCGTGCCACCTCGTTCCTGGTGAGCGATGGCGTGATTCCCAGCAACGAAGGCCGCGGCTATGTGCAGCGCCGCATCATCCGCCGCGCCATTCGCCACGGCTACAAGCTGGGGCAGAAGCAACCGTTCTTCTACAAGCTGGTGCCTACGCTGGTCGAACTGATGGGCGCGGCCTATCCGCGCCTGCAGGCAGAAGGCAAACGGGTGGAAGAGGTGCTGAAGACGGAGGAAGAACGCTTCTTTGAAACGCTTGAGCAAGGAATGCTGATAGTTGAACCAGCGCTTAATGATCACGCTGCTCTGTTCAATTTGCTGCGTCGTAGGTTGGGGTCCGAATTTCAAGGTCAGCCAACCCAATGGGTATCGCTTCAACGTGAGCTCGACTTGACTGTCGAATATTTCTCCAGCGAAACCGGCACTGCGTTTGTCGTAAGGCGCGCTGATACTGACGAAACGCGTTTGGCGTTCAAGAGCACGGTGTCAAAGTACTTGATGAACTTTGAACGTCTGGGTATTCAAGCGGGGGCAAAGCGCCTTCAATTTGTAGCGCTTGGTGCTCCTGCGAAGGACATCGAGACCTTATTGGAGTCCGGTTCTTTTCCCGCATCAATTCTTTGGGTGGGGATTGACGAACTCGCGCCGTTCAAATCCCTTGAGGGTGCGCTGGCCTTCAAGCTTCACGACACTTATGGCTTCCCGTTGGATTTGACACAAGACGTTGCGCGAGAGCATGGATGGACAGTCGACGTCGCCGGCTTCGACGAGGCCATGGCCGCGCAGAAAGCCGCTGGCCGCGCCGCGGGCAAGTTCCGTATGGACAAGCAGGTGGACTACAGCGGTACAGCCAATGTGTTCACCGGCTACGACGAGTTGGCGCATGCCAGCAAGGTGGTGGCCCTTTACCACGAAGGCACGGCGACCGATACCCTGCACGAAGGCCAGCATGGCATCGTGGTGCTCGATACCACGCCGTTCTATGCCGAGAGCGGCGGCCAGGTAGGCGACACCGGCGTGCTGGTGGCCGAGGGCATGGAGTTCGGCGTGCAGGACACACAGAAGATCAAGGCTGATGTGTACGGCCATCACGGCGTCATGCAGCAGGGCACGCTGCGCGTGGGCGACACCGTCGATGCCCGCGTGGACACCGCGCGCCGTGCCGCCACCGTGCGCAACCACAGCGTCACGCACCTGATGCACAAGGCGTTGCGCGAAGTGCTGGGCACGCACGTGCAGCAGAAGGGCAGTCTGGTCGATGCCGAGAAGACGCGTTTCGATTTCGCGCACAACGCGCCCGTCACGCCGCAGCAGATCACCGAAATCGAGCGCCGTGTCAACGCCGAGATCCTGGCCAATGCCGCCACGCAGGCGCGCATCATGGATATCGAGAGTGCGCAGAAGACCGGCGCCATGATGCTGTTTGGCGAGAAGTACGGCGATACCGTGCGCGTGCTCGACATCGGCACCAGTCGCGAGCTGTGCGGCGGCACGCACGTGCAGCGTACGGGCGACATTGGCCTGTTCAAGATCGTGAGCGAAAGCGGCGTGGCTGCCGGTGTGCGACGCGTCGAGGCCGTGACGGGCGACAACGCGCTGGCCTATCTGCAGGGTCTGGAAGCCAGCCTGCATAGCGTGGCTGCCACCTTGCGCGCGCCCGAGGCCGAGGTGCAGGCGCGCCTGGGCCAGGTGCTGGAGCAGGTGAAGGCGCTGGAGAAGGAAGTCGCGCAGCTCAAGGGCAAGCTCGCCTCCAGCCAGGGCGACGAACTGGCCGGCCAGGCCGTCGACGTGGGCGGCCTGAAGGTACTGGCCGCGCGCCTGGAAGGGGCCGATGCCAAGACCCTGCGCGAAACCATGGACAAGCTCAAGGACAAGCTCAAGTCCGCCGCCATCGTGCTGGCCACGGTGGATGGCGCCAAGGTGCAGTTGGCAGCCGGTGTCACGCCTGACGCTGTGGGCAAGGTCAAGGCCGGCGAGCTGGTCAACTTCGTCGCTCAGCAGGTGGGCGGCAAGGGTGGCGGCAAGCCCGACATGGCCATGGCCGGTGGCACCAATCCTGCTGCGCTTGGTGCTGCGCTGCAAGGTGTGCAGGGCTGGGTGGCGCAGCAGCTTTGACTTTTGCTGCAGGGCGGCCCGTGCGCGGCTCGTCTTATGTCGGGCGGGTGCCATGGCTCGCCTTGTCTGCCTGCTGATCGCAGACAGAGCGCGGGCGGGCGTTGCGGCTGGGCCGGGTTTATAACCCGGTTTCACCCGGCGGCTTCTACTCCTTTTGTGGCATCTGGGCGATCAGGGCGTCGTCAAGCGCGTCGGCCGCTTGTCTGGCCGGGCGCTGCAGCAACGGACCGATGTATTCCTCGAACACCTGGCGCTTGTCGATGGTGCCAAAGCGCATGCCCCAATCCAGTTGCGATGCCAGATACAGGTCTGCCGCCGTGAAATGCCGGGCGCACAGATAACCGCCCTGTTTCACGGCCTGTGCCGTCGCCATTTCCAGTACGCGCATCACGTCGTCGATGCTGCCGTAGCCGGCAAAGATGCGTTTGTCCGGTGGTGCCAGCAACCCCATTGCCTTGGCAGTAAAGGCGGGCTCCACAACCCCGGCCCCGTAGAACAGCCAGCGGTAGTAGCATCCGCGCTCCGGGCTGTTGGTAGAGGGCGCCAGTTGCCTGAGCGGGAGCAGATCGGCCAGGTAGGCGCAGATCGCGGCCGTTTCCGTGACAACGGTATCGTTGTGCCGGATGGCCGGAACCTTTCCCATGGGATTGATTGCGAGGTATTCGGGGGCTTTCATCGTGCTGCCATAGTCGAGCAGCACGGTTTCATAGTTGGCGCCACATTCTTCCAGCATCCAGCGCACCGTGCGGCCGCGTGACATGGGGTGGGTATAGAAAATCAGTTTCGGCATATATACCTCCTTGAAAAACACACCTGATGTGGCCGGCTGACACGGCCCTCGCGACTGGCCTTCTGATTGCAGAATCCGCCGCGGATATCGGACAGTTTATATCCTTGCCGTGGTAGGTGTTTTTCCCGATGCGTGGAGGAAAGAAAAGCCGAGTCTGGCGGCTCCATTTTGTAGAATGGAAACGAAGCATCTCAATCATTTTTCACACCCAAAGGAGAGCAGCCATGAGCCAGAAAATCGCCTATGTGACCGGAGGCATGGGGGGCATCGGTACCGCCATCTGTCGTGGCCTGCAGCAGCGGGGTTTCAAGGTCATTGCGGGTTGCAGCCCCAGCCGCGATTACCAGAAGTGGCTGGATGAGCAGAAGGCGGATGGTTTCACCTTCCATGCCAGCGTTGCAGATGTGGCCGATTGGCAATCCACTGCCGACGCCTTTGCAAAAGCCAAGGCAGAGCATGGGTCGATCGACGTGCTGGTGAACAATGCCGGCATCACGCGAGACCGCATGTTCATGAAAATGACGCGCGAGGACTGGGATGCCGTCATCAGCACCAACCTCAATTCGATGTTCAACGTCACCAAGCAGGTGGTGCCCGACATGGTGGAAAAAGGCTGGGGGCGCATCATCCAGATCAGCTCGGTCAACGGCGAAAAAGGCCAAGCCGGGCAGACCAACTATTCTGCCGCCAAGGCCGGCATGCACGGATTCACCAAGGCACTCGCCCAGGAACTGGCCGGCAAGGGGGTAACGGTCAATACGGTCAGCCCGGGCTATATCGGCACCGACATGGTCCGTGCCATCAAGCCCGAGATCCTGGAAAAAATCGTGGCCACCATTCCCGTGAAACGCCTGGGATTGCCGCAAGAGATCGGCTCCATCGTCGGCTGGCTGGCCGGAGACGACGCGGGCTTTACCACGGGTGCGGACTTCTCCTGCAACGGCGGCCTGCACATGTACTGATCCCTGGCGCCCGCCGGCTGGTGTTCCGGCGGGCGGTGCTCCTTTTGTTGCTGCGCCACAGGGCCTCTTGCCGGCAGGGACGCTGGATGGTTATAATCCGCGTTTCTCTTGCCGCACCGCATCTTTCTGACGCTGCGGGCGGCTTTCATCCGCAAGAGGAGTATTCATGCGTCACTATGAAATTATCTTGCTGATCCATCCGGATCAGAGCGAGCAGGTTCCCGCGATGCTCGAGCGCTACAAGGGCATGGTCACCACCGGCAACGGCCAGGTGCACCGTGTCGAGGACTGGGGCCGCCGGCAACTGGCCTACCAGATCAACAAGCTGGCCAAGGCGCATTACCTGTGCCTGAACATCGAGGCCGACCAGAGCGTGATGAATGAGCTGGAGCACGCCTTCCGCTTCAACGATGCCGTGCTGCGCCATCTCACCGTTCAGAAGAAAAAGGCCGAAACCGCGCCGTCGCTCATGATGAAGTCGGTCGAACGCGAAGAAGCCCGCAAGGCCCAACAGGCGCCGAGCGAAGCCGAAGCGCAATGATTGCAACTTGAAGGACGATAGCGCTCTACCAGCCGCCTGCGCCAATCACTGGACATTGACGGCGCAACTGGCGGAAATGACCGCGTTGCGGCTCAGCCCCGCGGGCATCCCGGTAATCGATTGTGTGCTGGAGCACCAGTCGGACGTGGTGGAAGCCGGTCTTTTGCGCAAGGTGCAAGTCCGGCTCAAGGCTGTGGCGGTGGGCCCCGTGGCAGAACAACTGGGACGGCAGCCATTGGGCATGCAGGCTCGGTTTGAGGGGTTTCTGGGCAGTGCAGCCCGATTCCGCCACAGCACGGGCCGCAGCGCATCCGTCGTCTTTCATGTGCAGTCTTTCGTGACCGGCTAGTCGCGTTGACAACCCTTATTCATACAGATTTTTCAGGAGATTTTCATCATGGCTACATTCAAGAATGCCAGCAAGGACAAGCGTCCCCGGCGTGCCGCGCAGAACCTGCTGTTCAAGCGCAAGCGCTTCTGCCGCTTCACCGTCGCCAAGGTAGAGGAAATCGATTACAAGGACATCGATACCCTGCGTGACTTCATTGCCGAAAACGGCAAGATCATTCCCGCACGCCTGACCGGCACACGCGCCATCTACCAGCGCCAGCTCAACACCGCCATCAAGCGCGCGCGTTTCCTGGCCCTGTTGCCCTTCAGCGACCAACACAAAATCTGAGGAGTGCCCAAGCCATGCAAGTCATTCTGCTCGACAAAGTTCTCAATCTGGGCGCCCTTGGCGAAGTTGTGAAGGTCAAGGACGGCTACGCCCGCAACTTCCTGATTCCTTCCGGCCGCGCCCGTCGTGCCACCGATGCCGCCCTCAAGGAATTTGAGGCGCGCCGCGCCGAGCTGGAAAAACAGGCTGCCGACAAACTGTCCGCCGCCCAAAGCCAGGGAGAAAAGCTCTCCGGTGCCAACGTCAAGCTCACGCAAAAAGCCGGTGTGGATGGCCGCCTGTTCGGTTCCGTCACCAACCATGACATTGCCGAAGAGCTGGGCAAGATGGGCTTTGAAGTGCACAAATCCCAGGTGCGCATGCCCAATGGCCCGATCAAGACCGTCAGCGAAAGCACGGTGCAAATCGCCCTCCACACCGACGTGGTGGTGGACGTGAATGTGACCGTCTACGGCGAAACCGCCTGATCCTGTCCGGTGCGTCGCATCCAAAGCTGCCTGGGGTTTCCCGGGCAGCTTTTTTTGTGTCCTGTTTTTGCTGGTTAGTCCAAGGTTCGGGGTGTTTGTGCGGATGATATGGCCGGTGTGGCCTTTTGCTGTGCTGAGCGTGGCCAGCGGCATTTCTGTCAGTGTAAAAGGTGGGGTGATTGATCCGGCTTTCAGGTCGTCGTCTCTGCGAGCAATCGGACGGCCCGCTCCTTTTGGATCAGCGCTGCTGCGTCTGGGGTATGCTTACATATTCGCCGTCTATTCTTGCGTATTGCTGCTGTTCACATGACCGATCTCGAACGCCTGATTGCGCGTGCAGAAAAAATACTTGAAAAACTCGAAGCCGCGTTGCCACAATCCTTGCAGGCGCCCGACTGGAATGCTTCGACCGCCTATCGGTACCGCAAACGCAGCACAGGCTGGCCGGGGGGAGCGTCTGGCGGCGTGCTGGAGCCGGTGCGTCATGTGGCGCAGATTGCGTTCGATGACCTGCGGGAAATCGATGGGCAGAAAGAGCGCATGGTGTGCAACCTGCGGCAGTTCGTGGCGGGCAGGCCCGCCAACAATGTGTTGCTGACCGGGGCGCGCGGCACGGGCAAGTCGTCCCTGATCAGGGCCTGTCTCCATGCATTTGCTGCACAGGGGCTACGTCTGATCGAGGTGGACAAAAGCGATCTGGTCGACTTGCCCGACATTGCCGCGCTGGTGGCCGAGCGGCCGGAGAAATTCCTCATTTTCTGTGATGACCTGAGCTTCGACGACGGGGAATCCAGCTACAAGGTGCTCAAGTCGACGCTGGATGGCTCGGTGATGGCCAGTGCGTCCAACATGCTGATCTGTGCCACCAGCAACCGCCGCCATCTGCTGCCTGAGTCCATGCAGGACAACCTGGGACACACCCGCGCACCCGATGGCGAAATACACCCGGGCGAGGCGATCGAGGAAAAGATATCCCTGTCGGAACGTTTCGGACTGTGGATCAGTTTTTACCCCTTCAGCCAGAACGAGTACCTGGCTATTGTGCGACAGTGGTTGCGCAACCTGCAGGTGCCTGAAGAGGAAATTGAGGATGCCATGCCGCAGGCGCTGGTCTGGGCGCTGGAACGCGGTTCACGCAGTGGACGCGTGGCATGGCAGTTCGCTCGCGAATACGCAGGCCGGATCAAAACATGAAAACAGGCGAGCGGGAACAGGAACCGGCCATTCTGGTTGCAGACGCCGCACGGCCGCGCATGGATGCGTTCCCTGGCGAGCCGCGCACGCTGGTGCAGGTGGCCGTAGGCATCGTGCAACGGGCGGACGGCCGTTTTTTGCTCACCAGCCGTCCGGCAGGCAAGGCCTATCCGGGTTATTGGGAATTTCCGGGCGGCAAGATCGAGCCCGGCGAAACCCTGGAGCAGGCGCTGCAGCGCGAACTACAGGAAGAAATAGGCATCACGATCGCCGCCGCGCATCCCTGGCGCAGCAGCGTGGTCGATTACCCCCATGCCCTGGTGCAACTGCATTTCTGCAAAATCACCAGCTGGAAGGGTGAGCTGCAGATGCGAGAAAACCAGCAATATGCCTGGCAGACGTTCCCGGTGACCGTTCATCCCATCCTGCCGGGAACGGTTCCGATATTGCAATGGCTGGAGCAAGAGAGGGCGGAGTAGAAACGCTTCGCCATGCCAGTGCCCGCATCGGAACCGTTTTCTTGAACTGCCAATCGGTTTGGCTGGACTGTCTTATTGTCTCGCGCTGGTCAAGGAGCCATCTGGCTTTGACGTGAGCCAGAAAGCATGAGCAGCAAAAACGCCGATGGTGTGCGCGATCAGCGCGAGTCATGGGCATTGAATGTGGCGCGGAACAGCTGTTCCAGCGCGTCGCGGGAAATCAGTTCCTGCAGGCTGCTTTCCGGCGCATACACCACCATGAACTCGAGTGCTGCGGCTTCCGTGCCGTCCACATCGGCGGTGCTTTGCACTAGCACGGCTTTCTCTGCCATGCGGCGGCAGGTCATTTGGATGTTGAGCTTGTCACCCGGCAGTACAGGACGCTTGAATGAGCATTTGCGTACGGCGCCCAACATGCCGACATGGCCCTGACCGATGCTGCGGGTGACCGGGTCGCCGGCGAGCAGGCCTGTGCCGGCCAGCTGCGCCGCTGCTTCCAGAATGATGGCGCCCGGCACGATCGGGCAACCGGGAAAATGCCCCGCCAGGATTGGATTGTCTGCCTGCCAGAAGGCCACGCCGGAAAACTGGCTGGCCGTATGAACCGTGACCTGCTCCAGGAACAGCATGGGTGGACGGTGGGGAATCAGGCCCGCGATGGCGGTTGCATCCAGTTCAATCGGGTAGTGCAGGGAATCGGCGGCGGGAGTGGCGGTCATGACAATCGGGAAGAGATAACAGAAAGGCGCCTGAAGGATGCAGGCAGAGGGGCTGGCCCGGCTTGGGGCCGCTATTTTGCAGATTTTTCAGTCTACCAGATAGCCCCAGGCGCGAGGTCGTGTTCTGCCTGTTGCGCCGGCTGACAGGTTGCCGATTTTGCCGACGTTGTTGCTTGCGATCAACGATGACGTGCCGTGCAAGGCGCCACTATTGCGGCCGTGACGGATGTATGACCGACGAGTGAGCGCTTGGGGATGGCCGACGCTGTCGAATCGGGATTGTGTGGAACAAAAGAGAAGATCGGCATATTTTTTGAAAACTTTTGGTTATCATGGCGAGGCTGACGCAAAATGGCAGGGAAAGCGTAAGTTCTCTCCGGCTGGAGGGTCCACTATCATTGCTCACGGTAATCGGCGCTGAAAAACAGCGGCTCGAAGCAGCCTGCGGACAGGATTCGATGGTGCGCTAGGTGCCAAGAGGGTTTTGCCCGTTGTGGATTTCCGATTTTTTCTGCGGAAAGAAACAAGGCCATTCTGGCCGTGTGCAGGGTTGTTGCCCTTCTCATGCCTGACAAGGCGTGTCTGTGTCAGCCGATGTTTTTGTCTATCACCATGAAACCCAAGACCAACTACCGTCTGACCATCGCCACTGCGAGCCATAAAGGGGACCGCGACTATCAACAGGACAGAGTCGAGGTACTGCAGCATCCATACGACAAACAGTGCTTCATGGTGGTGGTGGCCGACGGCATGGGCGGGCGCAGCGGGGGGGCCCAGGCATCCAGTCAGGTTGTGGAAAGCGCCCGCGAATTGTTCAAGCAGTTCGATGTCGAAAAGGACGACCCTGCGGCCATGCTGCGACAGCTCGTGGTAGATGCCCATGCCGTGATCCGCATGCTCAAAATCAGCAGTGAACTGGAGCCGCACTCCACCATTGCCGCCCATCTATTGCTGCCTTCGGGAGCCGACCACTGGGTGCACAGCGGCGATTCGCGCATCTACCATTTCCGCAAGGGACAGTTGCTGATGCGCACGCGTGATCACTCTTACGTGCAAGGCCTGATCGACAAGGGCGAAATCAGCGAAAAGGATGCCATTGGGCATGAGCAAAGCAACCTGCTCACCGGATGTCTGGGCATGGACACGGAGCCGCCCATTGCACAAGCCTTCATCGAACAGATTGAAATCGGGGATGCCGTCCTGAGTTGCACGGATGGCCTGTGGGCCTATTTCAGTGAGGATGAACTGGCCAAGATGGCCTATGCGCTCACCCCGGCCGATGCCTGCAAGCAGCTTCTGACAAAGGCGCGCACGCGCGCTGCAGGCAAGGGTGACAACGTGTCGGTGGCCATTCTCAAGGCAACCGCCATGTCTGCCAATCTTCCGGATGAGCGCCTGATGAACTTCGACTGGTAGCCTGGGCCGGGACAGGCACGGAAACGAAAAACCAGCAGACTGCTGCCGTTTTTCGATCCGTAGCGGTGCTACGGAACTGCTTGCTGGTTTTCCTTGAGCCGCAACTGCTTGTCAATTTCCGTAAGAACCCGCTCCTGCCGGTACAGTTCGATTTCCTGCTTGCGCAGAATCGCTTCCTTTTCCCGGAATTCCTGCAGACGATTGCGCAGACAGGCGTTGACAAAAAAACGCTGGTAGCAGTCTGCCTTTCCGGTGCGCAGATCCTGTTGCAATTGTTCCCGTACGCCTGAAATCCGGGCGTGCCATTGGGTGATCTGCTCCTGCGTCATCTGCTGCCCCAGGAACGGGACTTCTTCCTTTGTGGGCGTTTTCTCGGGCAGTTTGGGCGCCGTGCAGCCGGTGATTGCGCCGCAGATCAGCACGAGGGCGCCCAGTGCGGCCGGGCTTCTGCATGGCAGGCTATGGCGCTTATGTGATGGAGCTGTCGACATGGCGGTGCTCCAGCGCTTGGTATTCGGCGGATTGCATTTCATGCAGGCGGGAAACGGTGCGAACGAATTCGTGTGCAAGCGTGCCTTCGGTATAGAGCGCTTCGGGCGCAACGGCAGCTGAAATCACCAGTTTCACGCGGCGGTCGTACAGCACGTCCACCAGCAGCGTGAAGCGGCGCGCCATCGAGGCCATCGAGACTTGCATGTGCGGAACGTCGGAAACCATGATGGTCTGAAACATCGTGGCCAGCTCCAGATAATCGTTTTGCGACAGGGGCTTGTCGCACAGTTCGCGAAAGTCGAACCACGCCACGTGGCCGGAACGCTTGCGTACGGCGATCTTGCGCGAGCCGATCTGCACGTGGGCCGCCCCGGGCATTTCTGCCGCCGTGGCGAGCTGGGTGAAGATCTGCTGCATTTGCGCATCGGCTGCGCCCTGTGGCGCAGTGATGTACGTTGGCAGGTGTTCCAGCGGTCGCTGGCGGTAATCCACGCCATGATCCACGTTGATGACCGCCAGACGCTGCTTGAGCAGTTCAATGGCGGGCAGGATGCGGTCGCGGTGCAGGCCATTGGGATACAGCGCATCTGGCTTGAAGTTGGATGTGGTCACGAAGCCTACGCCGTTGTCAAACAGCGCCTGCAGCAACCGGTGCAGGATCATTGCGTCGGTTACGTCGGCAACGTGGAATTCGTCGAAGCAGATCAGCTTGAAACGCTTGGCCATTTTTGCGCCCAGCGCCTGCAGCGGATTGGCGGTGCCCTGCAGCTTGCCCAGTTCCCGGTGCACCTCGCGCATGAATTCGTGAAAGTGCAGGCGCGTCTTGCGCTGGATGGGAACGGCTTCGTAGAAACAGTCCATCAGGAAGCTTTTGCCGCGGCCTACGCCGCCGTACATGTATACGCCGCGCGGAATGTCCGGGCGGTTGATGAGCTTCTTGATCGCGTTGGAGCGCTGCTGCTTGTAGGCGGCCCATTCACCCGCACAGCGCTCCAGCGCGGTCACGGCCTGCATTTGCGCCGGATCGCTCTGGAAGCCGCGCGCGGCAAGTTCCCGGTGGTAGATCTGTTCAACGGAAGTCATATCAGGTATTGCCGCGCGGAAAGGCCACGGCGGGCATGCGGAAAAATCAGAAATTGAGGGAGCGCTTGCTGACTGCCAGCGCAGCCTCCTTCATCGATTCTGCCAAAGAAGGATGCGCATGGCAGATGCGGCCGATGTCTTCGCTGCTGGCCTTGAATGCCATGGCGACTGCGGCCTCGGCAATGAGTTCGCTGGCCATGGGGCCAATGATATGCACACCCAGAATTTCGTCGGTTTCTGCATGTGCAAGGAACTTGACCAGCCCGGTGGTGTCGCCCAGTGCGCGCGCACGGCCATTGGCCATGAAGGGGAAGGTTCCGGCCTTGTAGGGCACGGCGTCGGCCTTGAGTTGCTGTTCGGTCTTGCCGACCCAGGCAATCTCTGGCGACGTGTAAATCACCCAGGGAATCAGGTCGAAATCCACGTGCCCGTGCTGGCCTGCGATGCGTTCGGCCACTGCCACGCCTTCTTCCTCGGCCTTGTGCGCCAGCATCGGCCCGCGCACCACGTCGCCCACCGCCCACACGCCGGGCAGGTTGGTCTTGCAATCGCCGTCCACCACAATGGCGCCGCGCTCGTCCAGCTTCAGGCCCACGGCCTCGGCGTTCAGCCCCGTGGTGTTGGGCATGCGGCCAATCGAGACAATCAGCTTGTCGACCTCCAGCGTCTGCGCCTGGCCCTTGGTGTCGGTATATGCCACGCTGACGGTGCTGGACTTGGCTTTCTTGGCGACTTTGATTGCACCCACCTGTGCGCCCAGCACGATCTTGAGGCCCTGCTTGTCGAACGCACGCTTGGCTTCTCTGGCAATCTGTTCATCGGCCGCACCCAAAAATGCGGGCAGGCCCTCCAGGATGGTCACTTCCGCTCCCAGCCGGCGCCACACCGATCCCATTTCCAGGCCGATCACGCCGGCGCCGATCACACCCAGTTTTTTGGGTGTCGCACCCATGCGCAGTGCGCCGGCATTGGACAGAATGGTTTTTTCATCGAACGGAGCGCCGGGAAGGGCGCGTGCGCTGGAACCCGTGGCGATGATGATCTGGGGGGCAAACAGGGCTTGCGGTGTGGAACCGCTGACGCCGATTTCATAGCCACCGTCCCTGGCTGCGACGAAAGCGCCCATTCCATGGAAAAACTGCACCTTGTTTTTCTTGAGCAGGTAGACGATGCCGGCATTGTTTTGCTCCACCACCTTGTCCTTGCGGGTGATCATGGCAGGCACATCCATCTTGAGAGCGCCGGTGCTGATGCCGTGCTCGGCAAAATGCTTGTTCGCGTGCTCGAAGTATTCCGAGCTTTGCAACAGCGCCTTGGACGGGATGCAGCCCACATTGGTGCAGGTGCCGCCCGGGGCGGGCCCGCCTTGCGCGTTGCTCCAGCCATCTATGCAGGCAACCTTCTTGCCCAGTTGCGCCGCACGGATGGCCGCGATGTAGCCGCCGGGGCCGGCGCCGATGACGATGATGTCGAAATTCAGAGTGTCCATGGGGTGATGCAAAAAAGAAGAATGCGTTTAATGCGCCAGTTTGAGTGTAATGACGCCGCCGATGATCAGGGCTGCGCCCATGGCGCGGCCGACCGTCAGGGCGTCGCCAAAAAACAGTACGCCGATCAGAAAGGTGCCCGCGCCGCCAATGCCGGTCCAGGCAGCATAGGCCGTGCCGATGGGAATGTGCTTTTGCGCCAGCCACAGCAGCCAGCCGGAAAGTCCCATGCAGACCACGGCAATCACCCAGCCCAGTATGCGGAAAGCTGCCTGCTCGGTCAGCTTGAAGCCGATCGGCCAGCCGATCTCGAACAGACCGGCCAGTACCAGCAAGAACCATGCCTTGGCCATCTCGCGCTCCGTTACAAGTCGAACAGCAGGCGCGCCGGATCTTCCAGGGCCTCTTTCATGGCCACCAGACCCAGCACGGCCTCGCGGCCGTCGATGATGCGGTGATCGTAGCTCATGGCCAGGTAGTTCATCGGCCGGATGACGATCTGGCCGTTTTCGACCACGGCGCGCTCTTTCGTGGCGTGCACGCCCAGAATGGCCGATTGCGGCGGGTTGATGATGGGGGTGGACATCATCGAGCCGAATACGCCGCCGTTGCTGATGGAGAACGTGCCGCCGGTCATTTCCTCGATGCCGAGCTTGCCGTCGCGCGCGCGCGCGCCGAAGTCGGCAATCTGCTTTTCGAGTTCGGCGAAATTCATGCGGTCGGCGTTGCGCAGGATCGGCACGACCAGTCCACGCGGGCTGCCCACGGCGATGCCGATGTCGAAGTAGCCGTGGTAGACGATGTCGTTGCCATCGACCGAGGCATTGAGGATGGGGTACTTCTTGAGCGCATGCACCGCTGCCTTGACGAAGAAGCTCATGAAGCCGAGCTTGACGCCGTGCTCCTTCTCGAACTTTTCCTGGAAACGCTTGCGCATCTCCATGACGGGCGCCATGTTCACTTCATTGAAGGTGGTGAGGATGGCGTTGCTGGCCTGCGATTGCAGCAGGCGCTCGGCAATGCGGGCGCGCAGGCGCGTCATGGCCACGCGCTCTTCGGGGCGATCGCCCAGATCGGGTGCGGGCGCCGGTGCCTGCGGCAGGACGGCAGTGGGAACGCCGGTTGGAATGGATGCGGCAGAAGACGGCTGGGGCGCAGAAACGGCGGCTGCGGCAGGCGCTGCCTTTGCCTGCGCCATGGCGGCCAGCACATCGCCCTTGGTGATGCGGCCATCTTTGCCGGTGCCGGCTACGGCGCTGGCGGTCAGTCCCTGTTCGGACATGAGTTTTGCAGCAGCGGGCATGGCAATGGCAGAGGCCGCGGCTGCCTGCACGGGTTGCGGGGCGGGTGCAGCCACATCCGGCGCAGCGGTTGTTGCGGGTGCTGCAGCCGCTTCGGTGTCAATCTGCGCAATGGGCTGGCCAGATGTGACGGTGTCGCCGCCCTTGACCAGCACCTGGCTGAGCACGCCAGCGGCAGGCGCTGGGATTTCCAGCACGACCTTGTCGGTTTCGATCTCGATGAGGACTTCATCTGCCGCCACGGCCTGGCCGGGCTGTTTCTTCCATTGCAGCAGGGTTGCTTCGGCAACCGATTCGGACAACTGGGGGACTTTGACATCAATAAAGGCCATGATGATTCTTTCGACGAAAAATGTTCGGACAAATACCGTATGTGCGGATGCGGGCTTCAGCGCGTCAGCACCAGGCCCTTGAGACGGCCGAAGGCGTTTTCCACCAGGGCTTTCTGCTGCTCCTGGTGCAGGCGGGCATAACCCACGGCGGGCGATGCGGATGCCGCACGCCCCGAATAGCCCAGTTTCTGTCCGGGCAACATGTTTTCGTAGATCTGGTGCTGCACGAAGAACCAGGCGCCCTGGTTCTGCGGCTCATCCTGGCACCACACCACTTCCTGCACGTTGGGGTAGCGCTTGAGTTCGGCCGCGAACGCCTTGTGCGGGAAGGGGTAGAGCTGTTCGATGCGTACCAGGGCCACATCGTGCGCGCCCAGTTCCTCGCGCTTGCGGGCCAGGTCGTAATAGACCTTGCCCGAACAGGCCACCACGCGGTGCACGGCATCGGCCTGCTGCCGCACGGTGTCTTTCTGTTCGGCGATCACGGTCTGGAAGCTGCTCTGCGTGAAGGCTTCCACCGGCGAGCTGGCGTCCTTGCTGCGCAGCAGGCTCTTGGGCGTCATGATGACCAGGGGCTTGCGCAGGTTGCGGATCATCTGCCGGCGCAGCACGTGAAAGATCTGGCTGGCCGTTGTGGGCTGCACGATCTGCATGTTGGTATCGGCTGCGAGCTGCATGAAGCGCTCTAGCCGCGCGGAGCTGTGTTCGGGCCCCTGGCCTTCATAGCCGTGCGGCAGCATGAGCGTGAGGCCGTTGAGCCGTCCCCATTTCACTTCGCCGCTGGCAATGAACTGGTCGATCACCACCTGCGCGCCGTTGGCAAAGTCGCCAAACTGCGCTTCCCAGATCACCAGAGTGCGCGGGTCGTTGGAGGCATAGCCGTATTCAAATCCCAGCACGGCCTCTTCCGACAGGATCGAGTCGATCACGGAAAAGGCGGCTTGGTTCTCTTCGATGTTCTGCAGCGGAATGTAGATGCCTTCGTCGAACTTTTCGCGGTTCTGGTCGTGCAGCACGGCATGGCGGTGGGTGAAGGTGCCGCGGCCGCTGTCCTGCCCGGAAATGCGTATCGGAAAACCCTCGGCCAGCAGGGTGGCGAAGGCCATGTGCTCGCCCATGCCCCAATCCACCAGAATTTCGCCGCGCCCCATTGCGGCGCGGTCGTCGAGCACTTTGCGCGCCAGCGGGTGCACGTTGAACCCTTCCGGCACGCGGGTGATGCGTTCGGCGATGCGCCGCCAGTCGGCCGGTGGAATCGCGGTGTCGGCGGTGTCGGTCCACTTCTTGTTCAGGTAGGGCATCCAGTCGACGGCGAAATTGCGTTTGTAGCCGCCCAGCACGGGGTCGATCGTGTGGCGTTCTTCGTCCATGGCCGTGCGGTAGGCGCGCACCATGTCGTCGCCCAGGGTGTCACCCATTCCCTGCGCGGCCAGGCGATCGGCATAGAGCTTGCGCGTGCCGGGATGCTGGGTGATCTTCTTGTACATCAGCGGCTGGGTGAGCATGGGGGTGTCCTGCTCGTTGTGGCCCAGCTTGCGGAAGCACACGATGTCGACCACCACGTCCTTGTGGAACGTGGCGCGGTATTCCATGGCCCATTGCACGCACAGTGCAACGGCTTCGGGGTCGTCGCCATTGACGTGCAGCACGGGCGCGCCCATCACCTTGACCACGTCTGTGCAGTACAGGGAGGAACGACTGTCGCGCGGGTCGCTGGTGGTGAAGCCGATCTGGTTGTTGATCACGATGTGCAGGGTGCCGCCCGTGTGGTAGCCGCGCGTTTCGGACAGCGCCAGCGTTTCCATCACGACGCCCTGTCCGGCAAACGCCGCGTCGCCATGCACCAGCAAGGGCAGCACGTGCCGGCCCTTGGGGTCGTCACGGCGGTCCATGCGTGCCCGCACCGAGCCCTCCACCACCGGGTTGACGATTTCCAGGTGCGAGGGGTTGAAGGCCAGGCTCAGGTGCAGCGGGCCGTCGGGCGTCGATACGTTGGAGCTGAAGCCCTGGTGGTATTTCACGTCGCCGCTGGGCAGGCTTTCGGGGGCGTTCTGTTCGAACTCGGCAAACAGTTCCTTGGGCAGCTTGCCCAGCAGGTTCACCAGCACGTTCAGGCGCCCGCGGTGCGCCATGCCGATCACCACTTCTTGCAGGCCGCGCTTGCTGGCTTCGTGCACCACGGCATCCATGGCGACGATGAAGCTTTCTCCACCCTCGAGCGAAAAGCGCTTCTGGCCCACGTACTTGCTGTGCAGGAAACGCTCCAGGCCTTCCGCGGCGGTCAGGCGGTCGAGGATGCGCAGTTTGCGCTCGGTATCGAGCACCGGCTTGGCGCGGCTGCTTTCCATCTTTTGCTGCCACCAGCGTTTCTGGTTGAAATCGCTGGTGTGCATGAATTCGGCGCCAATGGTCCCGGAATAGGTTTCGCGTAGCGCGTTGAGCAGCTCGCGCAGGGACATGCGTTCCTTGCCGAAAAAGGTGTTGCTGGTATTGAACACCGTTTCCAGGTCGGCATCGGTGAAGCCGTAAAAGTCCAGTTCCAGTTCCGGAATCACGGGGCGTTCGGCGCGCTTGAGCGGATCGAGATTGGCCCAGCGTGCGCCCGAATTGCGGTAGGCCGCAATGAGCTGCTGGGAGGCCGTGCGCTTGCGGCCGATGTCGGCATCGGGATTGGCGTGCAGTACCTGGGTACGGCCTTGCTTGGCGCGTTCGGCAAAGGCGCTGACGACCGGCTGATGCGCAACGTCCTTGCTGTTGCTGCCGTCTACGGCGGGCAGATGCTGCAGATTGTCGAAATACTCGCGCCAGGTTTCGGGCACGCTGCCGGGATTGGCGAGATAGTTTTCGTACATCTCCTCTACATACGGAGCGTTGCCGCCGAACAGGTATGTATTGGAGCGGTAGGTGCGGTAAACCGCCGATTCGCTCATGGATTGCTCACTTCCGCGCCCCTGCAGGACGCTTTGGCTGGTGGATGAACCTTCCGGTTGCCGGCTGCACCGGCAAGACGGATCGCGACTGCCCGATGGGTGCGGATGCTGTGTGCCGTTTCCTGCTCCCGCACCGGGCATGCTGGATATTGTGCCACTTTGCGTGGCTGGGCGGACGCTGGGCGCCTGGGGAAAACACGCATGGCCTGTGCAGTATGCAGGTGCAACGGCCGTGCAGGAAACCCTGTCGCTTGCATCCTGCATGGATAATCGTCCTTGCTGCCTGCCCATCTTGTCGCAAGGTGTGCGGGTCTCATCCCGTTGCCGCCGTCGCTTGTGAAAGAACCGTCTCCCTCTGCCACGCCATCCCCTGCCAGGCCGCTTTCGCCGCTGCAAAAAGCCCTGCGTAAGCTGGGGCTGGTCACCCCCATCGATTTTGCGCTGCACGTGCCGTTGCGCTACGAGGATGAAACACGCATCGTGAAGCTGCGCGATGCGGCCGCCGGCCAGACGGTTCAGATCGAGGGCGTGGTCACGGCGTGCGAAGTGGCCTACCGGCCGCGCCGGCAACTGGTGGTGACGGTGGATGACGGCACTGGCATGGTGACGGCGCGCTTTTTCCATTTCTACCCCGTTCAGCAAAAGGCGTTGGCCGAAGGCAATCGGGTGATCCTGCGCGGCGAAATCAAACACGGCTTCATGGGCGCAACCATGCTGCATCCGGCGTTGCGTGCGGCCGGCGGCGACCTGCCCGATGCGCTCACCCCGGTGTATCCCTCATCGGCCAACCTGCCCCAGGCGTACTTGCGCCGCGCCGTGGCCAACGGTTTGCAGCGGGCGCAGGCGGCTGGTCTGTTGCGTGAAACGATTCCGGCGGACGCCCTGCAGGATCTGCAGCACCGGTTGCACCAGGCCTCCTGGCCGTTGCAGCAGGCGCTGCAGTATCTGCACCATCCCGCGCCCGATGCCTCCATGGCTGCGCTGGAAGACCGCAGCCATCCCGCCTGGATGCGCCTGAAGGCCGAGGAATTGCTGGCACAGCAACTGTCGCAGGCGCAGGCCCATCTGGCGCGCGAAAAAAGGCATGCGCCCGCCTTGCCACTGCACCACGGCGGCCTGCACGAAAAACTGATGGCGGCGCTGCCGTTCGCCTTGACGGGCGCGCAGCGCCGCGTAGCCGGGGAAATCGCGCAAGACCTGCAGCGCGGCCAGCCCATGCACCGGCTGTTGCAGGGGGACGTGGGCAGCGGCAAGACGGTGGTGGCAGCGCTGGCTGCCGCCATCTGCATCGATGCCGGCTGGCAGTGCGCGCTGATGGCGCCGACCGAAATCCTGGCCGAGCAGCATTTCAGGAAGTTGCTGGACTGGCTGACTCCGCTGGGGGTGGGCGTAGCGTGGCTCACCGGCAGCCAGAAGACGAAAGAGCGGCGCGAGATGCTGGCGCGCATTGCCAGTGGCGAGGCGCAACTGGTGGTGGGCACGCATGCGGTGATTCAGGACAAGGTGCAGTTCCACAAGCTGGCGCTGGCCATCATCGACGAGCAGCACCGTTTTGGCGTATCGCAGCGGCTGGCATTGCGCGGGAAGATGCAGGCCAATGGCGACAGCGTGACCGAACCCCACCTGCTGATGATGAGTGCCACGCCGATTCCGCGCACGCTGGCCATGAGCTACTACGCCGATCTGCACGTCAGCACCATCGACGAGTTGCCGCCGGGTCGCACGCCGGTGCTGACCAAGCTCATCAGCCAGCAGCGGCGCGACGAAGTGACCGAGCGCATCGGCAAGCAGATTGCCGAAGGGCGCCAGGTGTACTGGGTGTGCCCGCTGATCGAGGAAAGCGAGGCGATCGACCTGCAGAACGCCACGCACACCTGGGAAGATCTCGGCGCTGCGCTGCAAGGTGTGTCCGGTCCGGGCGGCGCGCCGGCGCAGGTGGGGCTGCTGCACTCGCGCCTGCCGGTAGCCGAAAAAAAGGCCGTCATGGACGCATTCGTCAGCAACCAGACGCAGGTGCTGGTCAGCACCACGGTGATCGAAGTGGGCGTGGATGTACCCAATGCCAGCCTGATGGTGATCGAACATGCCGAGCGCTTCGGCCTGTCGCAACTGCATCAGTTGCGCGGGCGTGTGGGTCGCGGGGCGGCGGCCAGCGTGTGCGTGCTGCTGTACGCCACCAACGAATCGGGCCGCGTGAGCGACACCGCCAAAGACCGGCTGCGCGCCATGATCGAAACCACCGATGGCTTCGAGATTGCGCGGCGCGACCTGGCCATTCGCGGCCCGGGCGAACTGCTGGGCGCACGCCAGAGTGGCGCGCCGTTGCTGCGCTTTGCCGACCTGGAAGAAGACGCCGTGCTGCTGGAATGGGCGCGCCACTGGGCGCCGCGCATGTTGCGCCAGCATCCGAAACTGGCGGAACGGCATCTGGAACGCTGGCTCGGCGGGCGGGCCGAATTCCTGAAAGCCTAGGCGCGTCCGGGCGCGAGGCTGCCGCCTTCGGACATGGCAAACACCTGATCGGCCAGGGTCTGTGCTTCGTGCAGGCTGTGCGTCACCAGCAGGGCGGTTTGCCGGGCCTGCTGCAGGATGGCGCGCATTTCAGCCAGCAGGCGCTCGATGGTGGCGCCGTCCAGGCTCGAGAAAGGTTCGTCCAGCAACAACAGCCGTGGCCTGGGCGCCAGCGCCCGCGCCAAGGCAATGCGCTGCTGCTGCCCGCCCGAAAGTTCGTGCGGATAACGCGCGTCCATTCCTGCAAGTCCCACCAGATCGAGCATCTGCGCCACACGCTCGGCGCGCTGGGCCCGCGTCTGTCCTTGCAGGCCAAAGGCAATGTTCTGGGCCGCGTTCAGGTGCGGGAACAGCGCGTGATCCTGAAACACCATGCCCATGCGGCGGTGTTCGGGCAGCACATGCGTGCCGGGTGCGGACAGCTCCTGATCGCCCAGCAGGATCCGGCCCGCCTGTACCGGTTCGAAACCGGCAATGGCGCGCAGCACCGTGGTTTTGCCACAGCCCGACGGCCCCAGTAGGCAGGCCGTCTGTCCTGCAGGCACATGCAGTGAAAAGTTGCGCACCACGGCCTGGCGTGTGTCCGGCGCGCCATAGGCCACGTACAGGTTTTCCAGGGTCAGGTCAGCGGGGGCAGCGGGCTGTTGCGCCCGATGCGATACCGCGTGAGCTGCGGATACGGCAGGGGGCATGGCTGCGCGTGCGTGCGTGGAACGCAGGAAGGGAATCGGTCTCATGGCGTTCATGTTCTGGCTGAGGGTATTGTTATGTCGCGCTCCTGCTGCAGGGCCAGCAGAATGGCCGGAACGATGCCCGCCAGCACGATGGCAAGCGCCGCGATGGCGCCGTCCTCGTACGTGCCGCGCGCCGCTTCGGCATACAGCAGGGTCGAAAGCGTTTCGAAATTCGGCGGGCGCAGCAACAGGGTGGCCGGCAATTCCTTCATCGCGTCGACAAACACCAGCATGGCGCTGCTGGCCAGGGCCGGACGCAGCAAAGGCAGATGCACGCGGCGCAGCACGCCCGACGGCCCTTCGCCCAGCAGGCGCGCAGCCTGTTCCAGCGCTGGCGGCTGACGCAGCAGGCCAGCCTGTACGCCATTGGCCGCTATCGCCACAAACCGCAGGCTGCATCCCAGCAGCAGCCATATGCCAGCCGCCATCAGGGGCAGTCCCGGCAGGCCGAGGCTGTCGGCCACGAAGCCGTCCAGTTTCAGGGCTGGGGGCAACAAACCGATGGCCAGCACCGTGCCCGGTATGGCGTAGCCGAGACTGGCCAGGCGTACCGGCCAGCGCGGCGCCTGCGTCGATCGCATGCCCTGCCGCGATGCCCAGGCCACCAGCAGACCCGCCAGCAAGGCGCACAGCGTGACCGTCACCGCCAAACTGAAGGTGTTGCGCAGGCTGGTCAGCAGCGCATGCGACACTGGCCCGGCATGCGCCATGCGCTGCAATGCCTGCTGTCCAAGGTAGGCCGCCGGCGCCACGAACCCCAGTACCACCGGCAAGGACACCAGCAGCAGAGCGGTCCAGGCTGCGGCTCCGCGCAGGCGCCTGGGCTGCATGCGTTGCTGCCCCCGCACGCTGGCAAACCGCAGCCGCGCGCGGCCATGCTGTTCCAGTCCGATGCACAGCAGTACCAGCAGCAGCATGCTCATGGCGATCTGCGCCGCACCGGCCAGATCCGATCGCGTGATCCAGGTGGTGTAGATACTGACCGTGAGCGTATGCACGCCCAGGAACTCCGACGCTCCGATGTCGTTCAGGGTTTCGAGCAGGGCCAGGCTCAAGCCCACCGCCAGGGCAGGGCGTGCCAGCGGCAGCACCACGCTGCGCAGCACGCTCCACGGGCCATGCCCCAACGAGCGCGCGGCCTCCATGAGGTGCCGCGATTGCGTCAGGAACGCGGCGCGCGCCGAAAGATACACATAAGGGTACAGCACCAGCCCCAGCAGTACGATGGCACCGCTGAGCGAGCGGATGTCGGGTAGCCGCCATTGCCGGGGCGATTCATAACCCAGCAGCGCGCGCAGGGCGGTCTGCACCGGGCCTATCGGGTGCAGCAGGTCGGTATACGCAAAGGCGATGATGTAGCTGGGCATGGCCAGCGGCAGCAGCAGGGCCCATGCCAGCACGCCCCGCCCGGGAAAGGTGTAGGCCGTCACCATCCAGGCGCAGCCCGTACCCAGGAACAGGGAAATGCCGCCAACGCCCAACAGCAGCAGCCCCGTGTTGCGCGCCGCTTCGGGCAATACGTGTTCCAGCAGGTGCTGCCAGTGCCCGCTCTCGCCCTGCAGGGCCGTCCAGGCCAGCGATGCCACTGGCACCAGCGTAACGGCCAGCACCAGTGCGGCGGCCAGTACCCATGCAAGACCCGTGCTACGCACGGTCAGCCACACGCTGTGCAGCCGTGCGGCTGGCACCTGCATCTTTGTCTCCGCATATTCAGCGGTCAAATCCGACCTTGTCGATCAGCAGGCTGGCTTGCTGCCGGTAACGGGCAATATCCACCAGCGGGGTCGTATCGGGCGTGATGCTGCCGACGCTCTGCGCAATGATGGGGTCGATGCTCACGCCCTTGCGTACCGGGTATTCGTAGTTCGACTGGGCATACATCTGCTGCGCTTGGGGTGAAACCAGAAACTCCAGCAGCTGGATGGCCTGCGCCTTGTTGGGGGCATTTTTGGCAACGGCCGCGCCACTAATGTTGACGTGCGTGCCCTTGCCATTGGCAAAGGTCGGCCGGATCACCTGAATCGCATCGCCCCACTTGCGGTTGTCGGAACCGGGCGCGGCTGCCTTCATCTGTCCCACGTAATAGGAGTTGGCCACGCCAATGTCGCAGATGCCGCCCAGGATGTCGCGCGCCACGTCACGGTCGCCGCCCGCGGCCTTGCGGGCCAGGTTGTTTTTCAGTCCCCGCAGCCATGCTTCGGTCTTGGCCTCGCCATGCTGTGCCAGCATGGCTGCCACCAGCGCCGTGTTGTAAGGGTGCTGGCCGGAACGGATGCACACCTTGCCTTTCCAGCGCGGATCGGCCAGATCTTCATAGTGCATGGCGGGGAACTTCTGGTTCTTGTCGGCGTACAGCACCCGTGCCCGCATGGACAGTGCAAACCACTGGTTGTCTGCACCGCGCAGATGCGCGGGAATGGCGGCATTCACCGCGGCAGACTGCACGGGCTGCGTCAGCCCGGCCTGCACCAGATCCAGCAGTGCGCCCACGTCCACGGTCATCAGTATGTCGGCCGGCGAGCGGCTGCCTTCGGCTTTCACACGCTCCAGCAGGCCGTCTTTGACGAAAACGGTATTGACCTTCACGCCGCTTTGCGCGGTAAACGTATTCAGCAGGGGCTGGATCAGACCGGGCTCGCGGGTGGTGTACAGCGTGACCTCTGCGGCGGATGCCGTTGCGGGCAGCACCCCAATGCAGGTGCTGACAGTCAGAATTTGCGCAAAGCGGGCCAGCATGCGGCCCTTTTTGTTGGATGAACGGTTCAAGATCAAACTCCTGTCAAGGCAATGAAAAAGCATCAGGCCTTTTGCAGATGTCGGCAAACGGCTGGGTGTGCATCACGAATACTTGTTTCGGGACTTTGCCCCAGCCCGGATGCAAAGCAAAAGGTAAATGAGAATTATTATCATAAACAGGGCAAAGTAAAAACCAAACCCATCAATAAATGAAGGCTTTTACGGGGGATGGGCCGTGCCTGGTTGTTTGATGCGTGCACATGCGGTGCATCGGAAGAGCCGTTTATCTGCCGTTTTTTTCTGAGGCGCGGCTTTAGGCTGTGCTAACAAGCGGGTTACGGCTGCATGTTCATCGGCACGCTGCAAACGTGCACAGCACAGCCTGCTGCGATCCTTATGGCGCAGAGGTTCCCGGTGGCGGCATGCCTGGCTGCTGCCGAATCAGCTCGGCCTTCACCTGCTGCAGTTGCGTCGTGTC
The DNA here is from genome assembly GCA_039808005.1 of Allobrachymonas sp. GTDB lineage: Bacteria > Pseudomonadota > Gammaproteobacteria > Burkholderiales > Burkholderiaceae_C > Brachymonas. The sequence continues at coordinate 10,793 of JBDHSG010000022.1, read as the reverse complement.
CATCACTGCCAGAAAGCCCATGAGCAGCACTGCGCCCGCCATGACTGCTGCAAGGCGCCGCAGCCAGCGTGCCGCATTCATGGCGTGGCCCGCTTCATCCGGCAGAATAAAGCCAAGCAAGGCGCCGGCCAGCAAGCCTCCGACATGGGCCGCCTGATCCAACCCTGGAATGAAGAAACCCAGCGCAACGTTGAGCCCGATGGTGCGCAGCAGGGCCTGCATGAGCTGTCTGTCGGCCATTTTGTTGCGCGAGCCGACATGGGGCCAATAGTGGCTGGCAACGAGGCTCCAGGCCAAGGCTCCGGCAACAGCCATGATGGCGCCCGATGCGCCCACGCTGACGATCAGCCTGAGGGCAGGCATCTGGCTGCCGGAAAAAGCACCGGCCTGAGCAAACAGGATCTGCGTTTGCCACCAGGCGCTGGTCGCGCTGGCCAGGAGGCCGCCGGCCAGGTAGACGATGGCAAAGCCTGCGCTTCCTTTGCGTAGCACCAGCAGGGGCCCGATTTGCAACAGGAAATACATGTTGACGAACAGGTGCAGCATCCCCGCGTGCATGAACAGGCTCGTGAACAGCCGCCAGGGTTCGCCGGTCAGGGTCAGCAGGGCGATATTTCCGCCCCATGTCTCCAGGTCGACCGGTCGGGGAGCCAGCCAGCTTACGCCGCTGATGACGCTCCATGTCCATACGATGACGTTGATGCCGATGAGCGTAACGGGCAGGAGCAGCGGCCGGCTGGGCGGGTGCATGGCCGGACCGGGGCGTGGATTTTCGTCATGCGCGGACATGGGGCGTGAAAACGCATCATCGCGACGCTGTGAATCCGGCATGTTCTTTCCTGAAACAGATCTGCATGCCGCATGGTAGCAGGGTGATTCGTCATGTCGCGCGGCGGACGGATCGTGCAAAAGGCCGGGCGGTGTGTGGCAAGGGTTCGCGATGCGGAGCTGGGCGGATGGAATGGGATGCGGAGATAATCATCGGGTGATGCCTGTTGTTTCTTGTTGCAGTCCTGTGGGGCAAGCCGAACAGACGAGAAAGCCTCCCCTGCCATGGAGGCTATTTGCCCGATTGCGCCTGCGTTTGCATGCGGCGTGGATGACACCCTTGCTGCTTGCCGGCTTCGCGCTCTGGCCCGTTGCGGCGCGGTCGCAGCCTGCGCCAACTGCTGCGCCGGCTGTTTCGGCCGAGGAGGCCGCTTCCCAGCAGGAGCAAGCTGCAATCGACAGGCAGGATACAGCGGATGCCGGGGATGCGCAGGCAGGGCAGGCATTTTCCATACGCATCGAGGCGCCGCAGGACATCCGCGATCTGGTGGACCGTTTTCTGGATCTGAAGCGCTACCAGCAGGTGTCCGACCTGGACAACGTTGAACTGCTGCGCTTGCTGGAGTTGTCGGAAATCCAGATGCGCGGCCTGCTGGCCACGCAGGGCTATTTCACGCCGCAGATCGACCAGATGCTGTCCGCAGACGCCGCGCGGGCCGGCGGCATTCCCGAAGTGGTCATCACCATCGATCCTGGTCCGCGCACGCATATCGCGGCGCTTGACCTGCAGATAGAAGGCGCCGTCAAGAGCCATGACCCCGCCTGGCCGCAACTGGCGCAGATTCAATCGGACTGGGGCCTGCCAGTGGGCGCTGCCTTTACCCAGGCAGACTGGTCCCAGTCCAAGGCACAGGCGCTCCAGACCCTGACAACCGAACGTTTCCCGGCTGCCCGGCAGACCGGCAGCAAGGCCGTCATCGATCCCGACAGCAGCAGCGCCCATTTGCAGGTGTCGTACGACTCGGGGCCGGTATACCGCTATGGGGCCGTGCAGGTCCAGGGCGTGCAGCGGTATGATGAAATCATCGCCCAGCGGTTGGCGCGCCTGCCCGTTGGCGCCGAATACCGCCAGAGCGATCTGTTGAACGTTCAGCAGCGGCTGCTTGACAGCGGGTATTACGCAGGCGCCTCGGTGATGATCGATACCAGCGACAAGGCCGATCCGCAGGCCGCGCCGGTGCTGGTGCGCGTGCGGGAGCTTCCCTTGCAGAAACTGGTGCTGGGGGTGGGCTTCAACACCGACAGCGGTCCCGGCGTATCGATCGAACATACGCACAACCGTGTGCCAGTGCTGGACTGGCGCGCGTTGACCCGGCTCAAATGGAACCGCGACGACCAGATCTTCAGCACCAGCTTGATTGCACCGCCGGACGAGGGCCTGTGGCAGTGGCTGTTCAATGCCAGCTACCACCGCGAGCAATTTGGCAGCACGCACCAGAGCACGCAGCAGGTGCGCGCGGGGCGCACCAAGAACGAAGGGGCCATCGAGCGGACCTGGTACTTGCAATACGACCATGGCAAGGCCGATTACGGGCAGGCGGTCACTCGCCGCGCCCGGGCAGTGAGCGCAAACTATGCGTGGACGCTGCGCAGGTTCGACAGCCTGGTTTTCCCTAGAAGCGGTTTCGGCTTGGCCCTTGAAGGGGGCGGAGGATTCACCCTGAGTCCGCAGCGCCAGCCGTTCGTGCGGGCAGCGGCACGGTACCTGGGCATTCTCTCGCTCGACAACGACCTGGGCGTCGGGCTGCGCCTGGCCAATCCGGCCAGTGGCCAGGTGCGCGAGATCGTTGCCGGTGATCCTGCCGTCATGCGCACGGATGCATACGGCGAGACTTTGGCGCGGGCGCTGGCGCCCCGCAAGAAGGGCGAACTGCTGTTGCGGCTGGAAACAGCGGCCGTGCGCACGCGCGACGATGCGATCATTCCGCCCAACCTGCTGTTTCTGGCAGGCGGCAACGCATCCGTGCGCGGCTATGGCTACCAGCAGATTGGCATAAAAGACGCGGCGGACGTGACGCAGCCGGGACGCTATCTGCTGACCGCCAGCCTCGAATACCGGCGCCCCGTCTGGCGCAACGGCCGCGCTACCGACTGGGACAGCGTGATGTTCGTCGATGCCGGCAACGTGTCCAATTCCCCTGCGGGCTTGCGGCATCTCAAATACGGCGTCGGGGCGGGCGCCATCTGGCGCAGCCCGGTCGGGCCGGTGCAACTGGCGGTGGCCTATGGCCTGCAGGAGCGCAAGGTGCGCTTGCACATGAACCTGGGATTCAGCTTCTGATGGAATCGAAAGACCCCGCACAACCCCAACAGACCGAATCTGTGCAAACGCCCTTGACGCGCGCCCAGCGGGCGGTGCGCTACGGCGCCTGGATTCTCGGGGGGCTGATGCTGGCGTTCATGCTGGCGCTGGGGGGGCTGTGGTACTGGTCGACGGGTACCCAGTCCCTCAGCACCTTGCTGCAAATCGTGCAACGCAACATGCCTGCCGGCAGCAGCCTGCAGATCGAGGGCGTCAGCGGCACCGTGCGCCACGGCGGGCATATCGACAAGCTGGTCTATCGCCTGGGCGATGCACAAGCGGGTGAATCGGCGGGGGCGCTCACGCTCACTTTCGAAGCCATCGACCTCGCCTGGGACTGGACGGCCCTGCGCGACCGTTCCACCCGCCTGCATGCGCTGTCCGTGCGCAAGGTGACGGTGGCCGACACCCGCGTTGCGCAGGCAGATGCGCCATCCACGCCACTTCGGGAAGTGGTGCTGCCGGTGGGCATCGACATTCCTTTCGCAGTCGATGCGCTGGATTTCGTCAGTGGCTCGGGCCAGATTCAGACACTGGCGGATTTGCGGGGCCGCTACCGCTACGAGCGTAGCTCGGCGCGCCATCGTCTCGCCATCGACACGGTGCGCTACGACCAGGGCAGCTACACGCTGCAGGCCACCCTTGGCGGGGCTGCGCCCATGCCACTGGAATTCACGGCTGATGGCCAGCTTGTTTTGCCTGAACGCGAAGGCGTGCCCGTGCAGACCCTGCAGGCTGGCCTCGAAGGCAAGGGATTTCTCTCTGGCGCGGACGCCTCCCTGGAACTGGCTGGCAAGGCGCGCCTTGTGCGGGCCGCTGCAGATGCGGTTTCTGCAGGTTCTGAAACTACGGCCGCTGATGCCGATATGCCAGAAGCGTTGCTGGAATTGCAGGCTACGGTGCGGCCCTGGCAGCGGCAGATGCTGTCGGCGGCGCAGGCGCAATGGAAGGGCATCGACCTGCAGGCATTCTCGCCGCAGGCGCCGCATACCCGCCTGCAAGGCGCATTCCGATTGCAGCCGCAAACAGGCGCCACGACGGCAGCCGCTTCCACAGACGCCGTATCGGAAGAACCGGCGGATGGCTTGCTGGGCGTTCTCGGCACCGGGCGCTGGCTGGTGCAACTGCAAGTGGACAATGCCGAGTCCGGCCCGTTGGACCGGCAGCGCCTGCCGTTGCACGCGCTGCGCAGCGAACTGCACGTCGACAACGGCGCGCTGCATCTCGACACCTTCGACTGGAAGCTGGCCGAGCAGGGTGGTGGGCACATCACCGGACAGGCGCAATACCAGCCCGCGCAGGGCTGGAACGGCCAGATCAAACTGCAGCAACTGGATCTGGCCGCCATCCACAGCGCCGTGCAGGCCGAGCCGCTGCAAGGTACGGTCAACGCGCGCTCGATCTTGTCGCCAGGGCAGAGCCTGCAAGAAGCACCGCTGCAATTCGACGCCGCCATCCAGTCGGTCACGGGCCGTGACAACAGCCTGCTGCGCTTTGACACCATCACGGTGCAGGGACGCTGGCATGAACAGGTGGCCCAGCTTTCCAACATTCTTGTGCGCAGCCGCGGGGGCACGCTGCAGGGCCAGGTCCGCTACGAGGTGCCCAGGCAATCGGCCCGGGCCGACCTGAAGCTGCAATTGCCGGGCGGCAGCGGGCTGCTCAAGGGCCAATTGGCGGTTGATGCCGGACAGGGACAGTTGCGCCTGAATCTGCATAACCTGCGCCAGGCCGGCCAATGGCTGCGGCAGTGGCCGGGCATGCAGTTCCTGCGCACGCGCGCGCTCGAAGGGTCTGCGCGGCTGCAGGCCGACTGGCGTGGTGGCTGGCAGGACAATGGCCGGGACATGCGGATCGATGCATCGTTGAACGTGCCTTCGGCAACGGTGCAGGAGGCAGGAAATGCCGAACCCATCGTGCTGCGGGATGTGGGGCTGGCGTTGCAGGGGCGGCTGGCCGATGCCCGCGCCGAGGCCAAGGGCCGCATGCAGCAGGGCAACCGTGCCCTGGATCTGACGGCGCGCGGCAGCGGCGGCAAGCGCACCAACGGCTGGCAGGCGAACCTGCAGGCACTGCAGGTGCAGTTGCTCGATACGGTGCAGAAGCGACAATGGCAGGCGGTGCTGTCTGCGCCCGTTTCCGTGGCGCTGGAACAGGCCAATGACTGGATGCGTCTGCAGACAAGCGCTTTCGAAATCGCCTTGCGTGGCGATGCAGCGGCGAAAGAAGCCAGCATCCAGGGCGAGCCGCTGCAGTGGCAGCAGCAGGGCAACGCCCATACCGTCAACAGCAAGGGGCGCATCCGGGGCCTGCCCCTGGCCTGGCTGCAGGTCCTGTCGGGATCGGACACGCTGGGGCAGGGGCTTTCGGGCGACATGCTGCTCGAAGGCGATTGGGACGTCGAACTGGGCCGGCGCCTGCGGCTGCAGGCGAGCCTGGCGCGCAGCAGTGGAGACATCGTCATTCTTGCGGCGGATGCGGCAGGCCGCGATCAGCGGCGGGTTGCGGCCGGCACGCGCACGGCGCGCATCGAGATCGCGGGTACGGACGGCGACATCCAGGCGCGGCTGGCATGGGACAGTGTTAACGCGGGCAGCGCCAGCGCCACGCTGCGCACGCGGTTGCAGCGCGCCGCTTCGGGCTGGACCCTGCCCGAGCATGCGCCGCTGCAAGGCCAATTGCAGGCGCAGCTGCCACGGGTCGGTGTATGGAACGTGTTCGCACCGCCTGGCTGGCGCCTGCGCGGCACGCTCGATGCCAACATCGCCGTCAGCGGCACCGTGCAATCGCCCCAGTTGCAGGGCACGCTCAATGCCGACGATCTGGGCGTGCGCTCGGTGGTCGACGGCATTGCCTTCTCGGGCGGGCGCCTGCGTGCGCGGCTCAACGGCCAGCGCATGGACATCGATACCTTCAGCCTGCAGGGTACGGCTTCCCGGACCGGTCTGCTCGGAACCCAGCGCATCGGCGGCGGCTCGGTCAATGTCAGCGGCTACGCGCAATGGGGCGGCGGCGAGTCGTTCTTGGAATCGGCGCGCATGCAATTGAGGGCCGACTTCAATCAATTGCAGCTTTTCACCATGCCCGACCGGCTGATGGTCCTTTCGGGCAACCTCAGCGCGGGCTTTTCCGACAGGCAATTGATTGTGCGCGGTGGCTTGCAGGTCAACCGGGCGCTGATCGAACTGCCTGAAAGCAGCGCGCCCGAGCTTGGCAGCGATGTGGTGATCCTGCCCAGCGCGAAGCATCCCAGGGCCGTTCTCGCGCAGCCCGCCCAGCAAGCCACTGCTGCCAATGCCACGGAATCATCCATGCTGGGGGACGATATCGTGGTGCAGGCGCGGCGGCAGCCGCCGGCTTCCACTACGCAAAGCGCGTCGCCAGCGGAACGTGCAGCCAGCCAGTCAGCCCGTCCGCGCAACCCGGCCACCACCCGTGCGAATACCCAACCAGCCAGCCGCACCACGGCTGCAACCGGTACGTCTGGCGCGGCTGTGCGCCCCAATCCCGCCATCCAGGCCGATATCCGGGTCGGCATCGATCTTGGCAACGATTTCCGCCTGCGTGGCCGCGGTCTCGACACCTGGATCACCGGCCGGCTGGCGGTTGAAGGCGGCCCCTCCATCGGCGACATGCCACGGCTTGTGGGAACGGTCACCACGAATCGCGGTACGTTCCGGGCCTACGGCCAGGATTTGCAGATCGAAAGCGGACGCATTGTCTTTGCCGGAAACCCCAGCAACCCGTCGATGGATATCGTGGCGATACGCGGCAATATCGATGCCCGGGTGGGCGTGCGCATTTACGGCACGCTGCAGCAGTTGCTCGTGAGGCTGTTTTCCGAGCCGGAAATGCCCGACTCCGAACGTCTTTCCTGGCTGGTGCTGGGCCGTCCTTCATACGATGCGGCCGACACGGCCTTGCTGCAACAGGCGGCCGTGGCCCTGCTCAGTGGCGACAGCCGCGGCATCAGTGGACAACTGGCCGATACGCTCGGTCTGGATGAGGCTGGGATCAAAGGAGGCGACAGCCTGGAGGGCAGCAGTGTGCGGCTGGGCAAGCGCTTCAGCAAAAACTTTTACATGGCCTATGAAAAAGGGCTGGACGCCACCGTGGGCACGCTGTATTTCTTTTTTGATATCAGCCGCACATTGAAATTGCGCGCCCAGACCGGCCAGCAAAGCGCGCTGGATCTGATTTACACCGTCAGCTATGAATAGAAGTAGGGGCGTCCTGTCTGCTGCGGCAACTGCTGCAGACATCCTTCATCGGCACAACAAAAAAGCCAGTGGGGCATGCTCCCCGCACCGCAGACTGTTGGTGGGCAGCTTGCAGGGTTGGTGAATGGAAGCCCACACGGATCCGGCCGGTGGGTGGCAGCCTGATGAGGCTTGCGGATCGATTCGCGCGTTGTTCTTGCCGTGGCTGTTGCCGTCTGCCGTGGCGGCGGATGGGCTGCAAACGAGACTACCGCCTGGCTTGACCTTTCAACAGTGGTAATGTTTGGCATCAAACCCCTTTCTGCAATCTTTAAGGAGCTGGAATGATGAAATTGCGCACCTGCCTCTTGACGGCCGCAACCCTTCTTGCGACGGCCACCATCACGCATGCACAGCCGCTTACCGGTGGCGCTCCTCAGGGTGCTGCGGTGGGTCATCATCGCGAGTACGTACATTCAACGGCCACGAGCGATTCGGAGAGTCCTGTCATCCGTGCGTATCAGGAAGCCAGCAACAAGATGCATGCAGGCATGTCCATCGAGTTCACGGGCGATGCCGACGTGGACTTCATGCGCGGCATGATCCCGCATCATCAGGGGGCCATCGACATGGCGCGCGTTGTACTCCGGTATGGAAGAGATCCCGAAGTGCGCAAGCTGGCGGAAGCCGTGATAGCCGCTCAGGAGGGCGAGATCGAGATGATGCGCAAGTGGCTTTCGGAACGGGGCAAATGAAGGGCCGGCCCTTCGTCAGAGCAATCTTCCCTTCTTGAGAAGGTCCTCAAGAGGGGAGGCGGTCCTGCCTGTCGGCAGTTGCCCAGAAAAGGTTGACAACTGCCTGCTGCCATTGAACGATGGCCCCGGCTGGACCCTGAACACCAGATGGCTTAGAACGCGTAGCGCATCTTGGCGGTGGCGCTGATTCCTTCGCGCTTGCCTGCATAGCCCTGCAGGCCCACATCCAGCGTCAACGCCTTGTTGTTTGCCGGGCTGACCTTCAGTCCCGCCTCCAGCAGCGCGCTGCTGCCGCGCAGCCGGGCCTCCGGCAGGTTCAGGCCAAACACCTGTCCCCTGGAAACCCCACGGAACTCGTGTTCCCAGGCCAGCCCTCCATACACATTGCCCTGTGTGCTGAAGGGGTGCGCGTAACGCGCCCCCAGGCGGGTACGCACCGACTCCAGGCGATCAAAGTGAAAAGCATCGCCCAGGATGGTCTGGGTATCGCTGCCATAGCGGCTCCAGAACAGCTTGCCGTACAGGTCCAGCGTATCGCCCTGGGCGCCAATGGGCTGCACATAGCCCGCGCCCACGTGCATGCTGGCGTAGCTGCGCCGGCTGCTGTACGCAGCAGCGTTGCCCAAGACGTCTTGCAAGTCACCGCTGTGGTAGCTGGTCTTCAGGCGACCCAGGCGGGCACTGCCCTGCAGGTACAGGCGGTTGCTGAAGTTCTGCTGCGCCAGAATACCTACCCCTACATAGTCGGTACTGCCGTGGGCGTGCACGCTGGGCATGTCGGCAAAGCTGTTGTAGCTGTCGTAGCTGCCCCAACCCCCTTCCAGGAAGGCGCCCAGGGTCAGTGCGCCTGTCTGGTTGGTGTGCTGGGTGGTGACGCCCAGCAGCAGGTTGGCGCTGTCCTGGTCGATGTGCGAGCCCGTCTTGTGGCGGTTGTGGCCGCCGGAGAGTACCGTGAACACCGTGCGGCCTTTCTGGGCCACCTCCACGGCCTCGGTGATGCCCGTATCGGCCGCCAGGTCGGCGCCTTGATTGGCCAGGGTCAGCGCTGCCAGGCGCCCTTCCAGCAGCGATTGGGTCTGGGGATTCACGCCCATTTTTGTGACGGTGGCATCCAGCGTGGTGCCCGTGGCCGAGAGGTCGAATTCGTACAGCAGCGAGATGCCCTGCATGGCGGCGGTGTTGTTGACCAGATTGGTGGCATCGGTGGTCAGGCCCGCATCGGCGCGGATCAGGGTGACTTTGTCGCCGATGACTAGGGGCGTTCCGCCGCCTTCCATGCCCACGCCCACGTTGCTGCCGCTGATGTCTGCCACTTGCGTCAGCGTCAGCACGGTGTCGCCGGTGGCGATGGTGTCCGCAGGCAGGTAGAAGTACAGGTTCTCGAAGTTGTGGATGTTGGCAACGGTGATGTCCTTGGTGTGCAGTTCCAGGGTGTTGCCGGTGCGGAGGTCGTAACCGCCCCCGTATCCGCCATACAACTCTGTATAGGCTTCAAATACCGGTGCGCCACTGATGCGAATCGTGTTGTTGATGGCGCTGCCGCTACCGCCGGCATAGGCGCCGGAAACAATCCAACTCCGAATATTCCCGCCGCTGATGTTGACTGTATTGCCCGTGGCATTACCTTCCCAGCTCATGCCTCCAGTGATGAAGTCGTCTCCTCCAACGAGGCCGCCGCTGATATTGACCGTGTTGTCCGTGGCGTCGCCCGAACCGTGCGCCCACGCGCCCAGAACCCCCCTGTTCACCGTGCCGCCCAGGATGTTGACCGTGTTGTTGGACAGGCTATCCGTGTCGGAAGCCGCGCCGAAAACATAATCCGGATCCTGGGCGCCGCCCGCATCCATGTTGACGACGTTACCGCTCAGGCTGTCGCTGTTGTTGCGAGGGCCGGGAGCATTGGTTGGGCCTACGGCATTGGGGAGATACCCAATCATCTGCAGAGACTGACCGGGGTAATTCACTTCTTCGGCCAGCGCGGTTCCCGTGCCCAGGCTGGATGCCAGAACGGTCGCAGCCATTACAAGGGGCCTAAGTGCCGGGACGGACCCCAGCACCTGGGCGCGTTGCTGCCCACCACTGATTCCTTTGCCCTGTGCGGATGCTGTTTCAGATACACATTGCCAAAGGCCCTGTGCCGTATTCCAAATGACTCGGTGCATGCGGTTCATGAACGCCTCTCTTATAACCAATCCATTAGATGTATGAAATGAAGCATCAAAAGATACTTATTTTTTAATATATAAGAATTTCATCAGGAATCGTAATTAGTAACGAAATGCTGTTTATTTATTGTTGATACATACAATTGTTTGTTGTTGTTAGGCGTCAGGAGGAAACTCTCCTGGCTGGGGCAGTAGCTCGGGGAGGTATCGCCCCTCAATCACGCATGGATCGGTTGTTTCTTGTTTTAGGGTGCTTGGTGCTCGCCGAAAAACGGCACTTCGGCCATGCTCTGAAAAGAGCTGCCTTCCGGCACTTGCAGTCTTTGTGGGCTCCTGCCGCACCCACAACAATCCACGCTGCCACCGTGTCATTGACTTGCCGTCGGAGATCTGGCAGCAGGATGAGACAGGGCCGGATGCTGCGGCATAATTCGAACCGTGGCTCTGCGTGCCGATTGGCTGTACAGAGCGCTGCCGCCGTAGTTCAATGGATAGAACGAGCGCCTCCTAAGCGCTAGATACAGGTTCGATTCCTGTCGGGGGC
>JBDHSG010000021.1:0-35251 GCA_039808005.1 Allobrachymonas sp. | reverse complement strand
GATGGCCGAACTGGTTTACCGTGCGCGTCCGGATGCGGTGGAAATGCTCTATGTGACCAATGCCGAGCGCATGGCAAACGAAAGCAGGGAATTTGTTTCCCTGATGAACCAGCTCGACATCGTGCGTGCGTGCAAGGCGGTGTTCCCGGGCCGGTTCGATACGCCATCGTTCCTGGCCGAATATGCCGACATCGTGCTGTCGCATCAGTGGGAGAATCCGCTCAATTATTTTTATCTGGAGGCATGCTGGCAGGGTTATCCGCTGGTGCACAATGCCACGCTTTGCCAGGATCTGGGCTATTACTACCCGGACAATGACGTGCAGGCTGGCGCAGAACAAGTCCTACGGGTAATGGATGAACATGATGGGCAGGCCGATGCATACCGGCATGCGCAACGCGCGTTGATTGATCGTTATCTGCCCGGGAATCAGGCCTTGCAGCAAAGGTATGTTGACCTGTTGGGCCAGGTCATGGATGCACCGATCCGGTAAGTGGCCATGGCGCGGGGCCCTGATACAGGCGATGACCAATTTTTGTTGCGGTTTTCTGTTTGTGTAGCGTCGCGCGCATCTTGCCAGGCATGCCGTCAAATCTTCCCGAGACCGTGCCGATGACCGGCTTGTGATAGCCGAATACCCTTTTTGCAAATATGGCCCTAAGAACAAGGGCTTTCAGGGCACACAAGAATTTCCCGGATAATAGTCAGATTATTTTCAGGGACATGTTTGCAAAGGCGAGCACGTTTGTCCCTGATCTCCAGTAACGGCTTCGCCATTCAGTCTGTTTTTTCCCAAGGTGGCGCGTTTTTCATGACGGTGTTCATGTGTGTGGAAGGTGCAGGCAGTGGGTAAAGGGGCCGGCTGAGTCGAACAGTCAATTCGGAGTATCGTGCAAGATGAGTGGTAGCAGTATCAGTCAGGAGTCCCAGCAGACAGAACAGGCGGCAAACGATCCGCAAGGGTCTGTTGCACAGCGCCTGCGTGCCTTGGCAGAGAAATCGGGCCTGCGTTTGTTGCAGCTTGGCGGCAAGAGCCTGCTGCCGGTGGTTCAGGGCGGCATGGGCGTGGGTGTTTCCGCTGGCGGGCTGGCCGGTGCGGTGGCATCCATGGGCGCCATCGGCACCATTTCCTCCATTGATTTGCGGCGGCTGCATCCCGATCTGATGGAGCAGACGCGTCCTCTGGAGAAGGCCGAGGACACCCCGGCCGCGAAAAAAATCATCAACGAGGCCAATATGACGGCGCTGCGTCGTGAGATTGACCGGGCGCGTCAACTGGCACAGGGCGGCGGGCTGATCGCCGTCAATGTCATGAAGGCCGTGGCAGCTTACGCCGAATATGTCAAGGTTTCGCTCGAGGCCAAGGTCGATGCGGTGGTCGTGGGTGCCGGCTTGCCGCTGGATCTGCCGGACCTGGCCAAGGACCACCCGGATACGGCTCTGGTTCCCATCCTGTCCGATGCCCGCGGCGTGCAGTTGCTGGTCAAGAAATGGGAGAAAAGGGGACGCCTGCCCGATGCCATCGTCATCGAGCATCCGCGGCTGGCCGCCGGCCATCTGGGCGCAGCCAAGGTGAGCGACCTCAATGACAAGCGCTTTGATTTTGAAAACGTCATTCCGGCGGTCAAGGCTTTTTTCCGCGAAGCGGGGTACGAGCGTGAAATTCCGCTGGTGGCGGCTGGCGGCATCAGCAGCCGCGAAGACCTGCGCCGGCTACAGGACATGGGAGCCTCTGCGGTGCAGATGGGCTCCGCCTTTGCAGTAAGCCAGGAAAGCGATGCGCCACTCGCGTTCAAGGAAGTGCTGGCCAATGCGCGCCCTGAGGATATTGTGGAATTCGTGAGCGTGGCCGGATTGCCCGCGCGCGCTGTACGCACGCCCTGGCTGGACAAATACATCCGCATCGAGCCCAAGCTCAAGGCGGTGGCGCATGCCAAGCGATGCAACATGGCATTTGACTGTCTGGCGCACTGTGGCTTGCGCGATGGCAAGTCCGACATGGGCCAGTTCTGCATCGACAAACAACTCGGCCATGCCATCGAAGGCGAAGTGGGCAAGGGCTTGTTCTTCCGGGGCGCGGGCAAATTGCCTTTTGGCAATCAGATCCGCAGTGTCGAAGACCTCATGGGGTGGATGCTCGGCAGCATCATGCCGCCTCCCGATCCGGCCTGATCCTGGCCGGATTTTCGCTGCTCTTTCCTTTCACTCAAGGCCGATTTATTGCCGACTTGGCGCGCAGCGTTTGCGGCGTGCAGCCGGGAATCGGGAAGGTGGATTCTGGGTGCGACGGATAACGATTTCCTGCCATTTTCTCAATGGATAGGTTGTGTGTATGGCAGACCAGTTGTCTCTGCATCCCTCAGATACAGGAATGTGGGTCGCGTGCATGCTAGCATCCAATAGGCCGCCAATTTTTCCATGAGACGGAGAGCGGGCGCGCCATCAACCCATCCATTATTGAGAGGCATGCATGGATCTGCGTTTTGATGGAAAGACAATCATCGTGACGGGCGGGACCTCGGGCATTGGGGCGGCCACGTGCATGGAGCTGGGCGCTTCGGGCGCAACAGTCATCGTCGCGGGCCGCGGCATGGCCAAGGCCGAGAATATGGTCGCGCAGATTGTCGGCGGGGGTGGAAAGGCCCACGCCGTACAGGTTGACGTGGCGGACGCTGTGTCGGTGCACGTTTTGCCGTCGAAACGACCGGTAGTCTTTACGGGTTGGTCAACAATGCGGGAATCAGTGGGCCATCAGCCCCCACGGGGGAGCACGATCTCGGAGCTTGGAAACAGGTGATCGATACGAACCTGTCGGGTGTTTTCTACGGCATGCGGTACGCAATTCCAGAAATGGTGCGCACGGGTGCCGGGTCGATCGTTAATGTTGCCTCGATTCCGGGAAGCGTGGGTTTTGCGGGTGCTGTCGGTTACGTGAGCGCCAAGCACGGCGTAGTGGGCATGACCAAGAACGCCGCGCTGGAATATGCGACCAAGGGTATTCGCGTGAATGCAGTCGGGCCCGGCTTCATCCATACACCCATGGTTGACAATGCCTTGAACCCATCAGCCCAGGACCTCGTCAGCAGCAAGCACGCCCTGGGTCGTATGGGAACGCCCGAAGAAGTGGCCGCCTTGATCGTGTTCCTGCTGTCCGAGCGGGCCAGTTTCATGACCGGCTCTTATTACCTGGTGGATGGCGGTTACACCGCGCAGTGATCCGGACGGTGCTGCCATCTTCTTCATCCTCTGGGGCCGTTGCACGGCGCAAGCGATGAAGGAGTGAGCGGCCGGCAATAAAAAAAGCCCCGCAAACGCGGGGCTGTTAATTGCATCTTTGCCTGGGAAGACCCTGGCTACAAGACACAAGGAGACAACTGTTGGTAGGCTGCCATCGTCATGCCCGGCGCCTGCCGTGTATCCATCAGGCCTTGCTGCCGCGGCTGGTTTTGGTGGCGGCTGCAGCCGTGTTGGTCATGGTGTTGAAGTTGTTCTGGGCCATGTCGGAAGCCTGTTTCACGGCTTTCTGCACCGATTCGAACGCCGTGTTGGCGGCTGAAACCATGTTTTTCATCATGGCTACGCTGGCTTCGCTGCCAGCGGGGGCGTTTTTGCCCATGTTGTCCACCAGTGTGCCCATCTTGCGTTGGGTGTCCTGGGTCTGGGCTTCCATCACTTTGCCCAGTTCGGCGGTGGAACTGGCGGTGATCTCATACAGGTGGCGGCTATAGGCAGCGGTTTTTTCAGCCAGCGGCTGCACCAGGCGGGCTTGAACGGCCAGCAGTTCCTGCACGTCCTTTGCGTTCAGGGCGGCTTGTGCGGTTTCAGCCACGTCGTTGAAAGCGGCCTTTGTGGCAGCCATGTTCAGTTCAACGATTTTTTCCATGCTTTCAAATGCCTTGTTGGTCAGCCCGAAAAGGGTTTCCATATTGGCCTTGTTGGCGGCTGCGATTTGTTCGGCGGTCATCATGAATCTACTCCTGGTCAAATGGTGGGTGCCTTTGCGGTGGGTTGTTGGGCGTTGGCTTGAAGATCAATCCAGCGTCACAGTACCGGCATCGGCATCATCGCGGTATGTTTGCTGCAGTGCAGCATGAATTGAAGTATAGTGCCTGTACAGGGAAATACAAGCCTTTTTTTGTGCACTGCAACAAAAAATACGCCTTAATTGAAACAAGATGTATTTTGCGGGTGGCGCTATGTGGGGTAGCCGCCGGAGTTGCGTTGCCGATCTGTCATAAGATGACCTCCGCCACCTCCTGTCCCCCGTCATGGATAAATGACGTACGGGAAGATTTTCTGTCTTGCCCTGTCCTGCTGTCGCCCATGTCCGATGCTCACCTGATTCTTGTGCTGCTTGCGCTTTGTGTCTTGATCAACTTGATTGGGCTGCTTGTGCTGTGGCTGCGCAAACCGGATGCGGGTGCGAACCAGTCGTTACGGCAGGAGTTGGCGGCGGAGATTTTCCAGGGCAACGAGCGGCTGGAACGTGAATTGCGCCGTGAACTGGCCGAGACTGCGCGCAATGCGCGCCAGGAACAGGCGCAGGCGCTCAGCACGTTCCAGAATGGATTGGTGCAGCACGGCGCGGAATCCGCACGCATTCAGACGCAGCAGCTGCAGGGCGTTCAGGCCGTACTGGCGCAGATGCAGAAGCAGGTGTCGGATACGCTGGCGCAGCAACTCGACGCCTTGAGTGAAGCGAATGCACGCCGCCTGACCGAGATGCGCAGTACGTTGCAGGAGCAGATGGCGCAACTGCAACAGAGCAACAGCGCCAAGCTCGATGAAATGCGTCAGACCGTCGACGAGAAACTGCAATCCACCCTGCAGACGCGTCTGGACAACAGTTTCAAGCAGGTGGCCGAGCGGCTTGAGATGGTGCATCGCGGCCTGGGTGAAATGCAGACCCTTGCGCAGGGTGTGGGCGATCTCAAGCACCTGCTGACCAACGTGAAGGTACGCGGCATCTTTGGTGAAGCGCAGCTGGGGGCCTTGTTGGAGCAGGTGTTCACGCCCGACCAGTATGCCGCGCAGGTGCAGGTGCATCCTGCCAGCCGGCATGCGGTGGATTTCGCCATCCGCCTGCCGGGCAAGGGAGAGGACGGTGGACCGATGTGGCTGCCGATCGACGCCAAGTTTCCCAATGAAGATTACGAGCGGCTGCTCGCCGCCCAGCAGCGTGCCGATGCGCCCGCGGCCGAGCAGGCCGCCCGTCAGTTGGAGGCGCGCATCCGCCTGGAGGCCAAGAATATCAGCGATCGCTACCTTGCGCCGCCGTACACCACCGATTTCGCCATCCTGTTCCTGCCGACCGAGGGACTGTATGCCGAAGTCTTGCGCCGGCCGGGCCTGATGGAAGGTGTGCAGCGGGAATTCCGTATTGCGCTGGCAGGGCCTACCACCTTGCTGGTGATGCTCAATGCCCTGCAAATGGGTTTCCGCACCCTGGCGCTGGAGCAGCGCAGCAGCGAGGTCTGGCAGGTGCTGGGCGCCGTCAAGACCGAATTCGGCAAGTTTGCAGACGTGCTGGGAAAAATCCGCAGCCAGACGCAAACCGTTCTGCGCACACTGGATCATGCCGATGTGCGCAACCGCGCCATGCAGCGCGCACTGCGCAGCGCCGAGGCTCTGCCGGATACGCAGGCGCAGGGCATTCTGGGAACGGACGGTGACGCGCCGCAAGAGGCAAGCGCCGACTAGGCGGATACGTACGGCAGCAAATTTGCAAGAGTCCGGGCGGTGGTTGGTCCCCTGCGGCAGACCAGATAACGATCAATGATCCTTCCCCAGGAAGGGAAGGATGCGCGCGGGCCAATGCCAGCCCGCGCGGGGGCAGTACGAAACGGGTGTCAGATCGCGCGGACCCGGATCACGTTTTCCACTTGCCCGATTGCCGCGATCACGCTGTCTTCGGGGTGGTTTTCCACATCCAGGATGTTGTAGGCCAGATCGCCGCGGCTGCGATTGACCATGTCGATCACGTTGACCTGTGCGTCAGCCAAGACGGACAGCACATGGCCCAGCACGCCCGATACATTGTGGTTGGAGAAGGTCACGCGCGTGGCGCCTGCGGTGCGCGGCATGCTGACGGCCGGGAAATTCACCGAGTTGGCGATATTGCCGTTTTGCAGGAAGTCCATCAGCTGGTCAGCCGCCATCACGGCGCAGTTCTCTTCCGACTCTTCGGTGCTGGCGCCGATGTGCGGCATGGGAATGACCTTGTCGTGATGGAGCAGGCCGGGTTCGGGAAAGTCGCACACATAGCGGCTCAGGGTGCCGGTTTCCAGGGCCTTGAGCACGGCTTCCTTGTCGACCACGCTTTCACGTGCAAAATTCAGCAGTACGGCGCCAGGCTTGGTGGCAGCCAACGCCTCGGTATTGATCATGTGCTTGGTGGCTTCGATGGCCGGAATATGCAGCGAGATGTAGTCGGAGCGCGCCAGCAGTGAATGCAGGTTTTCCATTTTCTGCACTTCGTTAGAGAGGCGCCAGGCAGCCTCGATGGAGAGCGCCGGATCGTAGCCCAGCACCTTCATATCCAGGGCGAGCGCGGTGCTGGCCACCATCGAGCCGATGGCGCCCAGGCCGACGATGCCCAATGTCTTGCCGCGCAATTCGCCGCCAGCGAATCGGGACTTTTCCTTTTCCAGCAGTTTGGACATTTCACCGGCATCCGTCATGCCGTGAAGCGATTGGGCGTAGGCGATGCCGGGCAGCACGCCACGTGTGGACAGCAACATGCCGGCCAGAACCAGTTCCTTTACGGCGTTGGCGTTGGCGCCGGGCGTGTTGAACACCACGATGCCTTTTTTCCCGTATTCCGCCACCGGAATGTTGTTTACGCCGGCACCGGCGCGGGCAGCTGCCAGCAGTGTGTCGGGAACGGGCTCGTCATGCAGCTTCTGGCTGCGCAGCAAGAAGGCGTCTGGATGGGCGACGTCGCTGCCTACCTCGAACTGTGCCCGTGGGAAACGGTCCAGTCCCTTGACCGAAATGGTGTTGTATGTGCGGATTTTGTACATGGTGGATGGGTCCTTTTAAGCGTATCGGCAAAATGGCCGATGCGGCTGCTGGTGGGGGCGCCAGCCGCATCGCGGTTTGGGAGTGGTCAGGCGGCGCTCACTTGCTGATGGGCCCAGCTCAGCCATGGCATGAGCGCCTGCAGGTCGGCCTTTTCCACGGTGGCGCCGCACCAGATGCGGATGCCGGCCGGAGCGTCCTTGTACGCGCCAATGTCGTAGGCTACGCCTTCGGCTTCGAGCAGCTTCACCATTTGCTTGACCTTGTCTTCGGGCAGGTCGAGCGTCAGGCATACGCTGGTGTTCGACCGCACGGCCGGATCTTCGGCCAGGAAATGAATCCAGGGCGTGGCCGCTACAAATTCTTCGATCACCTGCAGGTTGGCCTGGCTGCGGGCGATCGTGGCCAGTACCCCGCCGATGCGCTCCACCCAGGCCAGTGCGTCCAGATAATCGGCCACGCACAGCATGGAGGGGGTATTGATGGTTTCGCCCTTGAACAATCCTTCCATCAGCTTGCCGCCGCTGGTCATGCGGAAAATCTTGGGCAGTGGCCACGCCGGGGCATAGCTTTCCAGCCGTTGCACCGCGCGTGGGCTGAGGATCAGCATGCCATGCGCACCTTCGCCGCCCAGCACTTTTTGCCACGAATAGGTGATGACGTCGAGCTTCTCCCAGGGCAGTTCCATGGCGAACACGGCGCTGGTGGCGTCGCAAATGGTCAAGCCCTGGCGATTGTCGGGAATCCAGTCGCCATTGGGTACGCGCACGCCCGATGTGGTGCCGTTCCAGGTAAAGACCACGTCGTTGTCGAAATTGACCTTGGCCAGATCGGGCAACTTGCCGTACGCGGCTTCATGCCGGGTGATGTTGGGCAGCTTGAGCTGCTTGACTGCATCGGTGATCCAGCCTGCGCCAAATGATTCCCACGCCAGCATGTCCACACCGCGCGCGCCCAGCAGCGACCACATCGCCATCTCGACCGCGCCCGTGTCGGAAGCCGGTACCACGGCTACCCGGTAGTCGGAAGGCAGGTCCAGAAGGCGGGCACTTTCGGTGCAGCACAGTCCCAGCAGTTTCTTGCCTAGGCTGGAGCGGTGCGAGCGGCCCAGGCTTTCAAGGTTCAGGCCGGTGACGGTGTAGCCAGGACGCTTGGAACAGGGGCCCGAGGAAAAGTTCGGATTGGCCGGTTTGGTTGCGGGTTGCGACATGAAAACTCCCAGATGGTTCCGGTGAAAGTACCGGCGAAATGCGAAAAGGTGAAAGAGGGACAAGCAGGGGCAGCAACGCACGATTCTCAAAGGATGCTGCAATGCAGCAATTCTAGCGCAGCGGGTTCAGGCGATTTCAGCGGAAATCGTGCCATTTTCCAGAGCCTCAGGTCAGGCGGTAGAAGGCTGCAATGTGCTCCCATGCGTGTTTGGGCGTGTCGGCGTAGCGGAACAGTTCGAGGTCCTCAGGAGCGATCGCGCCTTCTTCCACCAGTACGTCCAGATGCAGCAGGCGTTTCCAGTAGCTGCTGCCATAGAGCACGACGGGAACCGGCTTGGTTTTTTCCGTTTGCACCAGCGTGAGGACTTCGAACAGTTCATCGAGCGTGCCAAAGCCGCCAGGAAAGGCGACCAGCGCCTTGGCGCGCATCATGAAATGCATCTTGCGCAAGGCAAAGTAATGGAACTTGAAGCGCAGGCCGGGTGTCACGTAAGGGTTGTCCGTCTGTTCGTGCGGCAGTGTGATGTTGAGGCCGACGGTCGGCTCGCCTGCTTCACGGGCGCCACGGTTGGCGGCTTCCATGATGCCTGGTCCGCCGCCCGTGCAAATGTAGAAGTGATTTGCGCGCGGCTTGCCGCGGCTGTACTGCGCCACGATCCGGGCAAAAGCGCGGGCATCTTCATAGTAATGGGCTCCGCGTCGCAAACGATCGGCCTGCAGCAGTGTTGTGGTGTCATGGTTCTTGTGCGCGGTTTCCAGCAGGGCCTCTACGGCCTCGGGCGACTGCATGCGTGCGCTGCCGTACACCACCACCGTGTGATCGATCTGGTGCCGCTGCTGTGCAAATTCCGGCTTGAGCAATTCCAGTTGCAGGCGAATGCCGCGGAATTCGCGTCGCATCAGGAATTCGGTATCGGCAAAAGCCTGGCTGGAAGCCTCTGGATCCGCGTCGTCGCGCGGCGGATCCGTTTCGTAGTGGTCTGCAAACCCCGGCCTGTCCCGGCCGGGGTCATTATCGGTTTTCATGATGCAGGCATTGTAGGAAACAGAAAGCAAAAAGGCTTCCGTGAAAGGGAAGCCTTTATGCGATTCGTCGGCGTTACTGCATTACACGCGCTTGCGGTATTCGCCCGTGCGGGTGTCGATTTCGATACGGTCGCCCTGCGCCACGAAAATCGGCACGCCCACCTCGAAGCCGGTGGCGATCTTGGCGGGCTTGAGCACCTTGCCCGAAGTGTCGCCCTTGACGGCCGGTTCGGTCCAGGTGATTTCGCGCTCGACGCTGGTGGGCAATTCCACAGAAATGGCCTTGCCTTCGTAGAACACCACTTCGGCGGTCATGCCTTCTTCGAGGTAGTTCAGTGCATCACCCATGTTCTCGGCTTCCACTTCGTACTGGTTGTACTCGGGGTCCATCCACACATACATGGGATCGGCGAAGTAGCTGTAGGTGCAATCTTTCTTGTCGAGAATGATGTTGTCGATCTTGTCGTCGGCCTTGAACACCACTTCGGTGCCAAAGTTGTTGAGCAGGCTTTTGAGCTTCATGCGTACGGTCGATGAGCCGCGGCCGCCACGGGCGTATTCGGTCTTGAGCACCACCATCGGGTCTTTGCCGTGCATGATGACGTTGCCGGCGCGGATTTCTTGGGCGAGTTTCATAATGGTATTTTTCAAGTTGAGGCCACGCAAGCACGGTCATGGCACTGGCTGCGGCTGAAAGAAGCGTCCGCCTGTGCTGCGCGTGTCCGGTACGGACACATGGCACGGCCGTACGACAGACGCCCGCTTGCAAGGCCAAGCCCTGCAAAATCTATTAATTCTACCCTACAGCATCGTGCTGCGGCGCATGGACGAACGGGATTCACCGGTTTCATGGTTCGCGACGTACGCCAGCAACTGGCTGGTCAGATCCTGCTGGTGCAGCAGACGGCTTCTGGCGGCCTGCACGCAGGCCTGCCATGCCGGTAAATCCTGTTGCATCAGCGCAGGCAGCATCGCTTGCGGAGGGCCGTTCCATGCTGCGTGAAAGTTGCGCATGCCGGGCGTCGCCTGCATCCAGTCCAAGAATGCCTGCAGTTTGGCATGGTGGGCTCCGTCATCCTGCGGGTAGATCTGCCAGGCAAATGGTTGTCCTGCCCACAGTGCGCGCACCAGCGAATCTTCGCCGCGCACGAAGTTGAAATCCGATGCCCACAGTAAGGCATCGAACGCCTGCTGCTCCAGCCAGGGCAAGGCATGCAGCACCAGATGGTCCCAGCGCACCTGTCCTTGCGACTGCAGGGTGTGCGTCAGGGTCTCAGGCAGGATGGCCAGCACAGCCTGCAAGGCGCGTCCGGGGGTGACTAGCAGGTGCACTGGATCCAGATGAGGCCCATCGCGCAAATGCTGCAACAACTGTGCCAAAGCCGGTGGTTCATAGCAGAACAGACTGATGACATGTGCGTGTGCAGGAACGTTCCATTGCGTTCGCCAGGCGGCGCGGTCAAACGCCTGCTGCCGCAACAGCAGATCGGGCTCGCGCAGCAAGCCGCCGGTTCTTTCCGTAAGGCCAGGGTAGAAGAAATGTTTGACGCACCCCGCGGCCGGCCCGGTCAGCACAGGCGATGGCAACCGATGGAAGCGTTCTGCATGGCTTTCTGCCGACAGATATTCGAGATTGAGCCATACACCGGGGCGGGTGTGCTGCTGTTGCGCCCAGCGTGCTTGCGTAGCGTCGTCGAGCGTGCAGCCAAAAGCTTCGATCAGCACGTCGGCTGGCTCCTCTGGCAATCCGGCATCTGTCAACGATCGGTTCCAATGCAACACTTCCACGCCCGCATGGCCGTGCGGCGCGAGCCATTGCAGGGGTGCCTTGTCGTCGATCCACAGCCGCACGCGCTGGCCGCGTTGTGCCAGGTTGACGGCCAGCCGCCAGCACACGCCAATGTCGCCGTAGTTGTCGACCACGGTACAGAAAATGTCCCAAAGTCGGGAGGGGTATGGAGAAGGTGCCGCCATCAGGCAATGATGAAAAGGCAGGGATAGACGGAGGAGGCTGGCGTGACGGATTCGTAATCGCCAAAAATTTGATTCTATGGGAGGTGTGTGTTTGTCCTTCTTGGGAACTTGGGCGCAAGAACGAACGAAAAAAGGTGACCATCAGCCGTAGGCCGGTGATATCCAAATGGACGGGCATACCCTCCGCTGGATTTATCGGGCCTTCGTGCTTGCGTTGGAACGCTTGCCAGCCATGCGTCCTTGAACCATCGAGCACAGCAGGGTGTGCAATGCATGACATTCCATCTCGGTGCAATATCGCAACAACGCGACGATGTTCTTGAAATTGACCGTTCCCTGCATCGGTTCCCATGCAAAAGCTTGCGCAGCCAGGGGAGAGGCCTTTGTGTTGTCTTGGGCTTGCTGCAGATCGTTCGGCTCGGTGCGCGCTACGGCGGGGATACCCGTGAATATGTAGGCCACATCAAAGCCGGCATTGGCTAAGGAATCGGTTGTATCCCTTTTAGGAAGTGAACCTCGTTCATATCTTCCCCACATTTCTCGCCTGACACCGACTATTTTGGCAGCCTCTTCTTGGGTGTAGCCCAGCTTGATTCTCTCTTCACGCAGTCTTTTTCCTATCAAATGGTAAGGATTCATGGCGATGCTCGTCGTGATATATATGAGTGCACAAAATGCGCATTTACTGGTACTATCCCTCTGTCGATATATTTCGGCCTCGATCGTTCTTTCTCTATGAAATGGGTTCTTTTGCTCATAAGACAATTCATTTCCGAGTAAAACATGTGGACTAATGTATGTACGATTGACATGTGATATTTGGGTGCTCAAAATGCCCTAAATGACATCTCTATCTACACACAACAAAAAAGAAAGGCGGGTATTTATGCCAATCATGTCAATCATGGTCTGCTATGCAGCAAATAGTGCTAATATGATTTTTGTCAAAACGCAACATTTTTGTTGATATTTGCACAAATACGCGTAAATGGCAAGAAGAATCTTTTGTTAAACAGGTGCCTATTGATCAGGAAGAGGAGTTGTTTCTTGTTCGTGGTTGTACCTGATAGTTTGCTGAAAGGGGTTTGTCCCACGACGCTGATGAAAATGTGCGATTTTGGTGCTCATCCCAAGAGTGGCCAATCGAATGAATCTATATGAATGCGCAGCGGTTTCCGTAGGTGCAGTTCCGACACGGAGACAGAGCCAAATGCCTCGCATTCATGCATCCGCACGTATTTCTTTTTGCCTTGTTTACATGCGTACTTCATGTTTTCATATGTTGTAACAGGAGGATGTTTATGAAGGAAAGCACACGCTCCCCTCAGCAACTCCGCGCCGAATTCATTCAGCGCGGTATCACCATCACTGACTGGGCACGCCAGCACAATTACCCGCGCAACAAGGTTTACCAGGTGCTGGGCGGTCAGTGCAAGGGCAAATGGGGCCAGGGACACGAAATAGCCGTCAAGCTGGGCATCAAGGTGGAACCGGATAACAGTTGACCCGGATGGCCGTATTTCTTTCAGCCTGATGCGGAGATTGTGGTGTATGGAATCAATGGAAAAGACTTGGAGCTACACCAGTCTGACAGCTCAGGCCGAAGAAACCATTCGCTCCAGCGTGCTACTGGCACGGCAATATCCGAAAAAAAGCCCCAGGTACCGCAACCACACGGCTATTGCGTGGGGGGTGTACTGGGGGTGGTATGCGGCTACCCGGGGCTGGCAAGGAGCGGGGGATGCGGAGCGTTTGGAAAGGATTGTTGCGGATCTGGTGACATGAGAGATGCGTCCATTCGTGCCAGCAGTGTGCACGGAGCAACCGGCTCATTTTCTGGGGGAGGTCTGGCTCGAGGGGGCAAACTTGCCGGGTGTCCAGCGTGGCTGAGTCCGTAGTGGGTGGCGTTTGTCAACCTGATTGAACAGGCATTTGCGCAAACACATTGCCTGACAGAAGGATTGCGAAATGTTTTGCACGTGTCTGCGACAGACCACCGGAGAATAACTATGAATAAAGAAGTGCCGCAGCAGTACTGGGCAGAACGGGCGATAGGGGAGCTGGACATGGCTCTTTCCTATTGTTTTTTGACGGTTTGCATGCAAGGAGCCATGGCGCTTGATTCCGACGCGGAGCGGCAGCTGGCGCTGGCCATTTATGCGGCCATGGGCAATGGATACAGGGAGGAAGAGTGGCAACTGGCCGTGATTTGCCACGAAGAGCTATGCAGCCATATCCGTGCCAATATGCGGCTGGATGAAGCGGTGAAGGCGGCACGGTTTTCAGAAAGGGGCAAGGCGGCATTCAGCCGGTTGCTGGACAGGAGCTATACGGATGCGGAACTGCCAGGATAAGGTGTAGAGATCGCTTCTGCGGCGGTTGTCTTTCTGGCGAGCCGCCTGTTTTTACTGGGCACTCAGTGAAGGAGTGCGCGCCTGTAAACCCGGTGTGCACGCAGGCACTGGCATCGTTTCGGACGGCGCCAGAAATTGATGCATGCCTTTTCACGTTTAGCCGGGTAACTGGTGGCCATTACGCCATGCGAACAGGCAACCTACAATTGCTGCATGAGTCGTTCCGGTGATGCATCCGACCCGAATTGCGCCAACAATCCGCGAGCCGCATTGTTGGCGCAGGCGGCTGCCCTGCCCGCATTGCCCGGGGTCTACCGGTTTTCCGATGCGGGCGACCAGGTGCTTTATGTGGGCAAGGCCATCAACCTCCGGCGCCGGGTGTCGAGCTACTTCCAGAAGGACCATGGCGGCACGCGCATCGGTTTCATGGTGGGCAAGGTTGCACGCCTGGAAACCACGGTGGTCCGGTCCGAGGCCGAGGCGCTGATCCTGGAAAACACGCTCATCAAGACGTTGCGGCCCCGGTACAACATCCTGTTTCGCGATGACAAGAGCTACCCCTACCTTCAGATCAGTGGTACAGGCAGGGGCAATGGCGGCAGAGGCCGGGAAAAATCCGCTGGCGCCGGCGAATCTGCCGGCCCGTCGGACTATCCGCGCATGGCCTACTATCGCGGCGCCACCGACCGGCAGCACCGGTATTTCGGCCCCTATCCCAACGCCTGGGCCGTGAAGAAAACCATCGACCTGCTGCAGAAAGTATTCCGGCTGCGCACCTGCGAAGATACTTTCTTCAGCAACCGCAGCCGGCCTTGTCTGCTCTATCAGATCAAGCGCTGCAGCGCGCCATGCGTGCAGCATATCGCACCGGACGCCTATGCCCGGGATGTGGAAGACGCCATCGCCTTTCTGCGCGGCGACACCCAGGCAGTATTGCAGACGCTGGAAGCGCGCATGCTGGCCTTTTCGGAAGAGCTGGCGTTCGAGCGCGCAGCTGAAGTGCGCGATCAGATCACGGCACTCAACGCGGTATTGCATCAGCAATCCCTTGATACCACCAGCGACAAGGATGTGGACATCATCGCCGTGCACGTGCAGGGCGGACGTGCCTGCGTCAACCTGGCCATGGTGCGCGGCGGCCGCCATCTGGGGGACAAGGCCTATTTCCCGGCCCAGTTTGACGAGGCGCGCAAACTGATGGATGAGGGCGACGCTCCTGTTGAGGAGGAGCATGAGGAAATGGCAGCGTCGTCCGGCACCGGTCTGGCACGTGCGGTACTGGAAGCCTTCGTAGCGCAGCACTATCTGGGCACGGCCCAGTGGCCCGACGTTCTGGTCGTGGCCTTTCCCCTGTCTGCGGCTCTGCAGCAGGCACTCGACGATGCGGCAGGCCGACGCTTTCAGGTGGTGCACCAGCCGCGCGAACACCGTCGTGTATGGCTGGAAATGGCAGGGCAGAACGCCCGGTTGCAACTGGCACGCCTGCTGGCGGAAGAAGGCTCCCAGCAGGAACGCACGCGGGCGCTGGCCGCCGTTCTGGGGATCGAAGCCGGTGATCTGCCGGAGCTGATCGCCGAAACCGGCCTGGTAAATGTGCCAGCAGTCCAGAAAACGGTACGCGCATCCGCCATCAACGGCGATTTCTCGGCCTTGCGCATCGAATGTTTCGACGTCTCCCACACGGCAGGCGAAGCCACGCAGGCCTCGTGCGTGGTGTTCGAGCAGCATGCCATGCAGCCGGCGCAATACCGCCGCTACACCATCGAAAACATCACGCCCGGAGACGATTTTGCCGCCATGCGGCAGGTGTTGATGCGGCGCTACGGCAAACTGATGCAGACTTTGCGTGCGGTGGATTGGCCCGGGCCGCAAACTGCTGAACCCTCTGCCGGTGAGACGGCACACGCCGCCGTCGTGTATCCACGTGTTCCGGATGTGGTGCTGATCGATGGGGGCAAGGGGCAGGTGGCCATGGCCCGTCAGGTGTTCGAAGAACTGGGCATGGACGTTTCACGCATCGTCGGTGTCGAGAAAGGCGAGGGCCGCAAGGTCGGGCGGGAAGAACTGGTATTCGCCGACGGGCGCGCCAAAATCACCCTGCCGCCGGATTCGGCTGCGCTTATGCTGGTGGCGCAGATCCGTGATGAAGCCCACCGCTTTGCCATTACCGGCATGCGTGCCCGGCGCGCCAAGGTGCGCATGGGTGCCAGCCGGCTCGAAGATGTGCCCGGCATCGGTCCCAAGCGGCGCGCCCGCCTGCTGCAGCGTTTTGGGGGTTTGCGCGGGGTGGTAGCGGCGTCCGAGGCGGATCTGGTGCGGGTCGAGGGCGTTTCTCCCGCGCTGGCGGCCCGTATTTACCGGGCGCTGCACTGAGGATCCGGATGGGCCGTTACGGCTGTTGGGCGGGTGCGGCCGGTTGGGGAGTGGCTACATAGCCCACGGTGCGCCATTGCTGCTGCTCCAGGCAAAGGCTGACGAGTTCGGAACCGGCCAGGGTGTTCTGCCGCAGCGCCACGAACCGGACGTTGGCGCAGGCAACCGGCGGTTGCTGGTTGCCCGGTGCGTGCATGACGCGTTCCATGCCGATCCACTGGCGGGCGGTGACGGAGCCCAGCTTGGTGCGTTCGTTGTCAATGCCCTTGACGAACGCGTTTTTCTTGATTTGTGCCTTCACAAATGCCGGAGCTTGCGCATACAGGTCACCGGCCTTCTTCGCCTCGATCTGTTGTACCGACTGTTGCGCGACCGCCAGAATGGTGTTGGGGGCGGAAATGTCGGCATTCTGGGCCTGTGCGACAGAGGCCAGGCAGCCCAGCAGGGCGGTGGTCAATCCGGCGGACAGGCAACGGGGGAAGGCGGCAACAGGCTGATTAGCTTTTTGGGTGGACATGATGGCTTTCTCTTCTGGTTGATGGATCGGCATGGTGCAGGCTGCGAACACCGAATGTGAGACTTCACAAAAGGGATGGGGCATGCACACAGGAAACAAGCCCCATTCGTGTCCGGGAGGATGCAACCAACTATCCGGGCATCATACCCAACAACCCGCCAAATGCTTTGCACCATTTGGAACGTTGTCGCGAATGCCATCACAGTCTGTGCAGGCAACAGGTTGCCGGGTGGCAGGCTGCGCATGGGGCCGCATAATGCAATGCGTCTTTTCCAGGGGTGGAATCCAACATACACAGGGATGGAATCATGGCATTTCCGATCCAGAAGCATGCGAGCGAATGGCAGGCCCTGCTGGCACAGAAGGATGCCGAGCCACAGGCGCTGGCCGTGACGCGCCAGGCGGCTACCGAGCGGCCTTTTTCCGGACGGTACAACGATCACTGGGCGCCTGGTGCATACCACTGCATCAGTTGCGGGCAGCCGCTGTTTGCCAGTGATGCCAAGTTCGATGCCGGCTGCGGCTGGCCCAGTTTTTTCCGGCTGCTCAGTCCCGGCGCGATGGTGGAGCGCGCCGACCATGGCCATGGCATGGTGCGCACCGAAGTGCTGTGCAGCCAGTGCGGGGCGCATCTGGGCCATGTGTTCGCGGATGGTCCGGCGCCGACGGGCTTGCGCTATTGCATGAACTCGGCGGCGCTCGAGTTTGTTCCGTTCGACGCGCCTGCATGAACAAACAGTGGTGTTGAGGAACGGGTGCCAGCATGTGCACCCATTCCATTGAATGGCGGCCTCAGCGGCGGCCGCCCAGAAGACCGCCCAGAACGCCACGCACGATCTGCCGACCGATATTTGAGCCGATGCTGCGCGCCGCCGATTTCGCTGCGCTTTCAATGATGCCTTCGTACTTGCCGCCGCGCGGGCCGGTGCGGCCGAACAGCGCATCCTTGACGGTGCCCAGCAGCGCATTGTCTTCCGCGCCTTGCGGAGAGGCGATGTCCTGCCCGGCGCTGACCTCCGCGGTGCCGCGCTGCTGCAGCTTTTCATAGGCGGATTCGCGATCCACCATCTTTTCGTATACGCCCGTCACGAGTGAATCCGACAGCAGGGCCTGGCGCTGTTCAGGCGTGATCGGGCCGATCTGGCTGCCCGGCGGAATGACGAAAACGCGTTGCGTGATACCGGGCCGGCCTTTCTCATCGAGAAAACTCACCAGCGCTTCACCCGTGGCCAGCTCGGTGATGGCGCGCTGGATGTCGAGGGCGGGATTGGGGCGCATGGTTTCAGCCGTGGTACGCACTGCCTTCTGATCGCGTGGGGTGTAGGCGCGCAAGGCGTGCTGCACGCGGTTGCCCAGTTGCGCCAGCACCGAGTCGGGGATGTCGATGGGGTTTTGCGTCACGAAGTAAACGCCGACGCCCTTGGAGCGCACGAGCCGCACCACCAGTTCGATGCGCTCCAGCAGTACCTTGGGGGCGGCGTCGAACAGCAGGTGCGCCTCGTCGAAGAAGAATACGAGTTTGGGCTTTTCCGGATCGCCCACTTCGGGCAGCCGATCGAACAGCTCCGACAGCATCCACAGCAGGAAAGTGGCATACAGGCGCGGCGATTGCAGCAGCCTGTCGGCGGCAAGGATGTTGATCATCCCCTTGCCGCCCACGGATTGCATCAGGTCACTGATGTTGAGCATGGGCTCGCCAAAGAACCGGTCGCCGCCCTGGGATTCGATCTGCAGCAGGCCCCGCTGGATGGCGCCCACGCTGGCGGCGCTGATGTTGCCGTATTCGGTCGTGAACTGCTTGCCATTGTCGCCCACATACTGGAGCAGGGCGCGCAGGTCCTTCATGTCCAGCAGCAGCATGCCGTTGTCGTCGGCGATGCGGAACACGATGTTGAGCACGCCGGTCTGCGTTTCGTTGAGGTCGAGCATGCGCGCCAGTAGCAGGGGACCCATGTCGCTGACGGTGGCGCGCACCGGATGTCCCTGCTCGCCGAAGACGTCCCACAGCGTGGTCGGGCAGGCCATGGGCGTGGGTAGGTCGATGCCACGCTCCTCGAGCACGGCGGCCATCTTTGCGCCGATACTGCCAGTCTGGCTGATGCCGGCGAGGTCGCCCTTGACATCGGCCATGAACACCGGCACCCCAATCTGCGAAAACGATTCGGCCAGTTTCTGCAGGGTGACGGTCTTGCCGGTGCCGGTCGCGCCCGTGATCAGTCCGTGGCGGTTGGCTAGGCCCGGCAGGATGGAACATGTGATGTCGCCGTGCCGGGCGATGAGGATGGGGTCGGACATGGTGGATCCCTGAGGTGTGTTGACGAATGCCGGATGCCGGCCACTGGCGTGCAGCAGGTTTTCTGCCCGCAGCAGACTGGCCTGCACCCAGCCCGAGGATGCGCAAAGTAAAATCAGCCCCTATTACACCAAATCTGGAGCGAGGGAAACATATCATGGCAGGCCATAGCAAGTGGGCCAATATCCAGCACCGAAAAGGGCGGCAGGACGAAAAGCGCGGCAAAGTCTGGACCCGCATCATCCGTGAAATCATCGTGGCGGCGCGCCATGGCGGTGGCGATGTGGCGGCCAACCCCCGGTTGCGCCTGGCCATCGACAAGGCCAAGGCGGCCAACATGCCGGCCGACACCATCAAGCGCAACATCGACAAGGCCACCGGCACGCTGGAAGGCGTGAACTACGAGGAAATCCGCTACGAAGGCTACGGCATCGGCGGCGCGGCCATCATCGTCGACACCATGACCGACAACAAGGTGCGCACCGTGGCCGAGGTGCGCCACATCTTCAGCAAGCATGGCGGCAATCTGGGCACCGAAGGCTCGGTGGCCTTCCAGTTCAAGCATTGCGGGCAGTTCGTGTTCGCGCCCGGCACCAGCGAAGACCAGGTGATGGAAGTGGCGCTGGATGCAGGCGCCGAAGACGTGATCACCGATGAAGACGGCGCCATCGAGGTGCTGAGCGCGCCCGCCGACTTTGAAACGGTGAAAAATGCGCTGCAGGCCTCTGGCCTCAACCCTGAGGTGGCTGAAGTGACGCTGCGCGCCGAAAGCACCATTGCCCTGGGCGGCGAAGAGGCGCTCAAAATGCAGAAGCTGCTCGACATGCTCGAAGACCAGGACGACGTGCAGAACGTGTACCACAACGCCGAGCTGGATCTGGAATGACGCAGCCTTGCGATGCGTCCTTTCCTGAGCATGTGGCAACGCCGATTCTGCCGGCGCGCAATTGATCATTCAGGTTCGTTTCCGACTCCCATTTTTTGATTGACAAAACCCATGAAAATTCTCGTCATCGGCTCCGGTGGCCGTGAACACGCGCTGGCCTGGAAGCTGGCGCAATCGGAAAAAGCCACCAAGGTGTATGTGGCTCCGGGCAATGGCGGCACGGCGCTGGAGCCGCATCTGCAGAATTTGCCCATCCAGGATCTGGGTGAGCTGTGCCGCTGGGCACAGGCCGAAAAAATAGACCTGACCGTGGTTGGCCCCGAGGCGCCGCTGGCCGCTGGCGTGGTAGACATGTTCCGCGCTGCCGGGCTGCGCATCTTCGGTCCGACCCAAGCGGCGGCGCAGCTGGAGAGTTCCAAGGCTTTTTCCAAGGCGTTCATGCAGCGGCACGGCATTCCGACGGCTGCGTTTGCAACCTTCACGGACGCGGCGGCGGCCCACGCCTATATCGACAAGCTGGGTGCGCCGATCGTGGTAAAAGCCGATGGCCTGGCCGCCGGCAAGGGCGTGGTGGTGGCGGCAACGGTGGAAGAGGCCCACGCCGCCGTGCGTGACATGCTCGAAGACAACCCCCTGGGGGTGCAGCACAACGGCGAAGCGCGCGTAGTGATCGAGGAATTCCTGCAGGGTGAAGAGGCCAGCTTCATGGCAGTCTGCCAAGGACAGGATGTGGTGGCGCTGGCCACCAGCCAGGATCACAAGCGCCTGCTTACAGGCGACCAGGGGCCCAACACCGGCGGCATGGGCGCCTATTCACCTGCACCGGTAGTGACTGCCGAGGTGCATGCCCGCGCCATGCGCGAGGTAATCTTGCCCACGCTGCGCGGCATGGCCAAGGAAGGCATCCCCTACACCGGCTTTTTGTACGCCGGGCTGATGATCGACGATCAGGGCAAGGTCAAGACGCTGGAATTCAACTGCCGCATGGGCGATCCGGAAACGCAGCCGATCCTCATGCGGCTGAAAAGCGACCTGTTCGAGCTGTTGTGGACGGCCACCGAGCCGGGTAACGCCAATGGGCACGCGCTGGCCGATTTTGACCTGCAATGGGACCGGCGCGTGGCGCTGGGCGTGGTGGTGGCCGCTGCCGGCTATCCCCATCAGCCGCGCACGGGCGACCGCATCAGCCAGTGCCCGCCCGACAGTGACGACGTGAAGGTGTTCCATGCCGGCACGCGCCTGCAGGATGAGGGGTTGTACAGCAGCGGCGGCCGTGTGCTGTGCGTCACCGCCCTGGCTGACAGCGTCAAGCAGGCGCAGCCCAAGGCGTATGCGGCCGTGGAGCAGGTGCAACTGCCTGGCATGCAGTACCGCAGCGACATCGGTCACCGGGCCATTGGCGGATGAAGCCCCGCGCAACGTTGCGTCGCATGGTCGGGCTTATGGGTCACGGGCCGAGCCATGATGTCGCCTGACAGACAGCGCATCGGCCTGTACGGCGGGGCTTTCGACCCGCCGCACAATGCCCACGTGGCGCTGGCTGCCGCTGCCGTGCAGCAACTCGGGCTGGACCTGCTCTACGTCATCCCCACCGGCCAGCCGTGGATGAAGCAGCGTCGTCTCACGGCGGCCGTGCATCGGCTGGCCATGGCACAACTGGCTTTTGCCGGCGTGCCCAAAACCGTGGTGGACGACTGTGAATTGCGCCGCGGCAGCACCACCTACACCATCGATACTCTGCGTGAATTGCAGGCGCGACCGGCGCATGCTGGCGGAGAGACGGATTGGTTTCTGGTGATGGGCGAGGACTTGCTGCGCACTCTGCCGCAGTGGCGGCGGGCCGAAGACCTGCTGCGCGAAGTGACGGTTGCGGTGCTGGCGCGCCCGGATGCGATGAGTGATCAAGGCGAAGCGCTGCAGCCGCCTGCTGGAGTGCATGCCGTGCCGTTACACTTGCCAGCCAGCGCCATCAGCGCCACTTTCATCCGCCAGGGCCTGCAGCAACGTGCGGCGCTGGCGCCACAGGAGCGGCTGGCTTGGCTGCAACCCCTTGTGCCACAGCCGGTGGCACAGTATATTGACGATCACCAACTCTACCTGATGCCGCATGCAAACTGATCTTTCAGCCTCCACATCCGAAAAAAAATCCATCCAGAAATTGCAGCGCGCCATCGTGGACGGGCTGGAAGACGTCAAGGCGCAGGACATCCAGGTGTTCGATACCGAACATTTGTCGGCGTTGTTCGAACGCGTCATCGTGGCTTCGGGCAGTTCCAACCGCCAGACGCGGGCCTTGGCCGCCAGCGTGCGGGATGCCGTGCGTGCCGCCGGGTATGTCAAGCCACGGATCGAAGGCGAAGAAAACGGCGAATGGATCATCGTGGATTGCGGCCCGGCCGTGGTGCACATCATGCAGCCGGCCATTCGCCAGTACTACACGTTGGAAGACATCTGGGGCGAGAAGCCCGTGCGCATGCGCATCGGCAAGGCGCCTGTCAAGAAAGCCGCCACTGTGGCGGTGAAAGCGCCGGCCAAGGCTGTGGCTGAAAAACGCGTCTCCCGCACGGCGGCCAGAACCGCGGCCAAGAAAGAAGCGGCCGCAGTTGCTGGCAGCACCGCAGATGACAAGCCCGTGCGCAAGACAGCTGCCAAAGCCGCAACCAAGACCACAACTAAAACCGTAGCCAAGACAACAGCCAGAACGGCGGGCAAAACGGCTGCGAGCGCAAAGCCCGCAGCCAGCAAGGCCGCAAAGGCAGAAACGCCGAAGACGCCTAGAACTGCCAGGGCGGTAAAAACATCCGCTGCACCAGTGGCAAGCGCCAAAAAGGCGGTCGCGTCAAAGGCTAAAAAAGCCCCATAAGGCGGAGCTGCACCAGCCGCCAGACAACAAAGGCGGCTCGTTGCCCTTCCATGAAACTCGTCCTCATTGCCGTAGGCCAGAAAATGCCCGAATGGGCGCAGATCGCGTTTGACGACTATGCCAAGCGTTTCCCGTCCGAGTTGCCGCTGGTGTGCAGAACGGTCAAGACCGAGCCGCGCAGCGGCGGCAAGAGCACGCAGCAACTGATGCAGGCCGAGGCCGGACGCATCGCCGCGGCCATTGAAAGCGCCAGCAACAAGGGCCGGCGCGTGGTGGCGCTGGATGAGCGCGGCGCGGCGCTGACCACCAAGGCGCTGGCCGACAGGCTGCAGGGCTGGCAGCAGGCGGGCGACGATGTTGTGCTGCTGATTGGCGGCCCCGATGGGTTGCATCCCGATCTGCGCGCCAGCGCGCACGAGCGCATGCGCCTGAGCGACCTGACGCTGCCGCACGCCCTGGCGCGCGTGGTGCTGGTGGAGCAGCTGTACCGGGCCTGGTCGGTCCACGCCGGTCACCCTTACCACCGCGAATGAGCGGATTTTTGTAGACGCAGCATGTTCATTTATCTTGCCTCACAAAGCCCGCGCCGCCGCCAGTTGCTGGAGCAGATAGGGGTGGCTTATGACTTGCTGCTGCCCGGCGCCGAAGAAGACGCCGAAGCACTCGAAGCCGTTCGTGCCGGCGAATCCCCTGCGGACTACGTGCAGCGGGTCACCCATGCCAAGGCCGATGCAGCCGTGCAACGCTGGCAGGTGCGTCAGTTGCCGCCAGCGCCCATCCTGTGCGCCGATACCACGGTTGCGCTCGATGGTTGCATTCTTGGCAAGCCGGCCGATGCGGCCGAAGCCACCGCCATGCTGCACCAGCTTTCGGGCCGGTGCCACCAGGTATTGACCGCGCTGGTGCTGCACGATCCGGCCAGTGGCCAGCGGCAGAGCGTCTGCAGCGTGTCCGATGTGTGGTTTGACACGCTCGATGACGCGCGCATCGCCGCCTATGCCGCCACGGGCGAGCCATTCGGCAAGGCCGGCGGCTATGGCATCCAGGGCCGGGCTGCCACGCTGGTGGCGCGCATTGAAGGCAGTTTTTCGGGGATCGTGGGGCTGCCGCTGTTTGAACTGGCCCAGTTGCTGCGCGCAAAGGATGTAGGCAGGTTGGACGGCCTGTAAGGCGGAAAACGGTACGCCCTTGTCCTTGCGTGTGATGCCGGTTGCATGTGGCAGCCATTTGTGCCCATCGCAAATGGCCACGCGCGGCGATCGTTTGGCGCAAAAAAGGACGCCTTGTGGCGTCCTTGTGCTGCAAGGCAGGCGGATCAGGCGTGGGCCATGCCGGAATGCCGCAGCAGCGCATCGACCGTGGGCTCGCGTCCACGAAATGCCTTGAAGGATTCCATGGCCGGGCGGCTGCCGCCGGCTTCGAGGATCTCCCGGCGGTAGCGCCGGCCGGTCTCCACGCTCGGCGTGCCATCGGGTGCGGCGCTTTCTTCGAATGCGGCATAGGCGTCGGCGCTCAATACCTCTGCCCACTTGTAGCTGTAATAGCCCGCCGCATAGCCCCCGGCGAATATGTGACTGAAGGTGTGGGGCGTGCGGCTCCAGGCCGGCGGGTGGAGGACGGCCACCTCCTCGCGCACCTGCTGCAACAGGGGCATGACGTCGGTTGGTGCCATCTCCTGATGGTGCAGCAACATGTCGAACAGGGCGAATTCGACCTGGCGCAGCGTCTGCATGCCGCTCTGGAAATTCTTGGCCGCCAGCATCTTGTCGAAGAGGGCGCGGGGCAAGGGTTCGCCGGTATCGACGTGCGCCGTCATGTCCTGCAGCACCTTCCATTCCCAGCAGAAATTCTCCATGAACTGGCTCGGCAGTTCCACTGCGTCCCATTCCACGCCGCTGATGCCCGAGACGCTGTGTTCGTCCACCTGCGTGAGCATGTGGTGCAGGCCGTGGCCGAATTCGTGGAACAGCGTGATCACGTCATCGTGCGTGAGCAGCGGCGGCTTGCCTTCGACGCCTTCGGCGAAATTGCAGACCAGATGGGCCACGGGGGTCTGCAGCCGCTGGGTGTCGGGACGCATCCAGCGTCCGCGCACATCGTCCATCCATGCGCCGCCGCGCTTGCCGTTGCGCGCGGGCGGGTCGAGGTAGAACTGGCCGATGAGCGCGCCGTTGCGCTCCAGCCGGTAGAACTCCACGGCCGGATGCCACACCGGCGCTTCGTCGCGCCGGATTTGCACGTCGAACAGTGTTTCCACAATTTTGAACAGGCCTGCCAGCACGCGCGGTGCCGTGAAGTACTGCTTGACTTCCTGTTCGCTGAAGGCATAGCGCGACTCCTTCAGTTTTTCGCTGATGTAGGGCCAGTCCCAGGGCTGGGGGTCGGGCAGATGGAGGTGGTCGCGGGCAAATTCGCGCAGATCCTGTACGTCCTTCTCGGCAAACGGTCGCGCCTTGGCGGCCAGGTCGCGCAGGAAGGCCATTACCTGCTCGGGGCTGTCGGCCATTTTGGGCACGAGCGAAGCCTGGGCGAAACTCTGGTAGCCCAGCAGTCGGGCTTCTTCCTGGCGCAGCGCCAGAATTTCGGCCATGACGGCGCTGTTGTCGTATTTCTTGGCGTCGCCTTCGGCCTGGTCGCTGGCGCGGGTGTTGTAGGCCCGGTAGAGTTTCTCGCGCAGGGCGCTGCTGTGGGCAAACTGCATCACCGGCAGGTAGCTCGGAATCTTGAGGGTGAGCTTGTAGCCTTCCTTGCCTTCGGCTTCTGCGGCTGCGCGGGCGGTGTCGATCACGTCCTGCGGAGCGCCATCGAGCTCTGGCAACGTGGCGTAATAGGCCCAGTGGTCGGTGGCGTCGAGCGCGTTTTCGCTGAACTTCTGCATCAGTTCGGCCTGGCGTTCCTGAATCTGGGCAAAGCGCTCCCTGGCCGCACCCTGCAATTCAGCGCCGCTGAGCACAAAACCGCGCAGGGCGTTTTTCAGGGCCTGCTGCTGTTCGGCATTGAGCGTGGCCGGGTCGATGGCCTTGTATTTGGCGTACAGAACCTCGTTGGCGCCCAGCGCGGTTGAGAATTCGGTGACGGAGGGCAGCATGGCGTTGTAGGCGGCGCGCAGTTCGGGGGTGTCGCACACGCTTTTGAGGTGCCCGACCGCGCCCCAGGCCCGTCCCAGGCGCTCGGTGACCACGTCGAGCGTAAGAGCCAGATGTTGCCAGTCGGCCGGAAATTCCGGTTGCGTGGCTGTGTCCAGTGCTGCCTGCGCCTGTTGCAGCAGGTGCGTCATGGCGGGCTGCACCTGTTCGGGGCGGATGGCGTCAAAGCGCGGCAGCCCCGAGAAATCGAGCAGGGCGTTGGCAGAGGTGTCCGTGGATTGGGTAATTAGGTTCATAGAGACAGATTTGGGGATGGGGATGCATGGTTCAAGGTCAACATGCGCGGCATGGGGCTGGGTGCGCCATGCATCTGCGGGAAACGCTGGCCTGAAATGTCACAATGCATTGTCTGTGTTTTCAGCGTCGGCTGCTCGGCTTTGCGAGGGAAAGCCCGAGCCAAGCACAGGTTTGCAGGCAAACCGATCACGCGCAGAAAGCGCTTCGAATAATGACAGGCGTGCCATGGGCGCATGATGCCATGGACGACAGGAAGGATACGGAAAACATGTACCACGCCCCGCTATTGATTGATGTGGCCGGCACATCACTGTCGGCGGATGACCGCCGCCGCCTGCGATCACCCTTGGTGGGCGGGGTGATTTATTTTGGCCGCAACTGGCAGAGCCGCGAACAGATCAGTGCCTTGAGCGCATCGATCAAGGCGATCCGCTCCGACCTATTGATCACGGTGGACCATGAAGGGGGGCGCGTGCAGCGTTTCCGCACAGACGGTTTCACCCATCTGCCGCCCATGCGCACGCTGGGGCAGCACTGGCGCAAACCCGAGCGCAAGGGCCATGAAGGCGAACGCGCCATGCAGGCGACGCAGGCAGCCACGGCCTGCGGCTACGTGCTGGCGGCGGAGTTGCGCGCCTGCGGGGTGGACATGAGCTTTGCGCCCGTGCTCGACCTGGACTACGGCAGCAGCAGTGTGATCGGTGACCGTGCCTTTGACAGCGACGCGCGCGTGGTGACCCTGCTGGCCAAGAGCCTGGTGCACGGCATGCTGCAAGCCGGCATGGCGCATTGCGGCAAACACTTTCCGGGACACGGGCATGTGCGGGCCGATTCGCACGTCGACATCCCCGTGGACGGGCGCAGCCTGAACACCATCTTGCGCAACGACGCGCGGCCGTACCAGTGGCTGGTACCTGCCCTGGCCGCCGTCATGCCCGCGCACGTCATTTACAGCAAGGTGGACGAGCGTCCGGCCGGCTTCAGCGCGCATTGGCTGCAGGACGTGTTGCGCGGGCAATTGGGATTTGCCGGTGCCATCATCAGCGACGACCTGAGCATGCAGGGCGCGCGCCAGATGCAGGGCCGGCCCTTGTCCCTGAGCGAAGCGGTGCGGGCGGCGCTGGCAGCGGGGTGCGACCTGGCGCTGGTATGCAACCAGAGCCTGGATGGCGGACGTGCGCTCGACGTGCTTCTCGATGAAATGAGCGAGGCCGCGGTGAAAGGGCGCTGGCAGCCGCAAGAGGCCAGCGAATACCGCCGCCGCGCGCTGTTGCCCGCCGTGCCTGCCGTTGCGTGGGATGAGCTGATGTGCTCGGCCCGTTACATGCAGGCGCTGGAAATGCTGTCGGTGCTGTAGCGCTGGCCAGGGCAGGCCGTCTTGCTGCGAGCGCTTTCAGAAATGTGCAGCAGCCCTTTCACCACGCGTGGCCTTGAGCTGGATGCGGGGGCTTGCAGGCGTTCAGTCCACGTCCTTCCAGGGTTGCAGAGCCTGGATCAGGGCGGCTTCAAGGTCTGGTAGCCGTGCGCGCAGCGCGGCAATTTTTTGCGGATCGGCTGCGCGTCGGGACGCGCCCCATACCGGTGAAGGGAAATGGCTGTCCCAGTCAAACCGCGCAATGATGTGCCAGTGCACGTGCGGCACCTCGTTGCCCAGGGATGCCAGGTTGATTTTTTTGGGGCGCAGGCATTCGCGCAGCACGGTCTCGATGCAGGCGAGTATGGCCATGCCTTCTTGTCGCAGCGGCTCCGGCAGATCGGTCCATTCTTCATGGTGGGCATTGCTGACCAAGCGGTAGAAGGCGGGGAAATCCGTTTCGGCCAATGAGTCGGCATGCACCACGCGCCACGCCGCGCAATGCCACACGACGCGGCCAGACACGCCGGTGCATAGAGGACAGGGCAACTTGGCATCGGTATCAGGAGGAGCGTGCGGGATGGTAGCCATTGAATGGAATCGATTCCAAAAGGGACGATGCAGAAGCGACTGGTGAATAGGAGCCTGATGGGAGTTTTCAATCCGGTGCGTGATTCACCTACAGATCGTTTTCGATTGTAGGGAACTTCCTGAAATCCGATGGGTTTTTAACAAACGATGCAAATTACTTTTATTTCTTTTGGTAATTTGATAAATATCAATCTGTCTATAAGTGGAGTGTTTTTTCCGGGTTTTCTTGGCAAAATAATTCCACTATCAGACTTTCAAGGATGCCTGTCATGAAATGGAATCACATTTGGAAAAAACTATTCGTTGCCGCGGGGATATTGGCCGTGTTCGCGCATGCCCAGGCACAAGATCTGCTGGACACGGTCCGGCAACGTGGAACCCTGCGGGTTGCATTGGAAGGTACGTACCCCCCGTTCAATTTCAGGGAAAACGGGCAGCTGGTCGGCTTTGAAGTGGAGCTGGCCAAGGCATTGGCCGCCAAGCTGGGGGTCAAGGCTGAATTCACGACCAGCGAATGGAGCGCAATCCTGGCCGGTTTGCAAGCGGGCAAATATGACGTGGTCATCAACCAGGTGACCATTACGGACAAGCGCAAGGAGTCGTTTGATTTCTCCGATCCGTACACGCTGTCCAGTCCCCAGCTCATCATTCGCCGGAATGAAGCAAACCCACCCACCTCCTTGCAGGCGCTCAAAGGCAAAAAACTGGGTGTGGGACAGGGTACCAACTATGCCGATCTGGCCAAAGAGGTTGGAGGCATCGACATCAGGACGTATCCC
Source organism: Allobrachymonas sp. (assembly GCA_039808005.1). Lineage (GTDB taxonomy): Bacteria > Pseudomonadota > Gammaproteobacteria > Burkholderiales > Burkholderiaceae_C > Brachymonas. The sequence continues at coordinate 6,627 of JBDHSG010000021.1, read as the reverse complement.
GGTTCACAGGAATACCTGCAGGATCTGGTCGCCGGGCGTATCGACGCGGCCCTGAACGACAGCTTGCTGATTCCGTACCTGGCCAAGAAGACCCGCCTGCCAGTCAAGCCGGGCGCGGCATTGGGAGAAGTGTCCAAGGCCGGCATTCCCTTTGCCAAGGGCAATCCGAAATTCAAGGCCGCCATCAACCAGGCCCTGGCATCGTTGAAGGCCGATGGCAGTTTCGCCAGAATATCCAACAAATGGTTTGAACGGGACGTGAGCCTTCCGCCTCAGGGCCGTTGAACCTTTGATATGCTAAAGACCGATATCCTGCAACTGCAGGATATCGGTTTTTTATGGGAAGAACTGTCATGTTGAATGGGCAAGAGCTTTGGCTGCTGCTGGAAGAAGCCCTGCCGGTGATGGGCAAAGGGGTCATCTGGACGCTGTATCTGTCCGCGATGGCCATATTGCTGGGTGCCGCAGTCGGGGTGTGCGTGGCAGTGGTACGCATGGCACGGGTGCCGCTGCTGCGCCAGATTTGCACGTTCTACGTGAGCTGCATGCGCGGAACGCCCTTGCTGGTGCAGCTGTTTGTCCTGTATTACGGCTTGCCCAGCATCGGTGTGCAGCTCGAGCCCTTGACGGCCGGCATTGTGGGGCTCGGGCTCAATGTCGGCGCCTACCTTTCGGAATCGTTGCGGGGCGCCCTGCAAGGGGTTGATCGCGGCCAGTGGCTGGCCGCGCAAAGCCTGGGCATGCGCCGCATACAGACATTGCGGTATGTGGTGGGACCGCAGGCCCTGCGGCTGGCATTGCCCAGTTTGTCCAACAGCCTGATCAGCCTGGTGAAGGACACGTCACTGGTATCGGTGATTGCAGTGACGGAATTGATGCTTGCCACCAAGGAAGTCATCGCCACCACCTTCCAGCCATTTCCCTTGTATCTGACTGCGGCCGTGATCTACTGGCTGATCAGCATGTTTCTGGAGGGGATACAGCAGTCGCTGGAGAAACGGCTGGCGCGAGCGTACAGCGTGGCCCGCATTTGAAACATGAAATGCAATGGCGGGCCTGCTGGAGACAACGAGCCCCACTCCGCATTCAGCGTGCAGGAATGAATCGGCGTATGCTGTCGCCATCAGAAAAAAAGTGAAACCGGTTTGTTGATCATCCACCTGATTCCCGGCCTCATCTGCGCATACGTCCTCTGGCGGTTCGTATGGCCCTTGCCAGTCCGATCGGGCCCCAAATGGCTGCTGGGCCTGGTCATTCTGCTGGTTTCGCAGCATCATCTCATTGGCCGGACCTTTTTTGGCACGCTGGCTTCGCCCGAAATGCCGTTTGCTGTGCTGGTGATGCTGGGATGGCTGTTTGGCGCGTACATTCTGCTGGCGGTATTCCTGCTCTTCAGGGATGCGGCCGCCATCCTCTTTCTGTTGCTGCGCAAGGCGGGGATTAGGTTTGCTTTTCCTTTTTCTGGTACCCGCACTTCGGGCTTCCTGCTGGGCGGCGCGCTGGCGCTCTCGGGATATGGGGTCTTGCAGGCCGTTCGCGTTCCGGATGTCCGTACGGTTGAAGTCGTCTTGCCGCGCCTGCCGGTGGAGCTGGATGGACTCAGGCTGGTGCAGCTCACCGATTTGCATGTCAGCAGGCTGTACCAGACACCCTGGGTCAGGGCCGTCGTCGAAAAAACCAATGCCCTGAACCCGGACCTCATCCTGATTACGGGCGACCTGATTGACGGAACGCCACACGACCGGTCCGATGACGTGTCCCCGCTGCGGGATTTGAAAGCCCGCCTTGGCGTCTTTGCCATTCCCGGCAATCACGAGTATTACGCCGAATACCGGCAATGGCTGTCTGCGTTTGCCGACCTCGGCCTGCGCATGCTGCTGAACGGGCATGTATCGATTGCGGAGAAGGGCCAGACGCTGGTGATCGCGGGCGTAACCGACAGGACTGCGGCGCGGATCGGGGCGCCCATGCCCGACGTCCATGCGGCTCTGGCAGGCGTTCCAAAGGATGCGGTTATCGTCCTCATGGATCATCAGCCCCGCAACGCCCGGATGAATGCCGGCACGGGTGTTGATCTGCAATTGTCCGGCCACACGCATGGCGGACAGGTGCTGGGTCTGCACCTCGCTACCCGCTATGCGAATGACGGGTTCGTATCGGGGATGTACCAGATAGGCCGCATGCAGCTCTATGTCAGCAGAGGCGCGGGGCTTTGGCCCGGATTTCCCATCCGCCTGGGAGTGCCTTCCGAGATAACGGAAATTGTTCTGCGCTCCAGTCCGGACAAGAAAATGCATGCGGCACCTTGAGGCGCGGCATGCCTGAAGGGCGATGGCCATTCCTTGGAGGAATCAACTGGGGCGATAGCGCTCCAGCCAGTGGGCATAAGGCGCCGGCAGTACCCAGGAGGACTTCTCCTTCTTGAGCATGAGCGACGCATGGTACGGCCAGTGGGGGTTTGCCAGGTGGGCGCGGCCGATCATGACCAGATCCATCTGGTTCTCTGCGACCACACGGTCTGCGGTGGCCGGCACATCGATGCCCCATGACGAGGCGACCGGCAATCCGCTGGCACGGCGCACCTTCTCGGCGATGGGGGCCAAGAAAGCCAATCCCCAGGGAATGTTGGCTTTTGGCGTGGAGAAGCCGATGCTGACGTTGAGCATGTCCAGGCCGGCCTTGCGGAAGGCGATGGCCAGTTCGATGGAATCTGCCAGGGTTTCCTCGTCCCTGCCATCATATTCAATCACCCCGAAACGGGCGGTCAGCGGCAGGTTTTCGGGCCACACCTCGCGAACCGCGGCCAGGGTTTCAAGCAGAAAGCGGCAACGCCCCTTGAAATTGCCCCCGTATTCGTCGTCGCGTTGATTGGCGTGGACGGAGAAGAAGCTTTGGGCCAGATAGCCGTGGGCGAAATGGAGTTCCAGCCACTCGAATCCGGCATCCCGCGCGCGCCGGGCCGCTGCGACAAAATCTTCGCGAACCCGGTCGATATCGGCAAGCGTCATCGCCTTGGGCACTTTGGGCAGGTTTGCCCCGAACGCAATCGCCGACGGAGCGAGCGTTTCCCATCCACGCGGGTCGCCTTCGGCGATATGGTCATCGCCCTCCCACGGGCGATTGGCGCTGGCTTTGCGGCCGGCATGGGCGATCTGGATCCCCGGCACGGCTCCGCCAGCCTTGATGACCGCGGCAATTTTGGCAAGTCCGGTGGCTTGCTGGTCGTTCCATAGTCCCAGGCAGGCAGGCGTGATGCGGCCTTCAGGGGCAACACCCGTCGCTTCAACGATTACCAGGCCAGCGCCACCCCGGGCCAGGCTGGCGTAATGAACCGCATGCCAATCATTCACCAGGCCGTCCACGGCGCTGTATTGGCACATGGGCGGAATGGCAATGCGATTGCGCAAGGTCACGTCCTTGAGCGTGAAGCTGGAAAACAATGCAGACATGAAACAACCCTTTCAGACATGGATGAATGGGATTCGGATGGCTGGTGCAAAACGATGATCGACCAAGCATGCCACCTGACTGGCGCACGATGTTCGGACACCGGATTCAGTTGCTGAAGAGCAGCAGGGATGCTTGCTGTGTATCTTAACGGTACGGTGTGCCCGGGAAGCAGATGCGATGCCGATGGGGTGAGGAGGAGGTGGCGGCCCTTCGTAGGCGTGCCTGCATGCTGGCCGTGTATTGTTGGCTGGGGTATCCGGACATGAAAAAACCGCCCATCGGGGCGGTTTTTGTTGGGCCTACTGCGGTTGCTGGATGCCGGCAACGATCCAGGTGCCGCCCCGCGTGGGCCTGACCAGGTGCCAGATCTCGCTGAATTCGGCCGCTTCCTGGCGGTCTTCACGAATCAGGCCGTGGAAATGCACGCTCGCGATGTGGCTGTTGGATTCTTCCACCACTTCCAGCACTTCGGCATCCAGGCGCACGACTTCGGTGTGCTGCGTTGCACCCCCGCGTTCGGCCAGGTCCATTTGCAGTTCGGCAAACATCTCGGGTGAAGTGAATTGGCGCAGATCGTCCAGATTGCCCGCGTCATTGGCCGCCTGCAAACGGATGAAGTTGACCTTGGCGCTGCGAACAAAGGAGTCGGTGTCGAAATCGGCCGGCCAATGGTGGTGCGTTGCAATCTGCTGGCTTCCTGCCAGGCCAGATCCGATGAGGCTGCCGCCTGCCATCGCAGATGGGGCCGGTTGGTGTTGCATGGTGCTGGAGTGGGGATTGCCCATGGCGCCGGCGTAGGCCATGCCTCCTGCGGAAGCGGCGGCGCGCTTGCGCGTGATGAAACCGAACAAGGCCATGGCAGCCATGGCCAGCAGCGCGATCATCAGCACGTTGGCAAAGCCTTCACCCAGGCCCAGGTGCGAAGCCAGAGCGGCCAAACCCAGACCGGCCGCCAGGCCGGCCAAGGGCCCCATCCAGGACCGCTTGGGAGCAGCCGTAGCTGTACCTGGTGTGGCAGTCTTGGCGGCAGCAGGTGCCGGAGCGGGTTTTTGTTGAGGTGCCGATGGATTCTTGTTGATGGCGGTGGAACGCTGCATGCCCGACGAGCGCGCTCCACCCATGCGCCTGGCTTCGGCGCTGGTCGCGAACAGGGTTACGCTAACCAACAGCACGGCTGCCAGCAGGGAGAAGGGTTTCATGCTGATAAATTTCTTGGACGAAAACATCATTTCGAATCTAGCCTTTTTGAAAAATGGAAAAACAAGGTGTCTTCAAAGACCGTCCCTGTTTTTCAAAGAGTTGCCCATTCCGCGCAGAGGATTTGTCTGTTCGTGTTACGGATACGCCCTCATGGCCCGTAGGGGAGATGTTGGGGGCAGAAGGGCGTTGCGCGCCGGTTGCTAAACCAGCGAAACGGACAGAAGGATCCGGCGGCAATGGCATGTGGATTGCTTCAATGTCGCAGTCAGTCTTCCCGGCCACCAAAAATGCCGAGCAGGGCCAGCAGGGACTGGAACACGTTGAAGAGGCTCAGGTACACGCCCAGGGTAGCGGTGATGTAGTTGGTTTCTTCGCCGTCTTGCACCCGCTTCAGGTCGTACAGGATGAAGGCCGAGAAGATGCCGATGGCCAGCACCGAGAGGGCCATCATCATGGCACTCGACTGAATGAAGAAATTCGCAATGCCCGCTACCAGCAGCATGATGGCGCCAACGAACAGGAACTTGCCCATGGCACTCAGGTCGCGCTTGATGATGGAAGACAGCGAGGCCATGCCAAGGAAGATTGCGCCAGTGCCCGCAAAAGCGGTCATGATCAGACTGGCTCCGTTGGCCAGACCCAGAATCGAGCCTACCAGGCGTGACAGCATCAGGCCCATGAAGAAGGTAAAGGCCAGCAGCATCGGGACACCGGCAGCTGATTCCTTGGTCTTCTCGATGGCGAACATGAAGCCGAATGCGCCAGCCAGAAAAACGATCATGCCGAGTCCGCCGGACATCATGGCGGCGATGCCTGTGGTCACACCCAGCCAGGCGCCGAGGACGGTAGGCACCATGGACAAGGCCAGTAGCCAGTAGGTGTTGCGCAGTACGCGGTTGCGCTCCTGCATGTCGGCTACCGATCTTGCGGAAGCCAGACTTGAAAGGGTATTGAATCGGGTATTCATATTCATAATGAGAAATGGTTTGGATGGATCGGTGACCGGCAGGTTGAGCAGACAACCTGCGATCGAATCCGTGAGGGGTCGCCGTATCCGGCTGGCCGGAACATCAAAAGCGATGAATGCTCTGATGCGTGCCTAGTTGAATCCTGGGAGGGTTCCTGCTCAGACCGTCAGGCCAGGCGGGGCGGGCGCTGCAGCGCCGCCAGATAGGGCCAGGGCAGCGAAAGCGTGGCGACGAAAAATGGCGTCGCCCCCTGTCCTTGGCTGAAATGCAGAGGAAGCACCCTGTTCTCGTCGGCTTCGAAGCCGTCAGGGAAGTCCGCGCTGATCAGGTTGTCCTTGACTGCATCGGAATCGGAATCGAAAGGTGCCCATTTTCCGGCACGCTCCTGCCCGACAGGATCAAGCGACAGATGGGTATCGCTGGTGGCATCGAAACTGCGTGGCCCCATGCTGAATCCGGACGCATGCAAACCTGCGCCAAGAACGCATACCAAGGAAAAAATCGCTACCAGCCGACGCAACATTGTGGTGGGATTATAAGAAAACATCCATGACTCTGTGCATTGCGCATGAAGCGCAGGGCGTGGCCGGGGCGTTCTCGCATGCGTTGATGGGGCTGTGCGTCTATTTGCGCCGTGCGATGCGTGGCATGGGCTGCGCGGCTACGGAATGGCCGCCTTGCACATACCCGTACCCTGCTGCATAGCCATACGGCAACTGGGGCTTGTTGCCTCATGCAATGCGTCGAGAGGCAGAGTGTTGATTGTTCGCTGTTTTTTGTGTAACCACTCCATCCCTGCATAAGGCGTGCACGCGGCTTGAGAGAGTGGGCACGGGTGCCGGTAATACGACGGTTCGCGCGGGCGGGAATTGACCCTATGAAAAACAAATGCCGACTTTACACCTTTCCATTGTCCGGTTCTTCACGCTGTTGTCACTCCACGAGTTTATAGTCGACGGGAATGCGCAAAGCGGGCAGTGCGTGGCCGGGTTGTGCCTTGGCGGCGGCG
>JBDHSG010000020.1:0-35297 GCA_039808005.1 Allobrachymonas sp. | reverse complement strand
ATGAAGCAAAATAGGGCTATAATCAAGGTCTTCGCTGATCACCCCAGCGGAGAAAGTGATTGGGAAACAACGACTTACGCGCCTAGTGCAAGTCTCTTTTCCCGCTCCAGTTTCGGTGTATTCGCCCTCCAAGCCAGTGCCTTGCCTGCAAGCACTGGCTTTATTGTTTGTGGTGTTTGCACGTTGTTGCAGGGGCAGACATGGAACTCGAACTGAAGATTCTGGATGAACGCATCCGCCAACACATGCCAGCCTACGCCACGCCCGGTAGCGCTGGCCTTGATCTGCGCGCTTGCATTGTCGAACCGCTGGTGCTGGAGCCCAATGCGTGGCAACTGGTGCCCACCGGCATGGCGGTGCATTTGCGCGATCCGGGTTATGCGGCCCTGTTGCTGCCGCGTTCCGGCCTCGGACACAAGCATGGCATCGTGCTGGGCAACCTGGTCGGCCTGATCGACAGCGATTACCAGGGGGAGCTGATGGTTAGCGCGTGGAACCGCAGCAATACGGTGTTTACGCTGCAACCGATGGAGCGCCTTGCACAGATGGTGATTGTGCCGGTGCTGCAGGCGCAGTTCCGTGTGGTGGAGGCATTTGCCCAGACGAGCGAACGCGCGGCAGGCGGCTACGGTTCAACGGGACGGCAATAAGCCGGTTGGGTTGCCGGCAGGGCGCTGGCGCTTGGCTCAGCGCTTGACCTCATCGACCAGCGCCTTGAACTCGTCAACGTCTTCAAAGCTGCGGTACACGCTGGCAAAGCGGATATAGGCCACCTTGTCGAGCTTTTTGAGTTCGCGCATGACAAGCTCTCCCATTTTGCTGGAGGGCATTTCCCGCTCACCCGAGGTCAGTAGTTTTTCCTCGATCTGCGCGATCGCATTGTCGACCTGGTCGATGCTCACACGGCGCTTGCGCAAGGCCAGCGTGAAGGATGCCTGTAACTTCTTGCGGTCGTAATCCACGCGGCGGCCATCCTTTTTCACGATGACCGGGAAATGGACTTCGGCGCGCTCGTAAGTGGTGAAACGCTTTTCGCAACTGCCGCATTTGCGCCTGCGGCGGATGGTGTCGTTGTCTTCCGATACGCGCGTTTCCACCACCTGGGTGTCAAGATGACCGCAAAAAGGGCATTTCATTTTTCGACGTTAAAAAAACGGGGGCCATGCCCCCATTTTGCCTGCGTCAGCCGTACACCGGGAAGCGCTTGGTTAGATCGGCGACCTTGGTGCGCACCGCGTTCAGATTGGCTTCATCGCGCGGATTGTCCAGCACATCAGCCACCAGGTTGGCAGTGGCGCGGGCTTCTTCTTCCTTGAAGCCACGCGTGGTCATGGCCGGGGTGCCGATGCGTACGCCACTGGTGACCATGGGTTTTTCAGGGTCGTTGGGAATGGCGTTCTTGTTGATGGTCATGTGCGCGCTGCCCAGCACGGCTTCGGCTTCCTTGCCGGTGATGCCCTTGCTGCGCAAATCCACCAGCATGACGTGGCTTTGCGTGCCACCAGACACGATGCGCAGGCCGCGCTGCGTGAGCGTTTCGGCAACGACGGCAGCATTCTTCTTGACTTGCGCCGCGTACTGCTTGAACTCGGGCGACAAGGCTTCCTTGAAGGCCACGGCCTTGGCGGCGATGATGTGCATCAGCGGGCCGCCTTGCAGGCCGGGGAAAACGGCGCTGTTGATGGCTTTTTCGTGTTCGGCCTTCATGAGGATGAAACCCGAGCGCGGACCGCGCAGGCTCTTGTGGGTGGTGGATGTCACCACGTCGGCATGCGGCACCGGGTTGGGGTACTGGCCGCCAGCGATCAGGCCGGCATAGTGCGCCATATCCACCATGAAGATCGCTCCTATGTCCTTGGCCACCTTGGCGAAGCGGGCGAAATCGATCTCCAGTGAATAGGCCGAAGCCCCGGCAATGATGAGCTTGGGCTTGTTTTCATGCGCCTTTTTCTCCATCGCGTCGTAGTCGATGGCTTCCTTGTCATTGAGGCCGTAGCTCACCACGTTGAACCACTTGCCAGACATGTTCAGCGGCATGCCGTGCGTGAGGTGGCCGCCTTCGGCCAGGCTCATGCCCATGATGGTGTCGCCCGGCTTGAGAAAGGCCATGAAGGCTGCGATATTGGCGCTGGCGCCGCAATGCGGCTGCACGTTGGCGGCCTCGGCACCAAAGAGTTGCTTCACGCGGTCGATGGCCAGTTGTTCGGCTACGTCGACGTGCTCGCAGCCGCCGTAGTAGCGACGACCAGGGTAGCCCTCGGCGTACTTGTTGGTGAGCTGGGTGCCTGCTGCCTGCAGAACGGCGGGAGAGGCATAGTTCTCGCTGGCGATCAGCTCGATGTGGTCTTCCTGGCGCTGGTGCTCGGCCTGGATGGCGGCCCAGACTTCGGGATCGGTATTGGCGATGGTGTGCGAATTACGGTTGAACATGGCAGTCGTTTGTCAAAGTGGTTGACCCTTGCGCAAGATGTATGGCAAGGCTGCCCAGGCGAACGGCAAACGCATTTCCGTTGCCGGAATGCGGCGCATTTCCCCGTGGTAGTGGCATGCGGCGCAGTTGTCCGCATTGCCGGTTCCACGTCGGTTGCCTCAACTGCAAAAACAGCCGGGCAACCTATCGCCAGTAGTGCGCCGTTGATAGTGTACCGTATGCCGGATGGGCGGTCAGTCAGGTGCCGGCAGTCATTGCATCAGATGCTTTTCGGAGGAAAGTAGCGGTACCACGCGTTGTAGACCGAGCAGGCCGCGCAAAAGGAAAACGCCCATTCCAGAAAGGAAAACGCCGTCAGCACCATGACCGGTATCCGCCATTGCGGCAGGCCGAGCAGGAACAGCGTCATGGCCGCCGTGCTGGCAATGAACAATAGTTTGGCGGCAAACATCTTGGCGCCTGCGTTTTCCTTCTTGCCTTGCCGCCCCATGGAGATGAAGAGTTTTTTCCAGAGGAGGTGCGAAGGACATTTGTGGTGGCCGATGAAACCCTTGATCAAGCCCTGCAACGGCAGGATTGCCAGAAACCACGGGCTGACAAACAGCGCAAGCAGGCACAGGCAGAAAATCAGAAAGGCTTCCCAACGGATGACATGGGAAAAAACAGGAGGGATATCGAATCGCAGCATGGTCTTTCTTTCATTCAGATGGAAGAACGTGAACAGGACAGGCCCTTGTGTCGAGCAAGATCCGCAACGAAGGGCGCCGTTCACCGGTCAGGTCGGCTGATGCAGGGGCTTAGGAAAGAGAAAGGGCGTGTCCAGGCGCAACAACAATCTCCAGAAGGAGGAGATCCTTGCGGGGCCTTGCTGTTGTCCATCCGCTTCTTCCGTAGGTTTATGCAGTCGATGGCCGGGAACGGCTGCATGCCGTGGGTATCGAGCGGTTGCGTCTGCGGCGTTCGCCATGACAACCTCTTTTTCATTTCATGGAAAGGTATATTGTATGGCGGTTGCAGAAATTCTGCTCAGGTCTTCACTGTGGGGGTGACGGAGAGATAGATCTCGCTGCCTTTGGCCTTGAATTCGGCGCTTTTCTCTGCCATGCCTTTTTCCTGTGCCTCTTTTTGCGCCGCATAGTCGCGTACTTCCTGCGTGATCCTCATGCTGCAGAATTTGGGTCCGCACATGGAACAGAAATGCGCTACCTTGCTGCTGTCCTTGGGCAGGGTTTCGTCGTGGAAATTGCGCGCGGTTTCGGGGTCCAGGCCCAGGTTGAACTGGTCTTCCCAGCGGAATTCGAAGCGTGCCTTGCTGAGGGCGTCGTCGCGGGCGCGGGCGCTCGGGTGCCCCTTGGCCAGGTCGGCGGCGTGCGCGGCGATCTTGTAGGTGATGATGCCGGTTTTCACGTCATTGCGGTCGGGCAGGCCCAGATGCTCCTTGGGCGTGACGTAGCACAGCATGGCGGTGCCGAACCAGCCGATCATGGCGGCGCCGATGGCGGAAGTGATGTGGTCGTAGCCGGGTGCGATGTCGATGGTCAGCGGCCCCAGTGTGTAGAAGGGCGCTTCGTGGCAGTGCCGAAGCTGCTCGTCCATATTGGCCTGGATCATGTGCATGGGCACGTGGCCGGGTCCCTCGATGATGGTTTGCACGTCGTGCTTCCAGGCGATTTGCGTGAGTTCGCCCAGCGTGCGTAGTTCGGCAAACTGCGCTTCGTCGTTGGCGTCTGCGGTGCTGCCAGGGCGCAGGCCGTCGCCCAGGCTGAAAGAGACGTCATATGCCTTCATGATTTCGCAAATTTCTTCGAAATGCGTGTACAGGAAGTTTTCCTTGTGGTGCGCAATGCACCACTTGGCCAGGATGGAGCCGCCACGGCTGACGATGCCGGTGACGCGGTCGGCCGTCAGGTGGATGAAGGGCAGGCGCACGCCGGCATGAATGGTGAAATAATCCACGCCCTGTTCGGCCTGCTCGATCAGTGTGTCGCGGAAAATTTCCCAGGTCAGTTCTTCGGCCACGCCGCCCACTTTTTCGAGTGCCTGGTAAATCGGCACGGTACCTATCGGTACCGGGCTGTTGCGAACGATCCAGTCGCGCGTGGTGTGAATGTTCTTGCCGGTGGAAAGATCCATCACCGTGTCGGCGCCCCAGCAGATTGCCCACACCAGTTTCTCGACTTCTTCCTCGATACTGCTGGTTACGGCGCTATTGCCGATATTGGCATTGATCTTGGTCAGGAAGTTGCGGCCGATGATCATCGGCTCGATTTCGGGGTGGTTGATATTGGCCGGGATGATGGCGCGGCCGCGCGCCACCTCGTCGCGCACGAATTCGGGCGTGATGATCTTGGGAATGTGCGCGCCCAGGCCATTGCCTTTGAGGCGCAGCTCCCGGTTGGCGTCACCGAGGTAATCCTGCATCCATTCGCGGCGGCCGTTCTCGCGGATGGCGACATATTCCATTTCGGGCGTGATGACGCCTTGCCGTGCATAGTGCATCTGGGTGACGTTGCCACCGGCCTTGGCGCGGCGCGGTTGGCGCTGCAGCCCGGCAGCTTCGCGGCGCAGTTGTGCGATGCGGTCGCTGTCGCGGGCGTCGTGCTTGCCGCCGTCATCGAGGATATGGCGCAGACGGCCTTCATAGGTCTCGGTATCGCCGCGGGCTTCAATCCATGGGCGGCGTACGGCAGGCAACCCTTGGCGCACGTCGATTTCCGTTTGTGGATCGGTGTAGGGGCCGGAGGTGTCGTATACGGTGATGCGTTCACCGTTGGACAAGGCAATTTCACGCATGGGCACGGATACGCTTGGCTGGCTGCCGGCCTGCATCACCTTGCGGGAAGCAGGCTGCGGTGCACGCGTCAGCGTGAGGCGCTGGTTGAGGTCCGCGTGCGCGGCAGGGGTTTTGTCAGGCGTGTTCAAGGCTGTCTCCTTCAGGTGCGTGGTCGCGCGATGGGGCGGGGCTCCGGAGCAGCCAGTTGCATACGCAGTGACGGTTCATCGCTGCATTGCATGCGGGCAAGGCTCTTCTTACGCCGGTATGAGCCGGTTCAAGTTCTCGGGTTCGGTCGTTTGCAATTCACATACCATCTCAGCCTGCCGCTGCAGACACCCCGGAGCACGTTCATTGTAAATCCCGGTGGCCCGCACCCTGGATGCGGGTATTCCTGCACCGAGCAGGCACGGACAGTCAGCAGATCCGGCTGCGGCAATGATGGGCAGATGAGGATGAAAACGTGCACCGACCTGTCTGTGGACGGGGCACAGTGCTGACGAATCAGCGATCCAGTCGCCGTCTGGTGCGCGAAATGATGCGGGGATACCCACCGTTTTTCATTTTTTGATGGCTGACCGACCGAACCTGTGGAAGAAGGTGGCGGCAGCGCCTAGAATGGTGTCAGAATGACCCGAGATTGAATTTTGCGAGGGGTGCTGCCATGGCTACGATGGGAAACATGGAGCGCGTGTTGCGCCTGATGGCGGACAAGGGCGCATCTGACATTTTTATTTCCGCCAATGCGCCGGTGCTGATCAAGATCAACGGCAACATGATGCCGGTCAATCCGCAGCTCATGACGGCAGATACCTGTCTGGTATTGCTCAAGGAAATCCTCAACGAAGCGCAAATCGAAGAGCTGATGCAGGTCGGTGAAATGAACACTTCCTTCGCCTTGCCGGGGGTGGGTAACTACCGCGTCAGCGTCCTGCGCCAGCGGGGCACCTATGCGGCGGTTCTGCGCTACATCCCCGTGACGGTTCCGGCGCTGGAGAGTCTGGGACTGCCCACAAAGACGCTCAGTGAACTGGTCATGCGCCAGCGCGGGCTGATTCTGATGGTGGGCGCGACCGGTTCCGGCAAGAGCACATCGCTTGCGGCCATGCTCGATTACCGCAACCAGCATCAGATCAGCCATATGCTGACGATCGAAGATCCGATCGAATACGTTTTTGCCAACAAGCGCAGCATCATCAACCAGCGCGAGATCGGTGCCGACACCGTCAATCGCCAGGTTGCGCTGAAGAATGCCATGCGCCAGGCGCCGGACGTCATTCTGGTGGGGGAAATCCGTGACCGCGAGACGATGTCGGCATCCCTTGCTTATGCCCAGTCCGGCCATTTGTGCCTGGCCACCATGCACGCCAGTAACAGCTACCAGGCGCTCAATCGTATCCTGACCTTCTATCCGGAAGAAGTACGCTCCACCCTGCTGGGCGATCTGGCCTCGGCCATGGCCGCCATCGTTTCGCAACGCCTGATGCGCACGGTCGACGGCAAGCGCGTGCCGGCCTGTGAAGTTCTGCTCAACAGCAAGCTGGTGTCTGAACTGATTGAGAAAGGCGATATCTTCGGCGTCAAGGAGGCCATGTCCAAGTCGATGACGGAAGGCTCGCAGACTTTCGAAGAGGATATCGCGCGCCTGGTGCAATCGGGGCAGGTGGCCCGCGAAGAGGGTCTGCAGCATGCCGATTCGCCCACCAACCTGCTGTGGCGGCTGCAAAATACGTCGCCCATTTCGCAAACAAGCAGCCAAGCCTCCACACGCTCAGACGAAAGCCCGGAAGTCCTGTTTTCCGAGATTACGCTGGATATGGGAGATTGATTCAATATGGCCCGATAGCCGCCCGCTCTCGCGCATGGCGGCAATTCTGGCTTGACGGCTGCATTTTCCGTCTAGGTATTTTCCATGTCTGATTCCACTTTGCGCCTTGCGCAGCGGCTGATTGCCTGCGCATCCGTCACGCCGGAAGACGGCGACAGTCTATCGTTGCTTGCAGAAGAACTGGCGCCTCTGGGCTTCGTCTGTGAGCGCATGGACAGCGGGCCGTCCGATTTCTTCGTGCGCAATCTCTGGGCGCTGCGGCAGGGGAGTGATGGACCGTCGGGTCCCACGGTGGTCTTTGCCGGCCATGTGGACGTTGTGCCGCCTGGGCCGCTGGAACAGTGGAGCAGCCCTCCGTTCGAGCCTTGCGTGCGAGAAGGCAGGCTGTATGGCCGGGGCGCCAGCGACATGAAAACCCCGTTGGCTGCCATGGTCGTTGCGGCGCAGGCCTATGTGGCCGCCTGTCCGGATACGCGTCTCAACATCGGATTTTTGCTGACCAGCGATGAGGAAGGCCCCGCCGTCGATGGCACCGTTGCGGTTTGTCGGGCGTTGCAGGTGCGGGGCCAGCGGCTTGACTATTGCGTCATTGGCGAACCGACCGCAGAAAAACAGACCGGAGACACCATCAAGAACGGCCGCCGCGGCAGCCTCACCGGCAGACTCACGGTCAAGGGCGTGCAGGGCCACATTGCCTATCCGCATCTGGCACACAACCCGATCCATCTGGTGGTGCCGGCGCTGGCCGAGCTGACGGGCATCGAATGGGACAAGGATAACGGCTACTTTCCGCCTACCACCTGGCAGATCAGCAACATTCACGGCGGCACGGGCGCAGGCAATGTCATTCCCGGGTCGGTCGTGATCGATTTCAATTTCCGTTTTTCCACCGCTTCCACGCCTGAAGCCCTGCAACAGCGGCTCGAGGATGTGCTGCGCCGCCACGGGCTGGATTACGCGCTGGAGTGGACGCTGGGCGGCGAGCCGTTTCTCACGACGCCTGGCGAGCTGATCGATGCCGCGCGCTGCGCCATTGCCGAGACCACGGGCCTGCAAACGCAGCTCTCTACCAGCGGCGGCACCAGCGATGGCCGCTTTATTGCAGCCATCTGCCCGCAGGTGATTGAACTTGGCCCGCCCAATGACAGCATCCACAAGGTCAACGAACACATTGCCCTGGTAGACGTGGAGCCACTGCCCGTCATTTACCGGCGCATTCTGGAACTGCTGGCCGAGCGTTCCAAGCATTGAGATCTGGATGGGCGCATGGCCAATCATGCATCCGGATTTCGGCAGTACCATCCCATCCTTCACCATTCCCGTCAGAACCTCAGGCTCCGCTTGCGATGAAATTGATTGACCTGGTCCGCAGGACCGAACAGCAACTGCTTGCTGCCAGCGTGGCATTCGGCCATGGCACCAGTAACGCCTGGGACGAAGCCGCCTGGATCACCTTGTGGACCTTGGGCCTGCCGCTGGATGCCGACATCGGTCCAGAATCCGAGATGGCCAACCAGCCGGTTTCCGAGGGCGAAGCCGCCAAGGTGGAACAGGCCGTGCTTCAACGCATCGCGTTGCGAAAGCCGTTTGCCTACATCATCCGCGAAGCCTGGCTGCAAGGCGTGCCGTTTTATGTGGACGAGCGCGCCATCATTCCGCGCAGCCTGATTGCCGAACTGCTGGCCGATGGCAGCATCGACGTTTTTCTGCGTCCCGACACGCACCACGTGCTCGATCTGTGTACCGGCAACGGCAGCCTGGCGGTGCTGGCAGCGCTGGCCTGGCCCGAGGTGCAGGTCGATGCGGCCGATATTTCTCCCGATGCGCTGGCCGTGGCCCGTATCAATGTGGAAAAACATGGCCTGCAGCAGCGGATTCGCCTGATCGAAAGCGATGGTTTGGCCGCCTGTCCCGGCCCGTATGAGCTGATCCTGTGCAATCCGCCGTATGTCAACGCCGCCAGCATGGCAACCCTGCCGGCCGAATACCGTGAGGAGCCTGAACTGGCGCTGGCCGGTGGTGCCGATGGCATGGATTTCGTCCGTCCGCTGCTGGCGCAGGCTGCTTCGCATCTTGCCGAAGGAGGCGTGCTGGCGCTGGAAATCGGCCATGAGCGCAGCCATTTCGAGGCCGCCTTTCCGCGCCTGAATCCAGTTTGGATCGATACAAGCGCAGGCGGTGACCAGGTGTTGCTGCTCACGCGCGAGGACTTGATGGAGCAGGCTGCATGATCGTATTCAATGGGGTCACGTTGCAGCGCGGCACCAAGGTATTGCTGAACCGTGTGTCGGTCACCATCAATCCGGGCGAGAAAGTGGCGCTGGTAGGACGCAATGGCGCGGGCAAATCGAGCCTGTTCGGCTTGCTCAACGGCACGTTGCACGAAGACAGCGGGGATCTGTCTGTTCCATCGGCCTGGCGCTTGGCGCAGGTCGAGCAGCATATGCCCGAGACGGATGAAAACGCCACTTCTTTTGTGCTGGGCGGCGACACCCGGCTGATGCAGGCCCAGGCCGGGCTGCGCGCGGCAGAAGCCAGTGGCGATGGCATGGCCATGGCCCACGCGCACGCCGCGCTGGACGATGCCGGCGCGCATGACGCCACCGCACGGGCGCAAACACTGATCCTTGGGCTTGGTTTTCAGCTCAATGAACTGAAGCGCCCGGTCAACAGCTTCTCGGGCGGCTGGCGCATGCGTCTGCAACTGGCGCGCACCTTGATGTGCCCGAGCGATCTACTGCTGCTGGACGAACCCACCAACCACCTGGATCTGGATGCGCTGGTCTGGCTCGAAGGCTGGCTCAGGCGTTATCCTGGCACGCTGCTCGTGATCAGCCACGACCGTGAATTCCTCGATGCCGTTACGCAGGTGACCCTTCACATCGAAAATGCGCAGCTCACGCGCTATAGCGGCAACTACAGCGCGTTCGAAGAGCAGCGCGCGCAGCAGATCATGCTGCAGCAGGCCGCATACGCCCGCCAGCAGGACAAAATTGCGCATCTGCAAAAGTTCATCGATCGCTTCAAGGCCAAGGCCACCAAGGCCAAACAGGCGCAAAGCCGCGTCAAGGCGCTGGAGCGCATGGAACGCCTGGCTCCGGTGCTGACGAGCGCCGATTTCACTTTCGGCTTCCAGGAGCCGCAGCAACTGCCCAACCCGATGCTGGGCATTGCGCAGGCCGATTTTGGCTATTGCGGCGAGGACGGCGCGCCGGACCTGGTCATCTTGCGCGACGTGAACCGTTCCGTTCTGGCGGGGCAACGCATTGGCATCCTGGGAGCCAATGGGCAGGGCAAATCCACCCTGGTAAAGACCATTGCCGGCGACTTGCCATTGCTGGGCGGGCGCATCACGCAGGGCAAGGGTTTGCGCATCGGCTATTTTGCCCAGCAGGAGCTCGACGTGTTGCGGCCCGAGGAGCACCCGCTTCAGCACATGATCCGGCTGGCGCGCCAGCATCCGGACATTGCCTCCCAAGCCGGGCGCGAGCAGGATCTGCGCAATTTTCTGGGCAGCTTCCTGTTTACCGGCGACATGGTGCACCAGCCCGTGGGCAGCATGAGCGGCGGCGAAAAGGCGCGGCTGGTGCTGGCCATGATCGTGTGGCAGCGGCCCAATCTGCTGCTGCTGGATGAACCCACCAACCATCTCGACCTGACCACGCGCGAGGCACTGGCGCTGGCATTGAATGAATTTGAAGGCGCGGTGATGCTGGTCAGCCACGACCGGGCCTTGATTCGCTCCGTGTGCGATGAGTTTTGGCTGGTCGGGCAGGGCAGTGTCCAGCCTTTCGAGGGGGATCTGGATGACTACCAGCGTTATCTGCTCGACCTGGCCCAGAAAAGGCGGGAAGCGGTGCTGGAGCAGGGCATGGCTGCATCTGCGTCGCAGAAAAAGGATGCGTCCCTTTCTGCCGGTGAATTGCGCAGACAACAGGCTGCCCAACGCCAACAGTATCTGAACCAGCGCAGGCCCTTGCAGAAACAGGTGCAGCAGATTGAAGATGACATGGCGCGTCTGGCGGCGGAAAAGGCCGAGCTGGAATCGAAACTGTGCCAGCCGTTGCCCGCTGACGCCATTGCCGTGGCGGGCAAGCAGCTCAAAACGGTGCAGCAGATGCTGGAAGCTGCCGAAGAGCGCTGGCTGGAAGCTTCTGCCAGCCTGGAGGCGCTCGATCAATCTGCCGTGCGGTGATAATTCCTGCTGAAGCAGCGCGTACGGCATCGTCGTGTTTCAATCATTTGTAGCGGAGACATTTCATGGTTGCAGGCAGAAATCATTCCCAAAGATTGATTGTTGTTGCCCTATTCTCCAGTCTTTCCTGGCTGACAGCGTGTTCGCCGTCCGGACGACCGGCTTCCACGCCGGCATCGGCGGTGGCGTCCGCACCTGTGGCAGTGGCTTCTGCAGAAGGTGAAGGGGCCGCCGCTGCAGGCACGGGCGCTTCATCTGTATCTGGTGGGTCTCCCACTCTGGTAAGGGGGATCTATACGTGGGGCGCGGAAGTGGAAACGTTGTCGCCCTGCAATACCGACAAGACTTATTGGCTCGAAGGCCGCGAAGAACTGCTTGCGCCGTTGCAGGACCTCGCCATGAAAAAGGCGGACGCGGCCAATGAAGCGTACCAGCCCATTTACGTGGAAGCGCGGGTCGTTTACGCTGGCAAGGCAACAGATGGCTTTGCCGTTGATTACGATGGGGTCATGCAATTGCAGGCCGTACAGACGGCCAGAAGCAACGTGCCGCCTGAATGCAAACTGCTCGATGTACCGGCAAGCGCTGCCGAATGACCGGCAACAGCAGGTATTCTTTCCGTGCAAGCTTTATGCCCTGAAAGAGAGGGCCCCGTTTTTGCGTGAACAGGCTTGTGTAGAGCCAGGGGCCGAGCAAGGGCCGTTGCTTTGGATAAGGCCACCGGAAACGTATCCTGGTGGCTTTTTTATCGGGCTTTGCGGGAGTTCCCGCGTCATACGGGCGTTGAAAATGTGCAACGGGATCGTTGCATGCCGTACAACGGTTCCGATTGTGTCTATGATGGCCGCTTCGCCCTGGCTGCATCTGCAGACGGGGTACCGATGTACTTGATGCCCTGGAGGTTTCTGGCGTGAAATTCCGTTTTCCCATCGTCATCATCGATGAAGACTACCGTTCCGACAACACTTCGGGGCTGGGCATCCGGGCGCTGGCCAAGGCCATCGAGGATGAGGGCTTTGAAGTAGTGGGCGTGACGAGCTATGGCGACCTGAGCCAGTTTGCCCAGCAGCAAAGCCGTGCCAGCGCCTTCATCCTGTCGATCGACGATGAGGAATTCGTGACGCCCGGGCCCGAACTGGATCCGGCTGCCGTCCTGAACCTGAGCAAGTTCATCAAGGAAGTTCGGCGCAAGAACGAGGACGTGCCGATCTACCTGCACGGCGAAACCAAGACCAGCCAGCACTTGCCCAATGACATTCTGCGCGAGCTGCACGGCTTCATCCACATGTTCGAGGACACGCCGGAGTTCGTTGCCAAGCACATCATCCGGGAAGCCAAGTCGTACATGGAAGGCATTCAGCCGCCGTTCTTCAAGGCGCTGCTCGACTACGCGGAGGACGGATCGTATTCGTGGCACTGCCCGGGCCACTCGGGCGGCGTGGCGTTCCTGAAATCGCCCATTGGACAGATGTACCACCAGTTCTACGGCGAGAACATGCTGCGCGCCGACGTATGCAATGCGGTGGAGGAACTGGGGCAACTGCTGGATCACGATGGCGCCATCGGCGAAAGCGAGCGCAATGCGGCGCGCATTTTCAACGCCGATCACTGTTTTTTCGTCACCAATGGCACGTCCACTTCCAACAAGATCGTGTGGCATCACAACGTGGCGCCAGGCGATGTGGTGGTGGTCGACCGCAACTGTCACAAGTCGATCCTGCACAGCATCATCATGACGGGCGCCATCCCGGTGTTCCTGCGGCCCACGCGCAATCACTACGGCATCATCGGGCCGATTCCGAAAAGCGAGTTCGAGCCGTCCCGCATCCGTGCTCGGATTGCACGCAATCCGCTGCTCAAGGGCGTGGACGCGAAAACGGTCCGGCCCCGCATCCTGAGCCTGACCCAATCCACGTACGACGGTGTGCTCTACAACACCGAGGTCATCAAGAAGACGCTGGACGGCTATGTCGAAAACCTGCACTTCGACGAGGCCTGGTTGCCGCACGCGGCCTTTCACCCTTTCTATGGCACCTACCACGCCATGGGCAAGAAGCGTTCCCGGCCCAAACATTCAGTGGTGTATTCCACGCAGTCGGTGCACAAGCTGCTGGCCGGTATCAGCCAGGCCAGTCACGTGCTGGTGCAAGACTCGCAAACCATGCGGCTGGACCGGCATCTGTTCAACGAAGCCTACCTGATGCACACTTCCACCAGCCCGCAGTACAGCATCATCGCGAGCTGCGATGTGGCTGCGGCCATGATGGAGCCGCCCGGAGGCACTGCGCTGGTGGAGGAAAGCCTGGCGGAATCGCTGGATTTTCGCCGAGCCATGCGCAAGGTCGACGATGATTTCGGCAAGGATGAATGGTGGTTCAGGGTCTGGGGCCCGGACAAGCTGGTGGAAGAAGGCATTGGCCGCGCGCAGGACTGGATCCTGAAGGTCGGCACCACGCGCAGCGCCAATTGGCATGGTTTTGGCAACCTGGCTGCCGGGTTCAACATGCTCGACCCGATCAAATGCACGGTCGTCACGCCCGGGCTGAACATGAATGGGCGGTTCGAAAAGACCGGCATTCCTGCCAGCATCGTGACCAAATACTTGGCAGAGCATGGCGTGGTGGTTGAAAAAACCGGGCTCTACAGCTTCTTCATCATGTTCACCATCGGTATCACCAAGGGCCGCTGGAACACGTTGGTGACGGCCTTGCAGCAGTTCAAGGACGACCACGACAAGAACCAGCCCATGTGGCGCGTCATGCCCGAATTCTGTGCGCAGATGGCGAGCCGTTGTGGAGGGGCGCGTTACGAGCGCATGGGCCTGAAGGACATGTGCCAGATGGTGCACCAGATGTATGCACGCCACGGCATTGCGCGCCTGACCACCGACATGTACCTGAGCGACCTGACCCCGGCCATGCGCCCGGCAGATGCCTATGCGGCCATTGCGCAGCGCAAGACCGAGCGTGTGCCGATCGACCAGCTCGAAGGGCGCATCACGACCAGTCTGGTAACGCCGTATCCGCCGGGCATTCCGCTGCTGATTCCCGGCGAAGTGTTCAACAAGAAGATCGTGGACTATCTGAGATTTTCACGTGCCTTTTCGCAGGAATGCCCGGGCTTTGAAACCGATATCCATGGCCTAGTGGAAGAAGTCAGCGACAGCGGCCAGGTGGCGTATTTTGCCGATTGCGTGAAAGAGTCGTAAGGTGCGCCCGCAGCAGGCCATTCGGGTGGAGCGGCAAATAGTTTGCCGCTGGCTCCTTGTAGTGTGTGACTGCCCGGGAAAAGTGCCATCAATTGCAGCCTGATTCGCAGGCTGCCCAAACGGCATACGAGATGCTCAGCGGCGCATGATAGGCGAAGAGGGCAAGCGCCTGGGCGGGTGCGTACCTGCCTGCACAATGGCCGCAGCCCGCTGTCAAAGCATGTGTTGCAGGAAGGCGCATGCGCGCGGGTGTTGCGGGCTGGCGAAGAATTCACGTGCGGGACGGTCTTCAACGATCACGCCTGCGTCCATGAACAACACCCTGTGCGCCACCTCGCGGGCAAAGGCCATTTCATGCGTGACCACCAGCATGGTCATGTGTTCGGTCGCTAGCTGTCGAATGGTGCGAAGGACTTCGCCGGTAAGCTCAGGATCAAGTGCGCTGGTGGGTTCATCGAACAACATGATGGCCGGCTGCATGGCCAGCGCCCGCGCAATTGCCACGCGCTGTTTCTGCCCCCCTGAAAGCCGCCCCGGATAGGCGTCGCGCTTGTCCAGCAGGCCGACCTTGCGCAGCAGCGACTCGGCTTGCGGAACGATTTGTTCGCGCGTCATCTTTTTGACGGTGACAGGCGCTTCAATCAGGTTCTGCAGAACCGTCATGTGCGGAAACAGGTTGAAATGCTGGAACACCATGCCCGTGTGCGAGCAGATGCGTCGCACTTCGCGGTCATTGGGGTAGTTGGCCTTGCCGTCCGGTCCGTTGTGGACCAGCGTTTCGCCGGCGATTTCGATGCAGCCGCGTTCGATGGTCTCCAGATGGTTGATGCAGCGCAACAGCGTGGACTTGCCGGAGCCGGAAGATCCGAGAATGGCGATCACCTCACCCTGGGCCACTTGCAGGGAAACGCCCCGCAGCACTTCGTTGTCGCCGAAGCGTTTGTGCACATCGATCATGCGCAGGGCTGGAATGGTGGATGGGGTCATGGAGTCACAGGTCTTGCTGTGCATAGTGACGTTCCATGCGCTGGAAGGCCCATGTCAGGACAGCGGTCATCACCAGATAAAACCCGGCCGCGACGATGAAGGGCGTGACGGTGAAGTCGCGCTGCACAATGTTGCGTGCCGCGCGCAGCAGGTCATTGAGCGCCAGCACGTAAATCAGCGAGGTGTCTTTCACCAGCGTGATGGCCTCGTTGCTCATGGGGGGCAAAATGTGCCGCACCATTTGCGGCAGCACCACGCGGCGCATGGTCTGGCTGTAGCTCATGCTGAGCGATTTGGCTGCTTCGTACTGGCCACGATCCACGCTCTGGATGCCGGCACGAAAGATTTCGGCAAAGTAGGCAGCATAGTTGAGTGCGAACGCCGTGATGGCAGACGGAAAATCGGGCAGCCTGATGCCAATCACTGGCACGAACGGCAATGCGAAATAGATGAACAGCAGCTGCAGCATGAGCGGCGTGCCGCGCATCAGCCAGATGTAGCCGTTGACGGCCTGCCGCACCGCCGCCCAGCGTGAAATGCGCAGCAACGCCAGCGCCAGTCCCAACGGGATGGACAACAGCAGCGTGATGACAAACAGCTTGAGCGTCGTTCCTGCGCCTTCAAGCAGCGGAGGAAGCATGAGCAGAAGGGAATCCATATCCCGTGTGATGGTCCGAGCCAGCCCATCCAGCCGCGCCAGGCGGCTGGATCAGGCAGGGGCATTTGGGCTTATTTTTTGGCTTCCTCGAACCACTTCGCGTAAATTTTCGCGGCGGTGCCATCGGCATTCATGGCGTCGAGCGTTTCGTCCAGCTTGGTCAGCAGGGTGGTGTCTTCCTTGCGCAGGCCCACACCGTAGTCTTCGCTGCCGAAATTGTCAGCCAGGACCTTGTATTCGCCCGGCTTCTTGCTGGTGTAGTAACGTCCAACCACTTCATCCACCACCACGGCGTCGAGGCGCCCGGTGCTCAGGTCCATCAGTGCGGCCACGTTGTCGCCAAATTTCTTGAGTTCCTTGAACTGCTTGGAAATGTCTTCCTTGTTCACGGCATCCACTGCGCTGCTGCCATCCTGTACGCCAACCACCTTGCCGGCCATGTCGGCCCTGGTGTTGATGGGCGATTTGGCAGCAACAATGATGATCTGGTGATTCTGCATGTAGGGCTTGGTGAAGGCCACATTCTTCTTGCGCTCTTCGGTGATGGTCAGGCCATTCCACAGCGCATCGACGCGCTTGCCGTTGAGTTCGGCTTCCTTGGCGCTCCAGTCGATCGGCTTGAATTCCACTTCTACGCCCAGGCGCTTGCCGGCTTCGCGGGCCAGGTCGATGTCATAGCCAACCAGTTCGTTCTTTTCGTTCTTGAAGCCCATGGGCGGGAAATTGTCATCCAGGCCAATGACGATTTTCTTGGGAAGTTCGGGCGCAGCTGCCGAAGCTGGCGCAGAAGCGGCCGAAGCTGCCGCAGTGGGGGTTTCCGCCGGTTTGGAGCAACCCCACAAAACTGTGGTGGCCGCCAGGGCAGAGAGTGCGGAGAACAAGGCAAAGGAACGTCTGTTCATGGTGTCAACTTTCTAAAAGAAAAGTGAAAAGGTTGGAAGGCGAATGATTGCAACTACAGCGTGGATGATACTGTGGCCGGGAGCCAGATCGGCATTCTTGACAAATACAATGAGAAAACCCGCTCTCGGAATGAACGGCATTGCAGACTTGGGACGACAGCCAACCACATGATCGTCAAGGGGGCAACTGGCCTGCCATTTCATTGCGCAGGCGGCGTGCCTTGTCGTCCAGTATGCGTTCGTTGCCAGAGGTTATGCCGGTAAAATCAGCCTTTTTCCAGACGCCCTATACCGAAAACAACCGCCATGCCCACTTTTCAGCAGATCATCCTTTCTCTTCAGGAATACTGGGCGGCACAAGGCTGCGCCCTTCTGCAGCCTTATGACATGGAAGTAGGTGCAGGTACGTCACATACAGCCACATTTTTGCGCGCCATTGGTCCAGAGCCGTGGAAGGCGGCCTATGTGCAACCCAGCCGGCGTCCCAAGGACGGGCGCTATGGCGAAAATCCGAACCGCATGCAGCACTACTACCAGTACCAGGTGGTGCTCAAGCCCGCGCCGGCCAATATTCTGGATCTGTACCTCGGCAGTCTGGAAGCGCTGGGCTTTGACCTGAAGGCAAATGACATCCGCTTTGTCGAGGACGACTGGGAGAACCCCACGCTGGGCGCCTGGGGGTTGGGATGGGAGGTCTGGCTCAACGGCATGGAAGTGACCCAGTTCACCTATTTCCAGCAGGTGGGTGGTATCGATTGCAAGCCGGCTACCGGTGAAATCACTTATGGCCTGGAGCGCCTGGCCATGTATCTGCAAGGTGTGGACAACGTCTACAAACTGCAATGGACCGAAGGGCTGACCTACGGCGATGTATACCTGCAAAACGAGCAGGAGCAAAGCGCCTACAACTTTGAACACAGCGATTCGGAATTCCTGTTTACGGCCTTCAGCGCCCACGAAAAACAGGCCAAATACCTGATGGAGCAGCAACTTGCCCTGCCTGCCTATGAACAGGTGCTCAAGGCTGCGCACACCTTCAACCTGCTGGATGCCCGTGGGGCGATCAGCGTGACGGAGCGCGCCGCCTACATCGGCCGCATCCGCAACCTGGCGCGAGCGGTGGCGCAAAGCTACTATGAAAGCCGCGAGCGCCTGGGCTTTCCGATGGCGCCGCGCCAATGGGTTGAACAGATCGAGAAAAAAGCCGCATAAGCATAAGAAAGACACGGGCATGACCACGCAAAACCTCCTGGTTGAACTTTTTGTTGAAGAACTTCCCCCCAAGGCGCTGAAACAACTGGGTGAAGCCTTTGCCAGTACCTTGGCGGCCTCGCTGCGTACGCAAGGGCTGAGCGCTGCCGATTCGGTGGTGACCGCTTATGCCAGCCCGCGGCGGCTGGCTGCGCATATCACCCATGTGGCCGCCAAGGCGGCAGACCAGCCGTTGCGGCACAAGCTGATGCCGGTCAGCGTCGGATTGGACGCCAGCGGCAGCGCCACGCCAGCATTGCTGAAGAAACTGCAGGCGCTGGTGGGGGTTGATGTATCCGATCCGGCGACGACGGTGGCGCGGCTGCAGCGCGCCACGGACGGCAAGACCGAGGCACTGTTCTGGGATTCGCTGGTCAGTGGCGCGACGCTTGACGTGGGCCTGCAGGCAGCGCTGGACGAAGCCATTGCCAAACTACCCATTCCGAAGGTCATGACCTACCAACTGCATCAGGGATGCGAATTGCCCGGCTGGAGCAGCGTGCAGTTCGTTCGACCGGCGCATGGACTGGTTGCATTGCATGGGGAAACCGTGGTGCCGGTGCGCGTGCTTGGGCTCCAGGCCGGCCGTTCCACCCATGGCCACCGGTTTGAAGCTGCCTGCGACCCGATTGAGTTTGCCAGCGCCGACGACTATGCGATCGACCTGCGCGAGGAGGGCAGCGTCATTGCCAGCTTTGAAGAGCGGCGTTCCGATATCCTGCGGCAGCTGCATGCGGCGGCTGAAAAAGCGGGGAGCGGGCTCAGGCCGATCGAGGACGATGCCTTGCTTGACGAGGTGACCGCGCTGGTGGAGCGTCCCAATGTACTGGTGTGCCAGTTCGAGCAGGAATTTCTGGATGTGCCGCAGGAATGCCTGATTCTGACGATGAAGGCTAATCAGAAATATTTCCCTTTGCTCGATGCTGCAGGAAAACTCACCAACAGATTTCTGGTGGTCAGTAACATTTGTCCGCAGGACGCCAGCGCGGTGGTTGGCGGCAACGAACGGGTGGTGCGCCCGCGCTTGGCTGACGCCAAGTTCTTCTTCGACCAGGACCGCAAAAAGACGCTGGAAAGCCGCGTTGCCGGTCTGGCCAAAGTGGTGTACCACAACAAGCTGGGCACGCAAGGGCAGCGCAGCGAGCGCGTGCAGCAGATTGCCCACACCATCGTCAATCAACTGCGACAGGCGCAAATCCCCTATACCGCCGACGCCAAGGACCATTTCGACGCGCTCGACAGCAAGGTGCAACAGGCTGCGCGCCTGGCCAAAACCGACTTGCTGACCGACATGGTGGGCGAATTTCCCGAGTTGCAGGGCGTCATGGGCGGCTATTACGCGCGCCATGAAGGCTTGCGCGACGGGGTAGCCATCGCCATCGAAGACCATTACAAGCCGCGCTTTGCCGGTGATGATCTGCCGCGCAACCATACGGGCACCGTGCTGGCTCTGGCCGACAAGCTCGAAACCCTGATCGGCATGTTCGGAATCGGCAACCTGCCAACGGGAGACAAGGATCCGTTCGCCCTGCGCCGCCATGCATTGGGGGTAATCCGAATCCTGGTAGAGAAGAAGCTGCCGCTCAGCCTCGATGAGTTGCTGCATGCGGCCATGGCGCCTTTTGGCAGCTTGATTGCAGATCCCGCAAACAGCATGCAGCTTTTGCAGCAGTTCATTTATGAACGATTGAAAGGGTATTTCGACGGCAGCCAGGATCGGGCGCAAGCCGCGGGGGCGGAAGCGATTGCAACGACCACGTATTCAAGCAATCAAATACAGGCGGTTCTTGAGAACAAGCCCCAGGATTTGTCTCGCATAGAGGACCGGCTGCTCGCGGTGAAGTATTTTGCCGAACTGTCTGAGGCGTCGGCACTGGCAGCCGCCAACAAGCGCATCGGCAATATCCTCAAGAAGGCCGGTGACGCCCAGCAACTGGTGGATGCCCATGTCAGCGAGATGCTACTGGTCGAAGAAGCCGAAAAAAATCTGTATGCCGCGATGCAGCAGGTTGTTCCGCAGGCGGATGCCCATTTCAATGCCGGCCGCTATACCGAATCCCTGCAAGCGCTGGCCGCCCTGCGTGTGCCGGTCGATGCCTTTTTTGACGACGTGATGGTCAATGCCGAGCAGATGGATTTGCGCCTGAACCGACAGGGTTTGCTGAAAATGCTGCACCAGGCCATGAACCGGGTGGCTGACCTGAGCCTGTTGGCTATTTAGCAATCCGCTATCTGTCGGAACGCACCAGTCGATAAGGCTGGATCAACGCATCTGCCTGACCGACATACGCACTGCCAAAATTGACGAAGCAGGCATTGATGCCGTATCTGTCGGTGTGTGCGGAAGTCCAGAAGCCTCCCGGAAAGCCAGCCGTATTTGCCCACCGGATGCGCCAGAACGGTGCTGGCCGGATATTGGGCGAGAGTATGACGAAAAGCCGTGCGGTGCGTGCAGACAGCCCTGTCTGCACATTTCGCTGCAAGGTCGAGAGAGGGAGATTTGAAGTGCATATGCTGCTGATGGACAGCGATGCACAGGCAGACGGTCACCTTTCAGGCAGGAATTCGGGCAGATTGGTGACGTAATCCGTTAGATGGGGGGCAAGCGTGTAACCGCCCCCGCTTTGGGTGGAATAGCGAGCCGTAGTTTGCTCAGTCTTTGCCGTTGTTTCCCTGGCCACCGAACACCGCTTCGACACTGTCGTAGCTGATGCCGGCAGTTTGGCTGAACCCGCAGTCCACATAGGAAATTTCTGCAGTTACGCCGCTGGCCAGATCGCTCAGCAAGAAGGCGGCCACATTGCCCACTTCTTCAATCGTGATGTTGCGGCGCAAGGGACAGCTGATGGCCATGAACGACAACAGCTTGCCGAAGTCCTTGATGCCGCTTGCAGCCAGCGTCTTGACCGGGCCGGCACTGATACCGTTGACGCGAATGCTGCGGCCATCCTCCATACGCCCCATGGATTCGGCCAGATACCGCACGGAAGCCTCAAGCGCCGCCTTGGCTACACCCATGGTGTTGTAGTTGGGCACGGTGCGGATGGCGCCCAGGTAGGTCAGGGTCAGCAGTGCGGAATGGTTGTTGAGGTAGGGCAGGGCCGCTTTGGCCATGCCTGGAAAGCTGTAGGCGCTGATATCCATGGCCGTACGGAAGTTCTCGCGGCTCAGGCCATCGAGAAACGTGCCGGAGATGGCTTCGCGTGGGGCAAAGCCAATAGCGTGTACGAAACCGTCGAACTTGGGCCAAGCCTTGGACAAGTCAGCGAACATCTGTTCGATCTGCTTATCGTCGCCCACATCGCAATCAAATACCAGTTTGCTGTCGAATTCGGCAGCAAATTCGCTGATGCGCTCCTTGAACCGTTCTCCTACATAACTGAAAGCCAGTTCGGCACCTTGTGCGTGACAGGCCTTGGCAATGCCGTAAGCAATCGAACGGTTGGACAACAAACCTGTGATCAACAGTTTTTTGCCTTTGAGAAAACCCATGAACAAGCTCCTTTGTATTTGCTTTGAGCGGAAGTGTATACGGCCACGAACACCTTCTCAGGCGTTTGTACCGTTTCTTTCCGAACAATTTTTTATTGTCGCATAGTCGTTTGGATCCCTTCCCTGGCGACAGGCGCAATTGTCAGGAATGTTTGCTTTCCCTGAGGATCTGCCTTATAATAACTGACTGACCAGTATGCAAGATGGGCCGGGTAAACCTGCCCATTTTTTTTGCTTCATGGCATGAGAGACGAGGCCGAGAAGGCCTTGGGCTGTGGTATTGAGGATTCTTGGTGAATTTACACGAATTGGTGCAACAAACGGTACAGGCGCTGGGCCTGGATCTGGTAGAGATCGAACGCTCTGCCGGTGGTTTGTTGCGCATTTTCATTGATGCGCCCTGGAAAGCCGAGGATGCCGCAGCGGACACTCATGGGGATACCCATGCGATCACGATAGAAGACTGTGAAAAGGTGTCGCGTCAGTTGCAATATGTCCTGCAGGTGCAGGATATCGACTATCAGCGCTTGGAAGTGAGTTCTCCCGGCATTGACCGGCTGCTTCGCAATGAGCTGGATCTTGAGCGGTATGCCGGGCAGGTTGTTGATGTCACCCTGAAGCAGCCTCTCGGAGCCAATAGCAGCCAGTTTGCAGCCAATCGCAAGAAATTCCGCGGCACGCTGGAAAAAACCGATTCGGGTTGGCAAATCGTCTGGTCGGATGCGCCAGCACCAAAACCGGGTCAGCGTATCAGCAAAAAACGCCTGGAAAAAGAAGTGCCTGTGCATGCCCTGGCTTTCACCCTGGATGAAGCACGTGAAGTGCGGCTTGCGCCTTTGGTCGATTTCAAGGGGCGCAACAGGAGCGCCGCTGGCGCTGGGCAAGAGTGATGTTTTTCATTTAAGAGACGCAAACCATTTGTGAATGGAGTTAGACAAGATGAATCGTGAAATGCTCATGCTGGTAGAGGCCATTGCACGTGAAAAAAATGTTGATCGCGAAGTCGTGTTTAGTGCGGTGGAGCATGCACTGGCCCAGGCTACCAAGAAACAGTATCCGGGCGAGGTGGATATCCGTGTGGCCATGGACCGCGACACTGGTGAATACGACACATTCCGTCGCTGGCTGGTGGTTCCCAACGAGGCAGGATTGCAAAACCCGGATGCCGAGGAACTGCTCATGGATGCGCAGGAGCGCGTTCCGGACGTGGCCGAAGGCGAATACATCGAAGAGCAGGTGCCTTCGGTTCCGATTGGCCGCATTGGCGCCATGACGGCCAAGCAGGTGGTATTGCAGCGCATCCGTGATGCCGAGCGCGAAATGTTGCTGCGCGACTTCCTGGAGCGCGGAGAGAAAATTTTCAGCGGCACGGTCAAGCGCATGGACAAGGGTGACCTGATCATCGAAAGCGGTCGTGTCGAAGGGCGTTTGCGCCGTAGTGAAATGATCCCCAAGGAGAACTTCCGCACCGGCGACCGTGTACGCGCCATGATCATGGAAGTGGATTCCACCTTGCGTGGCGCTCCGGTGCTGCTTTCACGCGCGGCCCCCGAATTCATGGTGGAACTGTTCCGCAACGAAGTGCCGGAAATCGAGCAGGGGCTGCTCGAGATCAAGAGTTGCGCACGCGACCCCGGCAGCCGGGCCAAGATTGCCGTCGTCGCGCACGATGCACGCATCGATCCCATTGGTACCTGTGTGGGCGTGCGTGGCAGCCGCGTTACGGCGGTGACCAACGAATTGGCGGGCGAGCGCGTGGATATTGTCCTGTGGAGCGACGATCCGGCCCAGTTCGTGATCGGCGCGCTGGCGCCGGCCAATGTGCAATCGATCGTGGTGGACGAAGAAAAGCACGCGATGGATGTCGTTGTGGACGAGGAAAACCTGGCGGTTGCCATTGGGCGCGGTGGCCAGAACGTGCGCCTGGCTTCCGATCTGACCGGCTGGAAGATCAACATCATGGACGCGGCCGAATCGGCCGAAAAACAGGCGTCGGAAACCAATGCGCTGCGAGCCTTGTTCATGAGCAAGCTCGATGTTGACGAAGAAATCGCCGACATCCTGATTCAGGAAGGCTTTGTCAGCTTGGAAGAAATCGCCTATCTGCCTTTGCAGGAAATGCTCGAAATCGAAGCATTCGACGAGGAAACCGTCAATGAGCTGCGCAGCCGTGCCAAGGACGCGTTGCTCACCATGGAAATCGCTCAGGAGGTGCATGGCGGCGAGGCAGGCGGCATACGTGATCTCGAAGGCATGACGCCGGAACTGCTGGCCGTGCTTGCGCAGGCAGGAATCCATACACGTGACGAGCTGGCCGACCTGGCCACCGATGAATTGATGGAAATTACAGCGCAGGATCAAGAGGCAGCCAATGCCCTGATCATGCAGGCGCGAGAACATTGGTTCACGCAGAATCAGGCGTGAGAGAGGTGGGCATCTATGTCAAAAAATACCGTTGAAGATTTTGCCGCTGAACTGAAGCAAAGCCCGCAGGAGCTGCTTGAGCAACTCAAGAGCGCTGGCGTTGCCAAGTCTGCCCCTTCCGACGAGTTGAGCGAAGCCGATAAAGTGCAATTGCGCGACTTCCTTCGTGGCGGCCACGCTGTGGGTGAGCGCAAGCGCATTGTGCTGACCAAGAAATCCACCAGCGAGATCCGCCAAGCCGATGCGACCGGCAAGGCGCGCACCATTCAGGTGGAAGTCCGCAAGAAACGCACCCTGATCAAGCGGGAAGATGCGGAACCGGTACCGGTACCGGCCGTTTCGCCCGAAGCGCCGGCTGAGCCGATCGTGGACGCTGCCGAGCTGCAGCGGCGCGAGGAAGAAGCGCGTCGCCAGGCCGAACTGATCCGCCGGCAGGAAGAAGAGCTGGCGGAACGCCGCCGGCAGCGAGAAGAACAGGAAGCGCTCGCGCGTTCCGAAGAAGTGGCGTCTGCGCAGCGCAACCGCGATGCCGCAGCTGCCGATGCAGAAACGGATGCGGCTGACCAGGCTGCGGCCGAAGCACAGCGCGAACGCCAGCGGCAGGCTGAAGAGGAAGCCGCACGCGCCCGCGAGCTGGAAGAGCGCCGCCGCAAGGCGCTGGCGGAGGCAGAGGCCATCCGCAACATGATCAATACCCCGGCCAGGGTCATGACCGCCAAAACCGAAGAGTCGTCCAAGACGACCAAGGGCACGCTGCACAAGCCGGCTACGGTGGCCAAGACAGAAAAACCTGCCGGTGGGGCCAAGGCGACTGCGACGACGGCAAACAAGGAGATCAAGTCCGCCAAACTGTCTTCCAGTTGGGCGGGCGACGCCGATGGAAAGAAAAAAGGCGAGATCAAGACGCGCGGGGATACCACTGCCGGTGGCCGTGGCGGCAACAACTGGCGTTCCGGCGCCAGGGGTGGCAGGCGCGACAGGCAGCGGGGAGAGACTGCCATGCCCGTTCAGGCTGAATTCAAGCAGATGGAAATTCATGTGCCTGAAACCATCACGGTGGCCGAACTGGCGCACAAGATGTCGATCAAGGCATCTGAAGTCATCAAGGTGCTGATGAAACTGGGCCAGATGGTAACCATCAACCAGCCGCTTGACCAGGATACGGCCATGATCGTGGTCGAGGAGATGGGGCATGTCGCCGTGCAGGCGGCGCTGGACGATCCGGAAGCCTTCACCGAGCAGGAAGTGGAAGCCCAGTCTGCCGAAGCCTTGCCGCGTGCGCCGGTGGTGACCGTCATGGGTCACGTGGACCATGGCAAGACCTCCTTGCTGGATTACATCCGCCGTGCCAAAGTGGCCGTGGGCGAGGCTGGCGGAATCACCCAGCATATTGGCGCCTATCACGTCAACACGCCGCGTGGCATCGTCACCTTTCTGGATACGCCCGGACACGAAGCATTTACCGCCATGCGCGCGCGGGGGGCAAAGGCTACCGATATCGTGATTCTGGTGGTGGCGGCCGACGACGGCGTCATGCCTCAGACCAGGGAGGCCATTCGCCATGCCAAGTCGGCAGGCGTTCCGATCGTGGTGGCCATCAACAAGATGGACAAGCCGGAGGCCAATCCCGAGCGCGTGCGCGGCGAACTGGTCAGCGAAGAGGTGGTTCCCGAAGAATATGGCGGGGATTCGCCGTTTGTACCGGTATCGGCCAAAACGGGGCAGGGCATTGATGAATTGCTGGAAAACGTGCTGCTGCAGGCCGAGGTTCTTGAACTCAAGGCGCCCATCGATGCGCTGGCCAAGGGACTGGTGATCGAGGCCAAGCTCGACAAGGGCCGCGGCCCGGTTGCAACGGTACTGGTGCAATCCGGTACCCTGCGGACGGGCGATGTGGTGCTGGCCGGGCAGACGTGGGGCCGCGTGCGCGCCATGCTCGACGAAAACGGCAAATCGTCCCGGGAAGCCGGGCCGTCCATTCCGGTCGAAATCCAGGGCCTCACCGAAGTGCCGCAAGCCGGCGACGAGTTCATGGTACTGGCGGATGAGCGCCGCGCCCGTGAAATTGCCGCCTACCGCAGCGGCAAGTTCCGCGACACCAAACTGGCCAAGCAGCAGGCCGCCAAGCTCGAGAACATGTTCAGCGAGATGGCCGCCGGCGAGGTGAAGACCCTTCCGGTCATTATCAAGGCCGACGTGCAGGGTTCGCAGGAGGCGCTGGCGGCTTCCTTGTTGAAGCTGTCGACCGACGAAGTGAAGGTCCAGGTGGTCTACGCCGCCGTGGGGGGCATCAGCGAAAGCGATGTGAACCTGGCGATTGCATCCGGTGCCGTCATCATCGGCTTCAATACCCGTGCCGACGCCGGGGCGCGCAAGGCGGCCGAAAACAATGGCATCGACATCCGGTACTACGACATCCTTTACGAAGTGATCGACGACGTCAAGGCGGCTATGAGCGGCATGCTGGCGCCGGACCGGAAGGAAGAGATCATCGGAACCGCAGAAATCCGCCAGGTCTTCCGCGTCAGCAAGATCGGCGCCATCGCCGGCTGTATGGTCACCCACGGCGTGGTGCGCCGCACGGCCAAGCTGCGGCTGTTGCGCGATAACGTGGTGATTTTCACCGGCGAACTGGAGTCGCTCAAGCGCTTCAAGGACGACGTCAAGGAAGTGAAGGAAGGATTCGAGTGCGGCCTGAACATCAAGGGTTACAACGACATCGCCGAAGGCGACGTATTGGAATTCTTTGAAATCAAGGAAGTGGCACGCACGTTGTAAATGCATGAAGAGGGCGCCAGAGCCCGGAAAGCCGGAATGTTTCCGGGTCTGGCTACCGGAACTGCGCGGGAGCCGTGTCTGCGAATGCCACGGCAGATTGAGTCCTCGCAGCGTTTCCTGCCTCTTGTTGCCTGTGTCTTTTGCGTATTGAGTAGTCTCGTTTCATGACCAAACGTTCATCGCCCACCCAGCGCAGCTACAAGGTGGCCGACCAGATCCAGCGTGATCTGTCGGAACTGATTGCGCGCGAGCTGAAAGACCCGCGCGTGGGCATGGTCACGCTGCAAGGGGTGGAAGTCACACCCGATTACGCCCATGCCAAGATTTATTTCAGCGTGCTCACCGGCAATCCCGAGGAAACACAGGAAGCGCTGAATCACGCCGCCGGTCATTTGCGCAACGGGCTGTTCAAGCGCCTGCACATCCATACGGTACCCACGCTGCATTTTGTGTACGACCGCACGCAGGAGCATGCAGCCGACATGGACGCCCTCATTGCCAAGGCAGTGGCGTCGCGCTCCAAAGACGGAGACTGAACGTGAACGCTGCTCCTCGCGCACGGGTGCAGCGTCGCCCCGTGCATGGGGTGCTGCTGCTCGACAAACCGCTGGGCCTTTCCAGCAACCAGGCGTTGCAAAAGGCCAAGTGGCTGCTGCGTGCCGAAAAAGCGGGCCATACCGGCACGCTTGATCCGTTGGCCACAGGCGTGTTGCCGCTATGCTTCGGCGCTGCCACCAAGTTCAGCCAGATGCATCTGGACGCCGACAAGACGTATGAAGCCACGGTGCGGCTGGGCATTGCCACCGATACGGCCGATGCGGAAGGCGAGGTGCTGCATGTTCGGCCTGTTGCGTGCAGCGCAGGACAGGTGGTGGAAGTGCTCGACCGTTTCACCGGGCCGATTCGCCAGGTGCCGCCGATGCACAGCGCGCTCAAGAAAGACGGCAAGGCGCTGTACGAATATGCCCGCGCAGGGCAGGTGGTGGAGCGCGCCGCCCGCGACGTGGTGATCCACGATCTGGAACTGCTCGACATGGGCCTGATGGGGAATGCGCCGTATCTGACCCTGCGCGTGCATTGCAGCAAGGGAACCTACATTCGCACCCTGGGCGAAGACATTGGCAATGCCTTGGGCTGTGGCGGCCATTTGACGATGCTGCGTCGGGTGCAGACCGGCCCGTTCACGGCAGACCATTGCATCACCTTGCAGGCGCTGGAGGCCATGGACGAGACCGAACGGATTTCGGTCCTGCTGCCGGTCGAACGGCTGTTGACAGCGCACACTCCTGTCATCCTGGAAACGGACGATGCCGGGCGCTTTCTGAGCGGCATGCGTCGACGCCTGCCGCTGCCGGACTGCGCCACAGTGGCCGTGCACGGCCGGCAACCCAAGGCCTTGCTCGGAACCGCCCACATCGCTGGAGGCGAGCTGATTGCGGATCGGCTGCTCACACCTGTGGAAATTACGCAAATATTGAACCAGAACGCACAACACGCTTGTGCCTGACAGATCCGTCATTGTTTTTTAAAACCCTCTTTTTTCATCCTGCCACCGACCATCATGACTTCCCAGATTCGCAACATCGCCATCATCGCCCACGTCGACCACGGAAAGACCACCATGGTCGATCAGCTGCTGCGCCAAAGCGGCACCTTTGCCGACCATGAAAAAGTGGTGGATACCGTGATGGACAACAATGCCATTGAGCGCGAGCGCGGCATCACCATCCTGGCCAAGAACTGCGCGGTGAGTTGGAAAGGCACGCACATCAACATCGTCGACACGCCCGGCCACGCCGATTTCGGCGGCGAGGTGGAGCGCGCGCTGTCGATGGTGGATGGCGTGGTGCTGCTGATCGACGCGCAGGAAGGACCGATGCCGCAAACGCGCTTCGTCACCAAAAAGGCACTGGCGCTGGGCCTGCGTCCCATCGTGGTGGTGAACAAGGTGGACAAGCCTGGCGCCAACCCCGACAAGGTGATCAACGCGGCTTTCGACTTGTTCGACAAACTGGGCGCTACCGACGAGCAACTGGATTTCCCGGTGGTCTACGCTTCTGGCATCAACGGCTGGGCGTCGCTGGAAGAGGGGGAACCCGGCCAGCAGTGGGGACCGGACATGTCGGCACTGTTCGAGACCGTTCTCAAGCATGTCTCTCCGCACGAAGGCGATAGCCAGGCGCCGCTGCAATTGCAGATTTCTGCATTGGACTACAACAGCTTCGTCGGCCGCATTGGGGTGGGCCGCATCAACTCCGGAACCATCCGTACGGGCATGGACGTACTGGTGATGGAAGGGCCGGACGGCAAGCAGACCAAGGGCCGCATCAACCAGGTGCTGACATTCGAGGGGCTGGACCGCGTGCAGGTCAAGGAGGCATTTCCTGGCGATATCGTGCTGATCAACGGCATCGAGGAGGTGGGTATCGGTGTCACGCTGACCGATCCGGCCAATCCGCAGCCCCTGCCCATGCTCAAGATCGACGAGCCGACATTGACCATGAACTTCTGCGTCAACACCAGTCCGCTGGCGGGGCGCGAGGGTAAATACGTGACCAGCCGCCAGATTTGGGACCGGCTGCAGAAGGAGCTGCAGAGCAACGTGGCGCTGCGCGTCAAAGAAACGGCCGAGGATGGCGTGTTCGAGGTTTCGGGCCGCGGCGAACTGCACCTGACCATCCTGCTGGAGAACATGCGCCGCGAAGGCTACGAACTGGCCGTGAGCAAGCCGCGCGTGGTGTTCAAAGACATCGACGGCGTCAAGTGCGAGCCTATCGAGCTGGTGACCTGCGACATCGAAGAAGGCCATCAGGGCGGCGTGATGCAGGCACTGGGTGAGCGCAAGGGCGAACTGGTCAACATGGAGCCGGACGGGCGCGGGCGCGTGCGGCTGGAATACCGCATTCCGGCACGTGGACTGATCGGCTTCAGCAACGAGTTCCTGAACCTGACGCGTGGATCGGGCCTGATCGCCAACATCTTCGAGGGGTATGAGCCGCACAAGGGTGAGATCGGCGGGCGCAAGAACGGTGTCCTCATCAGCATGGACGATGGCGAGATCTTCACCTATGCGCTGGGCAAGCTCGACGACCGCGGGCGCATGTTCGTCAAGGCCAACGATCCAGTGTACGAGGGTATGATCGTCGGCATCCACAACCGCGACAACGATCTGGTGGTCAACGCCACGCGCACCAAGCAGTTGACCAACTTCCGCGTCAGCGGCAAGGAAGACGCGATCAAGATCACCCCGCCGATCGAGCTGACGCTGGAATACGGCGTGGAATTCATCGAAGACGATGAACTGGTCGAAATCACGCCCAAGAGCATCCGCCTGCGTAAGCGCCATTTGAAGGAACACGAACGCAAGCGTGCCAGCCGCGAAGGATAGAGTGGGATGAGCAGCAGCCTTTCACATCCGCCGTTTTCCTGGGGGGCCTTGGTGTCCCGCCTGTCGTCCGCGACGGTTTCTCGCCCTTTTGCGGTTTTTCTGATGGTGGTGGTGACCTTGCTGTGGGCCACTGCGGGCGTGCTCACGCGCCAGGTACGGCAGGCCAGCGGGGTGGAGATCACCTTCTGGCGCAGCCTGCTGACGGCCGTTTCGATAATCATGCTGCTCACCGCCTGGCGCGGCCCGGGCTACTGGCGACGCATTCGCTGGATGGATCCGCTGTTGTGGCTTTCCGGTCTGTGCTGGGCCATCATGTTCACTGCATTCATGATGGCCATTTCTTTCACGACGGTGGCCAACGTGCTGATCATGACGGCCCTGGGACCGGTGTTTACCGCCTTGTCGAGCCGGTTGTTCCTGGGGTATCGTTTGCCCATGCGCACCTGGATGGCCATCATCGCGGCCGTTCTGGGCGTGGCCTATATGTATGCCACCAAGTTCAATCTGGAGCGGCGACAGGAGATGCTGGGCGTCAGCATCGCATTGATGGTGCCCGTATCCGCTTCGGTGCAGTTTCTGCTGATGCATCGCGAAAAGCAGCGCGCCCACCGCCTGCGCATCCAGGCGGCCGCCGAAGGCGTGGAAACGGTTCGTGAGCAGGGGCGGGACATGCTGCCGGCATTGCTGATCGGCGCCTTGTTGTCGGCTGCGTTTTGCCTGCCTTTCGTGCTGCCGTTCCAGGCCAGCGCCCGCGACATGGTCTGGCTGTCGATGCTGGGCATGTTTCAGTTGGCCATACCGTGCAGCCTGCTGATGGTGGCATCGCATGCGCTGCATGCGCCTGAAGTGTCATTGCTGGCGCAGCTCGAAACGATTTTTGGTATTTTGCTTGCCTGGTGGGGGGCAGGAGAAGTGCCGGATTCTGCGGTGTGGATTGGCGGCGGCGTGGTTCTGAGTGCGCTGGCCATCAATGAATTGCTGGGCTGGAAAAAATACCGGAAATAGATACGATGAACCCGAGCACGACGGTACCCGTCATCGAAGCTGAAGTGCGCGGTCGCGTGGGGCTGCTCGCACTCAACCGCCCGCAGGCGCTCAATGCCCTTTCGCTGGAAATGGTGCGCAGCCTGCACGCCGCTTTGATGGCCTGGCGGGAAGATCCGTCCGTTGTGGCCGTGGCCCTGCGCGGCAACAGCCGCCAGGGACCGTTCGGAACGTTTTGTGCCGGGGGGGATCTGCGCTTTTTCTACGAGCAGACCTTGCAGGAAAACCCGCAGGTGGGGAATTTTTTCACCGAGGAATATGCGTTAGATGCCCTGATTCACGCATACCCCAAGCCTGTCATCGCCTGCATGGATGGCATTGTGATGGGCGGCGGCATGGGGCTGGCACAGGGCGCCAGCCACCGGATCGTGACAGAACGCAGCCAGCTGGCAATGCCCGAAACGCGCATCGGCTTTCTGCCCGATGTGGGTGGTGGTTATTTTCTGAGCCGTTGCCCTGGGCATGCGGGCGAATGGCTGGGGCTGACGGGAAATGCGGTGAGCGGTGCAGATGCACTGGCCATCGGCTGGGCCGATCATTTTTTGCCAAGCACGCGGCTACCGGAGTTCTGGCAGCAGTTTGCAGAAAAGGAATGGCGCGATTCGGTGGAAGTCACCCAGTGGGTGGCGCACAGTTCCGATCCTGCGCCAGCCGTTTCGGACGATTTTGTGCATAGCCTGCGTCAGGCCGATTGCTATTTCACCGGCGCAGACCCGGTAACCATCGTGCACGCGCTGGAACAGGCAGAAGGCGATGCCTGGGCACAGGCCACGGCTGCGACCTTGCGCCAGCGTTCGCCACTGATGCTGCATGTGGTGCTGCGCCAGATACGCAGCGGCCGCGCGCTTTCGTATGTGCAGAACATATACCGGGAACGCGACATGGTGCACCATTGCTTCCACCCCGATCATCTGGGGCGGACGCCCCGGCACAGCGAGGTCATTGAAGGCATACGTGCCCTGGTGATCGACAAGGACCAGCGGCCGCTCTGGCAGCCGGCGCGTATGGAAGACGTGACGCCTGAAATGGCCGATGGCTTTTTTGCCGAGGTCTGGCGCCCCGGCGAGCATCCGCTCAGGCAGTTGTTGCAACCATGAACGGATGGGCCCGTCAAAACGGGGACGGCCGCCTGTTTCAGGCCCCTTACGGCAAACCGCCGTGTTTTTTGTGTATGCTGATGTCATCGCAACCACGCACCTGAGGTGCATTCTTTCGCCGTGAGTGACCCGTCGTCCCCTTCAGCTGTTCCGCCCGACAAACGCAGTTTCATCCGCAAACTGATCGAATACCTCATTCCGGGGCCTGACTCGCATGCCGAGTTGTACAACACCCTTTCACAGGCCGAAGACAATCAGCTGATCGAATCCGACAGCCGTGCCATGCTTGAAGGCGTCATCCGCATCGCCAACATGACGGCGGATGACGTGATGGTGCCGGTGCCGCGCATGGACCTGCTGGACATCAACTGGAGCTACGAACAGCTCCTGAAGGTGGTCATCACGACGGCGCACTCCCGTTTTCCGGTGTACGAGGACAAGAAGGACAACATCATCGGCATGCTGCTGGCCAAGGATCTGCTCAAGCTGCAGCGCGCGCCGGAGCTGAACCTGCGGGCGCTGCTGCGCACGCCGATGTTCGTGCCGGAAAGCAAGAAGCTCAATGACCTGCTGCGCGAGTTCCGGGCCAGGCGCAATCACCAGGCGATCGTGATCGACGAATTCGGACGCCTGGCCGGCCTGATCACCATCGAGGACATCCTTGAAGAAATCGTCGGGGAAATCGAGGACGAATTCGATGTCGACGAGGAAGAGGGCGACATCTACAGCCTGGCGGATGGCAGCTTCCGGGTGAGCGGAGACACGCCGATCGACCGCATCAACGAGCATTTCGATGTAGACATACGCCCCAGCGACACCGAGGATGAAGACAGCTTCGAGACCATCGGTGGCCTGATTGCACACGAAATGGGCCATGTGCCCGCACGTAATGAGTTCATCACCCTGGGTGGGCTGAACTTCGTGGTGATGCTGACCAAGGGCGGTGCGGTGCGCTGGTTCAAGGTGACGCCGGCAGCCGCTACAGAAACAACGCCGTGATGACGCATGCTGTCGGGCGCTGGCAGCCTTGGCGCTATGCATTGCTGGCCCTTGCCGGTGTGTTGCAGGCGTTCAGCATCGCATGGCCATGGGGTGGGCAAGGGCAGGCCTTCGGCAGCCTGCAGATGCTGGCCATGGCGGTTGCGCTGGTCCTGATTGCAGGCCCGGCAGAGAGTACCGGGCCATCCACCGGCAAGACCACGGAATCTGCATCCTCCCGCTCCCGCTTCTGGCGGGGTTTCTGGCGGGGATGGTGCTTTGCCGCATCCTGGCTGGTGGCCACGTTCTGGTGGCTGTACATATCCATGCATGTCTACGGCGGGCTGCCAGGCTGGCTGGCGACGCTGGCCGTGCTGCTGCTGGCGGCGGCGCTGGCCCTGTATTACGCCGTGGCATGCGGCCTGTGGCTGCTGGCACGGCCCGCTCTGGGTGCTGGGCGCCAAGTGCTGCTGTGGGCCATGCTGTGGCTGCTGGCCGAGTTGTGCCGGGGGATTCTGTTTACCGGCTTTCCCTGGGGGGCGGTAGGGTATGCGCATGTGGACAGCCTGCTCGGGGGATATGCACCTTGGCTGGGGGTTTATGGCATTTGTGCCCTGGCTGCCGTTTTGTCGGCTGCGGTGGGGCTGGGTGCGCAATGGATGCTGGCCTGGCGCACGGCCCAGGGCTGCAACTGCCGGTCATTTCTGGTTGTTGCCGTTGTAGGGGTTGCGATCGTGCTGGCGGCGGGAGGGGGGGGTAAATATGAGTCCATCAATCGATTGCCACCAGTCTCCGGGGAATCCGGGGTGCAGGTGGCCCTGTTGCAAGGCAATATCGCGCAGGAAGAGAAATTCCAGCCCAATGGTGGCGTGGAGACCGCCCTGCAATGGTACGGGCAGCAGATGCGCGATTTGCAGGCCGATCTGCTGGTATTGCCGGAAACCGCATTGCCCCTGTTGCCGCAGCAATTGCCCGAAGGGTACTGGCAGGAACTGCAGCAGCGGTTTGCCCATGGTGGGCAGGCTGCGCTGATCGGCGTGCCTGCGGGCGATACCCTGGGCGGATATGCGAATGCGGTCGTGGGCATGGCCTCCGGCGGTGTGCAAACGGCAGGATCTGCGGCTTTGCAGCCCGATTTCAACCTGCCGCCTGCCCAGCAGGCCGAATACCGCTATGCCAAGCATCACCTGGTTCCGTTTGGTGAATTTGTGCCGTTCGGCTTTCAGTGGTTTGTTAATCAGATGAACATGCCGCTGGGCAGTTTTCAGCGTGGCGCTCTGGCCCAGCCGCGCCTGGTATTCAAGGGCGAGCGCCTGCAACCCAATATCTGCTACGAAGACCTGTTTGGCGAGGAACTTGCTGCCAGCTTCCTGGATCCTGCGACATCGCCGACCATTCTCGTCAATATGAGCAACATCGCCTGGTTTGGCGATACCGTGGCGATCGACCAGCATCGCCAGATCAGCCGCATGCGGGCCATGGAACTGGCCCGTCCCATGCTGCGGGCCACCAATACCGGATCTACCGCCGTGATCGACGCTGGCGGACGCGTGGTGCAGGAATTGCCGCGCCAGATGCGGGGAGTGCTGCATGCCAAGGTAACGGGCAACCATGCCCCGCCGACTTTCTATGCCTGGTGGGCGGCGCGCTGGGGTCTGTGGCCTCTATGGACGCTGGCCTTGATGGTGGTTTCCGTGCTGCTGTGGCGCCGGCCCCGCATGGCGGCTTGATGGCAGGCAGCGTAGTGGGCGTTGCCCACTAACCGGCCATGTCGAAATGGCACGGATGGTGCCCCGAACCGGAATCGAACCGGTACGATCCGGTTAGGGATCGGCGGATTTTAAGTCCGCTGTGTCTACCAAT
>JBDHSG010000019.1:0-36441 GCA_039808005.1 Allobrachymonas sp. | reverse complement strand
AGAAGGCCTGC
Source organism: Allobrachymonas sp. (assembly GCA_039808005.1). Lineage (GTDB taxonomy): Bacteria > Pseudomonadota > Gammaproteobacteria > Burkholderiales > Burkholderiaceae_C > Brachymonas. The sequence goes on along the minus strand of JBDHSG010000019.1, from coordinate 36,430 downwards.
GCTTTGCCATCCGTGAAGGTGGCCGCACCGTGGGCGCTGGCGTCGTCGCCAAAATTATGGAGTAATCGGCGGCTGCTGCGCGGCGCGCATGCGTCGTCGCGGGTTCCGTTTGGCAAATTGTCGCGATCCGATCCGATCGTTGCGATTTGCCGTCGCCCGCGCTTCGTCTGCGTACCGCTCGTGACGCTGCTGCCTGTGGGTTGGCAGCGTAAGAGCCCCCTTTCCCGAAATTCAAGGAATTACCCATGTCCAAGCAAAAAATCCGCATCCGCCTCAAGGCCTTCGATTACAAGTTGATCGACCAGTCGGCATCCGAAATTGTTGATACCGCCAAGCGTACCGGTGCCATCGTCAAGGGGCCCGTTCCCCTGCCCACGCGCATGAAGCGTTTCGACATCCTGCGTTCGCCGCACGTCAACAAGACCAGCCGCGACCAGCTCGAAATCCGCACCCACCAACGACTCATGGACATTGTCGATCCCACCGACAAGACCGTGGACGCCCTGATGAAACTGGACCTGCCAGCCGGGGTGGATGTGGAAATCAAGCTGCAATAAAAACCGGATCTGTCTGCGCAAAATGCGGTTGCAGGCAGGTTTTGTTGCCATAAGACTTGACAGCATGCGGCCAGGATGCAACGCCTGGCCGCATTTTTTTACGGTGCCGAAATGCCTCTTGCCATCAATGGAGAGTTCGGCATATAATCGAATGTCTGTTTCCCCGCCTTTGCAAGGCAGGGTGGGGGAGCGGCATTTATCAACAGTCTTTCACGCAAAAACGTAGCAGGCCAATTGCAGTCGGCTACGGTGAAAGTAACGGAGAAAACAATGAGTCTGAACAGACAGCTGGGTCTGTTGGGGCGCAAGGTGGGCATGATGCGTCTGTTCACCGATGACGGCGATGCTGTGCCCGTCACGGTGGTGGATGTTTCCGGCAACCGCGTTACCCAAGTCAAGACCGACGCCAATGACGGCTACGTGGCGCTTCAAGTCACGTTCGGCAAGCGCCGCGCCTCACGCGTGAGCAAGCCGCAAGCTGGCCACCTCGCCAAGGCGGGTGTGGAAGCCGGTGAAATCACCCAAGAATTCCGTGTAACCGAAGCGGTTGCCGGCAAATATGCTGCAGGCAGCACCTTGCCGGTGGCCGAGCTTTTCAGCGCTGGCCAGAAAGTGGACGTGCAAGGCACTTCCATCGGCAAGGGCTATGCCGGTACCATCAAACGCCACAACTTCGGTTCGCAGCGCGCTTCCCACGGTAACAGCCGTTCGCACAACGTGCCGGGTTCCATCGGCATGGCCCAGGATCCGGGCCGCGTGTTCCCGGGCAAGAAGATGACTGGCCACATGGGTGACGAGACCGTCACGACCCAGAATCTGGATGTGGTGCGTATTGACGAAACCCGCCAGCTGTTGCTGATCAAGGGCGCCATTCCTGGCGCCAAGGGTGGTTTCGTGTCGGTTCGTCCTGCCATCAAAGCCAAAGCAAAGGAGTAAGGGATGCAAATCGAACTCCTCAACGAACAAGGCCAATCCTCGGCCAAGGTAGATGCGCCCGACACCCTGTTCGGCCGCGACTACAACGAAGCACTGGTGCACCAGATCGTGGTGGCCTATCAGGCCAATGCGCGTCAAGGTACACGCGCCCAGAAAGACCGCAGCCAGGTACGCCACTCGACCAAGAAGCCGTTCAAGCAAAAAGGTACGGGCAACGCACGTGCCGGTATGACGTCCTCCCCGCTGTGGCGTGGGGGCGGTCGCATTTTCCCGAACAGCCCGGACGAAAACTTCAGCCACAAGGTCAACAAGAAAATGTACCGCGCTGGCATGTCCGTCATCCTTTCGCAGCTCGTGCGTGATGGCCGTCTGTCGGTAGTGGAGTCCATGAAAGTGGACAGTCCCAAGACCAAGGGATTGGCGGCCAAGTTCAAGGCCATGAATCTGGATTCGGTATTGGTGATCTCCGACGATGTCGATGAAAACCTCTACCTGGCTTCGCGCAATCTGCACAACGTGCTGGTGGTGGAGCCGCGTTATGTCGATCCGCTGTCGCTGGTGTACTACCGCAAGGTGCTCGTGACCAAGGACGCCCTCGGCAAACTGCAGGAGATGTTTGCATGAGTACCGGAAAATTCGACGAAGGCCGCCTGATGGCCATCCTTCTGGCTCCCGTGGTGTCCGAAAAGGCGACCATGGCGGCCGAGCAATCCAATGTCGTCACCTTCAAGGTCATGCGCGACGCCACCAAGCCTGAAATCAAGGCTGCAGTGGAGTTGCTGTTCAAGGTGGAAGTGACCGGCGTGTCGGTTGTCAACATCAAAGGCAAGGTCAAGCGTTCTGCGCGCGGCATGGGCCGTCGCAACAACATCCGCAAGGCCTATGTCATGCTCAAAGAAGGTTCCGAGTTGAACCTGTCTGGGGAGGTGGCTTAATCATGGCTGTCATTCAGATCAAACCAACCTCTGCGGGCCGTCGCCACATGGTGAAGGTCACGCGCGACAAGCTGCACAAGGGCGAAGGCTACGCGCCGCTGCTGCAGCCGCAGTTCCAGAAGGCTGGTCGCAACAACAACGGCCACATCACTGTCCGTCACAAGGGCGGTGGCCACCGTCATCACTACCGCGTGGTCGATTTCGTGCGCAGCGACAAGGACGGCATCCCCGCCAAGGTCGAGCGTATCGAATACGATCCCAACCGCACGGCGCACATCGCGCTGGTGTGCTACGTGGATGGCGAGCGCCGCTACCACATTGCGCCGCGCAACCTCGAGGTGGGTGCCAGCATCGTCAGTGGTGCCGAAGCGCCGATCCGCGTGGGCAATACCTTGCCGATCCGCAATATTCCGGTCGGTTCGACCATCCACTGCATCGAGCTGAAACCCGGCAAGGGTGCGCAGATCGCCCGCTCTGCCGGTACGTCCGCCACGCTGCTGGCGCGCGAAGGCATCTACGCCCAGGTGCGCATGCGTTCCGGTGAGGTCCGCAAGATTCACATCGAGTGCCGCGCCACCATCGGTGAAGTGGCCAACGAAGAGCACAGCCTGCGCCAGCTCGGCAAGGCGGGCGTCAAGCGCTGGATGGGTATTCGTCCTACCGTGCGTGGCGTGGCCATGAACCCGATCGACCACCCGCATGGTGGCGGTGAGGGCCGTACCGGAACCGGCATGGCGCCGGTTGACCCCTGGGGCAATCTGACCAAGGGCTACCGTACACGCAACAACAAGCGCACGCAGGGCATGATTGTCTCGCGTCGTAAGAAATAAGGGGTAAACAATGGCTCGTTCTCTCAAAAAGGGTCCATTTGTTGACCATCACTTGATGGCCAAAGTGGAAAAGGCCGTCGAGGGCAAGGACAAGAAACCGGTCAAGACCTGGTCGCGCCGTTCCATGGTGCTGCCCGAGTTCATTGGCCTGACCATTGCCGTGCACAACGGCAAGCAGCATGTGCCGGTGTACGTGACCGACCAGATGGTGGGCCACAAGCTGGGCGAATTCGCCCTCACGCGCACCTTCAAGGGCCACGCTGCCGACAAGAAAGCGAAGAAATAAGGAAAGACCATGGAAACACGTGCAATTGTTCGTGGCGTGCGACTGTCGGTCGACAAGGGCCGGCTGGTAGCTGACATGATCCGCGGTAAAAAAGTGGATCACGCCCTCAATATCCTGACATTCACGCAGAAAAAGGCTGCCGGCATCATCAAGAAGGCGCTGGAATCGGCCATTGCCAATGCCGAGCACAACAATGGCGCCGATATCGACGAACTGAAGGTCAAGACCATCTACGTCGAGCAGGGCACCACGCTCAAGCGTTTTACCGCCCGTGCAAAGGGCCGCGGCAACCGTATCAGCAAGCCCACATGCCATGTGTATGTGACGGTCGGGGAATAAAGGGGAAAGCAATGGGACAGAAAATCCATCCAACCGGCTTTCGCCTGGCCGTCAGCCGTAACTGGAACAGCCGCTGGTATGCCAACAACCGCAACTTCGCGGGCATGCTGGCCGAAGACATCAAGGTGCGCGAGTTCCTGACCAAGAAGCTGAAAAACGCTTCGGTGTCGCGCATCCTGATCGAGCGGCCCGCCAAGAGCGCGCGCATCACCATCTTCTCGGCTCGTCCGGGCGTGGTGATCGGCAAGAAGGGCGAGGACATCGAGAACCTGAAGAAGGAACTCAATGCCATGATGGGCGTGCCCGTCGCGGTCAACATCGAGGAAGTGCGCAAGCCCGAAATCGATGCCAAGCTGATCGCCGACAGCATCACCCAGCAGCTCGAGAAGCGCATCATGTTCCGTCGCGCCATGAAGCGCGCCATGCAGAACGCCATGCGCATGGGTGCCCAGGGCATCAAGATCATGTCCGCTGGCCGCCTCAATGGCATCGAAATCGCGCGTACCGAATGGTACCGTGAAGGCCGCGTGCCGCTGCACACCCTGCGTGCCGACATCGACTATGGAGTGAGCGAGGCCGAAACAACCTACGGCATCATTGGTGTCAAGGTGTGGGTCTACAAGGGCGACAACCTGGGCCAGAACGAGGCGCCTCATGCCGAGATGCCACGCAGCGAAGAAGAGCGCCGTCCGCGTCGCGAAGGCCGGGGCGATCGTCCGGCGCGCGCCCGTCGCGTGACCGGTGCTGGCAACACGGCTCCCGCCGATGGTAGCGACAAGCCGGCCGAAGCCTCTGGCGAAGCCAAACCCGCCGTTAAGCGCGTCCGCAAGGCAAGCGCGCCAGCTGCAGCAGCTGACGGTACCGCAGCCGAATAACCGTATTCGGCTGACACAGGAGAATAAATATGCTGCAACCTGCACGCAGAAAATACCGCAAAGAGCAGAAAGGCCGCAACACTGGCCTGGCGACCCGTGGCAACACGGTGGCCTTCGGTGATTTCGGCCTCAAGTCGACCGATCGCGGCCGTCTGACCGCGCGCCAGATCGAGTCCGCACGCCGTGCCATTTCCCGTCACGTCAAGCGTGGCGGCCGCATCTGGATTCGCGTGTTTCCCGACAAGCCCATTTCCCAGAAGCCTGCCGAAGTGCGTATGGGTAACGGCAAGGGCAACCCCGAGTTCTACGTGGCTGAAATACAGCCTGGCAAGATGCTGTTTGAAATTGTGGGCGTACCCGAAGCGCTGGCGCGCGAGGCGTTTGCCTTGGCCGCGGCCAAGCTGCCGCTGCGTACCAATTTCGCAACCCGCCAGCTGGGCGCCTGATCAGGAGGAATGAACCATGAAAACTGCTGATCTGCGCACCAAGGACGAAGCCGGCCTGCAGACCGAAATCAAGGAATTGCAGAAGGCGCACTTCAACCTGCGCATGCAAAAAGGAACCCAGCAATTGAGCGATACGGCTGCCTTGCGCAAGACGCGTCGCGACATTGCCCGTGCCAAGACCATTCTTGCTGAAAAGCAAGCCGCCAAGTAAGGATTCGCCATGACAGAAATCACACCTCTGAAGCGCACCTTGGTTGGCAAGGTGGTCAGCGACAAGCGTAACAAGACTGTGACGGTCATGATCGAGCGCCGCGTGATGCACCCCATCTACGGCAAGATCGTGATCAAGACCAGCAAATACCACGCACACGACGAAAACGGCGAGTACAAGCTCGGCGACATCGTCGAAATCACCGAGAGCCGCCCCCTCTCCAAGACCAAGAGCTGGGTGGCCACACGGTTGGTGCAAAAGGCCGCGATGGTGTAATTGCCATCTGGCTACGCCTTCCTGTCTCCGTGCCCTGCTTCGTGCAGGGCATTTTTTTGTGCATGTATGGGTGACACAGACAAGGCCGTGTGTGGCCATCCCCGTCAGGCGATGCCGGCCAGCTTGGGGAAGATCTGCTTCAGCCCTTCGCTGATGACTTCCACGCTCATGGCGGCGAGCACCAGCCCCATCAGGCGCGTCATGACATTGATGCCCGTGCGGCCCATGAAGCGGGCGATGCGTGGTGCCAAAGAATAACTGGCGAACACCGTAGTGGCTACCAGTGCGGCATACAGCAGCAGTTGGGCCATCTGCAGCATGTTCTGGGTGCGGTCGGCAAAAATCACCATGGTCGACATGCTGGCCGGCCCGGTCAGCATGGGAATGGCCAGCGGAACCACCGCGACGCTGGCGTGACTGATGGCATAGCTGGCTTCGTCCACGCTGGTCTTGGCTTCTGCCGGCCGGGCATTGAGCATGTTGATGGCGCTCATCAACAGCAATGCGCCGCCACCCACCTGAAAACTGGCCAGCGAAATGCCGAAAAACGCCAGAATGCGCAACCCCAGCAGGGCGCAGACCACCAGCACCACCAGCACGGAAAGACTCGTGACACGAATCGTCTTTTTGCGCTGTGCCGCATCGAAGCCCTGCGTGATGTGGATGAAGAAGGGAATGCTCGCCAACGGATTCACCAGCGCAAGCAGGGTCACCAGGGGTTTGAGGGAAAGCAGTTCGATGGCGGACCAGGAAAACATACGTCAAAGAAGAAAAGAAGGTATGCGCTAAAAGTTGGCGCAGATGCTACAAGAAGGGCAAGGATGGAGGATCACTCCTCTTTATAGGCTGGATGCTGGTCGGGGTTTATTTGCGCAGGAAACGCGTCAGATGCAACGGCCGAAGAGGTCTGGCCGGGCAGGGAATCGTTGCTCCCTGGTAGGACAGGATCCTCCGATTGTTCTATCGTCCAGTCCACCAGGGCTTCGAAGGCAGCCCGGGCTGCGGGCGAGCCCGGGCCATTGGCCATGGCCACCAGAACATAATGTCTGCCATTGTTGGCCAGCACATATCCTGCCAACGCAGACGCGTCGTTCAGCGTTCCGGTCTTGAGGTGTGCGCTGCCGGGCTGGCGCACGCGGCTGCGGCGCAGGGTGCCATCGATACCAGCCAGTGGCATGGAGGCCATGAATTCCGGCATGACAGGCGATTTCCACATGGCCTGCAACATGGCACCCAGCGATGAGGCACTGATGCGCGCCGTGCGTGAGAGCCCCGAGCCATTGATCAGTTGAGGAGGCGGGGTATCACCCAGGCGTGTGCGCCACCATTGCTGTACGGCGGCATGTGCGCTTTCATAACTGCCATTGCCGGTGGCCTGCAGGCCCAGGGTCAGAAAGAGCTGGCTGGCCATCACGTTGTTGCTGTACTTGTTGATGTCGCGAATGATTTCTGCCAGCGTCGGTGAAAGGCTTTCGGCCAGCGGCGGACGCTGGCGGATGCTTTGCGGTACGGGTGCGAAGCGCACCTGTCCACTGATACTGCCGCCCAGTTCCAGCCACATGCCTGCGATGGCGCGCGCCGAGAACTCTGCCGGTGCGGCAAAGGCCAGCGTCCAGTTTCTGTTGCCACAGTGGGCAGGGTAGTTGCCGGCAAAGGCGATGGCGTGGCTGTTGCTGAAATCTGCCTTCACGCTGCTTTGCCACGAGCGGCAATCGCCACTGTCGTCAGACAGTGGCAGGGTTGGCGGGAAGTGCACGCCCGCCAGTGGTGGCGTCATGCCGACGCGCGCCACTCCTAGATCGGCATCGGGTGTGAATTGGAGCGTCAGTGTCTTGAAATTGACGAGTAGCGCATCGGGTGCGGCGTTGTAGGGACGCAATGGCTCACCGTCGAAGGTGGCAGTATCGTGTGTGGGCAGATCGAACGCTGAATTGTCCAGCACCAGGTCGCCATCAATGGTGTGCACGCCCGCTTGCCGTACCTGCTGCAGCAGCAGCCAGAGCCGCTCCACCACCAGCTTGGGGTCTCCCTGGCCCTGGATGTAAAGATTGCCCCGCAACGTGCCGTCGCGCAGACTGCCGTCGGCCCACACGGGAGTGCGCCAAGTATAGGCGGTGCCCAGAATGTCGAGCGCTGCGGCCGTGGTGACCAGTTTCATCACTGAAGCGGGGTTCATCGGCGTGCCGGTATGGAGATTGACCAGCGGCGCGCCCCCATCAGCGGGTGCTACCAGCAGGCTCACCTGTGACGGCGAAATGCGTGCGCGTGCCAGCGCTGCCGTCACCGAAGGAGGGATGCCCGTGGCGGCTGAGATCTCCGCCAGTTCCGGTGTGGGTGCGTCATCGAATGCCGCCTGGGCGGATGCGGACGACACGGTCTTTTCGGAAGGCGCTGGGCGGGACGCAATGGCCTCCGAGACGGCGGGGCCGGCTCCGGAGCTGCAGGCAACCAGGAATAATCCCACCGCGGCCAGACATGTCAACAGCCGGCTTGCGCGGCATGCCGCGGGGCGAAAGCGCTTGCGGGAAGGCGCTGCGGCCAGACAGGAAGTGGGCATAGTCGCGTATTGTGCCTGATGGCCAAGCGTAAATAAAAGTTGTGCATGCCCTTGATGCCAGGGGCCGTACTGCTGCATCCGTGAAACCGATCACTTTTTCTTTTCAAAAGATAGACGAACGGTTGTTTTGAAGGGACGAGCGGTCTGCAATGATCGAAACAATGGGATTAGACTGGACCGCAAAGTGGGAAATTCTATGAACACCTACACATACCGTCCTCAATTGGCGATGCGACAACGTGGCTTGACCGTTGTGGAGTTGTTGGTGGTATTGGCTGTCGCAACGGTTCTGGTCGGGGTAGCCATTCCCGGCATGAGCCATATGGTTGCCGAGTGGAGGCTTTCCAATGCCGTCAACGCCTTCAGCGGCAGTTTGCGGATTGCGCGAGCCGAAGCCATTGCCCGTGGTCGCGTGGTCCGCCTGTGCCGTACCACGGCGGGCGCTCCCGAGACCTGCACATCCGCCACGTCGGTCAATGATTATTCTTCCGGGTGGATGGTATATGTGGATGCCAATAACAACGGCAGTTATGGTGCGTCCGGCGGGGATTTGATTCTTCTCAAGCAAGAGCCTTTGAGGGGCCTGTCGGCCATTACACCCAATGCGAACAACGTGTCGCTGGCATTTCTCCCTACAGGCCTCATGCGCGGGAATATCGGGCTGGGTCTCAATTTCGATTCGGTGCGATTCACCAGTTCGTCGGAAACGCCTTGGGCGCGCAAGGCCCTCTGCGTAAGCCGTACAGGCCGGGTAACGCCTGAAACCGATGATGACAATTGTTAGGACGGTTGCCATGAAGCGCACATTTTTTTCGGGGCCTAACGGTTCTTGGCAGGAACAAGCTGGGGACTTGCCGTTGCGTCGCCGCTCTCAGCGTGGTGCGGGCCTGATTGAAGTGCTGGTGGCCGTGGTCATTCTGGCCATTGGTTTGCTGGGCATGGCCGGCATGACGGCTTCTTCGATCAAGTTCAATCAAATGTCGCGCATGCGCGGCACCGGCGTACTGTTGGTCAATGATCTGGCTGAGCGTGCGCGCGTGAATGCCCTGGGTTTCGACGCAGGGGGCTATGCCAGCGCAGCCGGTAAAAATTACAGTTTCAGTCCGACGCTGACGAGTGAATCGGGCTGTTTCGATCTGGTCGACAACAAATGTACGCCTGAACAAATGGCGGCTTACGACATGAACCAGTGGCTCAGGAACGTCAATGCACGCTTGCCCGGCGGCGATGCCTTTATCCAGACTTCATCGGCAAAGGAAGCGCGGGCCATGGATATCTGGCTGATGTGGACCGAAGCCACGGAAAGCACCAATATCAACGCCGATGACGACAGTGCCAATACCAGCAACATGTCGCAGACGTGTCCTACAAGCGTTCTGCCCGAGGGGGAGGACACCAGCGGGGTGCGCTGCATGTATTTCATGGTGACGCTATGAAAATGCGTTCTTCTGCTCCCATCCTTTTTGCGCGCGGCGCGCCAGCGTCCGTCATGGGCCAGCGTGGTCTGACATTGATCGAGCTGCTGGTTTCCCTGGTGATCGGTCTGATCATTCTGGCGGCAGGGGGCGCGGTCTACGTCTACAGTGGCCGCAGCAGCCGGGTGTCCAATGTCGGAACCCAACTCAATGAAGACGGCGTGCTGGCCATGAACTTCCTGCAGTCGCAGATCAGGCAGGCGGGTTACAGCCAGAAAGCCATCAAGAACAGTCAGGGCGCCTTGTTCAGCGGCGCTGCGGTACGTGGCTGTTCCGGTGGTTTCAAGAAAAACAAGCTGGCAACCGGGTACCGCGAGGCATATGCCGACACCATTTGCGAAGTCACTGATGCCGCTGCTTCTGGCAATTCCACGTCCGATGCCCTGCTGGTGCGCTACGAGGCTGACGTGTCCAACACCTTCCCCAATGCATCGGGCAACCCGACCAATTGCAATGGGGAAGGCATCACCACCACGGTGGCGTCTCCTGCTGGCATGCAGCCGGCAACCTATCGTCTGGCAGACAATCGTTTTTTCCTTCTCAATGGATCGTTGCAATGTGGCGGCAGCACCGGGGCTGCGATCAATTCGGCCCAGCCGCTGTTTGCCAACGTCGAGCAGATGGTGTTGCGCTATGGCGTGGCCGAACAGCCCAGCCTGGAGCAAGCCAGCACATTCGATGCCACTTACCACCAGATCGTCGCCTACATGACGGCGGCCGAAATCGATCAGTTGGCCACAGCCAAGGTCGGGGCGGATGCCATCGATGACCGCTGGGGGCGCGTGCTGAGCGTGCGCATCTGCCTGTTGGTACGCAGTCCCGACCCTGTCAACGACGCCAGCAATGCCAATACCTATACCGACTGCAACAATGTCACGCAGGAGGCCAATGACAACCGCTTGCGCCGAACGTTTGTCAGTACCGTAATGCTGCGCAACCGCATGGTGCTGCCGGTTTGTCCCGACGATGCCGAAACATGCTGAGTAGCGGGGTGCAAGGAGGCCTTCCATCATGAAACATTCAAATGTCGCTCCCTCCATTGCCCAGACGCCGCATGCGCAGCGCGGAACGGTGCTGGCCATTACCCTGATCCTGCTGGTCATCCTGTCGTTGCTGGGCACGTTTGCCATCCGCAATGCCAACCAGAGCGAGCGCATCATGAACGGCATACGCACCAGCAATGTGGCGCAACAGGCGGCGGAAACGGCGTTGCGTTTTTGTGAACAGCTTGCCACGGCGCCTCCGGCGGGCAGCGGTACGTTCCAGTCCGTGGATGCTGCCACTTATATCAACGCCACGGCAGTCAGCAACGCGAATGAGGGCGACTGGAAAAACAAGGACAACTGGAAAAGCAGCAATGCCAACCTGTTGAGCGTGCCGAGCAGTTATTACAACTCGGGCAGTACCGATGCCACGGAGTTGCTCCATGCGCCCCAGTGCCTCATCCAGGCATTGGAGACACCCGGTGGGCTGAAGGGATACGTCATCACGGCCCGCGGCTATGCCAACGACGCCGTGATTGATGCGTCTACCGGCCGAGTCATTTCGGGTGCCGAAGTGTGGTTGCAGTCCACGCTGACCGAAGCGCCCACTCCGCCCTCACCCTGAATCTTTTTTCCATGTTTTCGGAAGGCATACCATGAACACCGCATACGTTCCAGCCGGCAAATGGCACGTCCGGGGGTTCACCCTGCTTGAACTCATGATTGTCGTGGCCATCATCGGTATCCTGAGCGCCATTGCTTACCCCTCCTATACCGAATACGTGCGCCGTGGAAAGCGTACAGACGCTCAGGCGCAGCTGCAGCAGGCCGCGCAGTGGATGCAGCGCTATTACTCCACCAACGATCGGTATACCTCCACCGTAACAGGAACCAAATCAGAAGCGAGTCAGGTCAGCCTGCTGCCTTCCGGGCTGGAACAGTCTCCTGGAAGCGGTACGGCAGCTTACACCATTGAGGTGCAGGCCAGGGACAACCCGCCGACCTATACGCTCAGGGCCATACCCACGGGCAGCATGAACAACGACAGATGCGGGACCCTGACACTGACGTCGCAATCGGTCAAGGGCGTGGAAAGTGCTGCCGACGGTGTTGCTGCGACCGATTGCTGGAAATGAAGCCGCGTTTCATCCGCATGTCCTACCCAGCACTATTCAATCAAACCCTGCATGTATGACGAGGGAGACCATCATGAAAACCTCTATCCGCCTCGGTAAACAAGCTCCGTTCATGGCCTGGATTGCAGCTTGTCTGGGCGCGATCACCCTGTCCGCCCATGCTGCCACCATGCCGGCCCAGAAGCCGTTGATGAATGCGGTGGCTGGCGCCGTGCCCAACGTCATGCTCAATCTGGACAACTCGGGGTCGATGGCATGGCCTTTCCTGGACTCGTATCCAAGTCTGGGTTCCGGTTATGAAAACGCCATTCGTTCGTCAACGGTCAACCAGATGTACTACAACCCGCGTATCTACTATGCTCCGCGGGTGAATGCGGATGGCAGCGAGTGGGTCTCTCCATCCGGTAATGCAAATATTGGCGCCAGTTGTAACAACCGCATCAATTACGGCAACAGTTGCACCGACAGAACCCCCTGGGCAGCTGATACGGCAGTTAGATTTATTGCCAATTCCGACAATGGCGGAACGTTACAGTCGGGTTCATTCCGGACCTGGACGACCGGTTTTTATTCTTCCGGCTGGCCACGCGTGCCCAAGCATTGGGAGTTTTCCAGCACCAGCCCTGGGGGCGGGCAGTACTTCCGGTATGTCACCAATTGTGCCAATTTGACGAATTGCAACTCCACCAATACTACTGTGCGAACGGTAATAGATATCTATTCCAACAGCATAAGAGTCAATGGTGCTGTACAAGCGGCGGTACCGCTGCCGGTTGGTAGCATCCGCCCCGATTGCGGCCCCAATGCCACTACCTGCACGAGGGCTGAGGAAATGGCCAACATCGTGCGCTGGTACAACTTCTACTATTCGCGCATGAAGGCGGTCACAACCGCCATTGGCCAGTCGATGGCCAATAACGACCTGACCAACAGGTTGCGTATCGGGTATTCGCAGTTCAACAATGCAGCAGGCAATGCTGCCACAGGCATTGTGCGGGGCGTGCGGTACTGGAACGACGCAACGGCGGCAAAATGGAAAACACAGACGTACGACTGGATGTACACCTTGGTGCCCAATGGGGCTACGCCGTCGCACAATTCCGTCATCAAAGTTGGCGATTATTACGGCAACAGCACGGGGGGCGCCTGGAAAAACGATCCGACGTCAACAGCCGCCGTCAACAGGAATGTGGATCTGTCGTGCCGCCGGGGCTACCACATTCTCTTGTCTGACGGTGCCTGGAATGCCGGAACGGCCGCATTTCCCGGTGGAGCCATTTCCCAGCAGGCCAGCGTTGCCGGGCCAGCATTCACTGGCAAGCCCCATGGCACCACTGTCACACTGGCTTATTCGCCATCGGGTTATCTGACATCTGGGGGCGCCATTGACCGGACTGCCTATATTCCCTACTCGGACAACAAGAAAAGCAGCAACGGGTTGGCAGATCTGACTGCTCATTATTTCTGGGGCAGGGATTTTTCTACCCTTGATAACAACGTGCCACCAATTGCTGCCACCAACAACCCCACGTTCTGGCAGAACATGACCACGTACACCATTGGCTGGGGGCTGGAGCCCAGCGGTAGTCTGACGTGGAGCCAGATCTATGGTTATCAGGCGGCGTGGTTGGCGGGCAGTTCTCCCATCCAGCCGTCATGGCCTACAGGCAACCTTAATTCCGGCAGCTATGACGATGAATATCGCGTGAATGACTTTATCCGTGCGGGTTATACCGGCGGAGGCAAGGCCTACAGCGTCTGGTCGGCTGCTGATGTGGCCTCTGCGTTTGACCAGATTCTGGGTTTCATCACGGGTTCCGGCAACGATGCTGGCGTGGCAGTTTCCGGAGGAGCGGGTTCGCACACCTCACTGGCCGGACTGCTGAAATACACGACCGAATACAAAACTTCGGACAACTCTGGCGACATCAAGGCGTTCAAGCTCGATGCCGTGGGCAATTTCGTGAATGTGGATGCCAGTGGCATGCCCGTGCCTTTGTGGTCCACTACCGTGCCGCCTGTCGCGTCGCGCCAGTTGTATGCCTTGTCCAGCTATGATCCCATGAATCCGGGTGATGCCGGCAATGCCAACTTGCGCAAGACACTCAGTGCCGGAACCACCCTGGGCAGCCTGCCTTCAGATTTCCAGGCGCTGCTCAACTCTGACGGAAACCAGAAAACCGATGCCAGCTTTATCCGCTACATCCTGGGCCAGGAAGGCCAGGCGGGCGTGAACGGCAATGTGTACCGTGCCCGCAGTTCGGCCATTGGAGCATCGGTCAATTCACCCCCCATCTATGTCGGCGGCCGGTTGAACATGGGTTATGCCCAATATGGCAATGTCACGGGCCAGAGCGATTACGCGGCCTACCTCTTGAAAAAGAGCAATTACCCCGCCAGCATCTTTGCCGCCACCAACGAAGGGATGGTGCACGTGCTGGATGCCAGCGATCAGGTCGCAACCGGAGGCAAGGAACTGGCTGCGTTCATGCCCAAGGGTGCCATGGCGCACCAGGTTGCACTGGCCAGCACTAATTTCAAGTTCGAGTTTGTTCTGGATGGTCCGGTCAGTGAAGATGATATTTACGACAGTGCAGGTGTAACGCCAGAAGGGAAAAAAGAATGGCGCAACATTGTCACGGGCACGGGCGGCCGGGCAGGTAAGTTCGCTTTTGCACTGGAATCGCCCTTGAATGAACCGTCAGCGGCAAATCCATCTGCACCCGGTACCCGTCTGCCCGGAAAGAACCATTTCCTGTGGGAGGTCAGCAATGCTTCCGCGAACTATGGCGACATGGGCTATATCACCAACAATCCTACCGCTGGACAGCTCGACGACGGTTCCTGGGTGACATTGATGACGAGTGGCCACTATGCGGGCACAGGCAAAATGGGCCTGTATGTGATGGACGCCCTGACCGGTGCCCAGAAATACTTCCTGGAAATCCCGGCGCTTTATGCGGTGGGCAACCGTGGTCTGGGCGGCGTGGTGGGCGTACGTGATGCCAATCGCCGGCTGGTGGCGGCTTACGCAGGCGATGCCCTGGGCAACCTGTGGCGGTTCGACCTCCGTTCCAGCGGCACGGTCACGACCGTGACGACTACAACGACCAACAATAGTGAAAGTGATACGCCACCGCCGGATGGCACGACAACCAACACCTTAACCAGCGGCGGGGTTACGACGGTCACGACCATCGTAACCAAAACAGTCCCTGCCGTGGCGCCGGCTACCGGAAGCGTGACGACGGTTACCAAGACCGTGGCGGTTACCAGCGGACGCATTCCCAAGGTGTCCTATGGCAAGCCCTTGTTCACATCGCCTACTGCGCAGCCCATATATGCTGCACCAACGTGGCAGGTGCACCCTGGAGACGACGGAACCACCTGTCCCAAGGCCGACAGATTGCAGTGCGGCGCCATTGTGGTGGTGGGTACTGGCATTCTGCTTGAAGACGACGATGTAACCAGTGGGAAGGCCAATACGATTTACGGTGTCTGGGATTCGACGTCCATCGGCGGTGACGAGGTGACCGGCTTCCAAACGGCCGCTGTCGGTGATCTGGTGCAGCAATCGATGGAGCTGGCGGACCACAAGACCTATGAGGGTAAGGACTTTTACAAGATCACTGAAAATGAGGTGGACTGGAAAAATGGCAAACGTGGCTGGTATCTGAATCTGGGTGCCATTTCTTCTGCCGGCGTAACAACGGGCGGGGAGCGGATCATTGGCGATGCCGCCAACCTGGGCAGCAGTGTGGTGCTGACATCCGTTTTTGTGAAAAACACCGATACGTCAGTTGAGAACTGCGCCAGCAGCGGCTTGGCCAACGCGGTTTACGTCGTTGATGCGCTTACGGGCCAGAACAAGCTGTCGTTTGACGTGGACGGAGACTACCGGCCAGACACCTACTCTGTGGCCTACATTGACGCTGGTGGGTACACCCGCGGCAATATCATCACCATTTCTGACGGTGGAACCGGTGGTGATGGAATGGGCAAGCCCAACGAAGGAGACCCCGGCTTGAAGCCCAAGAGCAAATGCACGGGTGCCAAAGGTTGGGAAACTGGCGTGTACGATTCGATCGGGCTGTACGACGGGTGTCCCGATCCCGATGAAAGCCGGTGGACCCGTACCTGGCGGACGATCATCTCACCACCGGTGTTCTGAACGCCAGCGTTCGCGGTGTCCCACTGCCTGCAACCAGCCTGTGGGCTGTTTGCAGGGTTGGGCGCTGATCACTTGCCGGCAAGGTGTGTTCCTTGTCGAAGAATGGCGTTTCCGTCCGGCAATAATGCAGGTCTTATCGGACCCTCCAATGCCATGCATCCATCCCGTTCTTCTTCCGCTACCCAGCGATTTCTGGCGCTTGACACCAGCACCGACGTATTAAGCCTGGGCCTGGGCGAAAGCATCGACTTGCCGGTGGCAGGCGCGTTGCAGCCCCCCGCCCAGACATGGCTGCATACGGGCGCGGGCGGCAGCCAGTCTTCCGCCACGCTGATTCCCGAGGCCATGCGTCTGCTGCGGCAGGCTGGCTGGAGCCTGCAACAGCTTGATGCCATCGTGGTCGGCATCGGCCCGGGCTCCTTTACAGGCTTGCGCACCGCTTGCGCCGTGGCGCAAGGGCTTGCCCTGGGGGCCAATCTGCCCGTGCTGCCGGTCAGCACGCTGTTGGCGGTGGCCGAAGACTGGCGCCATCGCCAAGCGGCGCATCACCAGCAGGGCCGGGTCTGGGCGTTGCTGGATGCACGCATGGGTGAAATCTATGCGGCCTGCTGGCAATGGCAAACCGATGATGGTGGCTGCGTTCGCTGGCACAGTGTGCATGCGCCGGTGCTGGTTGCACCCGAGAATCTGCTGGCGCTACCGGGGCTGGATAAGGAAGTAGACGCTCTGGTGGGTAATGTGCAGGCTGTTTATGGTTCACATCTGCTATTGCCGGTGGCAGTTGCCGGGCCCACGGCCGCTGCCTTGCTGCGGCTGGCGCCAGCGCTGCTGCACCAGGGGCTGGCAGTGGATGCGGCGTTGGTGCTGCCGCACTATGTGCGCGACAAGGTGGCGCAGACGACTGCCGAGCGTGCAAGCATTCGGGCTGCCGGGTGCCCAACAGCCTGATGGGAAACGGCATGACCGATTGCGCCGGACCTGCCATAACTGCTTCGCAGGAAGTTGACACACAGGCAGCGCGCTTCGATGCGGCCACGATGCCTGACATGGATGCCATCATGGCCATTGAGCGGGCAGCGTATCCGTTGCCCTGGTCGCGCGACAGCTTTGCGCACATCGTCACTCGCCAAGGCACCGGTTGTGGTGACTATGTGGTTCAGTTGCTGTGGGCGCGCCAGCCTTCGGGAACAGAAGCGGTGCTCGGTTATTTCGTGGCCCTGCTCGGCTTTGAAGAAATGCATTTGCTCAATCTGGCGGTACACCCCGATTTCCGGGCGCGGGGCTGCAGCCTGCTGTTGCTGCAGCATCTGCGCAACTGGGCGCAAGGGTGTGGCGCGCGCGTGCTATGGCTGGAAGTCCGGGAAAGCAATCTGCGGGCGCAGGAGGTTTATCGCCGATTTGGCTTTCTGCCCGTGGCCATGCGCAAGCATTACTACCCGACGCCCGAAGGGGGGCGCGAACATGCCGCGGTCATGCAGTTGCTGCTGTCTCCTGAAAATACGCTGAGACAGCGGTGAGCCCTCCAGAGGGGCGCTCTCTGTACGGTTTCTGGATAGAGCCCCTCGTTTAGTCGTCCCGATCAATAATCGTCTGGCAGTCGCCGTCCAGTGCGAGGGGATAGGAATTGCCCCACCTTTCGCGGCGCGTTTCCTGTGCAACAATTACCATTTTGTGACAATGGCGCCATGGTGCAAACCCGCTGGCGCGCCGGCTTGCGACAGGGGCGGCACGGCTGGATATTCGAGGAAACAAAACCCATGACGACAGAAAGCCAGATGGCTCCCGGTGAATCGGCATTGCGCGACGCCGCATGTGACTACCACCGCAGCGGCACGCCCGGCAAGATCTCCATCTACCCCACTAAGCCCCTTTCCAACCAGCGCGATCTGAGTCTGGCGTATTCGCCAGGCGTGGCCTATCCGTGCCTGGAAATTCAGGCGGATCCGTCCAAGGCTGCCGAATACACCGCGCGCGGCAACCTGGTGGGCGTGGTGACGAATGGCACGGCGGTTCTGGGTCTGGGCGATATCGGACCGTTGGCAGGCAAACCGGTCATGGAAGGCAAGGGCTGTCTGTTCAAGAAGTTTGCCGATATCGACGTGTTCGACATCGAACTGGCCGAGCGCGATCCCGACAAGCTGGTCGATATCATTGCAGCGCTGGAGCCTACACTGGGGGGCGTCAATCTCGAAGACATCAAGGCGCCGGAATGCTTCTACATCGAAAAACAGCTGACCGAGCGCATGAACATCCCGGTGTTCCACGACGACCAGCACGGCACGGCCATCATTTCCTCGGCGGCGCTGCTCAACGGACTGGAACTGGTCGGCAAGGACATTGGCACAGTGAAGCTGGCGGTTTCCGGCGCTGGCGCCGCTGCGCTGGCCTGCCTGGATCTGATGCAGGAGCTGGGCGTGCAGCTCGGCAATATCTCTGTCTGCGATTCCAAGGGATTGATTTATGCAGGCCGCCCCGGCGGGTTTGACGAATCGAAGGCCCGTTATGCCCATCCGGATACGGGCCTGCGCACGCTGGCGGACGTGGTGGCGGGGGCGGACGTGTTCTTGGGCTGTTCCGCGGCCAACGTGCTGGCGCCGGAAATGGTCAAGACCATGGCTGGCAAGCCGATCATTCTGGCGCTGGCCAACCCCGCCCCGGAAATCCTCCCTGAGGTTGCCAAGGCTGCGCGTCCGGACTGCATCATTGCGACTGGCCGGTCGGACTATGCCAACCAGGTCAACAATGTGCTGTGCTTCCCTTACATCTTCCGGGGGGCGCTGGACTGTGGCGCAACGCGCATCACCGAAGCGATGAAGCTTGCCTGTGTGCGGGAAATCGCCGCCCTGGCGAAAATGGAAATCAGCGATGAGGTGGCGGAGGCCTATATTGGCCAGGAACTGCGTTTCGGCCCCGACTACATCATTCCCAAGCCGTTCGATTCGCGGCTGATCCTGCGCATTGCTCCCGCCGTTGCACAGGCTGCAGAGGCATCAGGCGTGGCTACGCGACCCATTGCGGATATGCAGGCATATCGGGAAAGGCTGGGCACGTTGGTGACGCATACGGGCCTGTTCATGCGTCCGATGTTCCATGCAGCCAAGGCGGCCTCGGCCCTGGCCAAGCGCGTGATATACGCCGAAGGAGAAGATACGCGCGTATTGCGTGCGGCGCAAATGGCGCTCGATGAAGGCATCGCCAGCCCCTTGCTGATCGGGCGCCACGACATCATTGCGCGCCGCATCGAGGAACTTGGCCTGCACATCCGCATCGGGCAGGATGTTGGTATTGTCGATCCGGTAGACAATCCGCATCACCAGAGTTACTCGGAAAAATACTATCAGTTCATGGGGCGCGAGGGCGTGTCCGCCGAAGCGGCCAAGGCCATTGTCCAACGCAACCATTCCGTCATTGCCGCGCTTGCGGTGCGCATGGGCGACGCCGACGCGATGGTCTGCGGCCTGTACGGCAGTTTTGACAAGCACCTGCAGGTCGTGCGCGATGTCATAGGCCTGGACAAGGATGCCGGCATTTTTGCGGCCCTCAGCGCCGTTCTCCTGGAAAAACACACCCTCTTCATTGCCGATACCTATGTCAACGAGGACCCGAGCGCGGAAGAGCTGGCGGACATTGCGCGCATGGCGGCCTTCAAGGTGCAGCGTTTCGGTGTCACGCCGCGAGTGGCGTTTCTTTCGCATTCCAACTTCGGCAGCAGCAAGCGTGCCAGCGCTCTCAAGATGCGCCGTGCCCACGCACTGTTCCGCGAGATGGCACCCCATATTTCAAGCGAAGGCGAGTTGCAGAGCGACAGCGCCCTGGATGGGGAGCTGCGCAACGCCAGACTGCCGGGCAATGGTCTGGAAGGCAACGCCAACCTGCTGATCTGCCCGAATCTGGATGCTGCCAACATCATGTTCAATGTGCTCAAGGTGACAGGCGGCAAGGGACTGACCATAGGCCCGACCTTGCTGGGTGCCAATGCCAGCGCCCATATTCTGACGCCTTCGGCCAGCATGCGTCGCATTCTCAACCAGACCGCCATTGCCGTGGCCTCTGCCGAGGTGCGCCGCGCAGCCGGCGCGCAAAAATAGCACACCAGCACGGGAAACGGACGCGTGACGCGGCTGCCCCGCTGTCCGTAAAAAAAGCGCCGACAGAAAACTGTCGGCGCTTTTCTGTCAATAGACAGGAAGCATCATTTCTTGCTTTTGGCCTTGGGTGCTGGAGCAGGCGCGGTCCGTTCAGCTGTCATGCCGTCAAACACTTTCTTCTGGTTGTCGTCCAGTGCGTTGTACAACGCAACGGAGGCATCAAAGCGGTTGAAGAGGAAGCTGTTTTGCTCGGTATGGAGCTTTTTCAGGAACGCTACGCGCTCGGGTGTTTTAAGCGCGTTGAATTGTTCGGGCTCGAGCATCTGCGAGGGCCTGAATTCCAACCCATATGCATTGACGAATCGCTTCCACTCAGCCTCTTGTGCGGCGGTGATTTTCAGTTCGGCCTTCAGCATGTCCATCGGATTGCTGGCTGCCGCAGCCTTTGCAGCAGGCGCCGCCTGTTGGGCAAATGCGCCAGGAGCGGCAAGAGTGCCCAGCAGGGCTACCGCAATCAAGGGTTTGGAAAACAGTTTGAATGTCGAATTCACGGGCAATGTCCTTTCTCTTATGCATGGACCGTAAGCGGCGCACGTACAAGCGCAGCATCAGGAAATGTAGGGGAAGAAAGCGCCCGGTTCAATGATGATCGGGTGTTAATTTGTAACACTTTTGGGGTGAAGGCATCGATGTGCGGGGAGCCATGAAGAAAAACCGGGCAACAAAAAACCGCCTTGCGGCGGTTTGGTGTTCATGCTGACAGCGCACCCGTTCAAACGGGCGGCAACGCATATTTGCGTTGCCGGGCGTGCCTGAATGATCAGGCGGCGGCCAAAGCCTTGACTTTGGCAGAAAGGCGGCTCTTGTCGCGTGCGGCCTTGTTCTTGTGGAAAATGCCCTTATCGGCGATGGTGTCGACAACGGATTGCATCTTGCCGAACAACTCCTGGGATTTTGCCAGGTCTCCGGCAGCTACGGCTTTTTCAACGTTCTTGACGGCCGTGCGGTATTTGGAACGCAGGGACGTGTTGGCGGCATTGGTTTTTACATTCTGGCGGGCGCGTTTGCGGCCCGATGCCAGGCGGGGGCTTTTTTGGGGTTTGGCTGATGCCATGGTGATTCCTTGTGTTGGAGGATGATGTCAGCAGAACCGCGAATTATATAGCGCATCATTGTGTCAGGCAACAAGCGTTTTGATTCCCATATCGGCTTTGGTTCGGGTTTGGGCTGGTTCTTCGCGACAGGGGCGCGTGCTGCGCCATGGCGGACAGGCACGGCGCGATTCACAGGCGGGCGTTGTCGTCCTTGGTCGTCATGCGCCACTGGCTACGCGCTTCGCTGGCTTCGGCAATCAGGGATTGGAGCTGCACACCGTCGTTGGCCTCGATGGTGCGGGCAAAGGCGTGCAGGGCATCCACGAGCCGGTCGGTCTGCCGCAGGACTTCTTCGCGGTTGCACAGGAAGATGTCGCGCCACATAGCGGGATCGCTGGCGGCGATGCGTGTGAAATCGCGAAAACCCGATCCGCCCAGCGACAAGGTGTCGGTTGCGGCATCCTGGTGCAGGATGCTGTGCATGAGGGCAAATGCCGTCAGATGCGGCAGATGGCTGACGGCGGCAAATGCCGCATCATGGGCCTGTGCCGTCATGGTCTGCACTTTGCAGCCCAGTGCTTCCCACAGCGCGGTGACCTGTTGCAGCGCGCCAATGCGTGTGGCACGCCCCGGCGTGAGAATGACCTGCTTGCCGCGGTAAAGATCGGCGTCGGCGTGGGCAATGCCAGCCATTTCCTTGCCTGCAATCGGGTGTGCGGGCACGAACTGGCCGACGCGGGAGCCCAGCGTGGCTTCGGCAGCCTCGATCACGTTCTGCTTGGTCGAGCCGACGTCCATGACAATGCACTGGTCAGACAAATTGTCGGCAATGCTGCGCAGCACCGTTTCCGTGGCGGCCACCGGTACGGCCACCACCACCAGGTCGGCATGTGCGACTGCATCGGCTGGGCTGCTGGCGGCTTCATGGATCACGCCAGCCTGCAGTGCCGCTCGTTCGGTGCTCTCGTTCGGGCTGTAGGCCACGACATGGCGCACCAGGCGGGCGCGTTGCATGGCCAGGGCAAGCGAGCCGCCCATCAGGCCGCAACCGATCAATGCCAGGCGGTTGAACATGGCGGTTATCCGTTGATGTTGCTGATGGCGTAGGAGCCCAGTACCTTGTAAAAGGCGCAGATCGGTCGCAGATCCTCAAGCGCCGCGTACACACGCGGTTCGCTGATATGGCCCTGCAAGTCGATGTAGAAGAAATATTCCCACTGCTGGCCGCCGCGGGCTGGGCGCGATTCGAAGCGCGTCATCGAGACGCCGTGCCGTTTGATCGGTTCCAGCAGATCGTATACGGCGCCGGGCCGGTTGATGACGGACACCACCAGGCTGGTGCAGTCGTTGCCGGAGGCCTCTGGCATTTGCAGGGTCTGTGGCAGGCACATGACGGCAAACCGGGTGCGGTTATAGGCTTCGTCCTGGATGGAGGGTGCCACTACGTGCAGGCCGAAGCGGGAACCTGCGCGCAGGCTGGCAATGGCCGCATAGGCCGGATTTTCGGCAGCCAGGCGCGCACCTTCTGCATTGCTGCTGGCGGCGCGGCGCTCGGCGTCGGGCAGATGGGTATTGAGCCAGTCCTGGCACTGGGCCAGCGCCTGCGGATGCGCATACACAGCCTCGATGCCTGCCAGATTGTGCTGCTTGCGCAGCAGGTTGTGCCGGATCAGGAGGCTGGTTTCGCCGATGATGTGCAGCGGTGATGTGAGAAACAAGTCCAGGGAACGCGCAACCACGCCTTCGGTGGAATTTTCCATCGGCACCACACCGAAAGCCGCCCGCCCCGAAGCCGTGGCTTCGAACACTTCGTCGAAGCTGGCGCAGGGCACGCGTTCGATGCTGACGCCGAAAAAAGCTTCGGCGGCCTGTTCGCTGAAGGTTCCTTCCGGCCCCAGATAAGCCACACGATGCGGCTCTTCAAGCGCCCGGCAGGCGGACATCACTTCGCGCCAGACATTGGCGATGCTGTCGGGCTTGAGCGGCCCCTGGTTGGCCATCTGCAGCTTGCGGATAACCTGGGCTTCACGCTCCGGCCGGTAAACCTGCGAGCCTTCCTGGCGCTTGATGTCCCCGATTGCGTCAGCCAGCGATGCGCGCTGGTTGAGCAGCAGCAACAACTGCTGATCCATGGCGTCGATGGCGTCGCGCAGCTCGGCGATGGTGCGATTCATGTCTTGACCAAGGTTTTGTGATTTATTTGCGTCCGGGCGCGCCGACAATTTGTGCGGCGCGGGCGTCGAATGCCTTTATGCGCGCCTGGACATCGCTGTGGGTGGCTTCCACCAGCTTTTGCGCCAGGAGATTGGCCATCTGCGGATTGGCGGCGTAGTATTTCTTGATCACCGGGGACTCTAGGAACACCAGCAGTTGCTTGAGTTCTTCTGTAGTGAACCGTTCGCTGTAGGCCGGCACCAGCACTTCCAGGCTGATGCGTTCGTTTTTGGCCTTGATCAGTCGCACATTTTCGTCGTTGAATTTTTTCAGTTCGGCGTCGAGCTGGTCGGCCGCGGCCTTTTGCCGCGCCGCCGGCATTTTGTCCAGGCGTGGGAGCCAGGTTTCCACCACGGCGCGATTGGCCGTGCTGGCCAGTTGGGCGATCAGGGCGTCCATGTCCTGGGTTTTCTGCAGATTGACGATGCGCGTGGCCAGCTCCTTTTTGTCCTGTGCATGGGCAACAGGCGCCAGAGCAGCAGCGCAAACAAGGGCAGCGAGGACAGTCTTGCCGAATTTCGGGAAACGTAGCATGGGTTTTCGCGATACCAAACAAAAAATTAAAAACAACAAGATATTGGGGACTAGGAAGGCGTGCCGTCTGCGGTCGGGCCGTCAGAGTCCGGCGTGTCGGCGCCGGTTTCATTGGCGTCATTCTCCACGATGCGCTGCAGGCCGATCAGTTGCGCGCCTTCATCAAGCGCGATCAGCGTCACTCCCTGTGTAGCGCGCCCCATTTCGCGGATTTCGGCCGTGCGGGTGCGTACCAGCACCCCCGTGTCGGTGATGAGCATGATCTCGTCGTCGTCATGTACCAGCGTGGCGGCCACGACCTTGCCGTTGCGCTCGCTCTGCTGGATGGCGATCATGCCTTTGGTGCCCCGGCCGTGGCGGGTGTATTCGGCGATGCCGGTGCGTTTGCCATATCCGTTCTCGGTGGCGGTCAGGACGCTTTGCTGCTCGTCTTCGGCCACCAGCATGGCGATCACGCTCTGGCCGTCTTCGAGCATCATGCCGCGCACGCCGCGGGTGTCGCGTCCCAGGGCGCGCACGTCGCCTTCGTCAAAGCGCACGGCCTTGCCGCCGTCGCTGAACAGCATCACGTCGTGCTGACCGTCGGTCACGGCCGCGCCAATGAGGTGGTCGCCGCCGTCGAGCTTGATGGCAATGATGCCGGCCTTGCGTGGGTTGCTGAATTCGTCCAGGGCCGTCTTTTTGACCGTGCCCTTGACGGTTGCCATGAAGATGAACCGGTCGGCCGGGAAACTGCGCATGTCGCCGGTGAGCGGCAGCACCACGGTGATCTTTTCGCCGTTTTCGAGCGGGAACATGTTGACAATCGGCCGTCCGCGCGATCCGCGGCCGCCGGTGGGCACTTCCCATACCTTGAGCCAGTACAGGCGTCCCCGGTTGGAGAAGCACAGGATGTAGTCGTGCGTATTGGCGATGAACAACTGGTCGATCCAGTCGTCCTCTTTCGTCGCCGTGGCCTGCTTGCCGCGCCCGCCGCGCTTTTGCGCGCGGTATTCGCTCAGGGGCTGGCTCTTGATGTAGCCGCTGTGCGAGAGCGTGACTACCATGTCGGTGGGCGTGATCAGGTCTTCGGTGCCCAGTTCCTGGGCGTTGTGTTCGATCGTCGATCGTCGAGCGCTGAGCTTGGCCTGGCCAAATTCCTGCTTGAGTGCGTTGAGCTCTTCGTCGATGATGGTGCTGACGCGCTGGGGCTTGGCCAGAATGTCCAGCAGATCCTCGATTTCGGTCATCACGGCCTTGTATTCGGCAATGATCTTGTCCTGTTCCAGCCCTGTGAGGCGCTGCAGTCGCATCTGCAGGATTTCCTGCGCCTGCACGTCGCTGAGGCGGTACAGGCCGTCGCCCTGCAGCCCGAACTGGCGCGCCAGTCCTTCGGGACGGTAATCGTCGGCGCTTGTCGTGCTGCCATCCGGGCGTGCGCGGGTCATCATTTCACGTACCAGCGAACTGTCCCAGTTGCGGGCCATGAGCTCGGTCTTGGCCACGGGCGGCGTGGGTGATTCGCGGATGATCCTGATGAATTCGTCGATATTGGCCAGCGCCACGGCCAAGCCTTCGAGCACGTGGCCGCGCTCGCGTGCCTTGCGCAGCTCGAACACGGTGCGCCGCGTCACTACTTCGCGTCGGTGCTGCAGGAAGATGCCGACCAGGTCCCTGAGGTTGCACAATCGGGGCTGGCCGTCGACCAGCGCTACCATGTTGACGCCGAAGGTGTCCTGCAGCTGCGTCTGCTTGTACAGATTGTTCAGTACCACTTCGGGCACTTCGCCGCGCTTGAGCTCAATCACCAGGCGCATGCCCGATTTGTCGGATTCGTCCTGGATGTGGCTGATGCCTTCGAGGCGCTTTTCATGCACCAGTTCGGCCATGCGCTCCTGCAGCGTCTTCTTGTTGACCTGGTAGGGGATCTCGTCGACGATGATCGCCTGGCGCTGGCCCTTGTCGATGTCTTCGAAATGGCACTTGGCACGCATCACCACACGGCCCCGGCCGGTGCGATAACCCTCGCGCACGCCGGCCATGCCGTAGATGATGCCGCCTGTCGGAAAGTCGGGTGCCGGAATGATCTCGATCAGGTCGTCGACTGTCGCGTCCGGGTGATGCAGCAGGTGCAGGCAGGCGTCCACCACTTCGTTGAGGTTGTGTGGCGGAATGTTGGTAGCCATGCCCACGGCGATGCCGGCCGAGCCATTGATCAGCAGATTGGGCAGTTTGCTGGGCAGAACCAGCGGTTCCTGTTCGCTGCCGTCGTAATTGGGGCCGAAATCAACCGTTTCCTTGTCGATGTCGGCCAGCATCTCGTGCGCGATCTTGGTCAGGCGGATTTCGGTGTACCGCATGGCCGCGGCGCTGTCGCCGTCCACCGATCCGAAGTTGCCCTGGCCGTCGACGAGCACGTGCCGCAGCGAAAAGGGCTGTGCCATGCGCACGATGGTGTTGTAAATGGCACTGTCGCCGTGTGGGTGGTACTTACCCATCACATCGCCCACGATGCGCGCACTCTTCTTGAACGGCCGGTTCCAGTCGTTGTTCTGTTCGTGCATTCCGAACAGGACGCGGCGATGCACGGGCTTGAGGCCGTCGCGGGCGTCAGGCAGGGCGCGGCCCACGATCACGCTCATGGCGTAATCGAGGTAGCTGCGACGCATCTCCTCTTCAAGGCTGATGGGCAGCGTTTCCTTGGCAAAATCGGTCATGCGGGGGGAAATGGGGAAGTGAAAGCCAAAATGAAACGGCAAGCCATTTCATATGAGTCTTTCATTTTAACCCGTGTGGATACAGTATGTTGCGGCCAACTGCCATGCTGGCATGTGGCAATGAAGCAACAAAGAGGGTGTTTTCTCCCGGGGCTGCGTGCATGGGCTGTTTGAAACGGTTACAGTGAATCCGTGCTGTGGCACAATCGGTTTGACGAGTTACACTCCTGGCATTTCGACTCGCATTAATCGTGCAGCTCCTGCTGTGGTTTTATCAAGAGGTTACACACATGAAGAAACTGAATAAACTGGCTGTGTTGTTCGCAACGGTTGCCGTGGCAGGTAGCGCTATGGCCTCTGGCTCCACCACCAATAGCGACAACTGGCGCAACAACCACGGCAATCTGCAGTGGATGAACGGCTCCAACGAGCTCTGCTGGCGCGACAATTTCTGGACACCCGCCACCGCTGCTCCTGGCTGTGACGGTGCATTGGTTGCCCAGCCGCAACCCCGTCCCCAGCCCCAGCCGCAACCGGTTACCGGCAAGATCACTTACGCTGCTGATGCGTTCTTCGATTTTGACAAGTCGGTCCTGAAGCCCGCCGGCAAGGCGACGCTTGATGATCTGGCTGCCAAGATCCAGGGCATCAATGTAGAAACCATCATCAGCACCGGCCATACCGACTCCATTGGTACCGATGCCTACAACCAAGCACTGTCGCTGCGTCGCGCCAATGCCGTGAAGGCCTATCTGGTGTCCAAGGGCATCGCTGCTGACCGCATCGTGGTCGAAGGCAAGGGCGAGCGTCAGCCTGTTGCTACCAACGCTACCCGCGAAGGCCGTGCCAAGAACCGCCGCGTGGAAATCGAAGTGGTGGGTTCGCGCCGCTAAACCGATTCCATCGGTATCAACAAAAAAGCCCCGAGAGGGGCTTTTTTGTTTTCCAATACAGGGTGGTTGTTTCTGGGTCTTTCGTATGCTTGGATGTGGCAACCGTCAGAAACCGGCTTCACGTTTGCTGTAACGCATGAATTGCTTGTTACAGCAAAGCCGCCTTTGCGCAAAGCGCTCAGCACTATTCATTCATGCGAGAGAAATACGGTTGACGAGCCTTGACCCCGGCACTGGCTCCGCAGTTAGGGCTGCTTGGTTCCCCACCTGACCCGATTGGCCGCTTCACCATGCGGGAAGGCCCGTCACCGGCAATTGTAGGCGAGATTGCGCATGCGAATCAGAAGTCGTCAGGGCAGCATGCGCAAGGCTTGCGGATTCACCAGATTGACAGGCTGACCGGCAGCAAAGGCGAGGATGCTGTCGAAAGCCTCGTTGAAGTCGTGTTCATACGCTTCGAGTTCGACATGACCGATGTGCGGAGTGCACAGGCAGTTTTCCAATCGAAGCAGGGTATTGCCCGGTAAAACTGGCTCGCTGTCGAGTACGTCGATGGCGGCCATGCCCGGACGGCCGCGGTTGAGCGCGGTGACCAGGACATCGGGTTGCAGCAGTTCGGCGTGGGCGGTGTTGATGAGCACGGCGGTTGGCTTCATCAGGCTGAGGTCGGATAGGGTGATGAGACTACGCGTGTCTGCCAGCAATCGCAGATGCAGGCTCAGAAAGTCGCTTTCGGAGAAAAGCTGCTCACGGTTGGCAGCGACGGCAAAACCGGCTTCAGCGGCCTGATTCCGGGAATGTTCGCTGCCCCAGACCAGTACGTGCATGCCGAATGCGTGGCCGTACCCTGCCACTATCTGGCCGACGCGCCCGAATCCCCACAGTCCCAGCGTCTTGCCCCGCAAACGGGTTCCCATGCAGAAGTTGGGGGGCATGGAAGCGGCCTTCAATCCCGATTGCTGCCAGACGCCGTGACGGAGATTGGCGATGTACTGCGGCAGACGGCGGCTGGCGGCCATGAGCAGCGCCCAGGTGAGTTCGGCCGCCGATTCGGGCCGCTTGTTGCCTGCGACTACGGCTACACGGCGTTCGGTGCAGGCCGCAACGTCGATGTGGTCGCTGCTGGAGCCCGTATGCACGATCAGCTTGAGCCGGGGGAGTTTCTCGAGCAACTGGCGCGTGATGCTGGTGCGTGCGCGGATCAGCACGAGGATGTCGGCCTCGCGCAGCCGCACGGACAATTGCCCTACGCCCTTGATCGTGTTGGTGTACACCTTGGCATGAAAGGTATCGAGTTTGCTGGCGCAGGCCAGCCTGCGCACAGCATCCTGATAATCATCAAGGATTACGACATTCATCATGGCGCGCATTGTGCATCATGCGCAGGGGCTGCAGAAGAAGAGGGGGGTCTCTTTTTTCTTGCACATTGCTTGCAATTGCGCCAAGTGTCTTGCTCTCTCTGTTGTCGGATCGAGGCCGTGGAGATAGCTGCCGTCGCCGCATGTTCCCTTTGGCATGCAACAAACGAATGGCGTATGCATGATGGCACCTGGCTTTTGGGCAGGGCAAATTCCAGACGTGGCGTCTGCTCGCAAAGCCATGCGCGCACGTGGTGCAAAAACGCTCAGCCGGTCTGCAGCCAGCGGTCTTCCTGCGCGGCCCATTGTTCCAGCTGGTTGCAGACGTCCTGGACGGTGCCGCTGAGAACAAAGGGCGGCGAGGGCATTGTGTGTGGAGTACAGCGGGTGAGACTCGGATCACGTGGCAACGGTTGTGCATGGTAGGCAGGCCACCCCGGTTGTGCAGCGGACGGCACGGGCAGCGGGGATGGCGATGAAACGGAGGCTGCGTGAAAAGATGCAGGTGAGACGTCGGCAGCGGAGGACGGTATGCGTGCCGAATCAGGGATGCTGCTGGTGTTTTCGGGTTTGTAGGCTAGGGTTTCGTTCCGCAGTACGGCCATGGGGATGAAGTGGGGTGGTGTTGTTTCCGTAGTGGGGCCCAGGCGGCGTTTGAAAAGAGGTGCCAACAGGCGCAACCAGGAACAGCGTGAATGTGAAGGAGAGACCATGGTGTTTTCCAATCAGGCTGCAGGATTGGATCATGCGGTTTTCGCAGGGCGGACCCGGATGGGTTCTGTCCACGCCTGCAACCTGCGAAAAGCGCGGGAAAAGTGGCCGTGTCTACATCAATACGCTGTTGCGAATCAGCCCGACGGCCAGCCCTTCGATGGCAAAAGAGTCGCCCGGGTGCACCACGATGGTGGGGTAATCGGGATTTTCGGCGTGCAGTTCTATGTGCGAAGCCAGGCGCTGGAAACGCTTGACGGTGACTTCATCGCCCAGCCGGGCCACGACAATCTGGCCGTTGCGCACATCCTGGGTGGCCTGTACGGCGAGGAGGTCGCCGTCGAGGATGCCCACGTCGCGCATGGACATGCCACGCACCTTGAGGAGGTAGTCGGGTTTGCGAGCAAACAGCGTGGGTGCCACATGGTAGGTGGTGTCCACGTGTTCCTGCGCAAGAATGGGAGAACCGGCGGCCACGCGACCGATCAACGGCAGGGCCAGTTGCGCAAAGGCGTTGAACGTTTGCTGTTGCATGTCAGCGATGGTTGCCACCGATTGTTTGAGCCGGATGCCGCGCGAGGTACTGCTGACCAGTTCGAGGACGCCTTTGCGTGCGAGCGCCTGCAGGTGTTCTTCGGCGGCGTTGGCCGACCGGAACCCCAGTTCGGCCGCAATTTCGGCCCGTGTGGGTGGAGCGCCCGTGGTGGCGATGGCGCGCTGAACCAGTTCGAGAATCTGCTGCTGGCGGGCGGTCAGTTTGATGCTGTTCATGTTCCACTACACTTTCTTCACGGAACGGACAAAACGGCGAAACCTGTATGTATGTCCAGTTCCTGTATTTTCAAACAGTTTTCTGGAATTTGCAAGAGGCGCGGCAAAAAATGGCAAAGATCGTGGTTTTGGCAACAGGCGGGACGATTGCCGGGCAGGCGGCCCATGCGGGCGAAGGCGTGGCGTATCAGGCGGCGCAGATCGGCGTGGAAAGTCTGCTGAACGCCATTCCCGGCCTGCATGAGATTCTGGATGCGGACACGTTGCAGGGCGAGCAGGTAGCACAGCTCAACAGCAAGGACATGGACTTTGCCACCTGGCAGACTCTGGCACAGCGTTGTGCCTATTGGCTGGCGCAGCCCGATGTGCGTGCGGTGGTCGTTACCCATGGCACCGATACGCTGGAAGAAACCGTCTTCTTTCTACAGCAGGCGCTGGCTGCGGCTCCCGAGGCCCAGAGCTGGCTGCACAAGCCATTGGTTCTGGTATGCGCCATGCGCCCAGCCACGGCGCGCCTGAGTGACGGGCCGCAAAACATGGCCGATGCGCTGGCCTTGGCCCGCTGCGGCCATGCGCGGGGCGTGATGGTGGCGGTGGCAGGGCAGGTCCATGCCGCCGATGCCGTGCAGAAAATTCATCCCTACCGGCTCGATGCTTTCAGCAGCGGCGACGCAGGCCCAGTGGCATTTGTGGAAGAAGGCAGCGTACGCTACCTGCGGCAGGTGCCCGGATGGCCCGAAGCAGGCATAGAGGGACTGTGGTCGGCCCTGCAACAGGTGCCGCCAGTTCGCTGGCCGTGGGTCGAGGTGCTGCATTCCCATGCCGGAGCCGATGCCCGTGCGCTACAGGCTCTGGAACAGGCCGGTGTGCAGGGTGTGGTGCTGGCTGCCACCGGCAATGCCACGCTGCACTGCGCACTGGAAGAGGCGGCGCAGGCGCTGCAGGCGCGCGGGCTGCGTATCGTACAGGCGCCACGCTGCAGTGCCAGTGCCGTGGTGCGCAGTGTCGCTTCGGCGCCGGATCCCGTGCCGCTGTTGTGGCACAAGGCCAGCCGAGACGGCGCTCCCATGGCCCTGCCGGTGGGCAAGGCGCGGGTGCAGCTTCTGCTGCAACTGCTGGCGCAGGCTGGCACAATGCAGGCAATTTCCTGACCGCGGCTCCCTCGCGGCCGCGCATTCACCCCCACGTCTCCTCAAGGTCTGGCATGTTCGACATCCCGTATTTCTTTGGCATTGGCCTGCACGTCATCGTGGCGATCTTCTTTGCCATCCACGCCGTGCGCCGGGGCCGGGAAATGTATTGGCTGTTGATCCTGTTCATGTTCCCCATGCTGGGCAGCGTGGTGTACTTCTTTGCCGTATATCTGCCAGAAACACGCATCCAGCAGAACGTGGGCAAGGTCGCCAGCGCAGCCATGCAGACGCTGGATCCGGGCAAGGCGCTGCGCGAGGCACAAAAGGTCTACGAACTCACGCCCACGGCGCAAAACCGCATGCAGCTGGCGCAGTGCCTGCTCGATGCCGATCAGCCGGGTCCGGCGGCCGAACATTACGAGGCCTGCCTCAAGGGGCCATTTGCCACCGATCCTGAAATTCGCCTGGGCGCGGCCCGCGCGCGCCTGGCCAACAACCAGGCGGGAGCGGCGCAAGACCTGCTGTTGCAAATCCGCGATCAGAATCCGCAATTCCGGCCCGAGGCCGTCACCCTTGCACTGGCCCAGACCTATGCCGTGCTGGGGCAGCACGCGCAGGCACAGCAGTTGTTTACCCAAGCCGTGCAGCGTTTCGGTTCGTTCGAAGCGCATGCGGAATATGCCATCTGGGCTGCAGACAGCGGACAGACCGAGGTGGCGCAGCAGCAATACGCTGAATTGCAGGCCATCATGCAGCATTGGTCAGGCAACCGCTATGCCAAGGCGCTCAACCGTACGCTGCTCAGGCGGCTGAACCAGTCGCGGGCCAAGGCTGGGTTGAAGTGAGGCATGGAAAACGCCGACTGCCTGCCGTCTGGCGCACCGGCGGTTGTCGCACAATGGTTTTCGCAAACCGTTCAGGGTTCATGGCATGTCTGTTCTCGGCAAATCCTGGGGTGAATTCGATCTGATTGCGCGCCACTTCCGGCGCGACGTGCCCTTGCGCCATGCCGCGCTGGGCGTGGGCGACGACTGCGCGTTGCTGCGGCCCATTGCCGGCGAGATGCTGGCCATTTCCACCGATACGCTCGTGGCCGGACGCCACTTCTTTGAGGACGCCGACCCGGTCGCAATCGGTCACAAGGCGCTGGCCGTGAATCTGAGTGATCTGGCGGCCTGTGGCGCGCAGCCGATGGCTTTCGTGCTGGCGCTCACCTTGCCGGATATGGACGATGCCTGGCTGGCCGCGTTTGCGCAAGGGCTGTTCGCCATGGCCGATGCCAGCGGCTGCGAGCTGATCGGCGGTGACACGACGCGCGGACCGCTGGCCATCACCATCACCGTGTTTGGCAGCGTGCCGCTGGAGCATGCGCTGTCGCGCAGCGGCGCACGATCGGGCGATGACATCTACGTCAGCCATGGTGCGGGCGTCGGGCTGGGCGATGCGCGGCTGGCGTTGCACCTGCTGCAGGCGCAGCGCGGGCAGCCTGCTGCCGATGCTTTCAAAGGGGTTGCTGCCACACAGCGGGCGGCGCTGCTGCAAACATGCCGGCAACGGCTGGAGCGGCCTGCTCCACGCACGGCGTTGGGTCTGGCCCTGCGCGGTGTGGCCAGTGCCTGCATGGACCTGAGCGATGGCCTGCAGGGAGATCTGCGCCACATCCTGGCGGCTTCGGAGGTCGGGGCCACCCTGGATGCGGGGGAGAGCGCCGATGGGGCCGGCCTTTTGGAGGCCACCAGCCCGGCCTTGCGCACGCTGGGCGTGGATGCGGCGCTGGCGTATGCGCTGGCCGGTGGCGACGACTATGAACTGCTATTCACTGCGGCAGCGCAACAGCGCGTACAGGTCAGCCGCGTGGCAGCGCAAACCGGTCTGCTGTTGACGCGCATAGGTTGCATCGATGCCCAGGCCGGCTTGCGCCTGCGGCATGCCGACGGGAGTTGCACCCCTATCGAGGGCCACGGATTCGACCATTTCGTTTCCTGATGCAGGCAAACGGGCCTGCGATCTGGCGGGGCCACATGTTGCGGAATGGAGGCACCAAACAGATGCGGCCCGATGTCGCCAGCCGTAACGGCTTATGATGCGGGTATTGCATCCGGTTGAAGGAGGCTTCATGAACAAGACCTTGATCCGCCTGGGCGTCAGCATGGTTATGGCCATGGCTGGTACGGCCGCCAGTGCGGCTTGCTACCATGTATACAACGGCAAGGGCCAGTTGGTCGAGCGCGGTTCTCGCCCGCCGATCAATATGGGCCAGCATTTGCGGCAAACCGTTCCGGTGAAATATGGCCGTGGCGCCAGCATGGTGTTCGAAGCGCCCGAGGGAACGAACTGCGCTGATTTTTCTGTCGCGCGCAGCCGTCGCAGCCATTCGATTCAGGATACGGAGGCCATTCTCGACAATCTGGTGCGGTTGAACGCCGATCCGCGTGGGTTGCCGGGCGGCCGTGGCGACCGCTGGCTGGCCGACGTGCAGTTCTGAGTACTTGTGCCCGGCTGATAGCCGATTGGGGTTGCCGTGCTTTCATGGCATGTGCGATAATGCCGCGCTTAGCGGAAAGTATGTCAGGCTGGCTGGCACGGCTCCCGCAGTGTTCTTTGAGGAAAACCCATGAAAGAAGGCATCCACCCCGATTACCGCGAAGTTTGCTTCGTGGATGTGTCCAATGGCTTCCAGTTCGTGACCCGCTCCTGTGTCAACGCCAAGGAAACCATCAAGATGGACGATGGTCGCGAATTGCCCCTGTTCAAGCTGGACACTTCCAGTGAATCGCACCCGTTTTATACCGGTACCCAGAAATCGGTCGACAACATGGGTGGCCGCGTCGAAAAATTCCGCAACCGCTACGCCAAGAAACAATCCGCCTGAGACGGGCGTGGCCTGCGGCAGATGGATGCAAAGCAGCCCGCGGGCTGCTTTGTTTTTTTGCAGCCCCGCTATTGGCCGGGCCTTGCCTAGACGGACGTTCTTTTCGTGAATCAGCCTTCGCCAGCCATTGTTGCCCAGGAGGGCGTGCGCCGCCTGCCACGCTGGGGGCTGCTGCTTTTCTGCGCCATTTACATCCTGGCGGGTTTTGTCTGGCGCGACCCCTGGAGGGGTGACGACATCACCAGCTTTGGCTACATGCTGGAGCTGGCGCGCGACCATCAGGCGTCATGGCTGCAGCCCGGCATGCTGGGCGAGCCCGCCAGCTTCCACGCCTTGTTGCCGTATTGGCTGGGAGCGTGGGCCATCCAGATCGCGCCGGGCTGGATGACGGCCTCGCAAGCCGTGCGGCTGGTTTTCATGGCCGTGCTGGCGCTGACCTTGTTGGGATGCTGGTTCAGCATCTACTATCTGGCGCGTTCGCGGGCGGCGCAGCCGGTCAATTTTGCCTTCGGCGGGGAAGCGCGGCCGGCCGACTACGCCCGCGCCATCGCCGACAGCGGTCTGCTGGGCCTGCTGGCCTGCCTCGGACTGGCCGAATCCGCGCACCAGACGGCACCCGCACTGGTGCAATTGTGGTGCGTATCGATGCTGCTGTTTGGTCTGGCGGCCTTGCCTTACCATGCCAAGCGCGCCGTGGCGGTCGGCAGCCTGGGCATGGTGGGCCTGACGCTTTCCGGTGCGCCCGCCGTTGCCATAGGGATTGCCTTGTCGGGCATGCTGGTGCATGCCTTCGGCCATGCCCATGACTGGCTGGCGCCCGAGACGGAATACGAATGCACGCCCCAGGAACTGCAGCGTCTGCGCAACCGGCGCCTGCGGGTTCTGGCAATTCTCGCCTTGGTGATGCTGTTGTGTGCCGGCCTGGCGCAAGGGCTCGATCTCTGGCGCTGGCGCGTGCAGCCGTTGCCCAGCCGCTGGGTGGGATGGCGCAACCTGGTCCGCATGTATCTCTGGTTCTGTTGGCCCTTGTGGCCATTCACCCTGTGGACGCTGTGGCGCTGGCGTCACCAGTGGCGCAACCTGCTGCCCAGCCGCCACATTGCGTTGCCGCTGTGCCTGGTGCTCATCGGCAGTCTCGGGTGCCTGCTGACCGACAAATCCAGTGTCATGCTGCTGCTGACGCTGCCCGGCCATGCGGCGCTGGCCGCTTTTGCATTGCCCACTTTCAAGCGCAACGCCGCCGCCGCAATCGACTGGTTCACGCTGATCCTGTTTTCGCTGGCGGCCGTTTATGTCTGGTTTGTCTGGCTGGCCGCCATCACCGGCGTGCCGGCGCGGTCTGCCGCGCGGGTTTACCGTCTGCTGGAAGGCTACACGCCACGCTTCGAGTGGGCGCCATTTCTCATCGGATTGGCTGCATCTGCGGGGTGGCTGGCACTGGTGCGCTGGCGCACCAGCCGTTTGCCCCCTGCCATCTGGAAAAGCATGATTCTGCCGGCAGGTGGTGTAACCATGTGCTGGGTCATGCTGACCTCGTTGTGGTTGCCTGCCCTCAATTACGCCCGCAGCTATGAAATCGTGGCCAGGCGGGTGGCTGTGGCCGTGGGCATGGAGGGCAACCCTCCGTCGTGCATTCAGCAATACGGATTGGGAGACGGGCACATCACCGCCCTGGCGTACTACGCCAATCTGCCGCTGACGCGGGACCGCGCCGCCAACTGCCCGTGGCTGCTGGTTCACCAGAGCCGTATGCCTCTGCTGGAGCATGCCATCGATATGCTGCCCTGGCAAGAGGTGGGTGCAGTGCGGCGGGCCGGCGACAAGGACGACGTCATCGTGGTTTTTGCCCGGCGTTCGCTGGCCTTCCAATCCGAGCCGGCGCAATGAACGCACGGGCCTTGCGTGGGAAGGGGATTGCCGCAACTGCGTCAGGGAACATCGCAACAGCGGCCGAAGTTGGATACAATCCGTGCGCAAGCCGGCGTAGCTCAGTAGGTAGAGCAACGCACTCGTAACGCGTAGGTCACCAGTTCGATTCCGGTCGCCGGCACCA
>JBDHSG010000002.1:0-129621 GCA_039808005.1 Allobrachymonas sp. | reverse complement strand
GGGTGCTTAGCTCAGTTGGTAGAGCGGCGCCCTTACAAGGCGTAGGTCGGCGGTTCGACCCCGTCAGCACCCACCACAGAATATGCTGTAGAAACAAGGACCTGGAGAAATCCAGGTCCTTTTTCTTTGACTGCTCTGCCAAAACCAAAGGCACAGCCACGTGCAGCCCATACCAACCACAAACCGCGCCTTATCAACCGATGGAAGCCCAGAAAAGCGACGCAGCGCCACGATTTGCCAGTGGCTACGCAATATCTCCGCACGAACCGTGCCCTGTCGATCACCGCTGCGCAAACCGCTTGGGATAAACAAAGCCAACTATGTGCCGCACGTGGTTGTGCAAGCCTTCACCGGTATCGTTCCAACAAGGTATGGCCTCATGGTGCTGCACCTAGTAAAAAAGGACTGGAAAATCCCTTCCAGTCCTTTTTTTGTTGACTCCCGTACAGGAATTTTCGACCTGCACGGTTTCTAAGGACAGCCTACTTGAGCGCCTGCTGCACTCAGGCCGTCACCATTGCATCCAATACCTTGGCCATTGATTCGCAAACGTAGGCGATGTTCTTTTTATTGAGTGCCGCTACGCACATGCGCCCGGTGTCGGTCCCGTAGACGCCAAATTCGCTGCGCAGGCGCACCATCTGATCTTTGCTCAGACCGGAATAGCTGAACATGCCGATCTGCTGCGTGATGAACGACATATCGCGTGACACGCCCGCGGCCTTGAGGCCCTCCACCAGCTCTGCGCGCATCTGCTTGATGCGCACGCGCATGGCGCCGAGCTCCTGCTCCCATTGCTTGCGCAATTCCGGTGTATTCAGAACGGTGGCCACCACGGCAGCCCCGTGCGTGGGCGGGTTGCTGTAGTTGG
The DNA here is from genome assembly GCA_039808005.1 of Allobrachymonas sp. Taxonomy (GTDB): domain Bacteria; phylum Pseudomonadota; class Gammaproteobacteria; order Burkholderiales; family Burkholderiaceae_C; genus Brachymonas. The sequence goes on along the minus strand of JBDHSG010000002.1, from coordinate 128,750 downwards.
TGCGGATGGTGATCTTGAGCTGGCTGAGCACGCGCGTGGCTTCTTCCTTGCTGCTGCAGACTACGCTGAGCGCACCGACGCGTTCGCCATACAGGCTGAAGCTCTTGCTGAATGACGAAGATACGAAGAAATTCAGTCCGGCGGCAACAAACTTGCCGATCACGGCGCCATCTTCGGCAATGCCATGGCCAAAACCCTGGTAGGCCATATCGAGGAAGGCGGTCAACTGCCCTGCCTTGACCGTTTCCACCACCTGGTCCCACTGCGCCGGGGTGATATCGTAACCGGTTGGATTGTGGCAGCAGGCATGCAGCACCACGATGGTGCCGGGCGCGGCTGCCTTGAGGCTGGCGAGCATGCCGTCGAAGTTGACGCCACGCTTCTCAGAATCATAGTAGGCATAGCTTTCGACCTGAAAGCCAGCAGTGGTGAACAGGGCACGATGGTTCTCCCAGCTCGGGTCACTGATGAGCACCTTGGCGCTGGGACTGATTTTCTTCAAGAAATCGGCCCCGATCTTGAGGCCCCCGGTGCCGCCCAACGTCTGAACGGTGACTACACGGCCTTCCTGCACCGCGGCACTATCGGCACCAAAGACCAGCCCCTTGACCGCACTGTCGTACGCGGCAATACCATCGATGGGCAGATAACCGCGCGATGCGGCCTTGTCCATCAGAGCCTTTTCAGCGGCCTGCACGCAGGCCAGCAGCGGCAGCTTGCCGTCTTCGTCAAAGTAGACACCCACACCCAGGTTGACCTTTTTCGGATTAGGGTCTGCGGCGAACTGCTCGTTCAGACCCAGTATCGGGTCACGGGGCGCCATTTCAACGGCAGAGAAAAGAGACATGGTTGTCGTCCTTGACAGTAAAAGTTATCGATAAACGGAACAACGGGGCGAAATTCAGTCGTTACCGCCCAGAAAGGTGCGCAATTTATCGGAACGCGACGGGTGCTTGAGCTTGCGCAGCGCCTTGTGCTCGATCTGGCGGATGCGTTCGCGCGTGACGTCGAACTGCTTGCCCACCTCTTCAAGCGTGTGGTCGTTGTCCATCTCGATGCCAAAGCGCATGCGCAGTACCTTGGCTTCACGCGGCGTGAGGCCGTCGAGAATGTCCTTCACCACATCGCGCAAGCCGGCCTGCATGGCGGCGTCGACTGGCGCGGTATTGGCGCTATCCTCGATGAAATCGCCCAGATGCGAATCATCGTCATCGCCAATCGGCGTCTCCATGGAAATGGGTTCCTTGGCGATTTTCATGATCTTGCGGATCTTGTCCTCGGGCATCTCCATTTTTTCGGCCAGCAGGCTGGCATCAGGCTCGAAACCGAATTCCTGCAGATGCTGCCGCGAAATGCGGTTCATCTTGTTGATGGTCTCGATCATGTGCACCGGAATGCGGATGGTGCGCGCCTGGTCGGCAATGGAGCGCGTGATGGCCTGGCGGATCCACCACGTGGCATAGGTACTGAACTTGAAGCCGCGGCGGAACTCGAACTTGTCCACCGCCTTCATCAGGCCTATGTTCCCCTCCTGGATCAGGTCGAGGAACTGGAGGCCACGGTTGGTGTATTTCTTGGCGATCGAGATCACCAGGCGCAGGTTCGCCTCGATCATTTCCTTTTTGGCATTGCGCGAAATGCGTTCGCCTTCGTTCATGCGCTTGTTGATGGCCTTGAGCTCGTCCAGCGGCACCACCACCTGCGCCTGCAGATCGATGAGGTTCTGCTGCAGTTCCTGGATCGGCGGAATGTGGCGACCCATGGTTTCGCTCCATGGCTTGCCGGCTGCCGCCTGATCCACCGACCATTGAAGATTCAGCAAATTCGGGGGAAATTGCGCCGCAAACATCTCCTGCGGCATGCGGCATTTCTCGACGATGATCTGGCGCAATTGGCGTTCATTCCTGCGCACGGACTCCACCTGGACGCGCACGTTGTCACACAGTTTTTCGATGGTACGGGCAGTGAAACGAATGGTCATCAGGTCTTCGCTGAGCTTCTTCTGCGCCTTCATATAGGCAGGCGAGCCGTAACCCTCCTTGTCGTATGCCTTGTGCATGGCCTCGAAGTGCTTGCGCAGCAGGTCGAAACGCCGCAGCGCCTCGGACTTGAGCTCCTCCATCTTCTTGGTCAACGCCTTGGAACCGCCGTTTCCATCGTCGTCGTCTTCTTCATCGTACTCGTCGAAATCCTCTTCGGCCACATAGTCATCGGCCTGGTCTGGATCGTGGAACCCATCCACCACGGTGGAGATGATCACCGTTCCGTTGCGGATTTCTTCGGCCATGGCGAAAATTTCGGCGATGGTGGCAGGCGATGCGCTGATGGCTTCCATCATGTCCATGAGGCCGCCCTCGATACGCTTGGCAATTTCGATTTCGCCCTCGCGCGTGAGCAATTCCACCGTGCCCATTTCGCGCATGTACATGCGCACCGGATCGGTGGTGCGGCCAAATTCGTTGTCGACGTTGGACAGCGCCGCTTCGGCCTCTTCCTCAGCCTCTTCCTCGGTTGCCGCCGTCCCGCCGGTGTTGCTCAGCAACAGGGTTTCGGCGTCGGGCGTCTGCTCGTAAACGGTTACGCCCATGTCGCCGAGCATGGAAACGACCAGTTCCAAAGTTTCTGCATCCACCAGCTTGTCGGGCAGATGATCGGAAATTTCGGCATGCGTCAAGTAGCCGCGCGTCTTGCCAAGCTTGATCAACTCCTTGAGCCGCTGGCGCCGTGTACTGATTTCTTCTTCGGACAGGACGGCTTCATCGAGTCCGAATTCCTTCATCAAGGCCCGCTCCTTGGCCTTGGAAATTTTCATGCGCAGTGGCTTGACTTTTTCGGTGGAAGGTTCGGCCACCTCTTCGACAAGCTCCGCTTCCAGACCTTCTTCCACCTCAGAGAAATCTTCCTCGCCCGCATTCTTGCGGCGCTTTGACACGCCCTTCCTGGCAGCGGTGGATTTGACGGATTTGGAGGACTTGGCTGGGGCCTTGCTCGTCGTCAATTTGACGGCATCTTCGGCCACGGTCTTTTCAGACCCTGCTGCCTTGGCCCTGGAAGCTGGCTTTTTCACTGCCGCTGTCGATGCCGTTTTGCCGGCTTTGGGTTTCTGCTGGGTATCTGCAGGGGTTTTCTTGGTATTCATTGAGCTGCTTTTAATGGCCCTGGAAGGCGCAGAAGTGGAAGAGGAGAGGGCCGTCGTCTTGGCGGTGCGGCGTTGTGCCGCCGGCTTGCTGTCGCCAGCCACTGCCTGACGGCTTGTCGCTGCCTTGCCAGCCGGCACCGCAACCGCCCGGGTGGATGTTTTGCTGGTAGCTGGTTTCCCGGCAGTTGCTGACCGTCCGGCAGCACGCGGTGCAACCGCCTTGCTGGTGGACTGGGGAGCTGCCTTGCCCGCAGCACCACGTTTGGCCGTTTTGGCATCCTTGTCAGGTTTGGCCATGAAACTACCCTCCTCAAATGACTGGAACACTGCCACAGACACGCCGCCCTGTGCGGGCAGGTCAAGAAAAGACTCAACTACCCACCCCAAAGGCATTCAAGAACAAATATGCGTGCGCAACAGCAATATGCAAGGGTCGATGCGACGCGCTCCACGGCTTGTGCGCGGGCGACAAACACCTTGTCAACAGGCAAGATGGGCGGGCGAACATCTGGGATGCAATCCTTGCGGACGGAGGCTGTGAGCGCAATGTGTCACGGGAAACGCCAAACCGGAGGTACTGCTGTCGCACTTGCCGTGCTGTTACAAGGATTATACCCGAGCTGACCATACGGACATGACCAGCCCCCACGCTGCCCGCCCGGTGCATGGCGTAATCCAGCCCAATATCCGCCCTGCACCTCCCAACAAAACAGGAGGGCCTGTGTGCTGACCTTTCGGGGACTTCAGGTCTGCAGGACCTCCAGCAACCGGTCCAGGCCCCCTTCGTTGATGGCGATGGTGGCCTGGCGGCGCACGGTCGGCTTGGCCTTGTAGGCCACGGAAACGCCTGCCGCCTGCATCATCTTCAGGTCATTGGCGCCATCACCCACCGCGATGACCTGTTCGGTGGAGATACCCATGAGCGCAGCCACCTCCAGCAAGGTGCGCGCTTTTTCCGCTCCGTCGCAGATGTCGCCCCATGGCTGGGGCAGGATGCGTCCGGTGAGCTCGCCGTTTTCAATTTCCAGCTTGTTGGCGCGCGTGAAATCCACCCCCAGCCGCGTGCGGATGCGTTCGGTAAAGAACGTGAAACCGCCGGATACCAGCAGCGTCCGCAGTCCGGCCTGCTTGCAGGCCGCGACCAGCGTTTCGGCTCCAGGGTTGAGCTGCAGGCGCTCATCGTAAATGGCCTGCAAGGTATGCTCGGGCACGCCCTTGAGCAAGGCCACCCGCTGACGCAGGCTTTCCTTGTAATCACTGATGATGCCCTGCATGGCCGCTTCGGTGATGGCCGCCACTTCTTCCTTCTTGTTGACGGCGTCGGCAATTTCATCCACGCATTCGATATTGATCAATGTGGAGTCCATATCGAAGGCGATCAGCCTGTAATCGGCAAGCCGCGGCATTTTGGGCTGCTCGCGCACCATAAGGGATGTCTCGGTATTCATGGCAAGTTCACGAATGGCAGAAAAAACGTTTCCGTCATTCTAGAAGAACGACACCCCGGAAAACGAAATGGCTCTTGAAATCTCGACGGCACGGCATTCCGCAGCAAAGTTCAGGGCCAACAGATGACAAAGCGAACGCCCCGCACGTGTGCTTCTCAGAAGCGCGCCTTCAGTTCTTATGCTGCGCTTCGCGCAACCGCGCAGGCGACAGCATCTCGCTGGTCAATCCTTTATCGGCCAGGGCCTGCGGCAAGGGCAGTCCACGTACCAGGGCTGCCGCCGCTTCTCCCATGGCGGCACAGGTCTGGATGCCATAACCGCCCTGCCCCGCCAGCCAATAGAAACCCGGTACCTGCCGGTCAAAACCGCTCACCATGTCGCCGTCGGGCGTAAAGGTGCGCAGCCCCGCCCACACATGGCTGGGGCGACGAATCTGCAGCGTGGTCATCTCTTCGATGTAGTAAATACCCGTGGCAATGTCGATTTCCTCGGGCTGCACGTCGTGCGGCAGTACCGGATCCGCATTGGCAGGAGAACCCAGCAGTTGCCCGGCGTCGGGCTTGACGTACCAATTCTCCGCGATGCCAATGGCCATGGGCCAGCCGGTCATATCCATGCCTTCAGGCGCTGGGAAAGTGAACGCCGCACGGCGCCGGGGCTCCAGCCCGAGCGGTTCGGCTCCGGCCAGGCGGGCAACGGCATCGGCCCAGGCGCCCGCGGCATTCACCACCACGGGTGCGACGAATGTCCGGCCCCCCGCCTGCACATGCCACAGGCCGTCTTTTTCGCACTGCATCTGCTTGACCTCGGCCTGGGTCACGATCCGCCCCCCGGCCTGACGGACACCGCGCAGGAATCCCTGCAGCAGCGCATCCACATCCATGTCGCAGGTATCGGAATCCAGCAACGCACCATGCACCATTTCGGGCCGGAGCACCGGAAACATGGCGCACGTCCGCGCGGCATCCAGCTGCTGGAGATTAGGCGACGTCTGGCGCAGCAACTCCCACTGCGCGCGCAGCAAATCGCCCTGATCCGGTGATGCAACGAACAGCGCGCTGCACGGACGCATCAGCGCATGTTCCGAAAAACCCGGGGGCGGCTGCATGAAGAACGCCCGGCTCGCACGCGTAAGCCGGCGTACCTGCAGCGAACCATAGCTTTCCATGAATTGTGCGGCTGACCGGCTGGTGGAATGGTAGCCCGGCTGGGTTTCGCGCTCCAGCACGATGACGCGGCCATGCGGCGCCAGCCAGTAAGCGGCAGAAGCACCGGCTATGCCGGCGCCAATGACGAGGTAATCTGCAGAAAGAGCTGATTCAGACATGGAAAAAGCACCAACAGAAAAACCGGAAACGGCGATGGCGCATCGTATCACCCAACGACGGGTACCACGCGCTATCAGGCTGGGTACCGCCGCCTGCCCATCAGTAAAAGGCCTTAGTTGGGTCGGTTGCCGCCCTTGCGTGCGAGTACCGTCCGAGTCCGATCGGTCTAGGCTTCGAACTGCGGGAACAGCACGTTGTTTTCCAGGTGGATGTGGTGCATCAGGTCGTCGCTGAACTGGGCGATACCGGAATAAAGCGCCCGCCACGTATTGCAGGCTTCGGCAGGCGGCGTGGCATCATGGGTCAGCTCCGCAATCTTTTCCAGTTCGGCACCGGCTTCCGTGTGCTCCGCGCGCATCACGTGGATGGGACCGGCCACCGCCGCGACGCTGCCCGATTTGATCATGGGGAAGAGGATGTTTTCTTCCTTTTGCATGTGCATGAGCAGTTCGCTCTCCACCGCCTCGAGCAGATCGGCCAGCCCGGCCGGCACGTTGGGATTGTCGCGGTGCACGGCTTCCACACGCCGCGCCATGCGGATGAGCTCGGGCAACTGGGCGCGGTGCACCTCGTGGTAGCGCTCAATGATGTGGTCGATCAGCGCCGCAGGTTCGGTAATGGTTGTCGGTGCGCCAGAACGGTGCAACGGCGCCAGTTCAGCCAGCACGTCCTGCAGATTCAGGCCCTTCTCGGCGGCTGCCGTTTCCAGGCTGACTTGACCGCCACAACAGAAGTCGAGCTTGAGTCGCCGAAACACGGCCGTGGATCCGGGAAGTTCCACGGCGATCTGGCCGATCGACTGGGCGGGATTCAGGGTCGGGGTTTCAGTGGAAGAGGCATTCACAGGTCAATCTCCAATAAAAAAACAGCCTCCCCACTTTATCCTTCTGTTTTGCTCAAGTAAACAAAAACGTGAATAACAGGACAGCCCGTATTGGCTTTCGGAAAAGACCTGTCAACCATTCCAGTTCACTGTGCTGGTCCCCCCCCCCGCATTAAATGCCTTTCCCAGGAAACACGCGGGCTGCGGCGTACACGACGAACGGCCCGCACGGCGCCGCCCGCAACGGTTTCAAGCAGAACGAGGCGTTCTTTCGCATGCAGAACTGGGGAAAACCCGGCGGAAGCCTAGCACAGCGGATCAGACCTTCATGGAGCATTTCTGGGTGGCTGCACGTTCCACTGTTCACGACTGGGCATCTGTCTGCATCACGGGCTGCCCCAGCCCCCGCAACACATCCCGTACCAGCATGGCGCGATCCAGCGGTTTTTCGAGCGCCCGCTCAATGCGCAGCTTTTCATTGCCGGCCAGTTTGATGTGCTTGTTCTTCTGGATCAGGTGGATGATGGCCATCGGGTCCACCGGAGGATTGGGCTTGAAGGTGATCGCGATGACGGTAGGCGCCGCCTCCACTTTCAACACGCCATAGGGCTGGCTCAGCACCCGCAGCCGGTGCACTTGGATCAGCGTTTCGGCTTGTGGCGGCAGTTTGCCGAAGCGATCCACCAGCTCCTCGAGCAGCGCGTCCACCTGCGCGCCGGTTTTGGCCGTCGCGAATTTTTTGTAGAACGACAGGCGCAGGTGCACGTCACCGCAGTAATCATCGGGCAACAGCGCCGGAGCATGCAGGTTGATTTCAGTAACGGCCTGCATGGGGCTGAGCAAATCGGGCTCCTTGCCTTCCTTGAGCTGCTTGACGGCTTCGGTCAGCATCTCGTTGTAAAGCTGGAAACCGATTTCCATGATGTTTCCACTCTGGTTCTCGCCCAGCACCTCGCCCGCGCCGCGGATTTCGAGATCGTGCATGGCCAGGAAAAATCCGCTGCCCAGTTCCTCCATCTGCTGGATGGCTTCCAGCCGTTGGCTGGCCTGCCTGGTCAGCACGTCCAAATCAGGAACCATCAAGTAAGCATAGGCCTGGTGGTGGCTGCGGCCCACGCGGCCGCGCAGCTGGTGCAACTGCGCCAGGCCGAACTTGTCGGCGCGGCTGATGAGGATGGTGTTGGCTGTAGGCACGTCGATGCCGGTTTCGATGATGGTGGAGCACAGCAGGATGTTGAAGCGCTGCGCCACGAAGTCGCGCATCACGCGCTCCAGGTCGCGCTCCGGCATCTGGCCATGCGCCACGGCAATGCGCGCCTCGGGCAGGATCTCTTCGAGTTTCTGGCGGCGGTTCTCGATGGTTTCGACTTCGTTGTGCAGGAAATAGACCTGTCCGCCGCGCTTGAGTTCGCGCAGCACGGCTTCGCGGATCACGCCGTTGTTCTCGCTGCGCACAAAGGTCTTGATGGCCAGCCGGCGCTGTGGCGCCGTAGCGATCACCGACAGGTCGCGCAGGCCTTCGAGCGCCATGCCGAGCGTGCGCGGAATGGGCGTGGCGGTCAGCGTGAGCACATCCACCTCGGCGCGCAACTGCTTCATGGTCTCCTTGTGGCGCACGCCGAAGCGGTGTTCCTCGTCGATGATGAGCAGGCCCAGGTTCTTGAACTGCGTCTTTTCCGACAGCAGTTTGTGCGTGCCGACCACGATGTCCACGCTGCCGTCGGCGATGCCTTTTTGCGCCGCGGTGATTTCCTTGGCGGAGCGGAAGCGACTCATTTCGGCCACCTTCACCGGCCACTTGGCGAAGCGGTCTTTCAGCGTCTGGAAATGCTGTTCGGCCAGCAGCGTGGTGGGCGCCAGGAACGCCACCTGCTTGCCGCCGGTCACGGCGACAAACGCCGCGCGCAGCGCCACTTCGGTCTTGCCAAAGCCCACGTCGCCGCACACGAGGCGATCCATGGGGCGCGGCGAAACCATGTCCTGGATCACGGCATGGATAGCAGCGAGCTGGTCAGCAGTTTCCTCGAAGCCGAAGTCGTTGGCAAACACCTCGTAATCGGCGGCACTGAAGCGAAACGCATGACCTTCACGCAAGGCGCGGCGGGCGTAGATATTGAGCAGTTCGGCGGCACTGTCGCGCACCTGCTCGGCGGCCTTGCGCTTGGCCTTGTCCCACTGCCCGCTGCCGAGCTTGTGCAACGGTGCCTCGTCGGCACCGACGCCCGTGTAACGGCTGATCAGGTGCAACTGGCTGACCGGAACGTACAGTGTGGCATCGCCGGCATATGCCAGATGCAGAAATTCCTGCAGCGCGGGCGTGCCGTCGGGGTTCTTCTGGCCCATGTCCATGTTGACCAGGCCCTTGTAACGGCCAATGCCGTGTGCGCTGTGCACCACCGGGTCGCCCACATTGAGTTCGCTCAGGTCCTTGATGAGCGCATCGACGTCGCTGGCCGGCTCCTGCCTGCGCCGCCTGCGGTGCTGCACCCCGCCGCTGCCGGCAAACAGCTCGGCCTCGGTGATCAGATCGATGGCGTGTTCGTTCCAGGCAAAGCCCTGCATCAGCGCAGAAACGGCCAGCCCCACTTTTTCATCACTGGCCTGGAATTCGGCCAGTGTGTCCATGGCCACCGGCTGTACGTGGCTGGCACGCAGGAAGTCCAGCAGGCTCTCGCGCCGGCCCGCGCTCTCGGCCAGCAGCAGCACACGGTGCGGCGTGCCGCGAATATGCGCCTGCAGGCGGGTGAGCGGATCGTCGCTGCCGCGTACGGCGGAGACATCGGGCAGTTGGCCGAACTCTGCGTAGGCGCTGGCACCCTGCTCGCCTGCCGTGGAGCGTAGCACCAACTGCGCAAAGCGTTTGGCCTGCGTGTAGAACTGTTCGGCATTCAAGAACAGGGTTTCTGGCGGCAAGGCGGGGCGCTCCGGATCGCCACTGAGCAGGCGGTGGCGATCTTTGGTGTCCTGCCAGAAGCGCTGAAACGGCGCCTCAAGATCGTCGTGCAGCACCAGTGTGCTCTGAGCAGGCAGGTAGTCGAACACCGTAGCGGTTTCATCGAAAAACAGCGGCAGGTAGTATTCGATGCCAGCTGTGGCCAGCCCCGCGCCCATGTCCTTGTAGATGCGGCTTTTGGTTGGGTCGCCTTCGAGCAATTCGCGCCACTTGCTGCGGAACCTTGCACGCGCATCGTCATCCATCGGGAACTCGCGCCCCGGCAACAGGCGCACTTCGGGCACTGGATACAGGCTGCGCTGGCTATCCGGATCGAACGTGCGAATGCTGTCGATTTCGTCGTCGAACAAATCCACCCGGTACGGCTGCAATGAGCCCATCGGGAACAAATCGATCAGGCTGCCACGCACGGCATATTCGCCGGGGCTGACCACCTGCGCCACATGCGCGTACCCGGCCATGGTGAGCTGTGCCTTGAGCGCGGCTTCGTCGAGCTGCTGCCCCTGCTTGAAGTGGAAGGTATAGCCCGCCAGGAACGAAGGCGGCGCAAGGCGATACAGCGCAGTGGTGGCCGGAATCAGCACGACGTCAGCGCCATCGTCCTTTGCATGCTGGCTGATGCGCCATAGCGTGGCCAGACGCTCGCTGATCAGGTCCTGGTGAGGCGAAAAGCTGTCGTAGGGCAGCGTTTCCCAGTCGGGGAACAGCGCGCAGCGCAGCGCAGGGACGAAGAACGGCAGTTCCTCCAGCAGGCGCTGGGCGTCTGCCGCATCGGCCGTAACGATGGCGGTGCAGCGGCCTGCGGCCTTGTCACGCACGGCCAGCTGCGCCAGTAGGGCGGCATCGGCGCTGGCAAGGGGGCGCGGCAGGGTGTACTGTTGGCCAGGAACGAGCTTGGGGAATTGCATAGGCGGAACAAACGAAAATACCCCTCGCCGCAATGGAGAGGGGTGTTGACTGAAAGCCGATTGTAAAACCGCGCACACCGGGCCGGATGCGGCAAAAGACCGTTGCGCCGGTTCCGGTTGGCGCCCGTTCCAATGGAACGTGCACCCTTCACCGCAGGCATGCCTTGCTGCGGCAGCGCCCACTGCCGCATCGCGCCCGCCACAAACCCATGCTCACTGGCGCTTACGTTTCCTCGACAGGCGCCTTGACCAGCAAAACCGGCACCGGCGCATCGTGCACCAGTTTGCGCGAGGTGGATCCCTCCAGCGCCGAACGGATCGTTCCCAGCGCGCGCGAACCCATCACGACCATGTCGATGGCACGCACCTCGATCAGTTCCAGCATGGCGGGTGCCGGATCGCCTGCAAGTACCACCACGTCAAACGGCACGCCCGCTGCTTTCAACAAGTCGGCGGAAGGCGCCACCGTGTCGGCCCCGGCTTCCTGCTGCACGCTCTCAAGCATCTGTGCATCGTTGCGGGCAGTGATGATTTCATAGAACGAGGCAGGCTCCTGCACATTGGCCAGCACAAAACTGGCCTTGAGCCCCTCCTGCACCAGACGCAGCGCAAAACGGACTTCATGCAGCGAAAGGTCGGAACCGTCGACGGGCAGCAGGATTTTCATGGATTCTCCTCAATCAAATGGGCAGACGGACTTGTCATCTGCGCCCTATTGTGCCAGTCGCCGGAGGGTTTGCACGCACTGTTCGAATCGACTTGTACGCTTTGGCCGGATGCGCCCAAAGCGAGGCTTATGGTTGGTGAATCTGCATGGCTCCCATCAACACCTTGAACGGCAAACAGCATTGCAGCACACGTCTGCACAGAAAGGAAATGTCTGCCCCAGGAAGGCTGGACCCATCCAGGTAGACCAGCCGACTCAGGCACAATGACGCAGATATGCACGCCCCTTTCGAGACACTGCCGGACCCGCGTCTGTTTGCGCTGATTCCCTGCGCCGGCAGCGGCAGCCGCGCCGGCACCTCGATTCCCAAGCAGTACCAACCCCTGGCGGGCCGCGCCATGATCTGGCACACGCTGTCCGCCTTTGTCGCATGCCCCGCCATCAGCCGGATTTTGCTGGTGCTGGCACCGCAGGACAACTGGTTTTCCGCACATGCGCCGGCGCATATGCGCGACATGCCTACCGTCATGCACGCACAGGTGGGCGGCAACAGCCGCGCCGAAAGTGTGCGCAACGGCCTGCTGCACCTGCAGGCACACGGCGCACAACCGCACGACTGGGTTCTGGTGCACGACGCGGCGCGCTGTCTCGTTACGCCCCAACAGATCATGCACCTGGTCACTGCCTGCCGCAACGACCGGGTAGGCGGCCTGCTGGCGCTGCCATTGCCCGACACGCTCAAGGCGCAGGCAACGCAGCAGCCGCAACAGGATGGCAGTGCCCCGCCGGACGGCCCGCGCGTGGCAACCACCATTTCCCGCAGCGACAAGTGGCTGGCGCAAACACCCCAGATGTTCCGGCTGGGCGTATTGCTGCAGGCGCTGGAATCCGGCCTGCAGCAGGCGCCCGAACAGATCACGGATGAGTCCAGCGCCGTGGAGCGATTGGGTTTGCAGCCACAGCTGGTTTGCGGCGGCGCGCAGAACTTCAAGATCACGTATCCGGAAGATTTTGCGTTGGCTGAAGCGGTGTTGCAGGCACGGCTTGGCCGCACCGACTGACTCCGAACGAATGTGCCTGAAACACGCGCCTGTATGGTCATTCCAGGCGGTGCAGCACAATGCAACCGATGCGAGAATAGCGGCATGAATCCGACATCTATACCGCTTGCCCCCTTTCGCGTTGGCGAAGGCTGGGATTGTCATCAGCTGGCCGAAGGCCGCCCGTTGTGGCTGGGTGGCATCCAGATCCCGCACGACAAGGGCCTGCTCGGCCATTCGGATGCCGATGTGCTGCTGCACGCGGTCACCGATGCGCTGCTGGGTGCGGCCGGCATGACCGATATCGGCACACTGTTCCCCGATACCGACGCCGCATTCAAGGGGGCGGATTCGCGGGTGTTGCTGCGGGAGACCATGCGCCGCGTGGCGGCCAGCGGCTGGCATGTAGGAAACGTGGATTGCACCGTGATTGCCCAGCAGCCGAAACTGGCGCCGTACAAGCCAGCGATGACCGCCAGCATCGCAGACTGCCTGTCGATTGCGACCAGTCAGGTCAACGTGAAAGCCAAGACGGCGGAATGGCTCGGTCCGGTCGGGGAAGGCCGCAGCATGGAAGCGCGGGCGGTGGTCTTGCTCTGGCGCCCCTGAGTGCGGCACCGGCCAGCCCGCACGGCAGCAAGCGCGCTGCCGCCATGGGCGGTCACTTGGCCCGCAGCAGCAGCACGTTGGCTACCAAGCCTCCGTCGGGGTGGTTTTCCAGGTGCAGCGTCCCACCCATGTGCTCGACCACTTTCTTGACGATCGCCAGTCCCAATCCGCTGCCCACGGCAGACGTCCGGGCCTCATCCGCACGGAAGAAGGGTTGCGTCAGACGGGACAGAATGTGCTCCGGCACGCCGGTTCCGCGGTCGTGGATCTGCAGCAGCACCTTTGCTCCTTCCGTTCTGGCCTTGACCGTCAGCTCGGTCAGGTAGGTGCCCGGTGTCTTGCCATAGCGCCGGGCGTTCTCCATCAGATTGGAAATGACGCGCGCCAACTCAACCTCGTCGGCTTTCACACGCAGGGTGTGCGGCACATCGATGCGGATGATCATGTCGCTGACGTTGAGATACGGATAGGCACACGTCTGCACCACGTCCGCCAATTGCACGGTAACGGGCTTGACCGCATCGGGACGCGCGTAATCCATGAACTTGTTGATGATGGCATCGAGTTGTTCGATGTCGGCGACCATGTATTTTTGCGACTCCGGATCGGACACGCTCATTTCGACTTCCAGCCGCAACCGGGCCAGCGGCGTGCGCAAATCGTGGGAAATGCCGGCCAGCATCACCGCCCGCTCCTGCTCGACCTTGGCCATCTGTTCGGCCATGCGGTTGAAGCCGACGTTTACCTCACGGATTTCCTTGGTGGTCACTGTTTCGTCGAGATGGCCGGTTTTGAAATCACCCTTGTGCACCTTGCTGATGGCATCCAGCAGGTGCCGCAGCGGCTGGTTGACGATACCGGCCATCACGGCCGCGCCGGTAAGCGACAGCAAACCGGCCATCAACACCCAGACGAGCCACGTCGCACCACCCACCTGATTGATGCGGGACTGGTCGGTCAACAGCCAGTAAGGATCGTTGTCGATATCGAACCCGATCCACAGACCGGCCTCGCCATTGACCGAACTGGCCACGATGGTTTGCGGCCCCAGCCGTTTGCGCAGTTCCTGCGTGATGCGCTCGGCCATCTGCCCCGACGGCATAGCAACGATCCGGTCTTCGGACTCCCGCGGCAGAATGCGCACACCCTCTTCTTCCGCCAGCGTCTTGATCAGAGCGTAGCGCGTGATCGTGTCGGAATAGATGAGGGCGGCACGACTGAGGTTGACAAGCGAGGCGATCTGCTGCGCGGTTTGCCTGGCGCGCGGCTCCAGATCGACCGAGCGCACCGAAAACAGCCAGCCCAGGTTGCTGACCGTCAGCAACAGGGCCATCATGATGAACGTGCGCCAGAACAGATTCAGCCCGAGGCGAGCGGGTGGCTGCGTCGCGGAACTGGACACCACCGGCTCGGCATCGGGCAACGTTTCAGCGTCATCCGCGCCATCCGTGGTGAGAAGGCTGTCGACTGTCATGCCCCGCACAATGGTTTACCGCGCCTCGCCCACGGCATCAGCCATTGTTACCCCCATCGGGCACGAACACATAACCGACGCCCCAGACCGTCTGGATATAACGTGGCGAAGCCGGGTCTGTCTCTATGAGCTTTCTCAGGCGCGACACCTGAACGTCCAGGCTGCGGTCAAACGGTTCGAATTCACGCCCCCGCGCCAGTTGCGCCAGCTTTTCCCGCGACAGCGGCTGGCGCGGATGCCGCACCAGTGCCTTGAGCATGGCGAACTCTCCCGTGGTCAACGGCAGATCTTCGTTGTCTTTCTTGAGCGTACGGGCGCTGAGATCAAACACGAAATTGCCGAATGTCACCAGCTCGGCTTCCGCCGCAGGCGCGCCGGGCGCTTCTACCGCTGGGCGGCGGCGCAGCACGGCATGTACCCGCGCCAGCAATTCCCGGGGATTGAATGGCTTGCCTAGATAGTCATCCGCCCCTATCTCAAGTCCGACGATACGGTCCACGTCTTCGCCTTTGGCCGTCAGCATGATGATGGGGGTCTTGTCATTGGTCGCGCGCAGGCGCCGGCAAATCGAAAGCCCGTCTTCGCCTGGCAGCATCAGATCCAGCACGATCAAATCGACCGCTTCCCGTTGCAAGATGCGGTTGAGGGTCTTGCCATCCTCTGCGACCATCACTTCAAAGCCT
The DNA here is from genome assembly GCA_039808005.1 of Allobrachymonas sp. GTDB lineage: Bacteria > Pseudomonadota > Gammaproteobacteria > Burkholderiales > Burkholderiaceae_C > Brachymonas. The sequence continues at coordinate 113,678 of JBDHSG010000002.1, read as the reverse complement.
TCCTGGCTCAGGTAACGGCGTAGCAGATCACGAATGCGTGCATCGTCATCAACCACCACCACCTTATCGGGACGTACAGGGTTGGCCTGGCTCATTAAAGAATCTCCGATTTAATATGTAACATGGACGATATTAGGCTGCATTTCTCTTTTTCGCCATTTTTTCTCATCCCGCTTTTCATAATGTTACATCTATTGCGCCCGTCTTTCGTTTGTGTCCGGGCCGACCCTGTATTCTTATCGGAGCCAGCAAAATGGGGCTATGGGCAAAGGCGCAATGATGGCCGTGCTTTTTTGTGGCAGTGTTGAATCTGCATATTGAAAGTTGGATCTGAATATGGGCAACGTTCGACAATCTCATCCATTGCAGCGACTGCGTTCCCCCCTGTTTCCTTTTCCCACCTTCGGTGCACGTCATGGCACCCCGTGCACCCGGCGTTTCAGTCTGCGCCGCCACGCACCCGAAATGGTGTGTGTCCTGTTCCTGCTGGCAAGCATGTCAGCCCTCGCGCAATGCCCCACGCCCTCTGCGCCTTTTCAGGCGTCAGCAGAGTCCCAGGCAACGGTGATGGATCCCGGAGCGATTCCTCCCCATCAGGACTTGCGCTCGAGCGTCATGGCGCACAAGCATTACAAATGCCAGGACGAATCCCCTTCGCGGCGTTTGCTGAGCAAGGAGGACTTGCTGGAGTTGCGCCGCGCCGTGCGCGAACACGCACGCAACAACCCCTTGCATAATGCCCCATAAACAAACTCCCGTGACTGGTACGGCTGGCATCCGCCGCTATCTGTTCCCGGTGTCTGTTCCATCTCGCATCATGTCTGGAGGTGTTCGATGAAAAAAAACCAAACGGCCCGAACAATCCTGCTACTGCTGGCCGGCATGGCCGCCAGCGCCCTGGTGCAGGCCCAGAAAGTATCCAGCGCAGCAGCATCTTTGAGCAATGTGGCGCAGCTGTCGGCGGACGGCTCCGTCGAAGTCCAACAGGACATGCTGCGCATCACCCTGAGCACAACCAAGCAAAGCACCAACGCCCAGGAAGTGCAGAGCCAGCTCAAACAGGCCATTGACAGTGCTTTGCAGGTTGCCAAAGGACAGGCGCAAACCGGGCTCATGGACGTCCAGACGGGACAGTTCAGTCTCTATCCCAGCCGTAATGCGAATAACCGCCTTGCAGGCTGGCAGGGAAGCGCCGAAGTCGTGCTTAGTGGAACCGACATCCCCCGCATCAGCAGCGTCGCTGGGAAAATACAGAGCCTGACCATTTCCGACGTTACTTTCGACATCAGCCCCGACTTGCGTCGCAAGACAGAAACCGAGGCACAAACCAAGGCGATCGCCGCCTTCCGCAAAAAGGCCGAGGAAATCACGCGCAATTTTGGTTTCCACAGCTACACCCTGCGGGACGTTTCGGTGCAGACCGACCAAGTCTATGGCGGCCCGATGCCGCGCATGCGCATGGTCGAAGCGAAAGCGTACAGCAGCGATGCCGCGCCTTTGCCGACTGAACCCGGAAAATCCACCGTGCGGGTGGTCGTGCAGGGATCGGTGCAGATGCAGTAGCCAGCGCATGACCCCGGCACACGCCCGTTCGCCTGCAATGGCACTGGGACGACATGCCGCTCGTCGACTACGTGCTCAAGCAGTGTGAAAAATCAGAGCTCTTCAATCCGGCGCGGAGGGTAGCTGTCCCAGTTATGACATCCCGGACACTGCCAATAGTGCGACTGGGCTTCGAAGCCGCACGCGGCGCAGCGATAACGGCCCAGCGGTTTGGCCGCGTGCTGAAGGGCCTTTTCAACCACTGCCTGGTTGGAATCGCCCGCAAGCTTCTTGGCTACCAGCCAGCGGGCAGCAGCCATCAACGAGGGATTGCTTTGCAGATGGGAAATGTAGTGGTCCGCCCCCGGATGATCCCCATCCTTGATGCCATCCTGCTGTTCCAGCCAGATCAGCGCTTCGACCAGGTCGATCGAAGGCATTTCTTTTTGTAGCGCCTGCAGTTGGGCATGCGCCTGTTCGGCACAGCCGCAGGCATGTGCCAGCTCGGCATACGTTCGGGCAAACAAGGGAGTGGAAGCAGGGCTATGTGCAATGGCCTGCTCCAATTGTTCCAGCGCTGCTTGCGGCTGACTCTGCCGCTGCCTGATCAAGGCCAGCTGAATGCGGGGGCGTACTGCTTGCGGAGCAAGATCAACCGCTTGCTGCAACAGTTCGCACGCAACATCCGGCTGCTGCTTCTGCAACGCCTCCTGTGCCTGCTCGCACAAATAGTGGGAACGGCGCTGACTGAAGTCCTGGCCATAACCGGCAGCCTGCAGCACCTGCGCCATTTTGTCCGCCTGCTGCCAGTCGCGCGAGGACTCATAAATGTGCAGCAGCCCCAAATGGGCGCTTTCGGCATAAGTGGTGTCATCGAGCTTGCGCAGGGACTCCTCTGCCAGATTGAGCAGGCCAGCCTTCAGAAAATCCATCGACAAACCGTATTGCGCCCGCGCACGATCAGCTGCCGAAAGATCCGCGCGCGCCAGAAGATGCTGGTGCACGCGGATGGCACGTTCATATTCGCCGCGGCGCCGGAACAGGCTCCCCAGGGCAAAGTGCAGCTCGGTGGTGTCGGGGTCTTTCTGCACCGCCTCGATGAAGGCATCGATCGCGGCGTCCTGCTGCTCGTTGAGCAGATGGTTGAGCCCTTTGAAATAGGCTTTGGGCGCACTACGGTTTTCGGTGCGCAGTTGGCGCAGATCCAGCCGTGAAGCCAGCCACCCCAAGGCAAACGCGACCGGCAGCCCCAGCAGCAGCCATACGAGATCGATATTCATGCACCTGTATCCATCAGGGTTCGTAGGGAATGGTGATCGACGGATCGGTCATGTGCCGCGCCAGATCCGCAGGACTGGATGACGCCTGTTGCCGCGATTCGGCTACCGCCACAGCCTCTGGCACAGCCATCTGCGTCTGCGCTTTGCGAACGTCGCGCCGAAGCCTCCACCAGCGCGGAACCATCACCAGGATTCCGAGAAACACGCCCATCGCAAAGCTGCCGAGAACCACCGCCATCATCGGCATAGTTACGACGTGACCGGGCATGAAGCGCAAGGCCACCTCGTCCCGGTTGCTCATGGCGAAAGCAAAAAGAAGAAAAAAAATGGCTGCCTTGAACAGCAGCCAGAAAAAAGATTTCATGCGTCCCTTCAAACAGTGCTTCCTACTGTGCATGCACCGGCCAGCATTCCTGGCAATTATAGGGGAGCGTCCCCCGTTGCACCGGCAGCCATCTCACCGTGCTGATCCACTGCTTCACGCAGCGCCTTGCCAGGTTTGAAATGCGGGACCCGCTTTTCGGGAATGCGGACCGCCTCGCCGCTGCGCGGATTGCGTCCAACACGGGCCGGCCGGTGGCTGATGGTGAAACTGCCAAATCCGCGGATTTCGATGCGATGGCCATTGGCCAGCGCCTCCGCCATGCTGTCGAGGATGGCCTTCACCACCATCTCGGCATCGCGATGGGGCAACTGGTGAAATTGCGCGGCCAATGCGTCAACCAGATCGGATCGGGTCATGAAAAGCCTCCTGTTGCATGCCCTGCGCCCCGCCGCGCAACACGGTCCCTTCGGACCATGCGCGGTAGGGCTCGGGCTTTTTCTCTCAGGCCTTCTCTTCGTTGTCCAGCTTGGCACGCAGCAGGGCGCCCAGGCTGGTGGTGCCGGCGCTGTCGCGACCGGAAGTCTGGTTGAGGGTATCCAACGCCTGCTGCTGGTCGACGGCATCCTTGGCCTTGACCGACAGCTGGATATTGCGGGCCTTGCGGTCGATGTTGGTAACGACGGCGGTCACTTCGTCGCCTTCCTTCAGCACGGCGCTGGCATCTTCCACGCGATCACGGCTGATTTCGCCGGCACGCAGATAGCCCGTGACGTCTTCACCCAGATCGATTTCAGCACCCTTGGCGTCCACGCTCTTGACCTTGCCGGTCACCACAGCACCCTTGTCGTTGATCGACACGAAGGTGGTGAACGGATCGGCGTCGAGCTGCTTGATGCCCAGGCTGATGCGCTCGCGCTCCACGTCCACGCCCAGCACCACGGCCTCGACTTCCTGGCCCTTCTTGTAATTGCGCACAGCGGCTTCGCCGGGCTCGTTCCAGGAAAGATCGGACAGGTGCACCAGACCGTCGATGCCGGCGGCCAAGCCCACGAAAATGCCGAAATCGGTGATCGACTTGATCGGACCCTTGACCTTGTCGCCACGCTTGGTGCTGGCGGCAAATTCCTGCCACGGGTTGGCCTTGCACTGTTTCATGCCCAGGCTGATGCGGCGCTTGTCCTCGTCGATTTCCAGCACCATCACTTCCACTTCATCACCCAGCGACACGATCTTGCTGGGCGCGGCGTTCTTGTTGGTCCAGTCCATTTCGGAAACGTGCACCAGGCCTTCGATGCCGGGTTCCAGCTCGACAAACGCGCCGTAATCGGCAATGTTGGTCACCTTGCCGAACAGACGGGTCTGCGCCGGATAGCGGCGAGACACGCCCAGCCAAGGATCGTCGCCCATCTGCTTGAGGCCCAGGCTGACGCGGTTTTTCTCTGCGTCGAACTTGAGCACTTTGGCCGTGAGTTCCTGTCCGGCATGCACCACCTCGGAGGGATGGCGCACCCGGCGCCATGCCATGTCGGTGATGTGCAACAGGCCGTCGATGCCGCCCAGGTCCACGAACGCACCGTATTCGGTGATGTTCTTGACCACGCCGTTGACGATGGCGCCTTCCTTCAGGGTTTCGAGCAGCTTGGCGCGCTCCTCGCCCATGCTGGCTTCCAGCACGGCGCGGCGGGACAGCACCACGTTGTTGCGCTTGCGGTCCAGCTTGATGACCTTGAACTCCATGGTCTTGTTTTCGTAGGGAGTCAGGTCCTTGGCGGGACGGGTATCCACCAGCGAGCCGGGCAGGAAGGCGCGGATGCCGTTGACCAGCACGGTCAGGCCGCCCTTGACCTTGCCAGCGGTGGTGCCGGTGACGAAATCGCCGGATTCGAGCGCTTTTTCCAGGCTCAGCCACGAGGCCAGGCGTTTGGCGGTATCGCGCGAGAGAATGGTTTCGCCAAAGCCGTTTTCAGCGCTGCTGATGGCCACGGACACGAAGTCGCCAGCCTGGACTTCGACTTCACCCTGGTCGTTCTTGAATTCCTCGATCGGAACATAGGCTTCGGACTTCAGCCCTGCATTGACCACGACGTGGTTGTGTTCCACACGCACCACTTCGGCAGTGATGACTTCACCTGCACGCATTTCGGCATGCTTCAGGGATTCCTCAAACAGGGCGGCAAAAGATTCGGACATGAAATTTCCTGTCTGTTCCCGGGAACAGGGCTGCACCATTGCAGCACCTCAGTCGGAAACAGGGGTTGGTTGCAGCAATTGCCGCAACATGGTTTTACAACGTACAAACCCGCCCGCTTTCCCGCAATCCGCTGCGATATGACAGCAATGGCCGGAACGAAAGAGGGCGGTGCGAAACCGGCATGAAGCAACAAAAAATCAACGTTGCGCCACGAACGGCTGTCTGTCTTGCCACCATTGCAATACCTGCTCCACAGATGCGCGAACATCAAGGGCAGAGTTATCCAGCGGCAAGGCATCCGGCGCCGGATGCAAAGGCGAGACGGAGCGACTGCTGTCGCGCACGTCCCGATCCTGCAACTCGGCGCGCAGACTATCGATATTAGCAGGAATCCCTTGGCAAATCAATTGTTTATACCGTCTTTGCGCGCGCTCTTCGGCATTGGCGGTCAAATACACCTTCAGCGTTGCCTGCGGAAACACGACCGTCCCCATGTCGCGGCCATCGGCCACCAGCCCCGGCAAGCGGCGAAAGGCGTGCTGCAACCCCAGAAGGGCCTTGCGCACCTCGGGCAGAGCCGACACCCTGGACGCATCGATGCCCGCCTGTGCGGTCCGGATATCGGCCGTCACGTTGTCGTTCCCAAACCACACCTGCTGCTCGCCCCGGTCGTCAGCCGTGAAGCGCACAGGCAGGGTGGCGGCCAGCACGGCGATTGCAGTTTCGTTGTGCGGCTGGATGTCTAGTCCGGCGCGACGCGCCGCCAGCGCGGTGATGCGGTACAGCGCCCCGGAGTCGAGCCAGTGGTAGCCCAGCTCCCGCGCAACCGCCGAAGCCAGCGTGCCCTTGCCGGAAGCCGAAGGGCCGTCGATGCACAGCACAGGGATGCGCGGCGCCTCGGTCTGCGCCAAGGCAAAAAAGGCAGGAAAGAATTCGGGAAAGGTCTTGGCCACACACACCGGGTCTTCGATGCGCACAGGCAGCTCGGCGGAATTGAACGCGGCCAGCGCAAAACACATCGCCACGCGATGATCGTCGTAGGTGTGGATGCTGGCCTGTTTCCAGCCGGACGACTCCCCCGCGCCACCCGAAGCCGCGCCCGATTCCTGCGGCGCTTCCCCTGACCCCAAACGCTCAGGCGGCGTGATGCGGATACAGTCCGCGCCCTCTTCCACGCTAGCGCCCAGTTTGCGCAACTCGCAAGCCATGGCTGCGATGCGGTCGGTTTCCTTCACGCGCCAACTGGCGATGTTGCGCAGCGTCGTAACGCCATCGGCATACAGCGCCATCACGGCCAGCGTCATGGCCGCATCGGGAATGTGGTTGCAATCCAGGTCAATCGCCTGCAGCGGCCACGCCCCGCGTTGAATAGTGATGCCGTTGGCGCTACTGCTGATCTGCGCACCCATCTGGCGAGCGGCGTCGATGAATCGGATGTCGCCCTGGATCGAATCCGCCCCCACGCCTTGCACCGTGATGCTGTGGCCCTGCGCCGGATCGGCCGCAATGGCGCCCAACGCGATGAAATAGCTGGCCGACGAGGCATCGGCCTCCACATGCAGGCTGCCGGGGCTCTGGTAACACGCACCGGCGGCAATGGTGAACTGCCGCCAGCCGGTCTGGTCGTCGCACTCCACTGCCACGCCAAACTGCTGCATCAGCCTGAGCGTAATTGCAATGTACGGTTTGGAAATCAGTTCGCCCTCGACATCGATGATCAGGGCATGCCCCGCCAGCGGTGCCGCCATCAGCAAGGCGGTAAGAAACTGGCTCGACACATCGCCGCGCACACTGATTCGACGGGGCGCCGCTTCTGGCGTGGCGCGGCGCGGACCGATGCGCAGGGGCGGATAGCCCTCTGTACCAGAGTAACGGATATCGGCATCGAGTTGCACCAGGCCGTCCACCAGATCGCCTATGGGGCGTTCGTGCATGCGCGGCACGCCGCGAAGCACGAAATGGCCGTCAAGCATCGCCAGAACCGCCGTCAGCGGGCGCATGGCGGTGCCCGCATTTCCCAGGAACAGGTCCACCGGCGATTGCAGCTGCCTGCAACTATCGGGAAGACGGCCAGCCATTCCCTCGATTTGCACCGTAGTGCCGGTCTGTTCCACCCGGCAACCGATTTGCTGCAGTGCGGCGAGCATGACTCGCGTATCGTCAGAGTCAAGCACGCCGTGCAGCGTGGTGCCACCGCTGCACAAACCTGCGAGTAGCAGCACGCGGTTGCTGATGCTCTTGGAGCCAGGCAGCTGCACCGATCCGTGCGCTGATTGCAACGGCGGAATATCAAGATACGCGGGACGACTTGGGTTCATGGCGAGGGGATCAATCGACGACGATGCCCGCAAGTTGCGGCGGGACTGTGCAGTGCCGCCATTCTATCGGCCGGCTTCGACCGCCCCTTGGCGTGCATGGCCCACAGCAGACATGAGCAGTTGCAGCCAGGCATAGCGAATTACCTGAAAGCCCGCTCGTCATCCACCGTGCGCTTGTCCAGGCGCAGCATGGCCTAGCGGCCTGATGACGAAGATGCAATTCAGCCTGTGAGGGACAGCAGGCGGTTGTACCGGTAAACAACGCCCTCTTCACCCGGCAACCGGCGTGCAGGATTTCACCCAGATTGGATGGGTTCTGCAAGAGCTGGAACTGAAGGGAAGAACCGCCTGGCCGCTAGGCTGGCGTTGCAGGTTCCAACCGCACAAAGCCTGGCGCAGATGCGGCAGTTGCCGTTTGCTCAAGCACCCTCACAGCATTCCCCACCGCAGAGTGGGCGGCTGGGAATTTAGACCGAGAAGCGCCGCACCACAGGCGATTATCCGCTCGCCCCCAGAAATCCGCCGCTTTGGCGCGCCCACAGGCGAGCATACAGGCCGCCGCGCTCTACCAGCTCGGCATGCGTGCCCTTCTCGACGATGCGGCCCTGGTCGAGCACCACCAGACGGTCCATGGCTGCGATGGTCGAAAGCCGGTGCGCAATCGCAATCACGGTCTTGCCTTCCATGAGCTGGTACAGACTTTCCTGAATGACGGTCTCGACTTCGCTGTCGAGCGCGCTGGTGGCCTCGTCGAGCAGCAGGATCGGTGCATTCTTGAGCATGACGCGCGCAATGGCGATGCGCTGGCGCTGCCCGCCGGAAAGCTTCACGCCGCGCTCGCCCACCTGTGCGTCATAGCCGGTACGGCCCTGGCTGTCGCGCAGTTCAAGGATGAAGTCGTGCGCCTGCGCCCGGCGGGCGGCCTCGATCACTTCGGCCTCACTGGCCTCGGGGCGGCCGTAGAGGATGTTTTCACGGATCGTACGGTGCAAGAGGGCGGTGTCCTGCGTGACCATGCCAATGGCGCGCCGCAGGCTCTCCTGCGTGACATGGCGGATGTCCTGCCCATCGATGCGGATACTGCCCGTTTGCAGATCGTAAAAGCGCAGCAGCAGCGCCACGAGCGTGGATTTGCCCGCGCCCGAAGGCCCGACCAGACCGAGTTTTTCACCCGGCGCCAGGGTAAGGTTCAGGTCGTGGATGACCGGCCGGTATTCCCTGACAGACGCCTGCTGCGCGACGGCCGAAAGGACGGTCCCCTTGGCGGGAGCTGCACCGGCCGTCTGTGTCGTCTGTACGGCAAGGGGCTCGTAGGCAAACGTGATGTCCTCAAACACCACTTCGCCGCGCTGCACCACCAGCGGCCGTGCATCGGGCGCATCCACCACCCTGTTCTCGCGGCTGAGCATGTTCAGACCGTCACGCACGGTGCCGATGTGCTCGAACAGCATGGTGCTTTCCCACATCACCCAATGCGCCATGCCGTTGAGCCGCAGCGTCATGGCGCAGGCGGCCGCAACCGCCCCGGCCGTGATCTGCCCCACGCTCCACAGCCACAGTGCCAGCGCAGCCGTGCAGCCGATCAGTCCGATGGTCAGCACGTTGTTGCTGAGGTTCACGCCCGTGACCAGCCGCATCTGGGAATGCACCGTCCGCATGAATTCCTGCATGGCTTCCTTGGCATAGCGCGCTTCGCGCCCCGCATGCGAAAAGAGCTTGACGGTATGGATATTGGCGTAGGCGTCGGTGATGCGTCCGGTCATGAGCGAGCGTGCATCGGCCTGCCGCTGCGCCACGCGCGCCAGCCGCGGAATGAAGAACGTCAGCGCACCGATGTACAGCGCCAGCCACACGCCGAACGGCAGCAGCATGAGTGGGTGGAACTGCCCCACCATCGCCACCAGCGTAACGAAATACACCACGACGAACACCATCACGTCGGCCAGGATATTGCACATGTCGCGCACGGCCAGCGCCGTCTGCATGACCTTGGCGGCGACCCGGCCCGAAAATTCGTCCTGGTAAAAGCTCATGCTCTGGCGCAGCATGAGTTGGTGGTACACCCAGCGCAAGCGCATGGGCACGTTGCCAGCCAGCATCTGGTGCTGCACCATGGTATGCAGCGCCACCAGAAGCGGAATGCTGGCCGTGGCCAGCGCCAGCAGCGTGAGCGTCCGTCCCTCGCGCTGCCACAATTGCGCCGGGGCCACGCTGGCCAGCCAGTCGACGATGCGTCCCAGAAACCCGAACAGCAGCGCCTCCAGCACAGCCACTGCGGCCGTGAGGACGATGAGCGCGGCAAAGTGCCATCCCAATCCGTACAGGGAATAACGCACGAATCCCCAGAAGGAAGACGGTGGAATGCGCGCCTGCGGATGCGGGCCGCTCACGTTGGGATAAGGATTGATGAGGTTTTCGAAAAAGCGCAGCATGTCGGATGGCAAAAATGGTTCCCTGCCCGTCGCAAAAAAAGATGCAAGGCAGGTGCAAAGGCAATGTCTGATTATCGGCGTCTGGCGCAGCACAGAAATCCATCGCCAGAAAATCCCCGGCGCATGGCTGCGCCATCAGGTTACGTGCAGCACGTACAGCGCGTAGAACGGCACGCCGGTCAACAGGGCGAAGCCCATGCCCATCAGGGCGCAGGTCCAGTCGTAACCAGCCATGACGTCATGGGTCTGCACCAGATGCAGGCGTTCGTGGGCCTCCTCGAATTCACTCTGGCGCCTGAGGCCCCAGCGCAGGCTGGCGCCCGTCTGGCGCAGGCTGGGGTGCCACAGCGCCTTGCCCGTTGCCGCGTAGCAGAAGGCATCCAGCACCATGACCGAGCCCGCCGGCGCCTGCTCGCCCACGGTATGCAGCACGCCCTGGATCTGGTCCAGCGCCAGGTACATGCTCACACCTTCCATCATCAGGAACAGCGGCCGCGCGTCGCGCCCCGGCAACTGCAATTGCTGCCACCAGTCCGGCTGGGCCACGTCCACCGGCAGGACGCGATGGCGCGCATTGAGCGGCGGCAGCAACTGCTCGCGCACAGCGATCACTTCAGGCAGATCGGCATCGGTCATGCGGGTCTGCCCGTTGTCGAGCCACTGGAAGTACTGGCTCAGGCCGCAGCCGATGTTGACGAAATGGGCATCGGGGTACCTCTGCATGAAGCCACGCGCCTGATCGCACAGAAAGCGGGTGCGCGCCAACACGCCCCACATGCTGTAGCGGTCGGTCGCCCAGCGCGTGCCGTCGTCGCCAATGGCCTGCAGCGTAGCCGCGGCAAAGCGGTCGTTGATCGCCATAGCTGGGAAAAGGGCATCACCGAGCGCCCGGCCGGCCAACGAAATGCGCAGAGTCGAAGGCACGGCGGACCACGCTTTCGCAAGCCTGGCCGCCGGCGCAGGCTTGCCCTGGGAATGTCTATGGGTGGAAGTTGTCATCTTTGCACCGGTGGGCCCACCTGTACCGTACTGTCGACATGCCTCCTGCCGACGCCTGTCTCCTGCGACCAATCCTATCCCGATCGACGCAGCAAGACAAGCCGAGAAACCGGCACCGCCACCGGCTATGCCGCAGGTTCCTGGCCCGCGGAAGCAGTCGCCGTGCGTGCGACGCCCTCGGCTTGCGCCGCCGCAACGGCCTGACGGGCCTGCTCCGCCGTAATGGCGCGCCAGTCTGCCAGCGCATCGCGCAGGCCGCTGCTGCTGGGGTTCTGGAACACGTACAGGCCAAACTCGGGCAGCACCGCCAGCAGGTGATCGAAGATGTCCGACTGGATGGCTTCATATTCGACCAGCGCCGTGGTGTTGGTGAAGCAGTACAGCTGCAAGGGCACGCCCGACTCGGTGGGCTGCATCATGCGCACCAGCCGCCACATGTCCTGGCGGATGAAATGGTGCGCCTCCAGATAATTCTGGACGTACGCACGGAACGTGCCGATGTTGGTAAGGCGGCGCTGATTGGTTGGCACGCTGCCCATTTCAGGCCCCAGCTCGCTGGCCGCCATGGCGCGCGAGATACGAATGGCCGAGCGCTTTTCCTGGATGTAATCGGCCAGCAGCCTGATCTGGCCCAGGCGGTCGATTTCCTCGTCGGAGAGAAAGCGGATAGAGCCTGCATCGATTTGCAGCGTCCGCATGATGCGGCGCCCGCCCGATTCGCTCATGCCGCGCCAGTTCTTGAAGCTTTCGCTCATCAAGCGCCAGGTCGGAACGGTGACGATCGTCTTGTCCCAGTTCTGCACCTTCACGGTGTTGAGCGCCACGTCGATCACATGGCCGTCGGCTCCTGCCTGCGGCATCTCGATCCAGTCGCCCACGCGCAGCATGTCATTGCTTTCGATCTGCATGCCCGCGGCAAACGAACGCAGGGTGTCCTGAAAGACCAGCAGCACCACCGCCGACATGGCGCCAAAGCCTGAAAGCACGATCAGCGGCGATTTGTCCGACAACGCCGCGATCATGATCACCAGCGCAGCCAGCCCCACGAACAATTGCCCCAGCTGGACGTACATCTTGACCGAGCGCGAACGGCCATGCCCGTGTTCGGCCGCCTGCTGCGTGTGCGCGTCCAGAACCGCTTCGAGAATGCGCAGCAATGTGCGCGCAGCCGTCAGCACCGTCATCGCCAGCGCCACGTTCTCTATGACGCGCAATAGCGTGTCGGGCAGATAGGGCACTGCACGCACGCCCAGATGCACCGCCAGTGGCAGCACGATTTGCGAACCACGGCGCAGCACATCGCGGTGCAGCAGCACCGCCATCGGCCCTTCGACCTTGCGGCCCAGACGGGTCAGCCAGCGCGTCACGACCACCCGCAGCAGCCACTGCAGCAATCCTGCGCCCAGCAACAACACGAGCAATGCCAGCGTGCCCTGCAGCCACTGCGGTATTTCGTTCAGTTTATGCCACTCCAAAACCAGAGACCTCCTTGTTCTACATATCCTGTATCGGCCGCGCCAGGGCGCTCGCCAAGCCCGGCGGCGCCATGCATGCGCGGTTGAAAGGCTTACTTCAGCGCCTTGAAGCGCATACGCTTGGGCTTGGCGCCCTCTTCGCCCAGCCGCTTGACCTTGTCGGCCTCGTATTCCTGGTAGTTGCCGTCGAAAAACACCCACTGCGAATCGCCCTCGGCCGCCAGGATATGCGTGCAGATGCGGTCGAGGAACCAGCGGTCGTGGCTGATGACCATCACGCTGCCGGCAAATTCGAGCAGCGCATCTTCGAGCGCGCGCAGGGTTTCCACATCGAGGTCGTTGCTGGGCTCGTCCAGCAGCAGCACGTTGCCGCCCTGCATCAGCGTCTTGGCCAGATGCAGGCGGCCGCGCTCGCCGCCCGAAAGCAGGCCGACCTTCTTCTGCTGGTCGCCGCCGTTGAAGTTGAAGCGCCCACAGTAGGCGCGGCTGGGCATCTGGAACTTGCCCACGGTAAGGATGTCGAGCCCGCCGGAGATATCTTCCCAGACGGTTTTGTCATTGTTCAGATCGTCGCGGCTCTGGTCCACAAAGGCCATTTTCACGGTCTTGCCGATGGAAACTTCGCCGCTGTCGGGCTGTTCACGGCCGGTGATGAGCCGGAACAGCGTGGACTTGCCCGCGCCGTTGGGGCCGATGATGCCGACGATCGCACCCGGCGGCACCTTGAAGCTCAGGTTGTCGATCAGCATGCGGTCGCCAAACGACTTGCTCACGTTCTTGAACTCGATCACCTCCTGCCCCAGCCGTTCGGCCACGGGGATGAAGATTTCCTGCGTCTCGTTGCGCTTCTGGTATTCGTAATCGCTCAGTTCCTCGAAGCGGGCCAGACGTGCCTTGCTCTTGGCCTGGCGGCCCTTGGGGTTCTGGCGCGCCCACTCCAGTTCCTTCTTCATGGCCTTCATGCGCGCGTCTTCGGTTTTCTGCTCCTGCTCCAGGCGGGCCTCTTTCTGCTCCAGCCAGGTGCTGTAGTTGCCCTTCCACGGAATGCCGTGGCCGCGGTCGAGCTCCAGAATCCACTCGGCGGCGTTGTCAAGGAAATAACGGTCGTGCGTGATGCCGACCACGGTTCCGGGAAAGCGTTGCAGGAACTGCTCCAGCCACTCCACGCTTTCGGCATCCAGGTGGTTGGTCGGCTCATCGAGCAACAGCATGTCGGGCTTGGACAGCAGCAGGCGGCACAGCGCCACGCGGCGCTTTTCACCGCCGGAAAGGTTCTTGATCACCGCATCCCACGGCGGCAGGCGCAACGCATCGGCGGCAATTTCCAGTTGGTGCTCACTGTCGCTGCCAGCGGCGGCGATGATGGCTTCCAGCCTGCCCTGCTCTTCGCTCAACGCATCAAAGTCGGCGTCGGGCTCGGCGTAGGCAGCATAGATTTCCTCCAGACGCTGCTTGGCGGTCAGCACTTCCCCCATGCCGCCTTCCACGGCCTGGCGCACGGTCTCGTTGGGATCGAGCTGCGGCTCTTGCGGCAGGTAACCGATCCTGATGCCGGGCATGGGAATGGCTTCGCCGTCAATTTCCTTGTCGATGCCCGCCATGATCTTGAGCAGCGTCGATTTGCCCGAGCCGTTCAGGCCCAGCACGCCGATCTTGGCGCCGGGAAAGAAGCTGAGCGAAATGTCTTTCAGTATCTGCCGCTTGGGCGGCACGATCTTGCTGACGCGGTTCATGGTGTAAACGTATTGGGACATGGGAACGTATGCTTTCCTTGAAAAGGCTTGCGCAGCAGTGCTCGACTGCACGCGCGGCCCGAAATTACGAAACAGGGGAGAAATGGCAGGACAGGCATCTGGCGCTGTGCCTCCCGCCCAGCGCCGCGGCGCTGATGGCGGGATTATCCCCTGCCTGCGGCCATTGCCGCCGAAAGACACCTTTCAGGGCGGGGTCGAAGGGTTTTCTCCGTCGCCTTCTTCGTCATCCGTCCAGTCGGGCGCAGGCTGCGTCAGGATGGCCCGCAACGCGGGCGGCAGGTAGCTGCGCGTGACCCATTCCGGCGGCTGCGGCAGGTTCCAGCCGGTATGCCGCAACACCAGGTACAGCCCGCGCAGCCAGCGGTGCAGGCCCTCGCGATTGAACAGAATCGAACGCTCGCCCTCGGGCGTCCGGAACACCAGGCTGGCATCTTCCGATCCGGCGCTCACCATCGCCGAGGTGCACAGCAGGTAGTGCACGGGAGAGGCAGCATCCACCTGGTGCGTGTCGCGACCCGTCTGCATGGCCGGTCCGCTGGTGGTGGGCCGATTGATGGCTGCGTCGTGCTCGACAGTGGCGCGCTTGGGTGCATCGACCGCCGGATCGCCCGGTGCCGATTGTTCCAGCACCTCGCAGACCGTCTGCATGATGTTCTGTGCGCACTGGCGCGTGATCCACAGCCGCTCGTCCTGCCATATCGAGCACGACATCCAGACCCGGTCTTCAACCGGGTTGTAGCCGAAAGTGGTGGTGGCCATGATCGGACAATCGCCTCGCAAAAAATGAATCTGAAGAAACACACCCATTGTAGGCCGGTGGCCCAATCACTCGCCATGGCCCGGTTGCATCGTCCTGCACCATCGGAGCTGGCTTTCCAGCGCCGGTACACATCCGCCAATTTCATGCGACAATACCCGGGTTGCCAGCGACCAGTATCTGGCAACCAGCATTTCTGCTGTACGGTGCCAGGCTCTGGAGTTTGCAGTTCCCTGCGGCTTGTCGGCATCTTCTTTCCGGTTTGTCCCCACTGGTCGGCCTACGCGTTCGCCTTTGCGCGGCACGATGGCACACACGGCAGACCTTGACCCCATATGTGGCGCTTCAGGCGCTCCGATAATGACGTTTGAAACATTAGGACTGGCTCCGGCCATTGTCAAGGCCGTGCACGAAATCGGCTATACCGTTCCCACCCCCATCCAACAACAAGCCATTCCCCTGATCCTTGACGGGCACGACCTGCTCGGCGGCGCCCAGACCGGCACCGGCAAGACGGCGGCCTTTACGCTGCCGATGCTGCACCTGCTCAGCAGCCGGCCGGCCCGGCAGCCTGGCGCGGCACGCGCCCTGGTGCTGTGCCCCACCCGCGAGCTGGCAGCCCAAGTCGAAGAATCGGTGCGCGATTACGGCAAGCACCTGGGCATGGCATCTGCCGTGATCTTTGGCGGCGTGGGCATGCAGCCCCAGATCGACCGCATCAAAAAAGGCGTGGATATCCTCGTGGCCACGCCAGGGCGTCTGCTGGATCTGCACGGCCAGGGCGTGCTGGATTTGTCGGGCGTGGAGATTCTGGTGCTGGACGAAGCCGACCGCATGCTGGACATGGGCTTCATCCACGACGTGAAAAAGATACTGGCCTTGCTGCCCGCAGACAAGCAAAGCCTGCTGTTCTCCGCCACGTTCAGCGGCGACATCCGCGAACTGGCTGCTTCCCTGCTGCGCAATCCACAACAGGTGCAGGTCACGCCGCCCAATACAACGGTGCAGCGCATCGCGCAGACCATCTACCCCGTGGGACGCAGCAGAAAGAAGGACCTGCTGGCGCACATCATCCAGCAGAACGACTGGAACCAGGTGCTGGTGTTCACCCGCACTAAATTCGGCGCCAACCACGTCGCCGAGTACCTCAACAAACACGGCATCAGCGCCATGGCGCTGCACGGCAACAAGAGCCAGACGGCGCGCACCCAGGCCCTGGCCGACTTCAAGAGCGGAGCCCTGCGCGCACTGGTCGCCACCGACATTGCCGCGCGCGGCATCGACATCGACGACCTGCCGCACGTTGTCAACTACGAAATTCCGAACGTGCCCGAAGATTACGTGCACCGCATCGGCCGCACCGGCCGCGCAGGCACCGAAGGTCAGGCCGTCAGCTTCGTCTGCATGGATGAAGAAGGCTTCATGCAGGCGATCGAGCACTTCACGCGCCAGCAGATTCCCGTGCAGGCGGTGGAAGGCTTTGGCCCAGAAGAAGGTGAAAAGGCCGAGCCCATCGCCATGGGCAGGCAGACCCTCTGGGGCGGGGCAGGCAAACCCCCTGGCCGCGCCACCATGGCCGCAGCAGCACGGGCGGCGCGCCAGGAAATGATGCAGCGCATCCGCGACAAACGGACAACGGAGAGAAGCGGCCAGGCACAACCATCCGCAACCGGCCGGGAGCCTTCCGAAGACGGACGCCCGACCGACAGCGAGGGCAATCCCCTGCGCCCCGCGCGCACCCAGCAGCGCCGCAACCGTTTTCGCAGCGGTAGCGGCGGCGGTCAGCATGCCTCCAAGGCAAACACGGGATCGGGAGGACGCTTTCCTTCGGATGGACCGCGCGGCAGCGGCGATGCGAATCCTGGACGCCGCCAAGGCAACCGTCCTGCAGCAGGCCACGTGCGCCGTACCGATGAAGACGCCCAGCCGCGCAGCCATGAAAGCACCCTGTTCAAGACCCACCGGGACGAATTCAAGCCCGTGCGCAACAAGAGCAACAGCGGGCAGCCCGATCCCCTGCGCACCAGCGTGGACGGCATCCGCAGCCGCAACTCCGCCGGCGGCTCCGGCAAACAGCGGCGCGGGCCCGGCAGCTGGAAAGGCTGACACGGCCTGAGCAGCGATTGGCGAGGTTGCTGTGTCACGCCACAGCCTGCAGCATCTGCCCGGCGTCCTTGCCTTTGCGCACGATCTGTTGCGGGCCGCGCTGCAGCCCGGAGACCGTGCGCTGGATGCCACCGCCGGAAACGGGCACGATACGCTGCTGCTCGCCCAGTGTGTAGGCGAAGGCGGCAGGGTTCATGCCTTTGACGTACAGGAAAGCGCATTGGCGGCAACCCAAAGCCGCTTGCAGCAGGCCGGTCTCCTTTCGCGCGTAACCCTCGTTGCCGACAGCCACGCCAATCTGCGGCACCACATGGCGCCGGGATTACAGGCCGCGGTGTTCAATCTGGGCTATTTGCCCGGCAGTTGCAAAACAATCACGACGCATGCCGCCAGCACGCTCGCCGCCCTGGAGCAGACGCTCGACCTGCTGCAGCCCGGCGGCATGGTGGTGCTGGTGGTGTACTGTGCGCATCCAGGCGGAAAAGAAGAAAGCGACGCCGTGCTGGGCTGGGCGCAGGCGCTGGATCCCAGGCGCGCCGTAGCGGTGCGCTACGGCCTGGTCAATCAGGACGGCACACCGCCATACGTATTGGCGCTGGAAAAACACTCACAGGCTTCACCGCCTCCAGCTTGAAGGGCGACACGCATGCGTTTTCCCCCGCGCACACGCATGCTTTTCCATCATGCCCTTGAGCCAGCGTCACGTTCCACATCCTGGGACGCTTCGACATTCCTGCGCAACAGCATGGCGTCGCCATAGCTGAAGAACCGGTAGCGCTGCGCGATTGCATGGCGGTACAGGGCCATGATGTGATCGTGCCCGGAAAAGGCGCTTACCAGCATCAACAAGGTGCTTTGGGGCAAATGGAAATTGGTGAGCAGCATGTCGACCACGGCAAACCGGAAGCCGGGCATGATGAAAATGCGTGTCTCGCCGCTGGTCTGCCCTGTGCTGGCCCAGCTCTCCAGCGCGCGTACGCTCGTGGTGCCAACGGTCACCACGCGCCCGCCCCGCGCCCGACAGGCCGCGATCGCCGCGATAGTGGCTGCGGGTACGTGGTAGCGCTCGCTGTGCATGACGTGCGCGCTCAATTGCTCGGTCTTGACGGGCTGGAAGGTGCCCGCGCCCACATGCAGCGTCACACTGGCGCGCGCGACACCCTGCGCGTCCAGCCGCGCAAGCATGGCCTCGTCGAAATGCAGCGCCGCGGTAGGAGCAGCCACCGCGCCGGGGTTGCGGGCAAAAACGGTCTGGTAGCGGCGCTCGTCATCGGCATCATCCGCATGGGTGATGTAGGGCGGCAGCGGCACGTGGCCATGCCGCGCCATCAACGCATACGAATCGTCGCTGAACTGTAGCCGGAACAAGGCCCCCTGCGCATCCGGCCAGCGCCCCAGCACGGCGGCGGTGAACCCGCCATCCATGTGCAGCACCGCGCCAGCATCCGGTTTCTTACTGGCTTTCATGTGCACGGCAACGGTGTTTGCCGCATCCGTTTCATGCAGCACGCGTTCGACGAGCAGCTCCACCCGCCCACCGCTGGACTTGCGCCCAAATAGCCGTGCCTTGATGACCTGCGTGTCGTTGAACACGAGAAGGTCCCCGGCACGCAGCAGACCGGGCAGGTCGCAGAACATGCGGTCTACCGCAACGGCACCTGTCCCGTCCAGCATGCGCGAACCGGTGCGCTCGGCTGCCGGATGCTGGGCAATCAGCTCCGGGGGCAAATCAAAGGCGAAGTCCTGCAGCGCAAGAAGGTGTGGGGAAGATGCCATGGAACCAAACGGGCAGCGCCGGCGTCAACCGACCACAGGCAGAACGGACAAGGCTTGCGCCAGCGCCTTCTCGTCGTAGCAGTCATCCCTGAGCTGGCCTTCCAGGTATTTGGTATAGGCCGTCATGTCGAAATGGCCGTGGCCGCTCAGGCAGAACAGGATGTTTTCCGCCTTGCCTTCGCGCTTGCAGCGCAGGGCTTCTTCCACTGCACCCTTGATGGCGTGGGTGGACTCCGGCGCCGGAACGATGCCTTCGTGCCGCGCAAACAGCACACCAGCGGCAAAGCATTCGGCCTGGCCATACGCCACGGCCTCCATGAGGCCCAATTCCTTGACGTGCGACACCAGCGGTGCCATGCCGTGATACCGCAGACCGCCCGCATGAAAGCCCGGAGGCGTGAAGGTGCTGCCCAGCGTGTGCATCTTGGTCAGGGGCGTCAGGTGCGCCGTGTCGCCAAAGTCGTAGGCGTATCTGCCGCGCGTCAGGCTCGGGCATGCGGCCGGCTCCACCGCCACGATGCGCGGCTTGGGCCCGCCGCGCAGGCCGTGGCCGATGAACGGAAAGGCGATGCCCGCAAAATTGCTGCCCCCGCCCGTGCAGCTGAGCACCACGTCGGGCCAGGCGTCGGCCATTTCCATTTGCTGCATTGCTTCCAGGCCAATAATGGTCTGGTGCAGCAGCACATGGTTGAGCACGGAGCCCAGGGCGTATTTGGTATCGTCGCGTTGCGCGGCAATTTCCACCGCTTC
Organism: Allobrachymonas sp.; assembly: GCA_039808005.1. Classification (GTDB taxonomy): domain Bacteria; phylum Pseudomonadota; class Gammaproteobacteria; order Burkholderiales; family Burkholderiaceae_C; genus Brachymonas. The sequence goes on along the minus strand of JBDHSG010000002.1, from coordinate 93,973 downwards.
GCTGATGGCGATCCCCAGGCTTCCCGGATGGTCGGGCTGCTCGGCCAGCACGCGTCGGCCATAGTCGGTTTCCATGCTGGGTGAAGGCACACACCGCGCACCATACATTTCCATCACGGCACGGCGGTAGGGTTTCTGGTCGTAGCTCACACGCACCTGGAAAATCTGCACATCCAGATCGAACAGGGTTCCGGCAAACGCCAAGGAAGTGCCCCACTGGCCCGCGCCGGTTTCGGTCGTCAGCCGCTTGACTCCGGCCTCCTTGTTGTAAAAAGCCTGGGGAATGGCCGTATTGGGTTTGTGGCTGCCTGCGGGGCTCACGCCTTCGTATTTGTAGAAAATCTTGGCCGGCGTGCCCAGCGCTTTTTCCAGCCCTAGGGCACGGTGCAAAGGTGCCGGCCGCCACATACGCAGCACGTCGCGCACGGGCTCTGGGATGGGAATCTCGCGTTCGGTGCAGACCTCCTGCTCGATCAGGCTCATGGGAAAAAGCGGTGCCAGATCGTCGGGAGTAATAGGTTGCCGAGTGCCGGGATGCAGCACGGCAGGCAGCGGCTGGGGTAGATCCGCCTGGATGTTGTACCAGGCGCGCGGCATCTGGCCTTCGTCGAGCAGGTATTTGAGGGTAGTCATGCAATCTCCAGAACAGGCTTGGGGGAATCAGGACAGGCCATTATTGCCGCGCATTCTTGCGCGACGCCGACAGGCTCGCAACGCGCCAAGTGTAGGGCATCGCCCCTTGCAACGGCCTGCGGATTGCTGCAAAAACATACCGCCGTTGTTTCCCCGAAAACCTGTCCGAGATGGGCCCCGCTGGATGCTCAGCCGCTCAGCATGTACTGGATCCGGTCCGCCAGGAGTGTCCCTATCCGCCATAAGACAAAACCCTTGTGCGAAAATCAAGAAAATCACGTTGATGCAACCGACCTTGTCAATTTGTAAAGGAGCCTTCGCATGGAACACCAATTGCTACCGCTGCCCTATCCCATGGATGCATTGGAGCCGTATTGCAGCAAGGAAACGTTTGAGTACCACTATGGCAAACACAACAAGGCCTATGTCGACAAACTCAACGAACTGCAGAAAGGCACCGAGTTCGAGTCGATGACGCTCGAAGAGATTATCAAGAAGGCCAGCGGCCCCATCTACAACAACGCCGCGCAAATCTCGAACCACACCTTTTTCTGGAACAGCATGAAACCCAATGGCGGCGGCGAGCCTGTGGGTGCCGTGGCCGAGGCCATCAGCAAGAAATGGGGCAGCTTCGCAGCCTTTCGCGACGCCTTCATCAAGTCGGCCGTCGGCAACTTCGGTGCCGGCTGGACCTGGCTGGTAAAGAAAACAGATGGCAGCCTGGACATCGTCAACATGGGCCCCGCAGGCACACCGCTGACCACGCAGGACACGCCTTTGCTGCCGGTGGACATATGGGAGCACGCCTACTACATCGACTACCGCAACAACCGCCAGAAGTATGTCGAAACGTTCCTCGACAAGCTGGTCGACTGGGACTCCGTGGCCCAGCGTTTTGGATGACACAGCCGCACTGCACTGCGTACAGCAAGAAGGCCACCCTTTCCAGGGTGGCTTTTTTTACTCACCTGCGCACGTTCGACAGGCCGGTCACTTGACCTGCAGCTTCAGCGCGATGCGCGTCTTGCCCCACGCCAGGGCCTCCTGCTCCAACAGGTAATACGACTGGGGGAAGCTGGCCGCCCAGTCCGTGGGAACGCTCAGGACAAAACCGCCCTTCCCCGCAGGACCGGACTTTTTTGCCGGCCGCAGTTGGATGCCGGCAATGCGCGGGTTGCGCCGGGCATGGCAGAAGATGACCGCCAGGCGCAATGCCAGCAGCGCCGAGGCAAAGGGCCCCTCCACCCATTCCATGTCCAGCTTGCGCAGCTTGCCGCGATGCCCCAGTACCAACTGGCTGAGGTGGTGCAGTTCGGACAGGGCGAAACCGGGCGCCTCTGCATTGTCTAGGATGTAGGCGCCATGCCGGTGGTAATTGCTGTGGGAAATGTGGGTGCCAATTTCATGCAGCCGTGCCGCCCAGCGCAGCTTGCGCTCGCGGCGTTCCTGCAGGTCGGAATCATTGTGCGGCAGTTGGCGATAGAGCGCCAGCGCCGTCCGCTCCACGCGCGTGGCCTGTCCCGGGTCGACCGAGAATTTTTCCATGAGCTTGGTCACCGTCTGCGACCGGATGTCTGTCGCCGACTGTTGCCGCTTGAGCAGGTCGTGCAGCACCCCCTGGCGCAGCGCCCCGACCGAGACGTGCATTTCCTTGATTTCCAGCAGGTCGAACAGCGCGCGCAAGACGCTGACGCCCCCGCCAAGAACGGGGCGGCGGTCATCCTTGAGCCCGGCCAGATTGAGCGCCGAGGCATTGCGCGCATGCAGCATGCGCTGGATGAGCCAGTCCAGGCCCTCCTGCGTCACGACTCCGGGCGGACCGCCCGCTGCACAGAGGATGTCGCTGACTGCGGCCACGGTGCCGGAACAGCCGTAGGCCACATCCCAGTGCTCAGCGCCATACGCCTCCAGCACTTCGTCCAGTTCCGCCTTGGCGGCCACGATGGCCTTGCGCACGGCCGAAGGCGTGAACGCACCTTTGGGGAAATAGCTCATCGACCAGGTGACGCTGCCCACCTGCGAAGACTCAAGCGTGTAGGCCTGCAGATTCTTGCCAATGATCAATTCCGTGGATCGCCCGCCGATGTCGACAACCAGGCGGCGCTCGCTTGAACGCGGCAACAGGCTTGCTGCGCCCTGGTAGATCAGCCGCGCCTCTTCGCGGCCTGAGACCACATCGATCGACACGCCCAGAATCTGGCAGCCACGCGCCAGGAACACGTCACGGTTGACGGCCTGCCGCAGCGTCTGTGTCCCCACGGCACGGATATGTTCCTTGCGAAATCCGGCCAGGCGCTCCCTGAAGCGCTCCAGGCACGCCCAGCCGCGCTCCATGGCCTCCATCGACAGCACGTTGTCTTCATCCAGGCCCGCGCCCTGCCGCACCGTTTCCTTGAGATATTCCACGCGCTCAATCTGCCCGCCCTCGAATTTCCCGATTTCGAGGCGGAAGCTGTTGGAGCCCAGATCAATTGCGGCCAGACGGGTACCGTTTTGCATGGTGGGTGGCAACAGGAGAAATAAACAGGTGAAGCGGTGCAGGCAAACGCCGTTTGGGTCTGTTCATCATAGGCGGTTTTGCAACACGGGCCCGTGCATTTGTCATGGAAGGCCTCCGTAATCAGATTGACACAATGTTTTTATACATTGCCCGAAGCCGCCTGTTCGAATTTCCAGCGGCTTTTCACCCTTTCTCGCAAAAAAGGAACGCCTCTCATGAAAACAGCTTTCAAAACCGGCATGCTCGGAATCACTGCGGCCCTGGCACTGAACCTCGCCCCAGCCGCGCAAGCCCAGAACATCACGGGCGCGGGCGCCTCTTTCCCCGCCCCGCTGTATGCGAAATGGACGGCAGACTACGCCAAGGCCACCAACATCAGGATCAACTACCAGTCGGTCGGCTCCAGCGCCGGCATGAAGCAGATCGAGGCCAAGACGGTCGACTTCGGGGCCTCCGACGAACCCCTCAAGGATGAAGAACTCAAGGCCAAAGGACTGGTGCAGTTTCCCACTGTCATCGGGGGCATTGTCCCCATCATCAACGTTCAGGGAATTGCACCGGGCGCGCTGGTGCTGGACGGCCCCACGCTGGCCAACATCTATCTGGGCAAGATCACCCAATGGAACGACGCAGCCATCAAGGCCCTGAATCCAGGCCTCAATCTGCCCGATGCCGCCATCGCCCCGGTGCGCCGGGCCGACGGCTCGGGCACCACGTTCAACTTCACTAACTACCTGAGCAAGGTCAGCCCCGAATGGAAAAACCGCATGGGAGAGGGCAAGGCCGTCAACTGGGTGGTAGGCACCGGCGGCAAGGGCAATGAAGGTGTTGCAGCGTATGTGAGCCGCCTGCCCAATTCCATTGGCTATGTCGAATACGCCTACGTGAAACAGAACAAGCTGAACTTCGCGCGGATGAAGAATGCCTCCGGCAACGTGGTGTCGCCCAGCGAAAATACGTTCAAGGCTGCGGCAGCCACTGCCAACTGGAAAAAGTCGTTCCATCAGATCCTCACCAACCAGGATGGCAAGAACGCCTGGCCCATCACTGCCGCCACCTTCATCGTGATGCAGGCCCGCCAGGACAAGCCCCAGAATGCAGCAGCGGTACTGAAGTTCTTCGACTGGGCGTACGCCAAGGGTGACAAAAGCGCGCTGGATCTGGACTACGTGCCCATGCCCGCCGAGGTAAAAACCACCATCATCCACTCCTGGTCCACCATTCAGGATACTTCCGGCAAAAGGATTGCATACCAGTAATCCCCTCGCATGTCAGGGAAACCCTGCTTCGCCCGCTTGGGCAGGGTTTTCCGCCTCGAAGCCCTATGACAAAACCGGCGCCGCCTTGTCACATTACTGTCATTAAACGGTTCTACATTCTCGCCATGGAGGCCGCAACGAAGAACCGGCGGCCTATCGACCCGTACAACCCAATCGGATTTTTCTGATGAACACCTCACGCAGATTTGCAGTACTGGGCATGGCAGCAGCCATGGTTTTGGGTGTTGCCGCATGCGGCAAACAGGAGCGGGCGGCACAGACGCCCAACAGCAGCGCGACCGGCGCCGGCGCTTCCTTCCCCGCCCCGCTGTATGCCAAATGGACCAGCGACTATGCGGCCGCCACAGGCACCAAGATCAACTACCAGTCGGTCGGCTCCAGCGCCGGCATGAAACAGATCGAAGCCAAGACGGTCGATTTCGGAGCCTCCGACGAACCCCTGAAAGACGAAGAACTCAAGGCCAAAGGGCTGGTGCAGTTTCCCACGGTGATTGGTGGCGTGGTGCCCGTGGTCAACATCGCCGGCATCAACCCCGGCGACCTGACGCTGGATGGTCCCACGCTGGCCGGCATCTATCTGGGCACGATCACCAAGTGGAACGATCCGGCCATTGCCGCGCTCAATCCTGGCGCTCCCTTGCCCGATGCGGCCATCGCTCCGGTGCGCCGTGCCGACGGCTCCGGCACCACGTTCAACTTCACCAACTACCTGAGCCAGGTCAGTCCCGCCTGGAAAGAAAAAGTGGGCGAAGGCAAGGCGGTGAACTGGCCCGTGGGTACCGGCGGCAAGGGCAACGAAGGCGTCGCGCAGTTCGTGGCGCGCCTGCCGAACTCCATTGGCTACGTCGAATATGCCTACGTCAAGCAGAACAAGATGACCTTCGTCAAGCTCAAGAATGCCGCGGGCAATACCGTGGCGCCTGACGAAGCCAGCTTCAAGGCAGCGGCCGCGGCCGCCGACTGGCAAACGTCGTTCTACCAGATACTGACCAACCAGCCCGCGCCGGATGCCTGGCCCATCACTGCCGCCACCTACATCATGCTGCACGCGCGCCAAGACAAGCCGGAAACCGCCGCAGCCGTGCTCAAGTTTTTTGACTGGGTATACGCCAACGGCGACAAAACGGCTTCCGATCTGGACTACGTGGCCATGCCTGCCGACGTAAAGACCGTGATCCAAAAATCCTGGGCCAACGTCCAGGACGGATCGGGCAAGGGCAAGGCCATTGCCTACCAATAACAGACAAACGCCACCCAATGACCAGACCATGACACTCTCGACTGTCGCAACGCAAACCGGACAACGCCATCGCGTGCCTGCCCCTACCCGGCGCACCGGTTTTCTGGCGGACCTGCTCTTTGCGGGTGCCGCACGCATGGCCACATGGATGACCCTGCTGCTTCTGGTGGGCATCATGCTGTCCCTGATCTGGGGCGCATGGCCCGCCATCCGGGAATTCGGCCCGGCCTTTCTGGTCAGGAGCGCCTGGGACCCGGTCATGGAGGATTACGGCGGCTGGGTCATGATCTACGGCACGCTGACCACTTCCTTCATTGCCCTGCTCATCGCCGTTCCCGTGAGTTTTGGCATTGCGCTGTTCCTCACGGAAATGTCTCCGCGCTGGCTCAAGCAACCGCTGGGAACCGCCATCGAACTGCTGGCCGCCGTGCCCTCTATCGTCTATGGCATGTGGGGACTGATGGTGTTCGGCCCCGTGCTGGCCCGGTTCGTTCAAGCCCCTTTGCAATCCCTGTTCGGCAAGATTCCCGGGCTTTCGAGCCTGTTCGCCGGGCCGCCCATAGGCATCGGCATGTTGCCGGCCGGTGTCATCCTGGCCATCATGATCATTCCGTTCATCGCCTCGGTCATGCGCGACGTGTTCCAGGTCACGCCCACCCTGCTGAAGGAATCGGCCTACGGATTGGGCGCCACCACCTGGGAAGTGATATGGAAAGTGGTGCTGCCGTACACCAAGACCGGCGTCATTGGCGGCATCATGCTGGGTCTGGGACGCGCCCTGGGCGAAACCATGGCGGTGACGTTTGTCATCGGCAACATGAACCAGCTCACCTCGCTGAGCCTGTTCGAACCCGCCAGCAGCATCACCGCCACGCTGGCCAACGAATTTGCCGAAGCCTCCAGCGACCTGCACCGTGCCTCCCTCATCTATCTGGGTCTGGTGCTGTTCATCATCACCTTCATCGTGCTGAGCCTGTCCAAGCTCCTGCTCATGCGCCTGCGCAGAAACGAGGGCCGCACATCATGACCGGCCCTGCAGCCAAAACCCACGATCCACGCACCGCCAAATTCAGCCGGCGCAAGCTGGTCAACAAGCTGATGCTCAGCCTGTCGATGGCAGCCATGGCCTTTGGCGTGTTCTGGCTGTTCTGGATCCTGATGGACACCGTGCGGCTGGGCATCGACGGCCTGAGCGTTGAAGCGCTGACCGCCATGACGCCCGCCCCCAACGATCCGGGCGGCATTGCCAATGCGATCTTCGGCTCCTTCCTGATGGTGCTGGTGGCCACCTTCATCGGCACGCCCATCGGCATCATGGCGGGCATCTATCTGGCCGAATACGATCCGCGCGGCTGGGTCGGCAACATCACGCGCTTCGTCAACGACATTCTGCTGTCGGCCCCTTCCATCGTCATCGGCATGTTCATTTCGGTGATTCTGGTCGTGCCGTTCGGCGGCTTTTCCGGCTGGGCCGGCTCCATCGCACTGGCCCTGATCGTTATTCCGGTGGTCATTCGCACCACCGAGAACATGCTGAACCTGGTTCCGCCCAATCTGCGCGAGGCCGCCTACGCGCTGGGCACACCGAAGTGGAAGGTCATCTGGTCGATCACGTTCAAGGCCGCGCGCGCCGGCGTGGTAACGGGCATTCTGCTGGCCGTGGCGCGCATTACCGGCGAAACCGCCCCGCTGCTCTTTACCGCACTGAACAACCAGTTCTGGAACAGCGACATGTCCCAGCCCATGGCCAGCCTGCCCACCATGATTCTCAAGTTTGCGATGAGTCCCTATGAAAACTGGCAACGCCTGGCGTGGCTCGGCGTCTTTGTCATCACCCTCGCAGTGCTGGTCATCAATATTCTTGCCCGCGTGTTGACGCGCACCAAATATTGAAAGCCACCCCTTTCCCAATCACCATGAACACTGAACCGACCACTGCCCCGCCGAAGATTTCCGTTCGCAACCTGAACTTCTACTACGGCAAGTTCCACGCGCTCAAGGACATCAACCTCGATATTCCAGAAAAGCAGGTGACCGCCTTCATCGGCCCGTCAGGCTGCGGAAAATCGACGCTGTTGCGCATCTTCAACCGCATGTACGAGCTTTACCCCGAACAGCGGGCAGAAGGAAACGTGCGGCTGGACGGCACCGACCTGCTGGACAAGAAAAAGGATGTCGCCCTGCTGCGCGCCAAGGTCGGCATGGTGTTCCAGAAGCCCACGCCGTTTCCCATGTCCATCTACGACAACATCGCCTTCGGCGTGCGCCTGTTCGAGAGCCTGGGCAAGTCCGACATGGACGACCGCGTGGAATGGGCCCTGAGAAAGGCCGCCCTGTGGGAAGAAGTCAAGGACAAGCTGGGCCAGAGCGGAGCAGGCCTGTCCGGCGGACAGCAGCAGCGGCTGTGCATCGCGCGCGGAATCGCCATCAAGCCCGAAGTACTGCTGCTGGACGAGCCCTGTTCGGCCCTCGATCCGATTTCCACCGCGAAAATCGAGGAACTGATTGCCGAACTGAAAAGCGACTACACCGTGGTCATCGTCACGCACAACATGCAGCAGGCGGCGCGCTGCAGCGACAACACGGCCTATATGTACCTGGGCCAGCTCATCGAATTCGGCGATACCAAGGACATGTTCTTCAAGCCCAAGCGCCAGGAAACCGAAGACTACATCACCGGACGTTTTGGCTGAAACCAGCCGCACACGCAAGGAGCACGCGATGTCAGAAAAGCATTTGTCGACGCAGTTCGACGCGGAACTCAACCATATCAGCGGCATGGTCATGGAAATGGGCGGCCTGGTGGAACAGCAGATGCGCCAGGCCGTCGAGGCCATGATCGACTACAACCTCGCGGCCGTGGCCACCGTATTGGAGAACGAGCCACAGGTCAACGCCATGGAGCTGCAGATCGATCACGAGCTGGTCTCCATCATCGGACGGCGCCAGCCCACCGCGCGCGACTTGCGGCTGCTGATTGCCATTTCGCGCACCATTGCCAACCTGGAGCGCGCGGGCGACGAGGCCGTGCGCATCGCCCGCATGGTGCAACGCATCATCACGGCGGGATCGGGACGCACGCTGCCATCGACCGAACTGGGCATTGCCGCATCGCTGGCCTCGGACCTGCTGCGCAAGGCGCTGGATGCCTTCGCCCGCCTGGACGTGCCCATCGCGCTGGAAATCATCAAGACCGACGATCTCATCGACAAGGAATACGACGGATTCATGCGCAAGCTGGTGACCTACATGATGGAAGACCCCCGCACCATCACGCCCAGCCTGGATCTGCTGTTCATCGCCAAGGCGATCGAGCGCATCGGCGACCACGCCAAGAACCTGGCCGAATGTGTGATCTACATCGTCAACGGACTCGATGTGCGCCATACGCCCATACACGCCATCGAGTCGCAAATCACCAAGTAGGACGCCATGCACAGGCAGCCCCAAATCCTTGTCGTCGAAGATGAGGCGCCCATCGCCGAACTCATCAGCGTCAACCTGCGGTACAACGGCTACCACGTCACCTGGGTTGCAGATGGCACCGCAGCCCAACGCGAAATGGACGCCCAACTGCCCGACCTGATCCTGCTGGACTGGATGCTGCCAGGCGACAGCGGCATCACCCTTGCCAAGCGCTGGCGCGCAGACGCCCGCTCCCAATCGGTGCCCATCATCCTGCTGACTGCGCGCAGCGACGAGAATGACCGCGTGGCCGGCCTGGACGCCGGTGCCGACGACTACATCAGCAAGCCGTTTTCAACCAAAGAGCTTCTGGCGCGCGTGCGTGCGGTTTTACGCCGCAAGACACCCGAAGCAGCCGACACCACCATCACCCTTGGCGATCTCTCGCTCGATACCGCAACACACCGCGTGCAATACGCCGACCGGCCCATCCATCTGGGGCCGACCGAATTCAAGCTGCTGCACTATCTGATGAAGCATGCAGAGCGCGTGCACAGCCGCACCCAGCTGCTGGATCGCGTCTGGGGCGACCATGTATCCATTGAAGAACGCACGGTCGACGTGCACATCAAGCGCTTGCGCGAATCGATGGGTGAAGCGGCGTACATGATCGAAACCATCCGCGGCGCGGGCTATCGCATTACCGCCATCAAGTGCTGATGCCCGGCCGGCAGCAACCATGCCGTCCTGCATGCAGAACATGATAGAGCGCACATTTGTGCACGAGAACAATGCCCCTACTCCTCGCATACCATCATCACCATGAATTGGAAAATCACCTGGCTGCTGATTGCCCAGACCACCGGACTGGGGCTGGGGCTGATGCTGCACCGGCGCGGCCATGGCGATGCCGCGTTCTGGGTGCTGGCGCTGGCCCTGCTGGCGCTGGGCGTGTGGATCGTCCTCGACTACATCCTGGGACTGCGCGTGCTGCGCTGGCTGCAGAAATCCGATCTGCGCACCCCGCCGCCAGCGGGAAATCTCTGGCACGACTTCACGGATGCCGCCCTGGCCATTCAGCACAGGCATACACAGGAGATCACCCAGGCGCAAAAAAGGCTCACTGCCTTTCTGGACGCCATTCAGGCCTTGCCCATCGGTGTCGTGCTGCTCAACGACCTGGGCCGGATGGAATGGTTCAACCTCATCGCGGCCGAGCACTTCGGGTTCAGCAACCCCAGGGACCTGCAGCAGCACATCATCCATCTCGTGCGCGACCCGCAATTCGTCAACTACTGGCTGAGAACCGGTAGCGAGCAAGGCGTCACGATTCACGGGCGCAACCACACCCTGCACCACCCGGTGAGGCTGTCGGTTCAGTTTTTTGGATTCGGCGACGGCAAGCGGCTGCTGCTCTCGCACGATGTCACCCTGCAAGAGCAGACCGATCGCATGCGGCGCGATTTCGTTTCCAACGTTTCCCACGAAATCCGCACCCCGCTGACCGTGCTGTCGGGTTTCGTTGAAACACTGCAAAACATCCCGCTGGATGCCGATCAAAGCAGCCGCTACCTGAATCTCATGGCGGAACAGACGCAACGCATGCAGGTTCTGGTCGATGATCTGCTGACACTCTCCCGCCTGGAAGGCACGGCCGCACCCAATGCCAGCGAACCGGTTGACGTTCCCGGCCTGCTGCAGCAATGCCTGCACGATGCACAATCGCTTTCACGCATTTTGGACGGCGGGCAGGACGCCGTACACCGTTTTACGATAGATTGCCGCATAGAGGCAGATCAACGGCTCATCGGCAACCGCAGCGAACTGCACAGCGCCATCGGCAACCTGCTGGGCAATGCCGTGCGCTATACCCCGGCAGGCGGCAACATTTTCGTGGAAGCTGCGCCAACCCCTGAAGGCGGTCTGCGCATAGCCGTATGCGACACCGGGCCCGGCATTGCACGCGAACACATTCCCCGGTTGACGGAACGCTTCTACCGCGTGGACAGAAGCCGTTCGCGTGAAACGGGCGGCACCGGCCTGGGCCTTGCCATCGTCAAGCATATAGCGCAGCGCCATGGCGCCACGCTGGAGATCAACAGCGAAGTCGGCCGCGGCTCCTGCTTCGCGCTGGTGTTTGCCGCACAACGGCTGGACAAATCCGCACCGACCGCCATCACGGCAGCCTGATTCTCTCAGCAGACCCGGTTTTGCAGGGCATACACAAAGCGGCGCAAAAACAGAAACGCTGCCTTGCGCGCCTTCAATACCCTCGCATCACCCGCGCCGCGCCACATCAGGCGTTTCTACGCGCACATCCATGCATTGCGCCCGGTGGCGCAGGGCGTGCTCCATGAGCACCAGCGCCAGCAACGCTTCGGCGATTGGAGTGGCCCGGATGCCCACGCAGGGATCGTGCCGCCCCTTGGTCTGCACCACGGTGGTATTGCCGTACAGGTCGATCGAATCGCGCGGAATGAGGATGGAACTGGTGGGCTTGACGGCAATGGAGACTTCGATATCCTGCCCGTTGCTGATGCCTCCCACGATGCCACCATCGTGGTTGCTGGAGAATCCGCGCGGCGTGGGCGAATCGCCATGCATGCTGCCGCGCTGCTCCACACTGGCAAAGCCATCGCCGATCTCTACACCCTTTACCGCATTGAGCCCCATCATGGCATGGGCGATGTCGGCATCGAGCCGGTCGTAAATCGGTTCGCCCAGACCCACCGGCACGTTGCTCGCCACCACGCGCAGCTTCGCGCCGCAACTGTCGCCGGCCTTGCGGAGGTTGTCCATATAGGTTTCCAGCACACTCACATCGGCGCAGGGAGCAAAGAACGGGTTGCGGAGGACATGCTCCCAGTCCTCGAACGGAATCGGCAACTCGCCCAGCTGCGTCATGCAGCCCTTGAAGGCCATGCCGTATGTCTGGGCCAGCCATTTTTTGGCAATGGCTCCCGCCGCCACAGTGGGAGCTGTCAGGCGGGCAGACGAACGGCCGCCGCCGCGGGGATCACGGATGCCGTACTTGTGCCAATAGCCGTAATCGGCATGGCCGGGACGGAAGGTCTGCAATATCTCGCCGTAGTCCTTGCTGCGCTGGTCGGTATTGCGGATCAGCAGGCAGATCGGAGCGCCGGTGGTACGGCCTTCGTACATACCCGAGAGAATCTCGACCTGATCGGCTTCCTGTCGCTGCGTGACATGGCGGCTGGTACCGGGACGGCGTCGATCCAGATCGGGTTGAATGTCGGCCACGGACAATGTCATGCCCGGTGGACAGCCGTCAACCACGCAGCCAATGGCCGGGCCATGGGATTCGCCAAAGTTGGTGACTGCAAACAGGGTGCCTAGGGTATTGCCGCTCATGCCGGGATTATGAGGGATACGCGTCTATCCACCACAGGCTGGCCGCATTTGCTTTCAATAAACAAAACCCGCAAGCCGTTGGCAGGCATGGTGGATGGCGTTCATGCGTCTGTTCATCGACTACAAGGACATCAGCGCGCCGAGTGGGTCCATGCACAATCTGCGTCCATTCTCCTGAAGCAGGGAAAACGCAGAAATTTTCAGGCAATGACTTGATTTTTTATGCAGCCGCCGGCATAGTAGAAGCACGGACATGTTCGCAAATATGCGGAAGTCGTGGCGACGGCTCCCACAGGCTGGTGGCAGATACTTTGTATGTATCTGCCCTGGTTGGATGTACCTTGCATGACGCCCAAGGAGGCTTTATGAATTTGACCATCAGTGGACACCATCTCGATGTCACCCCTGCTCTGCGCGAATATGTCACCGGCAAGCTTGAGCGCATTACGCGTCACTTCGACCAGGTCGTTGATACCCGTGTCCTGTTGAGCATCGACAACCAGAAGGAAAAAGAGCGCCGGCAGCGCGCAGAATGCACATTGCGCGTAAAGGGATGCGATGTACACGCCGAAAGCAGCCACCAAGACATGTACGCTGCCATCGATGAACTGATGGACAAGCTGGATCGCCAAATCGTTCGCCACAAGGACAAACTGCAATCCCATCAGGTGCCCGGTCAGAAACGCATGCACCCCAGCGCGGAAGAAACCTGACCCAGGAAAGAAACGTCCTGGACGCAAGGAATACGCGTCTGGCGTTTCGCCGCAAAAAAACTGTTCATTCAACCTGAATCGCCAATCGGCGCTTCAGGTTTTTTTATTGTTTTTCATTGGATATTTCAAAAATACACAACATCCGTCTTCATGATGGGACGGATTTTTAGGGTTTTTACCATCGCGAAAGTTAATTTGTGCGCATAATTCACATTCTGCGTTGTTGTTTTCGCCATGAACCGACTTGCCGCCATTCTGCCTGCTTCACAGGTTCTTGTTGATGTGGAAGCCACCAGCAAGAAACGGGCCTTTGAAGAAGCAGGCCTGCTATTCGAACACTTGCACAATCTCAACCGGGCCGTCATCACCGACAGCCTGTTTGCCCGGGAGCGCCTGGGTTCTACCAGTCTGGGTCACGGAGTCGCCATTCCCCATGGACGGATCAAGGGTCTCAAATCGCCCATGGCCGCCCTGTTTCGTCTGGCAAAACCCATCGTCTTCGATGCCCCTGACGAACACCCTGTCGGCCTGCTGATCTTTTTGCTGGTGCCCGAAACCGCCACGCAGAAACACCTCGAAATCCTTTCGGAAATCGCCGAAATGCTCAGCGACCAGGATTTGCGCACGCGTCTGATGACCACCTCCGATTCCGCCGATTTGCACGAACTGGTCAAAAACTGGCATCCCGTGGAAACCGCCTGATCCAAGCCTGTGCGTGGTGCAGAGCATTGCACGTATTCATTGCGCCCGGAGCACATCTCCAGGGGCAGCAAGTTGCAGCATATAGCAAGTCGAATCCAGTGGCTAGATAGGGGAAGGAAAGAGCCGGCACGAACCCACTGATTCCCAAAGACGGCCATCGCACGCTGAAAAAACATCGAAAAAATCAGCCGGTGCCTCGGGCAGGAAGCCAGCACCCCAGCCGCGATCAGTACCATTGCACGCGCATTTCCGGCGCACGGATTGCGCCATAATCGGTCAAACCCTTCTTCCTGCTTACCATGAGACCCACCGTCATCAGCGCCGATGTTCTGTTCCAGGCCTTTCGCACCAGCCTGGATTGGCAGTGGGTCGCCGGCCTGGGAGCCGCCGAGCGCCGATTCGATGAGGTGGCGGTGCGCATGGCCAGCTCCGGCTCGGATCTGGTCGGCTACCTAAACTACATCCATCCCTACCGCGTACAGGTACTGGGTGAACGCGAAATCGCCTACCTCGAAGCCGCAACAGATGAGGCAACGGTCGCGCGCCGCATCAACCGGATTGTCGAACTCGAGCCCCCCGTCATGATCGTGGCCGATGGCCAGCGGCCCTTGCCCGCACTGCTGGAAATGGCAGAAAAGGTGCAGATCCCCCTGTTCGTCACAGGAGAGCGGGCGGCATTCGTCATCGACATGTTGCGCGCCTATCTCTCGCGCCATTTCGCCACGCAGGAAAGCATGCACGGCGTGTTCATGGACATTCTGGGCTTGGGCGTGCTCATCACCGGAGAATCGGGCATCGGCAAAAGCGAACTGGGTCTGGAGCTGGTATCACGCGGCAACGGCCTGGTAGCCGATGACGTCGTGGACCTGTACCGCGTCAACCAGGACAGCATCGAAGGCCGCTGCCCCGCATTGCTGCGCGACCTGCTCGAAATACGCGGCATCGGCCTACTGGACATCCGCGCCATATTTGGTGAAACGGCCGTACGCCGCCATATGCGGCTGCGGCTGATCGTGCATCTGGTGCGCAAGGATACCGCTGACGCCGACTACGAACGCATTCCCACCAAGCCGTTGTACCAGAACGTATTGGGCTTGCCCATCCGCAAGGCGCTCATCCAGGTGGTTGCAGGGCGCAACCTCGCCGTACTGGTCGAAGCGGCCGTCCGGAACACCATTCTCGAATTGCGGGGCATCAACACCTACGAGGAATTCACCTCCCGCCAGCGCGCAGCCATGCTCGAAGAGGGTGAAAAGGAATAGCGCCGCGTTTTTGGACTGCCCTGCGCGACAACGGTGATGCGTCGTCATGGGTTCTCACACCCGGCCGATACGCTGGAAAAGACCACCGGGCAACCGCCCTACTACGCCTGTCAATTCAAGCTCCAGCAAACGTGCCTGTAGCGTAGCGGCATCCAGGCCCGTACGTTCCAGCAGTGCATCCAGCCCGACCGGATCGTGTCCCAGCGCCTGCAGCAAAAAAACGGTTTCTTTTCCATGGGCGCTGCCGTCGGCGCTTGTAGTCTCTTCTCGCGGAGCAGCACCAGAACCTGTCGCTGGGCTTTCTTCTATACCGGGCACAACGTACTGCAATTCCTCTGCCACATCCTGGGCAGACTCCACGAGCTTGGCGCCTTGCCGGATCAGTGCATGGCATCCCCGCGATTGCTGCGCATGGATGGAACCCGGAATGGCAAAGACTTCCTTGCCCTGCTCTGCGGCCAGTCGTGCCGTAATCAACGAACCGGATTGCAGCGCGGCCTCCACCACCAGCACACCATGGCTCAGCCCGGCAATGATGCGATTGCGCTTTGGAAAATGATGGGCCAGGGGCGGTGTTCCCAATGCGCATTCGCTGAGAATCACACCCTGCTGCGCAATGCGATGTGCCAATTCACGATGCTGACGCGGATAGACGCGGTCCAGCCCCGTTCCCACGACGGCAATGGTCGGCAATCCCAAATCGCCATGCAGCGCGGCCTGCAACGCACCTTCATGCGCGGCCCCATCCACGCCAAGTGCCAGCCCGGATACCACCGTCCAGCCCCTTTCCGCAAACGTACGAGCAAAGGCACGGGCATTGCTTGCACCTTGCGGCGTCGGATTGCGGCTGCCAACCATGGCAATGCGCGGCTGCACATGATGCAAGCGGTCGACCTGCCCCATGGCATAAAGCATGAGCGGCGGATCGGCCATTTCCAGCAACAGTGACGGATAGTCAGGATCGCCCAGTACGAAAAGCCGCCGCTGAATAGCGGGGTCATCCTGTTGCGACCACTGCCAGGTGGTTTCGATCAACGTCTGGGTTTGTGCCTGGATCTGCCGCAAGGCCGTTGCCTGCCGGGCGGATACCACTTGCTCGAGGGCGACCTGGCTTTGCGTCAGCACCTGCTCCGGCAGGCCAAAGGCAGCGAGCAGGCGCCGTGCCGCATCGTTGCCGACCCCATCCGCCTGCAACAACTGCAGCCACGCAGCGACCTCGTTGCGTGTCATGGTATAGCCGCGCTGCCGGCCCCGCACGGTGTTTCCCTCATGAAGCGCGCGCGGCGCGCGTCATGGCGCCGGGACGGGCTCGACAGGAGCGGCGGTTTCACTGAAAACAGCAGGAGGCTCCACACGGTCACCCACCTTGACGGGATCCTTGATCTCGATGACGAGACCATAGGACAGGCGTTCAAACGGCCTGAAAACGTACAGCAGGCCATTGCGCTCGTCTGGCAGTTTGACCATGTCGCCGCGGCGATCATTGGTTTTGTCCACGATGCGCCGGCCCGTGCTAATGAGGGCAAGCACGGTACCATGCGTCATGCCATCGCGCGTACCCAGATTGATGGCAACGATCTGGTTCTGTCCCACGTAACTCACCGCGTCGCCATAGACCGAGGCCACCAGTCCATTGACCGGCATTTCCGGCGCATGGGGCACGTGGCTGACCAGTTCCCGCGCAGGCTCCGGCAGCAACCGATCCCCCGTACGGATTTCCTCTTTTGCATAAATGATGTCCAGCGCAGCTGCCTCGGGAATGCCGGCCTTGCCTCCATCGGATGTCGTGCTCACCGTTTCGGAACGCACCAGGCGGGCCCGGCCGACGAATTTGCCTTCATATCCCAGCACTTCATGGGTAGCCGGATCCTTGATCGGTACGGCATTGCGGAAAATGCGGTACACGTTGCCGTCTTCATTGTCTTCCTGGTAGCTCAGGGCGCGGCCATCGGCACTGCGGGCATACACCCGGTCGCCGATCCCGAGAAAATTGCGGCCGTCCTTCGAAGAAACGACCCAATGGGCGTTTTCGAGCGTCGCCTCATCCACGATCAGCGGCTCGGACAGGAAGGGCTCAATCAGGCTCAACGGCACCGCCGCGATCGGCTGATCCGACAAGGAATCAACGCGCACACGGGGCTGCAGTTGCACCGTCTCGCCGCCGCTGATGCGACGCCCCAGCCGCAAGCGTGCCCGGCCATTGACGATCTCCAGCCAGAGGATCTGCCCCGGATAGATCAGATGCGGATTGCGGATCTGCTGCAGGTTCATGCCCCACAGTTCCGGCCACCGCCAGGGATTTTTAAGGAAGCGGCCCGAAATGCCCCACAAGGTATCGCCACGCTTGACGACATATTCCGACGGCGCGTTGGGCGCCAGCTCGCTGACCGGAACGCCGCGGGTGGCAGTCGCCTGGGCAACCTGGCGCTGCTGCGGCGTGACCGGAAAATTCTGCGCCAGCGCAGCGGAACTGCCGGCAGCAAGAGCGAGCACACCAGCCAGCGCAAGCGCCCTTGCTGTTTCTTTTGCAGGAAATTCTGCAGGCATATGCCCAGGAAATCTTGAATGCATCATAGCCTTCGTATAGGCAGAAAGACAACATTCGCAGCATAGCGCACAAAACCGTTGCCACACATGAATTTTGAGCATTTATGCCCGTATGCCGCCAACCGGCATGGGGATTTTGTGCCTTCTGTGCCACGATCTGCAAAAACAGGGACAATATCCCAAATGCGCTTGGCAGGCGGTGGTGTTTGTTTCTGCGCGTTTGCTGTTTTTCCGCCTGCGGGTTGCCGTTCCCGCTGCGCGTTGGAGTTTTCATGGCCCTGCTTCCGATTCTTGTCTATCCTGACCCGAAACTGCACACCGTGGCCCGCCCGGTCGAAACGGTGGACGATGCCGTGCGAACATTGGTGAACGACATGTTCGACACCATGTACGAAGCCAAAGGCGTGGGGCTGGCCGCCACCCAGGTCGATGTGCACCGGCGCGTGGTGGTAATGGACGTTTCCGAATCCCGCAACGAACGGGTCGTTCTGATCAATCCGGAAATTGAATGGCTGAGCGAAGAACGGGGCGTTGGAGAAGAAGGGTGTCTGTCTGTTCCTGGCGCCTACGACGGAGTCGAACGGGCCACCCGGGTGCGGGTCCGTGCCCTGGACGAAAACGGCAACAGCCGCACGATCGAGGCAGACGGCCTGATGGCGGTCTGCATCCAGCACGAAATCGATCATCTCGACGGAAAGGTATTCATCGAATACCTTTCCCCTCTCAAGCGCAACCGCATCAAGACGCGATTGCTCAAGGCCAAACGGGAGGCCGCACGCACCGCAGAGCCTGTATGACAGGCCTGAGAGGACGTTTGCGCAACACGCACACCCTGTTCAGCGTCTTCGTATCAGCCGATAAACGGACACCCCAAAAAGGGGGGCCCAGCTTGTGCATGCATCTGCATCACAGATAAGCAGGCTGGTATCATCTTCGCCTTCGCCTGAAAAGGCAATCGCATCCTGTTGCCAACGATTCAGCCGGCCATCCGCCGGCAATCCATGGTGCTCCCATCCTCCAACTGGTCGCGGCTCCGGCCCTTCGTGACATGCGCGTTGTATTTGCAGGAACACCAGAATTTGCCCAGCAAGCCCTGCTACAGATTGTGCAGGCAGGCTATTGCGTGCCCTTGGTATTGACCCAACCGGACCGGCCGGCTGGCCGGGGGCTACAGCTGCAGCCGTCCCCCGTCAAGCAAACGGCCCAGGCACACGGCCTGCCAGTCATGCAGCCGCGCAGCCTGCGGCTGGACGGCAAATATCCCGAAGATGCCGCTGCCGCGCGCGCCGCCTTGCTTGCAGCGCGTCCCGACATCATGGTGGTGGCCGCCTACGGCCTGCTGCTGCCGCAGTGGGTACTGGATCTGCCGCGACTGGGAGCCATCAACATTCACGCCTCCCTGCTGCCACGCTGGCGCGGAGCGGCGCCCATTCACCGCGCCATCGAAGCGGGCGACAGCCACAGCGGCATCACCATCATGCAGATGGACGCCGGTCTGGATACAGGAGACATGCTGCTGCGGGAAGCGGTTCCGATTGCCCCGGACGACACCACGGGCACCCTCCATGACCGCCTAGCCATGCTGGGCGCACGCCTGGCCGTGCAGGCCTTGCAGCAAGCACAAGCCGGTACGCTCGAACGCACGCCCCAGCCCGAGGAAGGGGTGTGTTACGCGCACAAGATCACCAAGCAGCAATCCTGGCTCGACTGGTCACAGCCTGCAGCAGTCCTTGAGCGGCGCGTCCGCGCATTCACCCCGGTTCCGGGTGCAGTGACAGGCATGCCTGGCGCATCGGGCCGAGCCGAGCCGGTCAAAATCCGCGCTGCCTGCCTCTCGGACATGCCCCGCAGCGCCCACGCCGTTGCGGGCGAGGTGCTGGATACGCGCGACGGCATCCACGTGGCCTGCGGATCTGGAGAGGAAGACGGTGTGCTGCGCCTGCTGATGCTGCAGCGGGCCGGCGGCAAGCCCCTGCCGGCATCAGAATGGCTGCGCGGATTTGCCTTGCGCGAAGGCGCTGTGTTGTCTGCGCCCCCTGCAGCCTGATTCCTCTCCCGCACGGCCTGCCGCCACCTCCGGCACTAGCCATGCCATGCTCGCGCTGCCAAGCCAGAAAAATCGGGTGTCGACAAAAATATACAGGCGTACGGACAATGATTCAGGGGCGGCCTCCACGCCATTGGCAGCCTGGATTCCCCGTCGAATCCGCGTCACACGAAATGTGCCGCACGCGCCGGATCCGGCGCAAGCATTTCCTGTTGAAAGACCGCCCCGTTCAGCCGTGGTAACGGCCGAAAATTCTGGCGGCATCCAGAATCGGAATGACCTGATCCTGGTGCTGGAAACAGGAAACGGCCAGCTCAACCCACATGTCACTATCTGAGGGCAATGGGCAGGCATCCGCATCAGACACCGTTTGCGCGTACGGAATTCCTGTTGCGGCAATGGCACCGTATTGCAATGGCTCCCCCGGAGCATTCTGGTAAGCCAGAACAAGCGCATACGGAGGCGCTACGGTTGCATCAAATGCCGGATAGGCCAGCAGCGCCGATTCTAGATGGATGAAGGGTATGTGCCGCTCCTGCCAAAACAACAGCCCATATGCATAATACGCAGCGCCCGGAACAGGCATCCATTGCGGATGCTCGATGAGTTCCTGCGTGGCATGGGGAGCGAATGCCACCAGCTTTCCCCGGGCATACGCCACCAGGCGCGCATCGGCCTGCCGCTGCGCCGCCTGCAGGGTTCCCGGCATTGTTGGTGAAAACAGGGCAGGCGTCATGTCCCCTGCAATGGAAGCGGACACATCCCCTTCGGAGAATGCATGGCTCAGGTATTCACTCATGCGGCGTTATCCTTCCCGCGTCAACGCGAATTGCTGCAACACTTCCGCAGAACACATGTACGCCCATTCGCCGCCGACTGCGACCACCTCGCGCACGGGCGTGCCCGGGGCGATCACCGAAACCGGCAGCGGCAGCGGATGCAGTTCGGCATTGAGCAGCACGCGCACTTCGCTCCAGCACCAGTGCACATCCAGCCCCTGCAGAACGGTACTGATGAAACGGTCTGCCGGGCATTCCTCCAGCAACTGCATTCCTGCAGAAACGGCCACGTACACGCCTGCATCGGTGCTGCCGGGCACATGCAGCAGGCCGTCTTGCCCTTCCATGCGCACGGGACGGGACGCCATGTAGTCGGTGCTTCGAACATCGCGTTGCGGCAACACGAGCCGCAGCCCGTCGGCACGCAGCAGGACATAATTTCCATGAATAGCGCCGGAGCTGGATGACCCGTTGCCTGCCGGCGGCGCAACTGGAAGGGCGCTCAAGGTTTGCATATCGACCGATTCCTTATCCCGTTGTCACCTTGCGAATGGCCTGCAGCAGCTCGGCTTCGTTGTAGGGCTTGGTGATATAGAGGTCGACGCCTGCGCGTTCGGCCAGTTCCCGGTGCTTGTCCTGCGAACGCGATGTAACCATGATGATGGGCAGATGCCTTGTTTCATCACGGCTGCGCAGGCTCATGGTCAGCTCCACCCCGTTCATGTTGGGCATTTCCAGATCGGTCACCACCACTTGCGGCTTGAATGTGCGCATGGCATGAATGGCCTCCAGCCCGTCGCGCGCGGTTTGCACGCAGAACCCGGCGTCCTCCACCAGTTGCTGCAGGGTGTTGCGCACCGAAAGGGCGTCATCCACCACCAATACGCCGGTCGCCTGCGGCCGCTCCTGGGGCTTGCGCTCAGACGACCGGGATGGCAGGGCAATGGCGCCCGCATCCTGCCAGCCTTCCAGCATCTGGACCAGATCCAGGTGCACGGCAATGCTGCCGTCTCCCAGGATGGAAAGCCCCGCGACGCCCCGCACATGCCGGGCGTACCGGCCCGGATTCTTCACCAGCAATTCCCTGGAATCGACCAGACGATCCACCGCGAGCACGAACAGCCTGTCCTGCACATGCGTGATGACGGCGTCATATTCTTCCAGCGGCTTCTCGGTATCCACCGGCAAGCCGCAAACTTCGGCCAGACGCACGGCGCGCAATACGCGGTTGTTGTGGTGATACTGCAGACGGTCGCCCGCCAGGACGAACGCCCCCACCCCACGCGGAACCGCCTGCTCGATCTGAACCGATGGCAGGGCAAAGCGCTGCTCCTGTGCCTGGACGATGAGCGACTGCACCGTGGAAAGCGACGCAGCGAATCGCAACTCGACGAGGCAGCCCTTCCCGGGCTGCGAGCTGACGCGGATGCTGCCGTTCATGCCCTCCACCCACGCGCGCACCACATCCATGCCCACGCCACGGCCCGATACTTCACTGACAGCCTCGCGCGTGGAAAACCCTGGCATCAGCACCAGACGCGCCACATCATCCTCGCTGAGGGCCTGGTCGGGCTTGATCAAGCCCCGTTCGACGGCCTGGCGCTGGATGGCCAGCAGATCCAGGCCGCACCCGTCGTCCTGGCAGCGCAGCACCACCTGCTGGCCCTGACGGGAAAATTCCAGAACGATGCTGCCCACTTCGGGCTTGCCCAGCCTGCGGCGTTCGTGCGGCATTTCCAGTCCGTGGTCGACGGCGTTGCGCAGCAGGTGCAGCAAGGGCTCTGCCAGCCTGTTGAGCACATCGCTGTCAATCAGGGTACTGGCTCCATGCAGGGTAAGCGTAGCCATCTTCCCGGTGGCCCGGCTGGTGGTGCGCACGTTGCGCTGCAGACGCGACTCCAGCACGCCCACCTCCGTCATGCGGGTACCAATGACCAGATGCTGCAAGTCGCGCGACAACAATTGCTGGCGCGTTTGC
Organism: Allobrachymonas sp.; assembly: GCA_039808005.1. GTDB lineage: Bacteria > Pseudomonadota > Gammaproteobacteria > Burkholderiales > Burkholderiaceae_C > Brachymonas. Next base: position 71,515 of record JBDHSG010000002.1, on the reverse strand, counting down.
ATGCCGGCGAGCTGGGCAATGTCTTCTTCAATGCGCTGCGAAAGCATGCGCGCATCGCTGGATTCTTCCATCAGGGCGTGTGCCGTGCTGTGCAACTCGTTGTACTGGTCCATCTCCAGCGGATCGAATGCGGCGCTCTCCTCGCGATTGCCACGGGCACGCATCATGGTCAGCGCCCGAACATCCACCACCGTTTCCAGCTCGAACAGGCGCTTTTGCACGCGCAGGTTCTGTTCCAGCAACTCCCTGGCGCGATCGGCCAGCTGTTTGATGCGCGCCTCCATTGCGGATGTGTGCACCGACACCTCGGCTGAAACGCGAAACAGCTCTTCAATACGCTGCAGATTCACGCGCAAGGCCGCACCAGCTGCAGCTGCGGGCCTCTGGACGCTGCCTGGCGCAGGGCGTATCGGCATGGTGCGGTCGGCTTCGGCGACTTCCATACCGGGCACCGTTGCATCCGCGTGAACGGAAACAGGGGGCTGTTCGCCGTGGGCTGCGCGTTGAACCAACTGATCCAGTTCTTCGCCACGGTCGATACGGTTGGCCAGATCCAGCACTTCCTGCAACACCGGCAGGGCCTGCTCGGGATAGTCGTCCGTACCCGTGACGAACGCCACCATCTGCTCCAGACAATGTGCACCGTCCAGCAGCACGTCGGCAACCGGGCTGGCCACGCGGCCACCCATTTTTTCAATGTGTTCCAGCACATCCTCGAAGTTGTGGCCCAGTGCCGCCAGACCGCGCAAGCCGATGATTGCGCCGGAGCCTTTCAAGGTATGTGCCGCACGTTTGGCGGCCGACAGGTCTTCGGCGTCCGCCTCGCCGGCCAGCATCTTTTCCACCCGCTCCACCAAGTTGCGCGCCTGGTCGGGCGCCTCCTGGAAAAAGCCTTCCATCAGCTTCTGGTCCGCGTCCTCCGGGACTTCCAGCGCCACGTCATCCGGCGCGGCAACAACCGGCCGCCTGCTGCGCCCATCCTCTCCAGGCAGGTTCACCTGCAGCGGCATGGCGCCCAGCTGATGCATGGCCCTGAGTATGGACTCTTCGTCCATGGGATGCGGCGCCGCACGCATGTGATCCAGCAGGCCGGCAGCGGCAGAAGGGTCTTCGAGGTTGCGCAGGTAGTACACCATCAGCGCAGGCCAGCGCTGCAGAAAGCCGATCGCCGGCTGGCGCTCTTCGGGCGCCTGCGTCGCCAGCAGGAGCGTGTTTTCCAGCACGTGGCTGCACACGCCCTGCAGACCGGGGAATCCGGCCAGCTCCATCGCCTCGCCCATGCGCTGCACCTGCCCGCTGTACTGGTCAAGCGCTTCCATGAACGCCGGATGGTCCGGCTCCTGGGTCAGCAGGTCATCAAGATTGATCGCAAGCTGCGGCTGAACGTTTTCAATCTCGCCTGCCAGTGCATCAATCAGGTCTTTGAGTTTCAAGAAACGGCCCCCGTTGTCAAACCTGTGGTATTGCCCATTCTGTCAGCCAGGCGCAGAAGCGGGGCTTCTGCGCCAACCGGCAGGCCATCAGGCAGTCTGCGGTGGCAGCTTGAACACCCTCACCGATTCCACCAGCCGCACAGCCGCATTCTGGAGGGTTTCGGTCTGTCTGTTCTGGGTCTCGATCTGCTCCGCGGTTTGTTGCGTGCTCTCGCCAATCTGCTGCACGGCTTGCAGCAACTGGCCGGACATCGCCTTTTGCTGCTCGGTTGCCAGCGCGATGTTGTGCACCTGCGCAACCAGTTGCGCGGTAATCTCCTGCGTACGGCGCATCTGCTCGCCCGCTTTCTGCGCCTGCTCGGAACCCTGCACCACCTGGCCGATGGTCTGGTTCACCGTGTTGATGGTTTCGTTCGTCTCCAACTGGATGTTGTTCACCAGCGCGGCAATCTGCTGCGTGGCGTTACGCGAACTTTCCGCCAGCCGCTGCACTTCTTCGGCCACCACCGCGAAACCGCGGCCCGCTTCCCCGGCCACAGCGGCCTGCATGGATGCGTTCAGGGCCAGCACATGGGTACGTTCGGAAATGGTGTTGATCAGGTTCACGATGCCCGAAATTTCCTGCGAGCGCTCGCCCAGCCGCTTGATGCGCTTTTCGGTTTCGGCAATCGTTTCGCGGATCGAATCCATTCCCCTGACCGTCTCGTCCACCGTGCTCAAGGCGCTGTTGGTCACCTGCGTGGCCTGGTCGGCCGACTGGTTGCTCTGCGCGGCCATGGCGGCCACCTTGTCCATAGTGTTGGTGGCATCCAGCAGCGATTCCACCATCCGGTTCACGCTCTGGCGTTCGTCCTCGGCCGTTTGCGCCACTTTCTGGGCCTGCGATTTCACGTGGGTGGAAACCTGTGCCACCTGGCCGGCAATGTTGGTCACCCCGTGCAGCACGCGGGCTGTTTCAAACGTCAATTGGTTGATGGAGTCCGACACCGTGCCGATCACGTCCTCGGTAACGGGTGCCTTCACCGTCAGGTCACGCTCGGAGAGCTGGTTCACGGCCTGAAGAATGGAAATCACCGAGTCGTTGAGGCGTTCGTTTTCATCCTCGGCCCGTTTCTGCCGTTCCGCACGATCGGCAATGTCGAGCTGCGACAGGCGGCGCCCAAACAGAACCAGCAGGCCAATCAGGCCCAGAGACAGCGCCATCAGACCCAGAAACAGCAACTGGGCGTTGCGCTGCGCAGTACGGGCGCTATCCGTGGAATCGCCCAAACGTTTTTCCATCAGCGCGTAGAACTCGGCCAACGGCTGCATCACGCTGATTTTTCCCTTGGTGTATTCGGTGTCGTACATCATTTGCACGGCCCTGGTCTGGTCGGGCGCTTCCTGCCGGGAAAAATTGCCATCCTTGTCTTCGTAACGCCCGTGCACCATGTTCATGGCCACGGCTTCAATCTTTGCCAGGATGTTCGAGTTGTTTTCAGAAGCGGTCACCAGCGCCAGCTCCTTGTCGGTAAAGCCCGCCTGCTGCATCAGCGTCTTCAGGGGAACGCTCTCGCTCATGTCGGGCCGTGGCTTTTTCCCGGGGTTCTCGGGATCGACCAAGTCCCAGTAGATCTGGTGGTAGCTCTGCGGACGCGGCATCCGGCCATTACGGATATCGAGCACCGCGTGATACTGGCGCTCATATTCCGGGTCAAGGGTCTGGACAAAAGTCCGCGCCATCCGTGTCAAGTCGTCCGAGCTCTGCCGCAATTCCATGGCGAGCTGGTACGAACGGATACGCTGGGATTCGGCCTTATCCAGGCTGTCCGACGCATTGCGCAAGGCATAGAAGGCATAACCCAGCGCGCCCAGCGCTGTCACCACCAGCACCAGCAACAGCACAATTGCCCGGCGAAGAGAAGCCGCATTCATGTTGATCTCCTGAGATTTTCACTGAAATTGATTGGATGTTCCTGAGTTATTCGTCTTCATCAGGCCAGCATGTCCAGATGGCCCAGGAGGCACTATCCCTGCTGCGTAGATGTCCGCACCGCCCGATTTAGCAGGCGTCAAAAACAAACGGAACCATGGTAAGGATTGCCCTTTATATGTGCGGCAGCGAACAAGCGATTTTCATCATGCACCCCAAATACTGTTTTTCCACCCTCAACAACATCCGCAAAAATCCGTGTGGTCAAAATCCGCCCACGCACGCAAAACCGGCCCATTTCCGACAATTGCATGGAAATATGGCGTGGTTAATGCATCTTCATGGCGTTTTCCAGTGATTCCAGCAGGCTGTCGCAATCCATGTCGAACCACAAATAACCGTCAATGAAACAGGCCGCCTTCACGTGCGGAAACAAGAGGGGAGGCGCGGTATCGGGATCGGTTTGTTGTTTGGCCGATCGGCTCAGGCGCCTTGGCAGGCCATCGATCACAATGCCTGCCGCATCGGCGTCATGCCCCAGTACCAGCAGCATGCGCCTGCCTGTTTCGCGCTGCGACGGATGTTCCTCAATGCCCAGATAAGACGCCAGGTCGAACACCGGCACCATGTTACCGTGCAGGTTGGCCATTCCCATGAACCACGTCGGCGCATGCGGCAGGTCATACAGCGTGGGCATTTCCGTCAACTCGCTGCCATCTTCATAACCGATCATGATGCCTACGTCGCCAATCCGAAAGCCCTGCCGCTGGCTCTCTGCCAGCGCTGGCGCATGGAAGGCTTCAGCCACACGATCAGGCAGAGAAGACTGCAGGGCGGCCGCCGATGCCGGCAATGTTTCTGGCATGGTGCCGGCTACCTCGCCAGCCGGCACTGCCCGGCCGGTATCCCCTGGAAGCACAAATGGCTGCGTCAGGGCCTGCACCGGCGACAGGAGCCCCGGCACTGTCTGCGTAGCGGGAATGGGAGCGAAAGCCATGTCCATGGAACAAATGCCTTACCTCAAAGCGCACGCAACATGGCGAGCACCTGCTCGTCGGTGTAGGGCTTGGTGATGTAACCCTTGGCTCCCAGCATTTGCCCCCAGGCCTTGTCGGCCTTCTGGTCTTTGGCCGTAACCATGACCACGGGAATGTCTTTGGTGTCGGGATCGTTGCGCAGGCCACGGGTCGCTGCAAATCCGTCCATTTCAGGCATGTTGATATCCATCAGCACAAGGTCCGGCCTGGAACGCTTGGCCATTTCCAGCGCCTGGGCGCCATTGGCCGCCGAACTGACCAGATACCCGGCGTCCGCCACCAGCTTTTCCAGGCGGCTACGGTCCACCTGGCTGTCGTCAACAACAAGAACATTACGCACCATGATTGATTCTCCTTGAAACCTTGTGCCCTCGCGCACAATAAGAGCCCGGCAGATCCATTTCCGCCGCACCGGCATTGTGCTTTGCCCCTCCGTTCGTGGTTTCCTGCTACCTGTCTTTCTTGTGAATTATGTCGCACTTACCACGCCATTCTTAAGCGCGTGTTGCGCTAGGATTTCCAGGAGATGGCTTTTTTCGACGGGTTTGGTCAGATAGGCATCGCAGCCCGCCATCTTGCCGCGGATCCTGTCGAATGGAGAGGCCCGGCTGGTAAGCATGACAACGGGTGGCGGCCTTTTGCCCTGGCGCCGCATCGATTTGATGCGGCGGCACGCGTCATATCCATCCATACCGGTCATCAGAACATCCATCAGCACGCAGGCGTAATCAAGGCTGCCGGCCGCCATGACCCCCGCCTCCCCGCTCTCTGCCGCCGTCACCATATAGCCATAACTTTGCAAGACGACGCTCAAATGGGCACGCACGGCAGCGCTGTCATCCACGATCAGTACGGGAACATCCTGATCGCCCCTTGACCGCTCCTGCTCCCGCACGGGGATAGCCCCACCCCCGACCGGCTGGACGGTTGCAGCGACCCGGGCCGAAATACCGCCAGACAGGGACATCCCTCTTGCCGGGCCGGCGCCAGCGAAAGAAGCCGCCGGAAACCTCGACGGAGGAGGCAGGTCGAAATCGATCTCCGGGCCCGAACGGTGGTACATGGCGTCGTCGATCGCGCACGACAGCAGCGCCGGCAGATTGGTCCATTGCAACGGACGCTTGATGCCGGTATGGCCGGCCGGGATTTCCATTGGCGCATCCACCCACACGACCGGCTGGCTCGCCAGCCATTTTTGCTGCCCTGCGGCCCATTCGATCGCGCGGGCATCCTTGCCGTCGACCATGACCACATCCACCGCAGCCCCCGCAGGATCCGCCACCAATTCCAAAGCTGGATTGCGGCGCTGCGACAATTTGACGACCCCATCGAGCAAACGCATGTCGAATCCGGCAAATCCTTTTGCCAGGATTTTCAACGACTGACGCGATTGCGCTCCGGGTTCAGGCGCATTTGCCATATGGATTCCCGTTTTCATTTTTGTTATTCCGACAGGAAAGAAACTATGCAAAGCCGATATCGTTCAAAAGTGTATCAATATTTTTCAGAGGCTGGCAGATAATTGGAGAATTTCAAGAAACAATCGTTGTCAAATAAAATAAATTATTTAATTTACTGATTCACAGCAATACAATGTCGTACTGCTCCTGTGACAAACTGCCGTCTTCCCGCAACGAAATGGGTTTTGCGATGAATTCACTCAGGGACGCCAGATGCTGACTTTCCTCGTCGAGCAGCAGGTCGATAACGGCAGGCGCGGCAATGATGCGAAACTCCTGGGGATTGAATTGCCGCGCCTCGCGCAATATTTCCCGAAGAATGTCATAAACAACGCTGCGTGCAGTCTTTACAATGCCTCGCCCCGCACAACCGTGACAAGGTTCGCACAGCATACGGACCAATGATTCCCGGGTGCGCTTGCGCGTCATTTCCAGCAGCCCCAATGCAGAAAATCCCCCTGTAACGGTTTTAATGCGGTCGCGCTGCAATTGCTTGCGCAATTCAGCCAAAACGGCTTGCTGATGATCCGTTTTCCCCATGTCGATGAAATCGACAATAATGATGCCCCCCATATTGCGCAGACGCAATTGGCGTGCAATAGCCTGGGCTGCCTCCAAATTGGTCTTGAAAATGGTTTCGTCGAAATTGCGCGCCCCAATATAACCGCCAGTATTGACGTCGATGGTCGTCAGGGCCTCGGTCTGGTCGATCACCAGATAACCACCCGACTTGAGATCCACCCGCCGTCCCAGGGCCCGCGTGATTTCCTCATCGATCGCGAACAAATCGAAAATCGGGCGTTCTCCGCCATAGTGCTTGATCTTGGGCACCGTATCGGGCATGTAGGTCTGCGCAAATTCGAGCACGGCACGGTGCTGTTCATGCGAATCGATGCGGATGCTCTGCATGTTCTCGTCCACCATGTCGCGCAACACCCGCTGCAACAGGTTCAGATCCTGATGCAGCAATGCAGGCGCAGGCTCGCGCTGGCTGGCCTGCCGGATGCCAGACCACGTCTTGTGCAGATAGTGCATGTCGCGCAGCAGTTCGGCATCGCTGGCTTCTTCGGCATTGGTGCGCACGATATAGCCGCAGGCAGGCAAACCGTTTCCCGTGGTACGCAGGGAATCGAGCAAGGCCGCGACGCGCTGGCGCAAAGCATCACGCTGGGGCAATTCGATCTTCTGCGAGACGCCAATCGATTCGCCATGCGCAAGCAGTACCAGCATGCGCCCGGCAATGCTGATTTGCGCCGACAGGCGCGCGCCCTTGGCACCAAGCGGATCCTTGAGAACCTGCACCATGATCGTCTGGCCCTCGTGCACGAGCTCTTCGATGGATTTCAAGGGCTGGCTCCCTTCCGCGCCACCGGACGGCACAGCCGGCTGCGGCACATCGGCCACGTGCAAAAAGGCCGAGCGTTCCAGTCCGATGTCAATGAAGGCCGACTGCATGCCCGGCAGCACCCGCATGACCTTGCCCAGATAGATATTGCCCACCAGCCCGCGCTGCAAGGTCCGTTCAATGTGCACTTCCTGCACCACGCCTTGTTCGACCACCGCGACACGGGTTTCCTGCGGCGACCAGTTGATCAGAATTTCTTGTTGCATGCGCCGTATTTTCCCTCGAAGAATTTTTTCCGGATGGCTGCACCGGATACATGGACTGCTCCCTGCGGACAGAAGCGGATTTTTTAGATTGTGTCAGCAGAGCATACAGACAAACAGGGCAATGCATGGGGCCATGTGCGTCTTTATGACATCGACTGGATGGACGGCGGCGTGGCCAGTTCCATCTGCCGCTTTTTCAAAAAATGCGCATGGCATCCCCCAAAAAGCCGTGAACCCGCTCGACACAAGCACCCAGTTCCCAGAATTACCGCTAACATGCCTGCCTGGAAGCGCCGTGCGACCTCCCGACGGCAGGTTTTCTGCCCGCGCGATGCGAAGACCCAGGCTCGAATGGATTTCGCGGCCACGCCCGCATGACATCCAAGTGGCTTTTACAGACACACCCTATGCGATCCGGACCCTTTCCCCTGGTTGCGCTGGCCGGCCCCACGGCCAGCGGCAAATCTGCCGCAGCCCTGCAATTGGCGCAGTATGCGCGCGCGCACTGGCAGACCACGGTGGAAATCATCAGCGTGGACTCCGCCCTGGTGTACCGGGGCATGGATATCGGAACCGCCAAGCCTTCGCTGGCCGAGCGCGCGCAGACGCCGCATCATCTGATCGACATCCTCGATCCGACGCAAAGCTACAGTGCCGCGCAGTTTGCGCGGGATGCCCGCGATGTGATCGACGCCATCTGGCAGCGCAACCATCTGCCGCTGCTGGTAGGTGGCACCATGCTGTATTTCAAGGCATTGTTCGAGGGCCTCAGCGCCTTGCCCGAAGCCGACGCGGCCTTGCGCGGGCGCATTGCGCAACAGGCTGCCGAGCAGGGTTGGCCTGCCCTGCACGCCGAGCTGGCCCGGATCGATCCGCCAACTGCAGCCCGGCTCGAGCCCGGCGACAGCCAGCGCATCGGCCGGGCGCTGGAAGTATGGCACCTCAGCGGCCAGCCCCTGAGTTACTGGCACGCACAGGACGCACCGGCGGCATCCCCGGCAACGCCCCCTGCCCTGCTGCTGTCCCTCGAACCGGTTTCGCGCCATTGGCTGCACACGCGCATTGCACAGCGTTTCGACGCCATGCTGGCGCAAGGGTTTGAGGAAGAAGTCCGGAGATTGCGCCAACGCGGCGACCTGCACGCCGACCTGCCTTCCATGCGCTGCGTCGGCTACCGGCAAGCGTGGCACGCACTCGCCAACGACGAACCGCTGGAACACTGGCGCGAGAAGGGCATTGCGGCCACGCGGCAACTGGCCAAACGCCAGATCACCTGGCTGCGCAGCATGCAGCAGCGCCATGTGATTGCGTGCGACGGGCCAGACCCGCAAGGCGAAGTCATTCGCCATGTCAGCGAATTGCTGAACCGGTAAATTCAATCGGCAGGGTGGTGCTGCCAGTCCAGCGGCCAGACCCCTTGGCTGGTCTGCTGCAGCCACAGCAGCGCAGTCAGCGTCTTGGCATCCGTCAATTCCCCGCGTTGCGCCCGCAGCAACAGCTCCGACAGGGTTGCCGCATACACCTGCAGCAGTTCCCCCGCATCGAGCGCCTGTCCCTGAAAATGCAAATCGCGCGCAAACCAGATATCGATGCGCTCGTCGGAATAGGCGATGCAGTTGTGCATGGCGCCCGCAAACGCCCATTGCCGGGCAGCAAAGCCGGTTTCTTCACGCAGTTCACGCTGCGCGCACAGCAGGCCCGGCTCTCCCTCGTCGATCTTGCCCGCAGGAAATTCGATCATGGCCCGGCCCATGGGGTGGCGATACTGGTATTCGACCAGGTAGCGGCCATCGGGCAGGCAGGCCACGATCACGACGGCGCCGGGATGCTGCACATATTCGCGCGGCGCCCGCGTACCATCGGGCAGTTCCACCGTATCGCGCAGCACCTGCAGGAAACGGCCATGCAGCACCTGCTCCCGTTCCACGACCCGCTCTGCCAGGCCAGGTGGCACAGGCTCAAGATGCGCCGGCAAAACGGGGACGGTGATTTCCATGATCTGAAGTCCGCGTCATGCGTGTCTGGATGGGGAACAACGCGTAAAAGGACCCGCCCTTCACGCGCCCGCCCGCATTCAGGACATGCCGCTCATATGCCGCAACATGTTGAGCACGACCTGCTCGCACAGGGCCAGCAGCCCTGCCGGCAGAATGCCGAAAACCACCAGCAGCGCGCCATTGATGCTCAGCAGGGCATGCATGCCGTACCGTCCCTGCAACTGCACATTGGCAGGCCGTTTTTCGACATCGAAATAAATGACCTTGACGACACGCAGATGGATGTAGGCGGCCACGACCGATGTGAGCACCGCGAAAATCGCAAGCCCCGTGTGCAGCGGCGTCTGCGCCATCAGCAGCACCTGAATCACGCGGAATTTTCCATAGAACCCGACAGTCAGCGGAACACCCGCCAGCGACAGCATGCAGGCCAGCATGATCCCGGCGTACAGGGGATAGCGGCGATTCAGCCCGCTCAGATCATCCAGGGTTTCACATTCAACCCCTTCGCGGGAAAGGAGCATGAGCACGCCCAGACAGACCATGGCCGCGATCATGTAGGTGATCATGTAAAACATGCTGGACGAAATCGCGTCCTTGATCAGGTAGTTGTTACCGTCGACGTAACTCACGGCAAATGCCAGCAGCACGAAGCCATTCTGGCCGATGGTGGAATAGGCCAGAAACCGCTTGAAATTGTCCTGCATGATGGCAACCACGTTGCCCAGCAGCAGCGACACCACCGCCAGCACGATCAGCATCATCTGCCACTGCGGCGCCAGTTCCAGCAGACCGCCGATCAACAGGCGCACCAGCACGGCAAACACACCCAGCTTCGGCGCCGTTGCCACAAACAGGACCGCGCCGGTTGGCGCCCCCTCGTAGACGTCGGGGAGCCACATGTGAAACGGCGCAGCCCCCAGCTTGAAGGCAAGGCCCGCCACGATGAACACCAGCCCCAGCATCAGGATGTTCATCTGCGCGTTGTGCTTGACCGCCATCATCAGCACCTGCGGCAGATACATGGTGCCTGTTGCACCATAGACCATGGACAGTCCATAGAGCAGGAAGCCCGAAGCCAGCGAGCCGAGGATGAAATACTTCATGCCGGCTTCCACCGACAGGGCATGCTCGCGGCGCAAGGCCACCAGAGCGAAGCTTGCCAGGCTCACCAGTTCGAGCCCCAGGTACATCACCAGGAAATGGTTGCCCGAAATCATGATGTAGATACCCAGCAGGCCGAACAGCCCCAGGGTGAACAGCTCGCCCCCGCGCTGCAGCATTTGCCGCTGCGCCGAATACTGCCGCGCGTAAACCAGCGTGACCATCAGGACCAGCGTTGCCAAGCATTTGAGCCAGGCGCCAAAGGCATCGGCCAGCACCATGCCACCAAAACCATACAACGCCTTGCTGTTGCCAGGCAGCGACAACGACGTGATGTGCATGGCCTGCCACAGCGTCAGGATCAGCAGGCACCCCTGCGTCAGCCAATAGGTCAGGCTGCGGCGCGGACTGCAAACCCAGAGATCCGCCAGCGTAATCACGCAGGCCATTGTCAGCAACGCCACTTCTGGCGCGATGACAGCCCAGCTTGTTGCGTCGATCATGCCTTGCCCTTATTGCAATTTGGAAGTGGCCACATGCTGCACCAGCCTGTCAACCGAAGCATGCATGGATTGCGTGATCGGCCAGGGATAAATGCCCATGCACAGCACCGACAGACCCAGAACGCCCAGGAAAATGGTCTCGCGCACGTTCATCTCGCGCAAGGCGCGTACCTTGTCGTTGGCCACCGGTCCCAGGAACACGCGTTGCATCATCCACAACGTATAGGCAGCCGCCAGAATCAGCGACGTGGCAGCCGCCAGGCCGACCCAGAAGTTGGATTTGACAGCGGCGATGATCACCGTCCACTCGCCAACGAAGCCAGCGGTTGCCGGAACCCCAAAATTGCCAAAGGCAAACAGCATGGCCAGTGCCGTGAAGCGCGGCATGACATTGGCCACGCCGCCGTAATCGGCGATCTGGCGGGTATGCATCCGGTCGTAAAGCACGCCGACGCACAGAAACAGCCCCGGGGAAACGAGGCCGTGCGCCAGCATCTGGAGCACCGAACCGGCAATGCCTTCGGCGCTGAACACGAACATGCCCAGCGTGACGTACCCCATGTGCGACACCGAAGAATAGGCCACGAGCTTCTTCATGTCCTGCTGCACCAGAGCCACGAGACCGATGTAGATGATGGCCACCAGCGACAGCGCGATGATCAGCCATGCCCATTGCCGCGCAGCGTCCGGCGCAATCGGCAGGGCCAGCCGCAGAAAGCCGTAGCCGCCGAGCTTGAGCATGATCGCCGCCAGGATGGCCGATCCGCTGGTGGGCGCTTCAACGTGCACGTCCGGCAGCCAGGTGTGCAGCGGCCACATCGGCAGCTTCACGCCGAAGGCTGCAACGAAGGCGAACAGCAATAGCGTCTGCGCCGTCGCGCCGATCGGCAGGTTTTGCCAGGTCTGGATGTCGAAGCTGTTGCCCGAGGCGGTGTACAGGTACGCCATGGCCACCATCATGAGCAGCGAACCCATGAAGGTGTAGAGAAAGAACTTGAAGGCCGAGTAGATCTTGCGCGGCCCGCCCCAGATACCGATGATGATGTACATCGGCACCAGCGTGGCTTCGAAGAAGACGTAGAACAGCAGGGCGTCGAGCGCCGAGAAGGTGCCGATGACCAGCCCGCTCAGGACCAGCATGGCGGCCATGAACTGGTTCAGGCGTTCCTCGATGTTCCAGCTTGCCAGCACGGCCAGCACGGTGATGAACGTGTTGAGCAGGATGAGCCACAGCGAGATTCCGTCAACGCCGAGGTGGTAGTTGACGTTGATCGATGGAATCCACGGCACGTTTTCGACAAACTGCATGCCCGCTTCGGCATTGCTGAAGCGCATGTACAGCAGCAAGGACAGGGCGAGATCCGCCAATGCCCACAACAAGGCCCACCATCGCACGAACCGCTGGTATCGCTGGCCGGAGAATGCCAGCAGGACGCAGCCCGCGAAGATCGGCGTCCACATCACAACGCTCAAGAGTCCCATTTTGTTTTTTCTCCTAGAGTATCCAGACGACCCAGGTCAGCAGAGCCAGAAGCCCCAGGATCATGGACAAGGCATAGTGGTAAAGGTAACCGGTTTGGATGTGGCGCAAGCGGGCTGCCGCCGCACCCACGGCTTTCCATGACGCATTGACAAAGCGCGCTTCGATGATGCCCTCATCACCGCCCTTCCACAACAGGAGCCCCAGGAAACGGGCCACCCCCGTCAGCACGTCGTCCACGAACCACAGCAGCAGCCGCTCCACGGCGGCCCCAAGCGCATCGCCTATATGGCGCAGCATGCGCGAAATGCCCTGGTCGAGGAACCACATCCAGGCGCTGTCGACTCGCCGCCAAAGGAACTGCCCCAATCCACAGGCACCGCGTGCCACCACGTCGGCATAAAACCAGTCCAGGTAATACTTGTTTTCCAGCACCCGCACGAGCGGGGCCAGCGCCCGGCGCAACTGCGCCGCCAGCGTGTTCTTGCCCAGATACAGCACGGCAGCGGCAGCCACCCCTATCGCCATGAACCAGAACGGCGGCGTGATCAGCCCGTGCACGGTCATGGCCAGCGCCCCGTGGTAATCGCGTGCCAGATGGTGCATGGCCGGATGAATGGCGGTATCGATATGGATGGCATCCTTGAGAAAGTCGCCAAAGACGAGCGGGCCCGTCGTGAAGAAGCCGATGGCCACGGAAGGAATCGCCAGCAGGACCAATGGCAGTGTCACCACCCACGGCGATTCATGCGGCTTGGCGTCGCCGTGGTGCGCATGGTGCCCCGCATGGTGATGCGCGTCGGGGTTTTCGTGGTAACGCTCCCTGCCCCAGAACACCAGGAAATACATGCGCATGCTGTAGAAGGCGGTTGTGATCACGCTCAGCAGCGCGGCCCAGAATGCCAGCGGCGCCATGGGCTGGTCGCTGGCATGCAGCGCCAGGATGATGCCGTCCTTGGAATAGAAACCCGAGAAGAACGGCATGCCGATCAGGGCCAGAGTGCCCGCCAGCGATGTCCAGTGCGTGATGGGCATGTATTTGCGCAGCCCGCCCATGTAGCGCATGTCCTGGTTGTGGTGCATGGCCATGATGACCGAGCCTGCCGCCAGGAACAGCAGGGCCTTGAAGAACGCATGGGTGAACAGATGGAACAGCGAGAACGGATAGGCCGACGCGCCCAGGCCCATGATCATGTAGCCCAGCTGCGACAGCGTGGAATAGGCCACCACGCGCTTGATGTCGTACTGAATCAGGCCCATCAGGCCCATCAGGAAGGCGGTGGCCGCGCCAACCGTGAGGATCACGTTCAGCGCCACGTCGCTGAGTTCGAACAGCGGCGACATCCGCGAAACCATGAAAATACCGGCCGTGACCATGGTGGCCGCGTGGATCAGCGCCGAACTGGGCGTGGGGCCGTACATCGAGTCCGGCAGCCATACATGCAGCGGGAACTGGGCCGATTTGCCCATGGCACCAACGAACAGGCAAACGGCGGCAACGGTGACGACCGACCATCCGAGGCCCGGCATCGACGCCGCTGTCAGGGCATCCAGCCGCGAGAAGATCTCCGTGTAGTTGAGCGTACCGGTGTAGGCCACCACCAGTCCGATTCCCAGAATGAAGCCCAGGTCGGCCACGCGATTGATCAGGAAGGCCTTCTTGTTGGCGGCAACCGCGCCCGGCTGATCAAACCAGAAACCGATCAGCAGGTAGGAGGCCACCCCCACGCCTTCCCAGCCGATGAACAACTGCAGCAGGTTGTTGCTCATTACCAGCATGAGCATGGCAAACGTGAACAGGGACAGGTAGGCAAAGAAACGGCCATAGCCCGGGTCGCCGTGCATGTAGCCGGTGGAATAAACATGCACCATGAGCGAGACGAAGGTCACCACGCACATCATCAGCGCGGTGATGCCATCGATCATGAAGCCGATCTCCATGCGGAGATTGCCGACATACATCCATTCGTAGAGCGTCTGGTTGAGGCGCGCGCCCTGCGCGGTCAGCACCAGCACCCAGGCCGAAAGCGCAAAGGAAATGGCAACCCCAGTGATCGTTACCGTATGCACCGCCCGGTGGCTCAGCAGGTTGCCTCCGGCAGCAGTGCCAAAAATACCCGTGACGACCGCGGCAACCAGCGGAATCAATACAACGGCCAGCAGCAGGGAAAGGGACAAGGTGGATGCCATCGGTTTCAGCCCTTCAGGTGGCCCATGGCATCGGCACGGGCGCTACCCCGCGTACGGAACAGCAATACGAGAATCGCCAGACCGATGGCGGACTCCGATGCGGCTACCGTCAGAATGAAAAAAACGAACACCTGTCCGTGCAGATCGCCCAGGTAGTGCGCGAAGGCCACGAAATTCATGCTCACCGACAGCAGCATCAGCTCGATGGCCATGAGCAACACGATCAGGTTCCGGCGATTGAGGAAGATGCCGACGGTCGACAGCGCAAACAGAATGCTGCCCAGCACGAGAAAATGTCCCAACGACAGGCTCATCATGGCGCCTTCTCCTGGTCAACCGATGCATCCACAGGCGCCGGGCGGGCGGGGTCCATCTTGACAATGCGCATGCGGTCGCGGGGCTTCACGCCCACCTGCCAGCGCGGTGACTGGTATTTGCTGTCCTTGCGGCTGCGCAGTGTCAGCGCAATGGCCGCAATGATCGCCAGCAGCAGCAGGACAGCGGCGATTTCCACCGGGTACAGGTACTGCGAATACAGCAATTGCCCCAGCGCATTGGTGTTGGACACCGTTTCCGGCAGCACGGCACCATCGGCCCCAATCGGCGGCAACGGTTGCGTCACGTGGCGATAGTTGAGCATGAACACCGCACCCAGCTCAACCATGAAGGCGATTCCGATCGCGGCCGCCAGCGGAAAGTGCCTCCAGAACCCCTGCCGTGCCGTCTGAACGTCGAAATTGATCATCATCAGCACGAACAGGAACAGCACCATGACCGCGCCCACATAGACGAGCACCAGCACCACCGCCAGGAATTCGGCCTTGATCAGCAGCCAGATGGCCGCGGCCTGGAAAAAAGCCAGCACCAGGTACATCACCGCATGCACCGGATTGCGCGAGGTGATGACGCGAAACGCCGCCAGCAGCAGCACGGCGGAAAACAGGTAGAACAGGAGGGTCTGGATGGTGTCGATCATGGCTGCGCGCCTGCGGTTCCTAGCGGTACGGGGCATCCTCCGCCTTGGTGGCGTCGATCATTTCTTTGTAGCGGTCGCCCACGGCCAGCAACATGTCCTTGGTGAAATAAAGGTCGCCCCGCTGCTCGCCGTGGTACTCGAAGATGGGCGTCTCGACAATCGAATCGACCGGGCAGCTTTCTTCACAGAAGCCGCAGTAAATGCATTTGGTCATGTCGATGTCGTAACGCGTGGTGCAGCGCTTGCCCTTCGCGTCCTCGGCCGATTCGATGATGATGGCCTGTGCCGGACACACGGCCTCGCACAGCTTGCAGGCAATGCAGCGCTCTTCGCCATTGTCGTAGCGCAAAAGCGCATGCAGGCCGCGGAACCGCGGACTCAACGGCGTTTTTTCTTCTGGGTACTGGATCGTGAACTTGCGCCGGAAGGTGTAGCGCCCGGTCAGCATCATGCCTTTCAAGAGCTCCCACAAAGCGAAGCTCTTGACGAAATCCCACAGCGAAAACGCCGTGACCTGCTGCGCTTTTTGCTCCTGCAGGGTGGCAATGGTGGGAGGAGTACTGCTCTTGCTCACTTCCAGGGACTCCAGGATGTTTGCATCCACGCGCCGATCACGACCAGCCACAGCAGCGTCACAGGAATGAAGATCTTCCAGCCCAAACGCATGATCTGGTCATAACGGAAACGCGGGAATGTGGCGCGGATCCAGATGAACATGCTGAACAGCACGAATGTTTTCAGGCCCAGCCAGATCCAGCCGGTGTTCATGAGCCCGGTCATCCATTGCGGCAGGAAGGTCAGGTGTTCAAAGCCCAGCGGCGCGACCCACCCTCCCAGGAACAACACGCTTCCCATGACCGAGAACAGCACCATGTTGGCATATTCGGCCAGGAAGAAGAGCGCGAATCCCATGCCGGAATATTCGACCATGTGGCCGGCCACGATTTCCGCTTCCCCCTCGACCACGTCAAACGGATGGCGGTTGGTCTCGGCCACGGCCGAAACCATGTACACCACGAAAATGGGCAGCAGGGGCAACCAGTTCCAGGACAGGAAATTGAGCCCATAGCCAGCGAACCAGCCCTGCGCCTGGTCCTGCACGATGACACTGAGGTTGAGGCTGCCGGCGACCATCAGCACCACCAGAATGCAGATGCCCATGGCGATTTCATACGACAGCATCTGCGCCGACGCCCGCATGGCGCCGAGGATAGGGTATTTGGAATTGGATGCCCAGCCAGCCATGATGACGCCATACACCTCGAGCGAAGCGATGGCGAATACGTACAGCAAACCAGCATTGATGTTGGCCAGCACCAGTTCCGGCCCAAACGGCACCACGGCCCAGGCGGCCATGGCCGGCATGATGGTCATGACGGGGCCAAGGTAATACAGGAACTTGTCGGCGCGGTCGGGACGGATGACCTCCTTGAGCAGCAGCTTGACCACGTCGGCAATCGGCTGCAGCAAACCCAGCGGCCCCACGCGATTGGGCCCCAGCCGGATCTGCATGAAGGCGATGAGCCGCCGCTCCCACAGCATCAGATAGGCCACGCTCAAAAACAGGATCGCCAGCAACAGGCCGATGCCCAGCAGGATCCAGACGACGGGCCACAACCCGTCCTGCCACCAACCGGCAGCGCACCACGTCAGGCCAAAATACGAGCAGCCGTCGCGGCCGAAGGTGTAGAGCCAGTCGGTCATGGCTGGCGCTCCTGCGTATGTGGCGAAGAACACGTGCATGCTCTAGCCGCCTGCCCATCGGTAGTGGCCTGCAGCGCCGGCGCGCGGCGCACCAGTGCATCTAGCTGGTAGATGCTGGCGCTGACCGGGCGCTCGCTGGCGCGTTCCACCACGATGGCAACATCGGTGCGGTTGTCCAGCCGCCCGGCGTTGACCAGGCTGCCGCTACTCACGCCGGGCAAGGCACGCGCCAGCACCTGTTGGGAGTTGTCGAAGTCCAGGTTGGGGGCATCGAGCATGCGCGCCAGCGCGCACAGCACCTTCCAGCCCGGACGCGTTTCGCCCAGCGGCCTGACGACAGCATGAAAACTTTGCAGGCGCCCTTCGGCATTGACGAAGCTGCCCGAAGTCTCGCTGAACGGACTGATCGGCAGCAGCACGTCGCTGATGTCGAGATTGGTCTTGAAGGGACTGAGCGTAATCACGGTTTGCGCCGACTGCAAGCCTTGCAGGGCTGCCTTGCCCGCGGCGCAATCCCATTGGGGTTCCACCTGCAGCAGGACGGCTGCCTTGAGTGCGCCTTGCACCATCTGCCGGGCGGTCAATCCGCCGGCTTGCGGCAACGCGCCCACGCATTGGGCGCCCACGGTATTGGCCGCTTCCGTAAGGAAGCCGAAGCGCGCGCCGGTTTGCGTGGCAATCCATTGCGCCAGCGCCAGCAGGCTGGACGCCTGCGGATGATGCGCCGCAGCATTGCCCAGCAACACGGCCTTGCAGTCGCCACCCAATAGGGAGCGCGCAATGGCCACTGCGGTATCCGTTGGACCGACAGGGTTTGCAACCGGCGGCTGCACGCCTGTTTCAGCCGCCACGGCGGCAGCGATGGCGGCCAATGCCTGCGTCCAGTCCAGTGCATCGGCCTGCAGCACCGCGTGCACCGGCATGGCCCAGTCCGGCGGGGTCTGCGCCACGGCGCAGACTTGCGCGCCCTGCCGCACGGCCTGGCGGATGCGCTGCGCGAACAGCGGGTGATCCTTGCGCAAGTGGCTGCCGATGACGAGGGCGCGATCCAGCGTCGTCAATTCGGCAATCGGCATGCCCAGCCAGCGCACCTTGCCCTGGGCATCGGCACATTCGGCGTGGCGCAGGCGGTAGTCGATGTTGTCGCTGCCAAGCGCGTGCACCAGCTGCCTGGCCAGCCAGAGCTCTTCCACCGTGCTGTGCGGGCTGGCCAGCAGGCCGACACCGGCTGGACCTTGCTTTTCGGCAATGTCGCGCAGGCCGCTGGCCGCATATTCGAGAGCGATCTGCCAGTCGACTTCCAGCCAGCGCCCGTCCTGCTTGATCATGGGCGTCGTGAGCCGGTCGGGGCTGCTGAGCGCTTCGTAGCTGAAGCGGTCGCGGTCGGCGATCCAGCACTCGTTGACCGCCTCGTTCTCGAACGGCACCACGCGCAGCACGCGGTTGTCCTTGACCTGCACGATCAGGTTGGCGCCGGTGGAGTCGTGCGGGCTGATGCTCTTGCGCCGCGAAAGCTCCCAGGTGCGCGCCGCATAGCGGAACGGCTTGCTGGTGAGCGCGCCCACCGGGCAGATGTCGATCATGTTGCCCGACAGTTCCGAATCGACCGTGGCACCGACAAAGGCCTCGATTTCGCTGTGCTCGCCGCGGTACGTCATCCCCAGTTCCATCTGCCCGGCGATTTCCTGTCCGAAGCGTACGCAGCGCGTGCACTGGATGCAGCGGTTCATTTCCTGCATGGAAATGAGCGGCCCCACGTCCTTGACAAGGAACACCCGCTTTTCTTCCTCGTAGCGCGCACCGCTTTGGCCATACCCCACCGCCAGATCCTGCAGCAGGCATTCGCCGCCCTGGTCGCAAATCGGGCAGTCCAGCGGGTGGTTGATGAGCAGGAACTCCATCACGCCCTTTTGGGCCTCGACTGTCTTGACGCTCTTGGTGCGCACTATCATGCCATCCACCGCAGGCGTGGCGCAAGCGGGAACCGGATCGGCCTGTTTTTCGACATCCACCAGGCACATGCGGCAGTTGCCCGCAATCGACAGTTTCTTGTGATAGCAGAAATAGGGAATGAAGATGCCGGCCTGCTCCGCAGCCTGGATCACCATGCTGCCCTCGGGCACCTGGACCATCTTGCCGTCGATGTTGAGCTCGATCATGCCAGGGCCTCGTCAGCAGCCACGGGCACGGCGCAGCGCCCGTGCTCGATATGGTGAACGAATTCTTCGCGGAAGTGCTTGAGCATGCCCTGCACCGGCATCGCCGCCGCATCGCCCAGGGCGCAGATGGTACGGCCAAGGATATTGCCCGCCACAGAATCCAGCAGATCCAGATCCGACATCTTGCCTTGGCCGCGCTCGATGCGGTCGAGCACGCGCCACAGCCAGCCAGCACCTTCGCGGCAGGGTGTGCATTGGCCACACGACTCATGCATGAAGAAATAGCTCACGCGGCGCAGCACCTGCACCATGCACCGGCTGTCGTCGATGACGATGACGGCACCCGATCCCAGCATGGAACCAGTCTTGCCGATCGAATCGTAGTCGAGCGTGCATTCCATCATCATGGCCGCCGGTACCACCGGCGAGGAGACGCCGCCTGGGATCACGGCCTTGAGCCGGCGCCCTTCGCGCACGCCCCCCGCCAGTTCCAGAAGCCTGGCAAACGGCGTGCCCATGGGCACCTCGTAGTTGCCGGGCCGAACCACATCGCCAGAGACCGAAAAGATCTTGGTGCCGCCATTGTTCGGCTTGCCCGTCTCCAGATAGGCCTGTCCGCCGTGGCGGATGATCCAGGGAACCGCGGCATAGGTCTCGGTGTTGTTGATGTTGCTGGGCTTTCCATAGAGGCCGTAACTGGCCGGAAACGGCGGCTTGAACCGCGGCAGGCCCTTCTTGCCTTCCATGGACTCGAGCAAGGCGGTTTCCTCGCCGCAGATATATCCGCCAAAACCGTGATGCGCATGCAGATCGAAGCTGAAGCTGCTGCCCAGGATATTGCTGCCGAGATACCCGGCTGCACGCGCCTGCTCAATCGCTTCCTGGAAGCGCTCGTAGACCTGGAAGATTTCGCCGTGTATGTAGTTGTAGCCCGCGCTGGCGCCGGTGACGTACGCCGCGATCAGCATGCCCTCGATGACCACGTGCGGGTTGTAGCACAGGATGTCGCGATCCTTGAAGGTGCCGGGCTCGCCCTCGTCGGAATTGCAGATCAAGTATCGCTCGCCGGGGAACTGCCGCGGCATGAAGCTCCATTTGAGCCCGGTCGGAAACCCCGCGCCGCCGCGCCCGCGCAGGGCCGATTGCTTGAGCTCGGCAATGACGGCCTCCTGCGTCATGCCAGCCGCGCCATCGGCGCCCAGCACCTTGCGCAAGGCGGCATAGCCATTGCGCTTTTCGTAATCGGCCAGCCCCCAGTTGCGGCCGTCGAGCCCCGCATAGATCTGGGGCGCGATGTGGCGGTCATGCAGACAGCTCTGACCGCCATCCGTGGCAAACCGTGCGAGCACTTCGGCCACACCGCTCATGGCTGACCTCCATCCGCCGCTCTCAGACCATCGACCAGATCGACCAGACGCTGATCCGACATGTGGCTGCACATGGTGCGGTCGTTGACCAGCAGCACCGGCGCATCGGCACATGCGCCCATGCACTCACACTGCTGCAGCGTGAAAAGACCGTCGTCCGTGGTTTCACCCAGCTGGATGCCCAGTTTTTCTTCAAGCGCCTTCAGGGCCTGTCCCGCTCCCTGCAGCTGGCACGACAGATTGGTGCACAGCGTGATCTTGTACTTGCCCACGGGCTGGAGGTTGAACATGCTGTAGAAAGTGGAAACCTCCCGAACGGCAATGTGTGGCATCCCCAGGTAATCGGCAACGACCTGTTCGCTCTCTGCCGTAATGTGGCCCTGCTCCTGCTGGACGATGGCCAGGCACGCCAGGACCGCCGACTGACGGCGCTCCGGCGGGTATTTGGCCACTTCGCGCTCAAACCGTGCACGGGTCGCGTCGGAAAAAATCATCGATCCACCTCTCCGAATACGATGTCAAGCGTCCCCAGCACGGCCACTGCATCGGCCAGCATGTGGCCACGGGTCAGCTCGTCCATGGCGGCCAGGTGCACGAACCCCGGTGGACGGATCTTCATGCGATAGGGCTTGTTGGCGCCATCGCTCACCAGGTAGATGCCGAACTCGCCCTTGGGGTGCTCCACCGCTGCATAGGCTTCGCCCTCCGGCACATGCATGCCCTCGCTGAAAAGCTTGAAGTGGTGGATCAGCTCTTCCATTCCCGACTTCATGGCTTCGCGCGACGGCGGCGCCACCTTGTAGTTGCTGGTGATGACCGGGCCAGGATTGGCACGCAGCCAGTCCACGCACTGCTTCATGATGCGGTTGGCCTCGCGCATTTCCTGCACGCGCACAAGGTAACGATCGTAGGTGTCGCCGGTAACGCCCACCGGAATGTCGAAGTCCATCTGGTCGTAGACATCGTAGGGCTGCTGCTTGCGCAGGTCCCAGGCCACGCCGCTGCCGCGCAGCATGGGGCCGGTGAAGCCCAGGTTGAGCGCGCGCTCCGGGCTGACCACGGCAATGCCCACGGTGCGCTGCTTCCAGATGCGGTTGTCGGTCAGCAGGGTCTCGTATTCATCCACGCGCTGTGGAAACTCCTGCGTGAACGCCTCGATGAAATCGAGCAGCGATCCTTGCCGCTCGGCATTGAGTGCCGCGGTCTGCGCCGGCGTGCGCAGCTTGCTGGGCACGAACTGCGGCATGTGATCGGGCAGGTCGCGATAGACGCCGCCGGGACGGAAATAGGACGCATGCATGCGCGCGCCCGACACCGCCTCGTACATGTCCATGAGCTTTTCGCGCTCGCGGAAGGTGTAGATCAGGATCGTGCTGCTGCCCAGATCGTTGCCATGCGAACCCAGCCACATCAGGTGGTTGAGAATGCGCGTGATCTCGGAAAAAAGCACGCGGATATATTGGGCGCGCACCGGCACGTCCACGCCCAGCAGTTTTTCGACCGCCAGGCAATAGGCGTGCTCGTTGCACATCATCGACACATAATCCAGCCGGTCCATGTACGGCAGCGTCTGGATGTAGGTCTTGTATTCAGCCAGTTTCTCGGTGGCGCGGTGCAACAGTCCCACATGGGGATCGGCATGCTGCACGACTTCGCCGTCCAGCTCGAGAATGAGGCGCAGCACACCATGCGCCGCAGGGTGCTGAGGGCCGAAATTGATCGTGTAATTGCGGATTTCTGGCATGGCGGCACACTCAGGGGCTTCAGCCCAATCCCCCATAACCGGGTTCGCGCACGATGCGCGGCGTGATTTCACGCGGCTCGATACTCACCGGCCGGTAGACCACGCGCCGCTGCTCGGCGTCGTAATGCATTTCCACGTGGCCGGAAAGGGGAAAATCCTTGCGGAACGGATAGCCGACAAAGCCGTAATCGGTGAGGATGCGGCGCAGATCGGGATGCCCTTCGAACACCACCCCAAACAGGTCGAACGCCTCCCGTTCGAACCAGTTGGCGGCACTCCAGATTCCATTCACCGAGGCCAGGCGCGGCTGCTCATCATCGGTGGCAAACACCTTCAGGCGCAGGCGCTGGTTGAGCGTGGTGGACAACAGGTGCAGCACCACGCAAAAACGCAACCCTTCCCACGGCATGTCCTTGTACTGGGAATAGTCGACTGCGCACAGATCGATCAACTGGTTGAACTGGCACTGCGGCGCATCCCGCAGCGCAGCGGCCGCATCCAGATAATCGGCTGCAGCCACCTCGACGGTGACCTCATCATGCGCCAGATGCATGCGGCGCACGCGCGCTCCCAGTACCTCTTGGATACTGGCCTGCAGCGCGCGCGGATCAACAATGGTGTAAGCGGTCATCCTGTCATTCTCACGGGCTTACACGCGCGCAATCGTCGTTGTACGGCGGATTTTTTGCTGCAGCTGCATCAGGCCGTACAGCAACGCTTCTGCAGTGGGCGGACAGCCCGGCACATACACGTCCACGGGCACGATGCGGTCACAGCCACGCACGACCGAATAACTGTAATGGTAGTAGCCCCCGCCATTGGCGCACGACCCCATCGAAATGACGTACCGCGGCTCGGCCATCTGGTCGTAGACTTTGCGCAGTGCCGGAGCCATCTTGTTGCATAAAGTACCTGCCACGATCATCAGATCCGACTGGCGCGGACTGGCCCGGAATACCTCGGAACCAAAACGGGCAATGTCGTAGCGCGAGCCGGCTGCATGCATCATCTCGACCGCACAACAGGCCAGGCCAAAGGTCATCGGCCAGACCGAGCCTGAATTGGCCCAGTTGGCTACGGCATCGTAGCTCGTGGTGATGAACCCCTGTTTGAACACGCCTTCAATTGACATCTCTTATCCTGCCCCAGCCCCCTGATGACCCCGCCGCGCACGGTTGCGGTGGTTATTCCCAGTCGAGCGCGCCTTTCTTCCATTCATAGATGAAGCCCACCAGCAGGATAAGCAGAAAAATCATACCCGACCAGAAGGCCACGGATCCCATCTCCTTGAGCACCACGGCCCACGGAACCAGAAAAGCCACTTCCAAATCAAACAGAATGAACAAAATCGCGACCAAGTAATATCGCACGTCGAATTGCATACGTGCATCGTCAAACGCCGGGAAACCACACTCGTAAGCCGAGTTTTTTTCTGGATCAGGCCGCTGCGGCCCCAGAAAATAACCCAATACCAACGGCACAACCCCCACCAGCACCCCGATGAGGATGAACAACAGTACAGGAAGATATTCGGCAAGATTCATGGAATTGTGCGCTGCAACAAAAGTATAGCCTATTCGATACGGCAACTGATAAAAGCAGACGCAATCCGATTTAAAAGGGAAAAATATAATACCGGATGGTTAATTATCAGACACAGTCCTGCCATGCATGCAATTGAAAGCTTGATTATAGTAAGCGATATCGTGGCCGGTGTCCGGAAATAACGCCCACAGGAAAGAATGATTGTGTTCCAAGGGCACAATCATCTGGACACAATGCCGGATCAAACTGACAGCTACCTTTCCGTTTGCGCCGACATCCCTATAAACGCCGCATCGCGTTTCGAAACGTCTCATTTCCGCTCCCAACGTCCAGTTCCGACATGCGCCACACGTCTGCCCAAGGTCTGTTCTTTGCCCTGCTGGCCATTGTTTTATGGGGCAGCCTCGCAACACTGAGTGTGCGTTTGCAACACGTACCGCCCTTTCTGCTGACCGGGTTGGGGCTGCTGGCTGGCAGCCTGGTCGCGGTGCCGTTGTCGCGTGGCAACTGGACGGAATGGAAGGTTCCCCTGCCGACCCTGCTGTTGGGAGTTGGTGGGCTGTTTGGCTACCACTTCCTGCTGTTTTCGGCCTTGCGCCTGGCTCCGCCCGTGCAGGCCAACCTGCTGAATTACCTATGGCCGCTGGGGATGGTTCTGCTGGCACCGGTATGGCTGCGCAACGTGCAATGGCGCTGGCTGCATGTGGTTGCGGCACTGGCCGGATTTGCAGGCGCAGCCCTGGCCCTGCTGGATGGAACGGCAAGCGGCGCGCCCTTGCAAGCGCCAACGGACCGCTCCACGGCAGGGTGGGGTTATGCGCTCGCCATCGGGGCTGCATTCACCTGGGCAAGCTATTCATTGCTGACGCAGCGCGTTCCTGCGTTCAAGACGTCCGCCATCGGTACGTTCTGCCTGGTTTCTAGTGTCCTGGCCCTGCTCTGCCACATGGCTTTTGAGACTACGCCTGCGTTATCCCCGCAGGATTGGGGGTTGATCGGCATACTGGGGCTCGGCCCCTTGGGAGGGGCCTTTTTCCTGTGGGACGCCGCGCTCAAGCGCGCAGACGCGCGCACCATCGGCCTGCTGGCGTTCATCACGCCTCTGCTGTCGACGGCCTTGCTGCTGCGGTCGCGCGGCCAGCCATTGACCGCCACACTGGCATTGGCAACCGTGCTCATCGTGGGCGCGGCCGTGGCAGGCACACGCGCCAGATAAGCCCGGCTGCAGCACTTTGGCGCTCAGCGCCGCCCACCCAGCAGGCCGGCGCCCATCTTCAGCATGTCGGAGAGATCCACGTCGCCGTCGCCATCCTGATCCAGCATGGCATTCATCAGCGTTCCGCCCAGGCCGCCCTGGTTCTGGATATGGCTGCGCTCCGCGCCCAGGGTCTGGCCCAATGCGGCGGCATCCATCCCGTTGGTCTGCACACGCTTTGCCAGATACGACATGACGATCGGCGCAAGGATCTTCAGCAATTGCCCGGCTCTGCCGCTGTCCAAGCCAGTGGCCTGGCCAAGGCCGGACTCGACACGCGGCTGGGCATCGCCAAAAATATGGCCAAGGACCCCGCCCGCATCGAACTGCCGGCTGACAGGCGAACCATTGCCCAGCATGCTCGCCAGCAATCCGCCGAGATCCCCGCCGCCGCCAGAAGCACTGGCGGGTGCACCACCCATCAAACCGCCCAGCAGGCTGCCCAGATCCATGGCATCGCCACCGCCGTGGTCGCGCAGCAAGGCGTCAAACAAACTGCCTGCACCTTCCGGAGACTGGGCATTACGGCCCAAGGCCCCCACGATCATGGGCAAGGCCGCACCCATCGCCTGTTCGATGGCATTTGGATCGGCACCCAGCTGCTGCGCAATCCGGTCTGCAGGCGCGCCCTGCAGCTGCGACATCAGGTCATCGAGGAAAGAACCGTTCATGCCATCTTCCTTTCAAGAAAATATCCCGCCAAACGGCAGTGGTGCCAAAAATCATGCCATAAACACCGTCCGCTCAGGGAACCAGACCAGCGCCATTTGCTTCATTTGTCACATTCCTCACGTTTCCAGGGATAAGCGCCATCGTTTCCGCGATACACGTACCATATAGGCTGGCAAGCCGCCTGGGCGGGCCGTTTTTGCAGATAACGGAAGACAAATGTATATCGGTTTGCAGGACATGTTCAAGATTGGTATCGGCCCGAGCAGTTCGCACACGGTAGGCCCGATGCGCGCTGCGCGGCGTTTCGTGCTGGGCCTGCCGCAAGGGGCACTGGAGGAAGTCCAGCGCGTTGAGGTGGAACTGTTCGGCTCGCTGGCGCATACAGGCCACGGCCACGGCACCGACCTGGCCATCCTCATGGGTTTGTGCGGAGAAGTCCCCGACAGCGTCGACACCAACAGCATTGCACAACGCGTGGAAGCCATCCGGCGCGAAGGTCGCCTAGTCCTGCTCGGCCGGCACGAAGTGTCATTCGACATCGCCCGTGACCTGCTGTTCAACCGTACCGACGAATTGCCTGTGCACACCAACGGCATGCGTTTCCGGGCCTGGAATGCAGCCGAAGAACTCCTTGACAGCCGCGAACTGTATTCAGTGGGCGGCGGTTTCGTGGTGGATGCCGATGAGCACTTTGTCGGAAGCAGCCGCGGCACGGAAGTGACGGTACCCTTTCCGTTCACCACCATGTCCGAACTGCTGGAGCTGGCCCGTGAACAGAACCGCCCCCTGACCGATCTGCTCTATGAAAACGAATGCGCGCTGAACGGAGCGCAAGCCACCTGCGACTTCATTCAACAGATCGACACGGTGATGGCAGACTGCATCGACCGGGGCCTGACCACTACCGGCGTGCTGCCCGGATTCCTGCGCGTCTCACGCCGCGCCGCCGGCATGGCCGAACGGCTGCGCAACACGCCCGCGCATGCCAGCGAAGGCGCCATGAGCTGGGTCAGCGCATGGGCGATTGCAGTCAACGAGGAAAACGCTGCCGGCGGCCGCGTGGTCACGGCGCCCACCAATGGCGCAGCAGGCATCATTCCTGCCGTGCTGCGCTATTACCGCGACTGCCGCAGCGGCGACGGTGATGGCATCAAGCGCTTTTTTCTCGCGGCAACCGCCGTCGGCTCGCTGTGCAAGCGCAATGCCTCCATTTCGGGCGCGGAAGTCGGCTGCCAAGGCGAAGTCGGATCAGCAGCAGCCATGGCGGCTGCCGGCCTTGCCGCAGCGCTCGGCGCCAGCAACGCAGAAGTTGAGAATGCGGCTGAAATTGCCCTGGAGCACCATCTGGGAATGACCTGCGATCCCATAGGAGGCCTGGTGCAGGTACCCTGCATCGAACGCAATGCCATGGGCGCGATCAAGGCCATCAACGCCTGCTCCATCGCCATGCTGGGCAACGGCATGCACCTGGTCACACTGGATCAGGTCATAGAAACCATGCGCGCCACTGGTCGCGACATGCAAAGCCGCTACAAGGAAACGTCGCTGGGCGGGCTGGCCGTGACCGTCCGCCAGGTGGAATGCTGACCACACGCCACCGCATGTGCGGGTGAGCCGATTCCCGCCTGCCCCGCCCCGCGCGGGATGCAGGACCGGTGGCGATCACTTCTTGCTCAGGCAGGTCTGCATGAACGCCTTGCGCTCGTCACCCTTCTTGTCCTGGGCTTCAACGTTGCAGACCTTCATTTTTTCCTGCTGCGCCTTGCGGCCATCGGCAAGGCAGCTCTTCATGAACGCCTTGCGTCCATCGCCGGTCTTGTTGCTGGCCTTGGCCTGCGCATTGCAGGTACCCATGAGCTGTTGCTGCGCATTCAAGGCATATGCGCCGCTCATGGAAACGGCAAAAACGGTAAGTACGGCAAGTTTACGCATCGAAAAATCCTCCTGAAACCCGACCCAGAGCGGGACACGTGAATTGCACCATGAATTAAGCGGGCAATTCATGAATATATGCATCCGAAAGTTGTGATCGTTTCCATACAACTCTTCCATGCATACACCGATTGCCTGACGCGTCGTCTCTTTTCTGACAGAACATTCACGTCTTGGACATGGTGTCTCTTCGTTCCTTACATGGCCCCCCCGAAAGATCCCATATCAGCCAAACCTTTCTCCCACAACACCATCAAGGGCAAGCGGTTTGCCTCGATTTGCAGCATGCATACATGGATGGAATGCGCAAGTTTTCCTTGTGTGATCGCGCGCAATCGTAACAACAGATTGCAAACGACGACAATTGGTGTCATGATTTGCGCACCAGCGGGGGTGCCGACAGTCTTGCCCGTGTGCGGATGGCACAGTCGCGCTTATCGGGAGACTTTGCCATGTTCAAGCATATTCTGGTTCCCACCGACGGTTCCGAACTTTCGCAACAGGCCATCTCGCACGCCGTTGCATTTGCCAAAGAGGCCGGGGCGCGCATCACGGCCTTTTATGCCAAGCCGGACTATCAATTGGGCAATATTGGTGACGGACTTCTCAACGATTTGCTCTCACCGGAAAAATTCGACGAAAAAGCCGATCGCCACGCCCACGAATGCCTGGAGGATGCGCACCTGGCCTGTGAGGCCGCCAACGTGGCATGCAACATGGTTGCCGTCACCAGCAGCACCCCCTACAAGGCCATCATCGAAACAGCCGAGCGCGAGGGCTGTGACCTGATTTTCATGGCTTCGCACGGCCGATCCGGATTGAGCGGCCTGCTCATCGGAAGCGAAACAAACAAGGTGCTTTCGCACTCGAAAATCCCGGTACTGGTCTACCGGTGATCACAGGCGCCGGTTCGCCTGGACGGCAGGGGCCGGGCAAGCGGTGGTAGCTTCGGGAAGCGAACACAACATCCACATCTCGGGCAAAGCAGCCCCGCGCGGCACGCACCACAACGGACAGGCACACCACGCTGCTGTCAACGTGGGGGAACAGAACAAGGGGATGCATGCTTGCCTGCAAGCGAAGAAAACCTACCCGCGCATGCAGGGCAGGCGTTTCGCCAGTTCCGCTATACAGGCAGCGCCACCAGATCATGTCCCTCGGCGGCAACGATGCGTGCCTGCGTGAAGGTTCCGGTCTTCAAGGTCTTGCTGATTTTTTCTGGCGGCAGCAGCCGGACGATGCCATCAATTTCCGGCGCATCGGCGTAGCTGCGGCCCACCCCGCCCTTTTTCCCCATACCGGGCGCGCTGTCCACGAGAATCTGCATGGTGCTGCCCACGCGGCGCTGGAGTTTGGCCGTAGACACTTGCTCGGCCACGGCCATGAAATGCGCACGGCGTTCCTCGCGCACGTCTTCCGGTAGCGCGCCGGGCAGGTCGTTGGCCGTTGCACCTTCAACGGGCGAATAGGCGAAGCAACCGGCGCGATCAATCTGTGCCTCGCGCATGAAATCGAGCAGATGCTGGAATTCGGCTTCGGTCTCGCCCGGAAACCCGGCAATGAAGGTGCTGCGCACCACCAATTGCGGGCACAGTGTGCGCCATTGCTGCAGGCGCTCCAGGTTGCGCTCGCCGCTGGCCGGTCGCTTCATGCGCTTGAGCACGTCGGGATGGCTGTGCTGGAACGGCACATCCAGATACGGCAGCACCAACCCATCGGCCATGAGCGGCAGAATGGCATCGACCGACGGATACGGGTACACATAATGCAGTCGCACCCAGGCGCCATGCCGCTGCGCCAGCCGGCCCAGCGCCTGCACCAGTTCCAGCGTGCGGGTCTTGAGCGGCTGGCCATCCCAGAAGCCAGTGCGGTATTGCACGTCCACACCGTAGGCCGAAGTATCCTGGCTGACCACCAGCAGCTCCTTGACGCCGGCCTCGAACAGCGCATGCGCTTCCCGCAGCACGTCGCCCACGGGGCGGCTGACCAGATCGCCGCGCAGGCTGGGAATGATGCAGAAGGTGCAACGGTGGTTGCAACCTTCGCTGATCTTGAGATAGGCGTAGTGCTTGGGGGTGAGCTTGACGCCGGTTGTCGGCACCAGATCCAGGAACGGATCATGTGGCTTGGGCAGGTGGTGGTGCACTGCATCCATCACCTCCTGCGTGGCATGTGGCCCAGTCACCGCCAAAACGCTCGGATGGATTTCCTGCACCAGATTGCCGCCATCATGTCCGGTGCGCGCGCCCAGGCAGCCGGTCACGATCACCTTGCCGTTCTCGGCCAGCGCCTCGCCGATGGTGCCAAGGCTTTCCTTCACGGCGTCATCGATGAATCCGCAGGTGTTGACGATCACCAGATCCGCCCCGGCAAAGGTTTTGCTGGTTTGGTAGCCCTCCGCAGCCAGTTGCGTGAGGATCAGTTCGGAATCGGTCAGCGCCTTGGGGCAGCCCAGGCTGACGAAACCGATGGTGGGTACGGGCGCCTTCGGCGCAATGGCAACTGCATTCATGGCACTATTGTCGCAGCTTGCGGCAGGCGCCCATGCCGCTTACGGCCACGTCCGCCCCAAATGGCACGACGAATTGCAGCAGGACGGCGCGCGTCACCGCTTCGGCTGAAAAGCCGTCAGCCATTGCTGCATGCCGGCCTGGTATTGATGCTGCGCCTGCTCCTGCATCTGCTGCAGAAGCTGGCCCGACTGGGCGGTATAGCTGTGCGTCATGTCCTGCATCATTTTCTGCCAGTTTTCCATGCCGAACGCCGGCGCGCGCTCCATCATCTTCTTCTGCATGTCGGTAAATGCCTGAATGCTGTTTTCCAGATTGGCACCGAAAAAACCCTGCATGGCATGGCCGTAGAAACGGATGATGTTGGACAGCACCGCCTCGCTGAAGATCGGACTGCCTCCCGCCTCTTCTTCCAGGATGATCTGCAGAAGAATGCTGCGCGTGAGGTTCTCTCCGGTTTTGGCATCGCGCACGACGAAAGGCGTGCCTTGCATTACCAGTTCCTTGACTTCGGCCAAGGTGATGTAGCTGGAGCCTGCCGTATCGTACAGGCGCCGGTTGGGATATTTCTTGAGTACGCGCATGCCCGCATCTTCGGTGGCTGCCGTTTCGGCGCCGGATGCAGGCTGGGCCTTGTTGCGGGACGTACGGGAAGTATTGGTGGCATTCATGATTGGGCGGATTTCCAGAAGATCGATGCAGGCTGGATGGACGTGCCCGCTCCTGCCGGAAGGGGCCGCCTTGATATGACGATTATGCTAACCGATGCCGCATTTGCCTGTTCACGCAAACCCTTGGTCTGCGTGACAACGGTCTCATGTCGTCAGGCCAAAATACATGATGACGCCAATCAGAATGGGAGACACCGTCGCCAGCACCCAGAACACGGCGCCCAGCAACCGTTCGTTGCCCAGGGTCCCATGGTTGCTATTGGCCTGCACAAACGCTTTCTTGCCCCAATGCAGACTGACAAACAGGCTGGTGAGCAGGCCCGCCAGCGGCATCAGAATCTTGCTGCTGGCGAAATCGAAGCTGTCAAAAATATTGTTCTTGCCGATCAGCGTAACGCCGCCAAGCGTACTGAACGACAGGGCGCACAAAGCACCAAGGGCGACCATGCAGGCAATGGCTGCCCAGGTAGCGAGCGGGCGGCTCCAGCCCAGGCGCTCGTGCAAGACGGCGATGGGCACTTCGATCAGCGACAGCAGGGCTCCGATAGCGGCAAAGGCGGTGAGAATGAAGAACAGCACCATCAAGGCATGGCCCATCGGCATTTGTGCGAACACCGCCGGGATGGTGTTGAAGAGCAAGGCCGGTCCGCCCGCGGGATTGAAGCCCAGCGAAAAAACGGCCGGGAAAATGGCCAGGCCCGCCAGCAGGGACACCGCCAGATCTGCCAGCATGACGGTCAGCGCGGTTTTGGGAATGTTTTGTTCCTTGCGGAAATAACTGCCATAGATCGTCATGGAGCCCACGCCCAGCGAAAGCTTGAAAAAGGCCAGGCCGAGCGCTTTCAGGATGACGGCGCCATCGATCTTGCCAAAGTCGGGCACAAACAGGAATTTCACTCCTTCCATCGCCGCGGGCATGCTCAGGGATGTGGCCGCAATCACGCACAGCAGCAGAAACAGAATGGGCATGAGCTTTTTGGTCACGGCTTCGATGCCCTTGCTCACGCCGAACGACAGGATGACTCCCATCAGCAGCAAGACCGCCCATTGCCAGGCCAGTGCTGCCGCGGGATCGGTGATCAGGCCGGTGAAGGCGCCTTCGAGCGCCTGCCTGTCCTGCGTGAGCAGGCTGCTGCCCAGGCTTTTGGCAATGTAGGCAAACACCCAGCCGACCACACCGGAATAGAAAGCGATGATCAGCCCCACCGAAGCCAGGCCCATGGCACCGATGATCCACCATGGCGAGCGCGGCGCCAGCCTGAGATAGACGCCCAGCGGGTCGGTCTGCGCCGTGCGGCCCAGGCTGATCTCGGCGATCATCACCGGTAGGCCCACCAGCAGCGTGGCAAGAATATAGACCAGCAGAAAACCCGCGCCGCCGCTGCTGCCGGTCTCATACGGAAAGCGCCAGATGTTGCCCAGGCCAACGGCCGAGCCGAGCGTGGCAGCCAACACCCCAAAACCGGAAGAAAAACCGTCGCGTTGCGTTGTGGCGTTGGCCATGATGGGGAGCCTTGTGTGCGAGGGAAGGAACAGGGGGCACGCTGCCCCTTCGGCAGGCGCGCATCCGCCCAAATTCGCGCGATTCTAATCCGTGCGGGCCGGTATTTGCGGTCCCGCCATGACTACTGTTTCTCGCGACGAAAGGCTCGCTCTTTGAGCCGGGTGCACGACACGGGTGGACCGCGGACAGGCTCTTGACCTATGATGAAGGGTTATTCAGAAAGGCTTCTGTGAAGAAAACCGTCGCCCAGCCCATTGCGCCTTCGGCCCATAGCCACATCAGCATCCGTGGCGCGCGCACGCACAACCTCAAGAACATCGATCTGGACATTCCGCGCAACCAGCTTGTGGTCATCACAGGCCTTTCCGGTTCGGGCAAATCCAGTCTGGCGTTTGACACGCTGTATGCGGAGGGCCAGCGCCGTTATGTGGAGAGCCTGTCCACCTACGCGCGCCAGTTCCTGCAAATCATGGACAAGCCGGATGTGGACCTCATCGAAGGTCTTTCACCGGCCATCAGCATCGAGCAGAAATCCACCAGTCACAATCCGCGCTCCACCGTGGGCACGGTGACAGAAATCTACGATTACCTGCGCCTGCTGTTCGCCCGCGCCGGCACACCGCACTGCCCCGATCATGATCTGCCGCTGCAGGCACAGACGGTCAGCCAGATGGTCGATGCCCTGCTGGCGTTGCCGGAAGGCACGCGCGTGATGCTGCTGGGGCCCATCGCCCGCGACAAGAAAGGCGAGTTTGCCGATGTACTGGAGCAGATGCAGGCGCTGGGCTATGTGCGCTTTCGCATAGACGGGCAGGTGGTGGATGGCGAGAACATTGCACCGCTGGCAAAAAACGACAAGCACGACATCGACGTGGTGATTGATCGGCTCAAGATCCGGCACAGCCCCGCCGAGAACGCCCTGCCCTCCAGCGACGACCCGGACAGTTCCGCAGGCCATCCGCCCGCCGCCCTGCGCCAGCGCCTGGCCGAAAGCCTGGAAGCGGCGTTGCGGCTGGCGGAAGGCCGGGTGATCGCATTGGAGATGGACAGCGGCAAAGAACACCTGTTCAATGCGCGCTATGCCTGTCCGGCATGCAGCTACAGCATCGCGGAACTGGAGCCGCGCCTGTTTTCGTTCAATGCGCCCCAGGGAGCCTGCCCGCAATGTGAAGGCATTGGCAGCATGGAGACCTTTGATCCGCAGCGCGTGGTGGCCTTTCCCTCGTTGAGCATGGCCAGTGGCGCCATCAAGGGCTGGGACAAACGCAACAGCTATTATTTTTCGCTCATCGAAAGCCTGGCCAAGCACTATCGCTTCCGTATCGATACCCCGTTCGAGAATCTACCGGAAAACGTGCGCAACGTGATCCTGCACGGTTCGGGCACAGAGGAAATCGCCTTTTCCTACACTATGGAAAGTGGAAACTTCGCCGGCAAGACCATCCGGAAAAAACATCCGTTTGAAGGCGTGTTGCCCAACATGATGCGGCGCTGGCGCGACACCGAATCCCAGACCGTGCGCGAAGAGCTGGCCCGCTACCGCCACACCCAGCCCTGCACCGTCTGCCATGGCACGCGCCTCAAGCGCGAGGCCCGCCATGTCTTCGTGGGTGAAGGCGATCAGAAACGCGCCATTTACGCGATCAGCCGCACCACCCTTGGCGAGGCCCAACAGTATTTTGAAACGTTGCGCCTGCAAGGTGCCAAGGCCGAAATTGCCGCGAAGGTGGTGCGTGAAATCGCCAGCCGGCTCAAGTTCCTCAACGACGTGGGCCTCAACTACCTGAGCCTGGAACGCAGCGCCGACACGCTCTCCGGCGGCGAGGCGCAACGCATCCGGTTGGCTTCGCAGATCGGCAGCGGCCTTACCGGCGTGATGTATGTGCTCGACGAGCCCAGCATCGGCCTGCATCAGCGCGACAATGCGCGCCTGATCGGCACGCTCAAGCACCTGCGCGACCTAGGCAACAGCGTTCTGGTGGTGGAGCACGATGAAGACATGATCCATGCCGCCGACTTCCTGGTGGACATGGGGCCCGGCGCCGGCGTGCATGGCGGCAGGGTCATGACACAAGGCTCACTGCAGGATCTGCTGCAGTCTACGCAATCGCTCACCGGGCAATACGTGAGCGGCAAACAGTCGATTGCCGTGCCCGCGAAGCGCACGGCCTGGCTGCCGGCGCAGAAAAAATCCGCTACTCCCGCCTCCTCACGAAAGAACGTGTTCGAGCAAGCGACCAAGCCGGCCACGCCGCGCCCCGATGACCACTCCGGCCTGCAAAAAATCACGGTGGTGGGTGCGCGCGGCAATAACCTCCAGTCGATCACCGTGGACATTCCTGTGGGCCTGATGACCTGCGTCACCGGCGTGTCGGGTTCCGGCAAATCCACACTGGTGAACGATACTCTGTATGCCGCCGCCGCGCAGGCCATTCACCGCGCCCATACCGAACCGGCGCCGCACGAAGCCATCGAGGGCCTGGAGCAATTCGACAAGGTGATCAATGTCGACCAGAGTCCCATCGGCCGCACTCCGCGCAGCAACCCGGCCACCTACACTGGCCTGTTCACCCATATCCGCGAGCTGATGGCCGAAATGCCCGCTGCCAAGGAGCGCGGCTACGGCCCGGGCCGCTTCAGCTTCAACGTGGCCGGCGGCCGCTGCGAAGCCTGTCAGGGCGATGGCGTGATGCGCGTGGAAATGCACTTTCTGCCCGACGTGTACGTACCCTGCGACGTATGCCACGGCCAGCGCTACAACCGCGAAACACTAGAGGTGCAGTACAGGGGCAAGAACATCGCCGACATTCTTGCCATGACGGTGGAAGATGCCTACGCTTTCATGGGAGCGCAACCGGCCATCGCACGCAAGCTGCAGACCCTGCTGGACGTAGGCCTGAGCTACATCCAGCTCGGCCAGAGTGCCACCACGCTCTCTGGCGGTGAGGCCCAACGCGTCAAGCTCGCGCATGAACTGTCACGTCGCGATACCGGCCGCACGCTCTACATTCTCGACGAGCCCACCACCGGCCTGCATTTCGCCGATATCAAGCTGCTGCTCAAAGTGCTGCATCAGTTGCGCGACGCGGGCAACACCATCGTCATCATCGAGCACAATCTCGACGTGATCAAGACTGCCGACTGGATCATCGACCTGGGGCCCGAAGGCGGTGCATCCGGCGGCGACGTGGTAGCCCAGGGAACGCCCGAGCAAGTAGCGCAGACGCCCGGCAGCTACACCGGGCAATATCTGGGGAAATTGTTGAAGCGCTGAAGACGCTGCGGGCACACTGCGCAGCGCATGCTGGCCCGTTGCCCGAATCAGTGATTCAGGATCTTGTTGAGGAAGTCCTTGGTGCGCGGCTGGCGTCCGTCGGGGTTGCCGAAGAACTCGTCCTTGCTGCAATCTTCGAGGATCTTGCCGCCCACGTCCATGAAGATCACCCGGTGGCTGACCTTGCGTGCGAATCCCATTTCATGGGTGACCACCATCATGGTCATGCCTTCCTTGGCCAATTGCACCATCACGTCGAGCACCTCGCCGACCATCTCGGGATCCAGCGCAGAGGTGGGTTCGTCAAACAGCATGACGATCGGATCCATGCTCAAGGCGCGAGCGATGGCGACGCGCTGCTGCTGCCCCCCCGAAAGCTGGCCGGGAAATTTGTCCTTGTGCGCCATCAGGCCCACGCGATCGAGCATTTTCAGGCCGCGTTCCTTGGCTTCGTCCTGGTTCCGCTTGAGGACCTTGATCTGCGCCAGGGTCAGGTTTTCGGTCACGGACAGATGGGGAAACAGTTCAAAGTGCTGGAACACCATGCCGACATGGCTGCGCAGCTTGGGCAAATTGGTGGAGGGGTCGTTGACCTTGATGCCATTGACCGTGATCTCGCCTTTCTGGATCGGCTCCAGGCCATTGACGGTCTTGATCAGCGTGGACTTGCCGGAGCCGGAAGGTCCACACACCACGACGACTTCGCCTTTCTGGATGGTGGTGGAACAGTCGTCGAGAACCTGTACGGAACCATACCACTTGCTGACGTTTTTCAATTCAATCATTTTTGCTCCTTGTCGATGGTCCGTCTGGTCAGCGGATGATGGCAATCTTGCGGTTGATGTGCTTTACAACGTAGGATAGCCCGTAACAAATCACGAAGTACACCACGGCGGCAATCAGGTAACTTTCAATGGTACGGCCAAACAGTTTTCCGGAATTGTCAAACCCCTTGAACAGATCGTAGGCTCCGATGGCATACACCAGCGAAGTATCCTGCAACAGGATGATCACCTGCGTCAGAAACACCGGCAGCATGTTGCGGAAAGCCTGGGGCAGCACCACCAGCCGCATGTTCTGCCCATAGTTCATGCCCAGCGCAAACCCGGCATAGACCTGTCCGTGCGGAATGGACTGGATGCCCGCCCGCACGATTTCGGCGAAATAGGCCGACTGGAAAGCCACAAAAGTGATGATGGCGGAGGTTTCCGCCCGGAAATTGTCCGGCACCCCCAGATTCTTGTAGAACGTCAGCGGCACCAGCAGGAAGAACCACAGAATGACCATCACCAGCGGTATGGAACGCATTCCGTTGATGTAGATCGACGCCGGCACCTCCAGCAGCTTAAGGCCCGAAAGGCGCATCAATGCCAAGATGGTCCCGAAAAAAATGCCGCCGATCGTGGCAATTACCGTCAGGAACAGGGTGAAATACAGGCCCTTGAGGATATAGGCCTGAATGAACGGCCACGTAAAGTAGCTGAAATCGAGATCAATCATCACCGGCCTCCAGGTGTTCTGCTGGCTGCAATCAGGCCAGGCACGCGGGTGCGCTTCTCGATGAAGCCCAGGATGCGGTTGATCGCGAATGCCGTAACGATATACAGCACCGTGACGGCAAGGTATACCTCGATGGGGCGTGATGTTTCTTCGGCAACCTGCATGGCATATTGGGTCAATTCGGCAATCGACACGGCAAACGCCGCTGCCGAGTTCTTGACCAGGTTCATCGACTCGCTGGTCAGTGGCGGCAGGATGATTCGCAACGCCATGGGCATGAGCACATAGCGATAGGTCTGCCAAGTTTGCATGCCCAGGGCCTGGCCCGCGTAGCGCTGTCCGCGGGGCAGCGACTGGATGCCGGCGCGCACCTGTTCGGCAATACGCGCAGACGTGAAAAACCCCAAGGCGCACACCACCAGCGCGAAGCTTGGCAAGCCCTTCAGCACAGGCACCAGGGCGGGCAATACGAAATACCAGACGAAGATCTGCACCAGCAACGGAATGTTGCGAAACAGCTCAACCCATGCGGCAGCAAAGGCATTCCAGAAACGCCCTGCGGCCCGATCCTGCGGCAGGGTACGCATGACCCCGATCACGCAGCCGACCACAAGCGCCAGCAGCAGCGCGCCTACCGACACGGCTGCAGTCCAGCCCCAAGCCTTGAATATCCAATTGAAATATGTGAAATCTTCACCACGTCCGAAACAGCCTGGAACTGCTTCGGAAGTGATGATGTCTTTGCAGAAAACCTGCCAGTCCCAGTTCATGGGCTTTCTCCGGTTGATCGATGCCGGGCAAAGAGACCGTGCATAAGGCAAGGCGCTCCGTCACCCGGAGCGCCTTGTCCGCATGAAAGATACAGATTACTGCTGGGCGTAATCTTCCATGGGCTTGTTGTTCGGATTGGCCCAAGCAGCCTTGGTGCTTTCCGACAACGGCAGATTCAGCGTGGTGTTGTTGGGCGGAATCGGTTGCATGAACCACTTGTCATACAGTTTTTCCAGCGAACCATCGCTGATCTGGCGCTTGATGCTGTTGTCCACCGCTTCCTTGAACTTGACGTCGCCCTTGGGCAGCATGCAGGCGATGGGCTCGACCGACAGCACTTCACCCACGATCTTGAAGCCTTGGGGATTGCGCGAACGGGCAATGTTGGCAGCCAGGATAGAGCCATCCATCACGAAGGCATCGGCCTTGCCGGTTTCCAGCAACAGGAAGCTTTCGGCATGGTCCTTGCCCATGATTTCCTTGAAGTTGAGGCCCGCCGCACGCTCGTGCTTGCGCAAGTGCTGTACCGATGTGGTGCCGGTAGTCGTCGCAATTGTCTTGTTGGCCAGATCCTTCACGCTGTTGATGTTGGAATCCGCACGCACGGCGATCCGTACTTCTTCCACATATGTGGTAACGGCAAAGTCGGCGTCTTTCTGGCGCGTGGCGTTATTGGTGGTGGAACCGCACTCAAAATCGATAGTGCCGTTCTGCAACAGCGGGATGCGGTTCTGCGAGGTAATGACCTGGTAATTGACCTTGAGGTCAGGCGCATTCAAGTCCTTTTTCAGGTCATCGATGATGCGCTCAGCCATCTCGGTGTGGAAGCCCACGTACTTGCCGCCGCCAATGCTGAAGCCCAGCCCCGACGAATCGCGCACGCCCAGGTTCACGACTCCGCTGCTCTTGATTTTGGCCAAGGTGTCGGCTACCCGGGTTGAAGCAGGTGCCGAAGCGGGTGCGCTGGCGCCGCTGGCAGCGGTCTGTGTTCCCTTGTTGTC
Organism: Allobrachymonas sp.; assembly: GCA_039808005.1. Classification (GTDB taxonomy): domain Bacteria; phylum Pseudomonadota; class Gammaproteobacteria; order Burkholderiales; family Burkholderiaceae_C; genus Brachymonas. Next base: position 32,203 of record JBDHSG010000002.1, on the reverse strand, counting down.
ACAGGCGGTCAGTCCAGCCAGGGCCAGCACTGCCAGGCCCAGCGTGGTCCTGGAAAGAATTGCTCGTTTCATCAAAAGCCTCCGAAATAATCGATACCAAAGCCGGCTGCGCGTACAGCATCGCTGCCGCACGTCTCATGCAGACGACTTCCCTATGCACAGGCTCGCAGGCCTGATTACACACGACGCCCTTGCTGGCAAGGACGACCCCACCCAAGCAAACTTGTATGAAGCAGTGAATATTAAGACAAATTGAAACGCATTTGTCAACGTACGGACATAAAAGGAAGCAGATAAATCCTGTCCGTCTCCGCAGTCATTGAGCGCGCCAAGTCGCCATGCAGGGTCTGGCATCATATCGCACACCCCGGTTGCCTCCCGGACCCGATGGCCCTTTCCGCTACCCGGAAACTACTCGTAGGGCAAATTACGGCCGTGCCTGCATGACTGCTACTTGGCTGATGCTTCGGCTTTCCAGGCTGTCAAATACCTGCCCTTTTTGCAGCAGGTGGATCTGGCATTTTTTTTCCTGCGCGACCTTGCGCAAACCATCCAGTCCATGCTGAATGGCTTCCTTGTCGCTGGGCTTGAGATGGCCGAGGTAGATTTCAAAATCTCCTCGTCGCAAGTGCTCATTGATATCCTGCGAAAGGCTGTGCGCCGTGTAATGTCCCGTCAGATCAGCGAAGGCTTGGTCATCATTGGCAAAGGTGCACTCCGTCACCAGCCAGCGCAAATGCTGCCCCTGGTTCGGTAGCTGATTGATGTATTGCCACAGCAAGGGATTGCGGCCCGTATCACCGGTAAACAGCCAGGTGTCCCCATGGTGGTGCACCGCAAAGCCAACAGAGGGGACGGTATGCACAGCACTGATTGCTTCGACCAGACGCCCGCCCGGCAAGGCGATCTTGTTGCCGACTTCGACGGGCAAGAATTCCAGCGTCGGATGCAGCAGGCTGGGCAAGCGCGTCATATCCGGCCAGAGATGGTTATTGAAAATGCACCTGCGCAAGTCCTCCAGCACAGGGGCGCGTGCATAGACCCTCACGGGGGCCAGCGCCCGGTCGGCCCGGTAACGCGACACGCTGTCCGCCAAAAATGGCAGGCCTACCAGGTGGTCGAAATGCGCATGGGTAAGAAAGACCTGATTGATGCCCTGCTGTACAGCCAAAGGCAGATCCCACACCCCTGTTCCTGCGTCGATGAGGGTATCTCCATCGAGCAGGAAACCCATGGTGCGAACACCGGCGTCTATGCCGCCTGCAGCGCCCAGTACCTTGATTTGCATGGCTGGCTTCTGTTCAAGAACACAATTGCTTTCCCCACCGCATCCCAATTCGAATATTTGCAAGATATCTGTCAGCAATCAGAAGCACAACGGCAGTTTCTCTCTCCATCATGCCCCTCAGTCACAGGGCCCTTGCCTAGAAAGCTTGGGAAGATACACCATCCCCGAAACGATGCGTCACCATTCTTGACAATATCCGGCAGGGAAAAAGTGCTTGTACCGCGAAATTAATCAAATAAACCTGAAAAAGTTCACGTTTTTGATGGAACTCGACCCCCGTTGATACAAACACTCTTCCAGTCTACCGACGCGCATGTCGCCAAATGGCATCGACTGGACATTTACCCGATTTCTTCTGCCCGATGGCACGCGACCATGCGCCCTTCCAGTGGACGCAACTCGGGTATCACCTGTCGGCATTGTTCGACGGCGTGCGGGCAGCGCTTGTGGAAGGCGCAGCCACTGGGCGGGTGCAGCGGATTGGGCGGTTCGCCGTGGATGCGAATGGCCTCCCGCCGGTTGCGGGCGTGCAGGCTGGGAGAAGCCGAGAGCAGCGCCCTGGTGTAGGGATGCAACGGCTGGACGAATATGGCTTCCCTGGGCCCGGTCTCCACGGCGCGTCCCAGATACATGACCATTACGTCGTCGGCGACATGCTGCACAACCGCCAGATTGTGCGAGATGAAGACATAGGCGGTTTGCAGCTCCTGCTGCAGGTCCATGAACAAGTTGAGCACCTGCGCCTGAATCGAGACATCGAGCGCCGAGGTCGGTTCATCCGCCACCAAGATGTCGGGCCTGAGCATCATGGCGCGCGCAATGGCGATGCGCTGGCGCTGGCCCCCCGAGAACATATGCGGGTAGCGGCGGGCATATTCCGGGCGCAATCCCACGACGGCCAGCATCTCGGCCGCCCGGGCTTCGCGTTCAGCGGCTGACAGGCGCGTGTTGATGACCAGGGGCTCCATCAGTTGACGGATGATTTTCTGGCGCGGATTGAGCGATGCATACGGGTTCTGAAACACCATCTGCACCTTGCGGCGCAGCACCTGGCGCTCGGCGCTGCTGGCTGTGGCAACGTCCATGCCATCGAGAACGATGTGTCCCTGCGAAGGCTGCTCGATCAGCGTGAGCTGGCGCGCCAGCGTCGATTTGCCACAACCCGACTCGCCCACCACGGCCAGGGTCTTGCCCCGGCGCAGCGCAAAACTCACGCCGTTGAGCGCGCGCACCATGCTTCTGGGGCGAAACGGTCCTTGCGAAACCTCGTAATGCCGCGTCAGGTTGCGCACCTGCAGAATCGGTGGCGCGCAGGCCGATGCAGGACCAGCGGCAGCGACCGTTGCTGCACCTGAAGAATCGATGTCTGGCGTATTCATGCCCCTCCCTCCTGGTTCAAGGGGGTGAAACAACGCACACCGCATGTCTGCGTGCCCGTAAACGCCGGCCGCTCGACATGGCAGCGATCAAAGGCGATGGGGCAACGCGGCGCCAGCAGGCAACCCACCGGACGGTCGTACTGGCCGGGCACGATACCCGGCAAGGACACCAGGCGGCTACCCGCTTCGGCAAAGTCCGGAATGGCCTGCAGGAGTGCATGGGTGTAGGGGTGTTGTGGCCGCTCGAAAATGACCGGCACGCGGCTCTGTTCGACGATTTCTCCGGCATACATCACGGCCACGCGCTGCGCCACCTCGGAGACCACGGCGAGATCATGCGTGATGAGCACCAGCGCCATGCCCTGCTCTTTTTGCAGGCGCAGCAGCAGATCCATGATCTGCGCCTGAATGGTCACGTCCAGCGCGGTAGTGGGCTCGTCGGCAATCAGCAGTTTCGGGGTGCAGGCCAGCGCCATGGCGATCATGACGCGCTGGCTCATGCCGCCGGAGAGCTGGTGCGGGTAGGCCGACAGGCGCGTGGCCGCGGCGGGAATTTCCACCAGTTCCATCAACTCCAGCGCGCGCCGTTGCAGGGCAGCCCCGCGCAGACCCTGATGGACTTTGAGCACCTCCATAATCTGATAGCCCACCGTGTAGCTCGGATTGAGCGAAGTCATCGGATCCTGGAAGATCATGGCGATGTCCTTGCCGATGATCTGGCGGCGCTGCCGTGGCGAAAGCTGCAGCAGCGGCTGGCCGTTGAAGCTGAGCGTGTCGGCGGTGATGCGCGCCTGCCCGTCGTGCAGTCCCATGACGGCCATCATCGTGACCGACTTGCCCGATCCCGACTCGCCCACGACGCCCAGCACCTCGCCCTGATCCACCGACAGGCTCACGCCTTCTACCGCGTGGAACCAGCCCTTGCCGGAACCGAATGCAACAGACAGATTTTCTATTTTAAGCAGGGCCATGCGGCTGCATCCTCGTTCATGCGACACGTTTGAGCTTGGGGTCCAGCGCATCGCGCAAGCCATCGCCCATGAGATTGATGGCCAGAACCGAAAGCAGGATCGTCAGCCCCGGCATGGTGATGATCCACCAGGCGCTGCCGATGTAATCCCGCGCGCTGGCCAGCATGGTTCCCCATTCGGGCGTGGGCGGCTGCACCCCCAGCCCCAGAAAACCCAGCGCCGCAATATCGAGGATGGCCGAAGAAAAACTCATGGTGCCGTGCACGATGAGCGGCGCCATGCAGTTGGGCAGCACGGTGACGAACATCAGGCGCACCAGGCCGGCCCCCGCCACGCGCGAGGCGGTGACGTAATCGCGGCTGAGTTCGGTCATGGCCGAGGCGCGCGCGAGCCGCACATAGCCCGGCAGGGAAACGATCGCAATGGCCAGAATGGCATTGTTGAGACCTGGGCCGAGAATGGCCATGATGGCCACGGCCAGCAGCAGGGACGGCAGCGCCATCATGATGTCCATCAAGCGCATGATGCCAGCGCCCAGCACCCTGGGGAAAAATGCGGCCAGCAGGCCCAGCACGATGCCGGGCAAAAGAGCTGCCAGCACGGAGAACATGCCCACCAGCAATGATGTTCGTGCGCCGAAAATCAGGCGGCTGAGCACGTCACGCCCGGCTTCGTCGGTGCCGAGCACGAATGTCCATGATCCTCCGTCCTGCCAGGCCGGCACGCGTGCAATGGCGTCACGGTACTGCTCGATCGGACTATGCGGAGCCACGATGGGCGCAAAAATCGCAGCCAGCACCATCAGGATCATGAAGACCAGCCCGAGTGTGGCTCCCTTGTTGCGCAGGAAGGACTGCGCAAGCTCGCGCCAGGGCGACAATACCGTCGGCGCCTCGTCGGCACCAGGAGGTGTGACTGCAATGGGAAGGGTGCTGCCCATATCGTTCATATCGTTGCTGCAGGTTCACGCAGGTTATTTGGCGTGGCGGATACGCGGATTGACAATGCCGTACAGCATGTCCACGATGAAATTGGTGACGATCACCAGCAGCGCCACTAGCAGGATGCCGTTCTGCACCACCGGATAGTCTCGCCGGGAAATGGCGTCTATCAGCCATTTGCCCACGCCAGGCCAGGAAAAGATGGTTTCCGTCAGCACCGCCCCACCCATCAGTGTGCCCACCTGCAGGCCGATGACGGTGAGCACCGGCACCAGCGCATTGCGCAGCGCGTGCACCAGCACCACGCGCAACGGGGAAAGACCCTTGGCCCGCGCGGTACGCACGTAATCTTCACGCAGGACTTCCAGCATCGAGGAACGCGTCATGCGCGCGATCACGGCCAGCGGAATGGTGGCCAGCACCACCGAGGGCAGGATCAGGTGCCTGACGGCATCCCACCAGGCACCCTTGTTGGCGATGGGGTCGGCACGCTCGGCCAGCCAGGCATCGATGAGCATGAAGCCGGTTTGCGGCGGCACGTCAAACAGCAGGTCAAGCCGGCCCGATACCGGCGTCCAGCCCAGACGAACGGAAAAGAGCATGATCAGCAGCAATCCCCACCAGAAAATGGGCATGGAATAGCCCGTGAGGGACAGGCCCATGACGCCATGGTCGAAGATGCTGCCCCGCCGGATCGCCGCAATGATGCCCACGGCCAGCCCCAGCACGCTGGCGATCAGCATCGCCATCAGCGCCAGCTCCAGCGTGGCCGGGAACAGCGTCTTGAATTCCTGCCATACGCCGCGCTGGCTGATGATGGACGAACCCAGCCTACCATGCAGCAAGTCGGTGATGTAGTCCGCATACTGCGCAGGCAGGGGCTTGTCCAGCCCCAGGCGCTTGAGGGCAGCCGCGTGCATGGCCGGATCGAGGTTGCGTTCACCCACCATCACCTCCACCGGATCGCCTGGAATCAGGCGGATCAGCGTAAAGGTCAGCAAGGTGAGCCCGAAAAAGCTCGGCACCAGGATAAGCAGACGGCGCAGTAGGTAGAAGAACATCGGTAGGAGTTTCGGCAGGCAATGCCAGCACAACAATGTCCGTCCAGACGGAGGCCGGGACGGAAATACGACGGAGACACCAACTGTGTCCGCCTAGGCGGACACAGTCCAGCGCCCTCCCCGTTTGCTTAGTTGCTCAGGCTGACGGACTCGAATTTATAGTCGCCAAACGGGCTGATCTTGAAGCCTTCGACTTCCTTGCGCATCGGCTGATTGGTGATCGAATGGGCAATGGTCGTCCAGGGCACGTCCTGCTTGAAAATCACCTGCGCCTGCTCATACATGGCGGTGCGCTTGGCCTGGTCCAGGCTGTTGCGGGCACCCACCACCTGTTCGTCAAACGCCTTGCTGCAATAACGCGCATAGTTGTTGCCATTGACCGAAGCACAGGTCAGCAAGACGCCCATGAAGTTGTCGGGGCTGGCATAGTCGCCCGTCCAGCCGATGAGGGCGGCATCGTGCTCGCCGACCTTCATGCGCTTGAGATATTCGCCCCACTCGTACGTCACGATATTGGCCTTGACGCCGATCTTGGCCCAGTCCGCCTGGATCATTTCGGCCATCAGTTTGGCGTTGGGATTGTAGGGGCGTTGCACCGGCATGGCCCACAAAGTAAGTTCGAAGCCATTGGGCAGACCTGCCTTCTTGAGCAGTTCCTTGGCCTTCTCCACGTCATACGGTGCGTTCTTGGTGGTGGCGTTGTAGCTCCACAGGCTGGGCGGCATCGGGTTGATGGCTTCCTGTGCCTCTCCCTGGTAGACGGCGTCAATGATGGCCTTGCGGTTGATGGCCATGTCCAGCGCCTGGCGTACTTCCACCTTTTTCAGCTCACCCTTTTCGGTGTTGTAGTTCAGGTAGCCCACGTTGAAGCCCGGGGCCTGCAGCATCTTCAGCGCCGGATCGCTGCGCATGGCGGCCAGGTCGTTGGGTTTGGGGAACGACATGATGTGGCATTCGCCCGCCTTCATTTTCTGGAAACGCACGGCAGCGTCAGTGGTGATGGCGAAAATCAGATTGTCCACCTTGGGCTGATCGGCTTTCCAGTACTGTTTGTTGGCGCTATAGCGGATCTGCGCATCTTTCTGGTAGCGCTCGAACACGAATGGACCGGTGCCCACGGGCTCCTGGTTGAGCATGTTGGCTTTGCCCTCTTTGCTCAGCTTGTCCGCGTATTCAGCCGAAAGAATCGAGAACGAAGGCATCGCGAGCTTGATGGCAACGTCCGGATCGGGCTGTTTCAGCACCAGCTTGACGGTGTAATCGTCCACCTTCTCCACCTTGGCCACGTTTTCGGCCATCCCGGTATCCACCGCGTAGGGAAACTCGGCGGGATTGGCCTTGCGGAAGGCATTTTCGGGATTGAACATCCGGTCGTAGGTGAACACCACGTCGTCGGCATTGAAATCGCGCGTCGGCGTAAAGAACTTGGTGATGTGGAACTTCACGCCCTTGCGCAGCGTGAAGGTGTAGGTCAGGCCGTCAGCAGAGACGTCCCATTTCTCGGCCAATCCTGGTTCAATGTCGGTGGTGCCGTTGACGAAACTGATCAGCGGGTTGTAGACGGCATGGCCGCTGGCATCGAAGGTGTTGCCGCCCGTGTATTGGCCGGGATCGAATCCCTCGGGGCTGGCCTCGGAGCAGTACACCAGTGTCTTGCCCGCAGGCTTGGCATCCGTGGCAGACGCCGCCGATGCGCCTGCTGCCGGCGGCTCGGACTTGCCGCAGGCGCTCAATCCGGCTGCCACCAGAATGGAAAGTGCCAGAGTGGTTCTGGAAAATGCGTGTCGTGCCATGAGAAAGTCTCCGTGGATCAATATGGCCCCAGGGGGCATTCGATACAAATCAAATACAGGCCAGAAAAACCGGCCCGGAAAATAACAACAGACTTACATCCTACCGAAAAAACGCACTCGACTCACAAGTTGTCACTTTTTTTACCAACCACCTTGAATTTTCTCTGGAGTCCTGCAACAAATACGCTGCATTTCACCAAGCAGAAAGCGGCAGACCAAAACGAGCGGGCACAACCGCCAGGCTGCAAAACAGAAAAACCGCGCATCATGGATTTCGCCCGCAACGCAACGGGAAGGCGCTGGGCCGCAAACGCCACCGGCAACGCGGGCCGCGTATCATAGGAAGGCAGCGATCCCACACCGAGCCTCTACCGTTTCTTGCCATGGCCATCCAGACCGACACGCTCCATACCCAGTCCGCGCCTCCCGCTCCATCGCGCATGGTCTGCGGCGCACCCGCCAACTCGCAGGAAGAGGCACTGGAGCGTGCATTGCGCCCCAAATTGCTCGACGAGTACGTGGGCCAGCAAAAAGTGCGCGAACAACTCGAAATCTTCATTGGCGCAGCCAAGAAGCGCGGTGAGGCGCTGGACCACGTGCTGCTGTTCGGCCCGCCGGGGCTGGGCAAGACCACGCTGTCGCACATCATCGCACACGAATTGGGCGTGAATTTGCGGCAAACCAGCGGCCCGGTCCTCGAAAAACCAAAGGATCTGGCCGCGCTCCTCACCAACCTCGAACCCAACGACGTTCTGTTCATCGACGAGATCCACCGCCTCTCGCCGGTGGTGGAGGAAATCCTCTACCCCGCGCTGGAGGACTACCAGATCGACATCATGATCGGCGAAGGACCAGCGGCACGTAGCATCAAGCTCGACCTGCAACCGTTCACGCTGGTCGGCGCCACCACGCGCGCGGGCATGCTCACCAACCCGCTGCGCGACCGTTTCGGCATCGTGTCGAGGTTGGAGTTCTACACAGCAGAGGAACTGGCGCGCATCGTTGCCCGCAGCGCCGGGCTGCTGACCGTGTCCACCGATTCCGAAGGCGCGTTCGAAATTGCCCGCCGCAGCCGCGGCACCCCACGCATCGCCAACCGGCTGCTGCGCCGCGTACGCGACTACGCCGACGTCAAGGCCGATGGCCGCATCACGCTGGACGTGGCACGGCGCGCCCTGGCCATGCTCGATGTCGATCCGCAGGGCTTCGACATCATGGACCGCACGCTACTCGAAGCCGTTGTGCACCGCTTCGACGGCGGCCCGGTCGGGCTGGACAACATCGCCGCCAGCATTGGCGAAGAACCCGGCACGATCGAGGATGTGATCGAGCCCTACCTGATCCAGCAGGGTTTCCTGCAGCGCACCCCCCGCGGACGCATCGCCACGATGGCCGCCTACCGGCATCTGGGCGTGGCCGCGCCCCAGCGCGCGGGCGGATTGTTCGACACCGAATAAAACTGTCTGCACAGGTAGGTTCTGCAAACAACCCTGCGCCCGGACCCCGGAAATTTCGAGCGTGCGCTTGACGCACGACCAATTGCCGAAAGCTGAAATGAATGGTCAGACGCTTTTACGGCAACAGGTTCAGGCCGTACCGCCCACCGTCAGCCCATTGATGCGCAGCGTCGGCTGGCCCACGCCGACTGGCACGCTCTGGCCTTCCTTGCCACAGGTGCCCACACCGCTGTCAAGCTTCAAGTCGTTGCCGATCAGGGCCACGCGCGTGAGCGCATCCGGCCCATTGCCGATGATGGTGGCGCCCTTGACCGGATATTGCAGCCGGCCGTTTTCCACCCACCACGCCTGACTGGCGGAAAACACGAACTTACCGCTGGTGATGTCCACTTGCCCGCCGCCGAAATTGCTGGCATACAGTCCCTTTTTCAGGCTGCCGATGATGGCCTGCGGGTCTTCGCCGCCCGCCAGCATGTAAGTGTTGGTCATGCGCGGCATGGGCACGTGTGCGTAGCTTTCGCGGCGGCCATTGCCGGTAGGCCGGGTTTTCATCAGCCGCGCGTTCATGCGGTCCTGCAGATAGCCGGTGAGGATGCCGTCCTCTATCAGCACGGTGCGCTGCGTCGGATGGCCTTCATCGTCCATGTTGAGGCTGCCACGGCGATTGTTCAGCGTGCCATCGTCCAGCACCGTTACGCCCTTGGCCGCCACCTGCTTTCCGATACGGCCGGTAAAGGCGCTGCTGCCCTTGCGGTTGAAATCTCCCTCCAGGCCGTGACCGATGGCTTCGTGGATCAGCACGCCGGGCCAGCCAGCGCCCAGCACCACGTCCATCTCGCCAGCCGGGGCAGGCCGGGATTCCAGATTCACCAACGCGGTATCGACCGCCTCATCCACATACTGTTGCAGCAAGGCGTCGTCAAAATAATCCAGCCCGAAGCGGCCGCCACCACCGCTGTTGCCGGTTTCACGGCGCACCTTGCCGCCAACAGTCTGTTCCGCGATGACCGTAAGGCTCAGCCGTACCAGCGGACGCACATCGGCCGCCAGCGTGCCATCCAGCCGAGCCACCAGCACCACGTCGTATTCAGCGGCAAGGCCGGCCATGACCTGCGCGACACGGGGGTCCTTTGCGCACGCCATCCGCTCCACTCTCTCCAGCATCGCCACCTTGGCTGCGCTATCAAGCGAAACAATGGGGTTGAAGGCCGCATACAGGTCGCGACCAGGCGCCGGGCGTTGCCGCGTCCCGGCTGCGACGCGCTGGCGGCCCTGCCCGCCGCTGCGGCCAATGGTGCGCACCTGCTGCGCGGCGTCCGTCAGCGCAGCAGCCGTGATGTCGTCGGAATAGGCAAAAGCGGTTTTCTCTCCAGACATGGCGCGTACGCCCACGCCTTGGTCGATGCTGAAACTACCGGTCTTGACAATGCCTTCCTCCAGACTCCAGCTCTCGCTGCAGGTGCTCTGGAAATACAGATCGGCATCATCGATCTGGCGCATGCGCATGGATGCCAGCGTCGTGTGCAGATCGGTGCGGGTCAGGCCAGACGGATGCAGCAGCAACGATTCCGCCAGCGCCAAGCGCTGGCTGGAGCCTGTGACAGAGGGCTGGAACTGGGCTTCTGAGAGCGGTGGTGTCAAGGTAGGCATGGTGCTGGAATTGTAGGACGACTGCGTATACGGCGCCTGACGCTGCGCGCCCGGCATGCAACGCCGGCGTACGGCCCTTCCGGTTCAAACACCAGCCAGAGCCCTGTCAGAACCGCTGATACGGCTGGTAGTGTGGGCGCGGATTGTCAGGTCGCAGATCCGGGCGTGACGGCGAGGACGGCCGGGGATGATCAGGCCGCAGATCCGGACGAGACGATGAGGGGGGACGCGGGTTGTTAGGCCGCGGGTTCGGACGCGATGCAGAAGGCGGACGTGGGCGATCGGGTCGCAGATCTGGACGTGACACCATAGGCGGCCGCGGACGATCGGGCCGCGGATCCAGGCGTGACGGCAAGGACGGACGCGGATTGCCGGGCCGCAGGTGCGGGCGCGGCGGTGGTGGCGGATTCGGCACATGGTCCCACCGCCCACCAGTCCAGCGATAGCCACGCTGCGTACGGTGCCATGCGCCAGGCCGCCAATGGTTGTACCCGTGCGGTGGCCGTTCCCAGCGACCGGAAGTCCAGACATACCGGGATCCAGCCCAGTTCCAGAAACCCGGCACCCAGATAAAACCAATGCCCGGCGATACCGTGATGGGGTCATACAACGGAGCAGGCGGAGCCGCATCCACATAGACCCCTCCAACCGCACCCCCGACGTAACCGGCTGGATACACCGCACAGCCACCAGCAAAAGCCAGCACCAGCATGGCCGCGACTCCACCAGCACGCAACCGGGCTGATGGGGAACGCGTCGTAGCGCGCCGGGAAGTTGCAGTCACATTCATGGTTTTTCCCCAAAAAAGGAACAAGAGGTGTGTATTGGAGTCCAGCGCCTGCCACGGGTTCCCGGCGACTTGTAACCGAAAATATCAGAAACCGTTCAAACCCTCACGCATGGGAGCTGCCGCAACCGGACCCACCCATCTGGATCAAACCTCTTTTGCGAACCATCAGGAAGAACAGACTGTCGACTCCCGCCTGCCCTGGCGGGCGCATGAGCGGATTCCATGCGGCCCATACACGGCATGGCCACACCACTGCCGTGCAATGCATACAATGCCCGGCTATGCCCAAGCCAGCCATTGCCTACACCCGTGCCCAGGCCCTGCCCGCCATTTTGCGCCAGCGCATCGTCATTCTCGACGGCGCCATGGGCACCATGGTGCAACGCTTCAAGTTGACCGAAGAGCAATACCGCGGCGAAGGCGGCCCGGACGCAGCGATCTGGACACGCTTCCAGCATTTTTCGCGCGACGTCAAGGGCAACAACGAATTGCTCAGCCTGACGCGCCCCGACGTGATCCGCCAGATCCACGAAAGCTATCTGGCGGCCGGCGCCGACATCATCGAAACCAATACGTTCGGCGCCACCTCAATTGCACAGGAAGACTACGGCATGGCCGACCTGGCCTACGAAATGAACCTGCAAAGCGCCCGTCTGGCACGCGCGGCTTGTGACAAGTTCTCCACGCCCGACAAGCCGCGCTTCGTGGCCGGCGCGCTCGGCCCCACGCCCAAGACGGCCAGCATCAGCCCCGACGTGAACGACCCCGGCGCGCGCAACGTCACCTTCGAACAGCTGCGCGCAGCCTACCTGGAGCAGACGCTGGCACTGATCGAAGGCGGCGCCGACGTGCTGCTGGTCGAGACGATCTTCGACACGCTCAACGCCAAGGCGGCGCTGTTCGCCATCGACGAGGCCTTCGAGCAAACGGACGAGCGCCTGCCCCTGATGATCAGCGGCACCGTCACCGACGCCTCGGGCCGCGTGCTCTCGGGCCAGACCGTGACGGCCTTCTGGTACAGCGTGCGCCATGCACAGCCGCTGTCGATCGGTCTGAATTGCGCCCTGGGCGCGGCGCTGATGCGCCCCTACATCCAGGAGTTGAACCGCGTCGCACCCGACACCTTCATCAGCTGCTACCCCAATGCCGGCCTGCCCAACCCGATGAGCGAAACGGGCTTCGACGAAACGCCCGAAGTCACCAGCCGGCTGATACACGAATTCGCCGCCGAAGGATTGGTCAACATCGTGGGCGGCTGCTGCGGCACCACGCCGGACCACATCGCTGCCATCGGCCAGGGTGTGCATCGACTGGCGCCGCGGCCGTTACAGTGGGCCAAGCTGTTGCAGACACAGAGCGCATGACCCACACCGACGTGCGCGGCTCGCCATGAGCACCATGCTCCCGGCCGAGCGCCGCGCCAGCACAGGCCTGGCGCTGATTTTCGCTTTGCGCATGCTCGGACTCTTTCTGGTCATGCCGGTCATGGCGCTCGAAGCGGGCAGCTACCCACCGGGCTCTCCACTAGGGCGGGATGCCGCCACTGGCGGCGCAAGCCTGGCTGCCATCGGCGCCGCCATGGGCATCTATGGCCTCACGCAGGCCGTCCTGCAATTACCCTGGGGCATGGCGAGTGACCGCTGGGGCCGCAAGCGACAGATTGCCGCCGGGCTGCTGCTGTTTGCCGCTGGCAGCGTAGCAGCCGCGCTGGCCCGCACGATAGAGGGCCTGATTCTGGGACGTGCCCTGCAAGGCGCTGGCGCCATATCGGCGGCGGTAACGGCACTGCTGGCAGATCTCACGCGCGACACCATGCGCACCCGGGCGATGGCCATGGTCGGCATCAGCATCTCCCTGGTGTTCGCGCTGGCGCTGGTGCTGGCGCCCACGCTCAACGGACTGATCGGACTTGCGGGCATTTTCTGGCTGATGGCCGGCCTGGCGCTACTGGCCGTGGCTGTGCTCTATCTTGCCGTGCCAGCCGAACCGGCATTCACCCCTGCACGCGCGCACCATCGGGCCGACTGGACAACCGTTTTGCGCGACACGACGCTGCTGCGATTGAATGCAAGCGTCTTCATCCTGCACGCCGTGCAACTGGCGATGTGGATGGTGGTGCCGCGCCTGCTGGAGCAGGCCGGACTGCCCCGGCAGCACCACTGGCAGGTCTACCTGCCGGCCATAGCCGGAGCATTTGTCCTGATGAGCTGCATGCTGTTTCGGCTGGAACGGCGCGGCCTGCTCAAACAGGCCCTGCTGGCCGCCATTGCACTGGTGCTGCTGACGCAACTGGCCCTGGCAGCAACCGCCTGGCGTGCCGCAAACGGCAGCCCGGTGATCATCTGGTGGATCGGCTTCGTGCTGCTGGCATTTTTCACGGGTTTCTGCATGCTCGAGGCCGCCCAGCCCAGCCTCGTTTCGCGCCATGCGCCAGCGCCAGCGCGCGGCACGGCGCTGGGCCTCTATAACACCGCGCAATCGCTCGGCCTGTTCGCCGGGGGTGCGATGGGCGGTCTGCTGGCGCACATCGCGGGCGACGGTGTGCTTTTCATCGCCTCTGCGGTGCTGGTTCTGTCGTGGCTGCTGCTGTCCTGGCGCATGCCCGTGCCAGCGCCTGAATGCGGCACACCAATTGACGCCACTGACAGCCCCATCTACACTCCAGAACAACGCTGAGTACCGTTTTCAACTTGAAGGAGAGGCTCATGAAAATCCTGCTCGCCGTCGACGGCAGCCCACACACCAAAAAAATGCTGGCCTATCTCGCGACGCACATGGAAACCTTGGGAGGAGAAAACGAATTCACGGTCTTGACGGTCGAGCCTCCATTGCCACCGCGGGCCCGTTCGATCGTGGGCAAGGAAGTAGCCGACAGTTTTCACGCAGAAAGCGCCGCCAAGGTGCTGGATCCCGTCGCCAAATTTCTGAATCGCCACGACGTCAAGCTGAAAACAACCTTCAAGGTGGGCCCGGCAGGAGAAACGATTGCGGCATTCGCCGAATCGGGAAAATTCGACCTGCTCATCATGGGTTCGCACGGGCATGGTGCCCTGGGCAATCTGGTCATCGGCTCGGTTGCCACGAAGGTGCTGGCCAGTTGCAAAGTGCCGGTACTGCTGGTGCGCTAGGACATTGAACCGGCCATCCAAGGCCGTTGTTTTCCGCCAACGCGGGGATGCGGGTTGTCGCGCTCCTGGGGCCCGTTCATCAAGTGTAAGCCGAGCCTGTCCAGAATATCTGGGTGCGCCTTCTAGCACCTAGCAAGGGGTGGCTGGCTCTCGAACCCGATGCTAGCCCCGGCCCTTATTGGCGCCCCTTCAAGGGCTGACTGCGAAAATGGCCTCCTGCCAAGCCGCCCACCCGCGCCCGCCAGGGTACGCTGGCATTTCGCTGCTTTCGATATTCCATTGATCGAATCAGAGAACGGCTTTCCTTGCCGGGCCCCTGTTTTTTTGGGATAATGGCGATCTTTTCCGAAATCTCACGGAAAGTACAGGGCTGTTCGGAGCCGTGCATTTCCGGACAGCAACGGTCTTCGGGCCACCCCTGCAACATCCAATAATCCTGAAGGTATTCCCATGGCCATGAAACGTACTTACCAGCCGTCCAAAATCCGCCGTGCGCGCACGCATGGCTTTCTGGTACGCATGAAAACCCGCGGCGGCCGTGCCGTGATCAACGCCCGCCGCGCCAAAGGCCGCAAGCGCCTGGCCGTCGCCTGAAGCGCCGCACCACGGCTTGCATAAAAAGAAAGCCGTGCGGTCGCCCATGGCAGTTGCCTTCCCCGATCCGGTTGCATATCGCGCATGCGCCATGCCATTGCCCGCTGGTTTTCGCTGCGCAACGCGCAGCAGTTCAGCGCCGTCATGCAGCAAGGACGCATCGTTGCGCGCAGCAAGCATTTCGCCCTGCATGCCGCATGCTGGCATCCTGTGACGGCCGCTTCGCGCAGGGCGACTGACTCTGCGCAGTCTGCCACGCCGTTCCCCGCCTGCACGCCAGCGGCAACCGTCTATCTGGGTGCCATCGTTGCAAAGCGCTGGGCGCGCCGTGCAGTCACGCGCAATCTGGTGAAACGCCAAATCAGGCACATCATGCAGGAACACACACCGGTTCTGCCCCACTGTCTGGCCATCGTTGTACGCCAACGTGCAGCCTTCGATCCCCGCCAGTTCATCAGCGCCAGTTCTGCGGCACTGCGTGTTGCGGTGCGCGAGGAACTGAAGGATCTGGCATGCGCCACCGACTGGCAGGCCATCCCGGTGTTGCCGCAGCCGCCGCGCGAAACCGGCAGGCCCGCCAGGGCGACTTTGCCGGAACACCGGAAAGCCGGCGTATCCGCATCTGGCACAATGCAGCCCGCACCATGAATCCTGCCCAGTCCCTGCTCGTCTTGCTGATCAAAGCCTACCGCCTGCTGCTGAGTCCCTGGCTGGGCGGAGCCTGCCGTTTCGAGCCGACCTGTTCGGTTTACGCGCTGGGCGCCGTAGAGCGGCACGGCGCGCTGGCAGGTTCATACCTGACTGCCGCCCGCCTGTTGCGTTGCCATCCCTTTTGTCAGGGCGGCTGCGACCCGGTGCCCCAGCAGGGGCCGCATCTTTTCACCCGTTTGTTATCGGGCGCTGCTTCCAGCAAGCGCTGATTCTTCCTTCCGATTGCTGCAACACCCATGAACAAAGAGTTCCGTCGCTCCCTTCTGGGCGCCCTTTTCTTCTTCTCCTGCTTCATGCTGTGGAACCAATGGCTGATCCACACTGGACAAAAGCCGCTCTTTGCTTTCGGCAAGCAGGCGGCGCAACCGGCGGTGGCTTCTGCCTCCAGCGTGGCGGCAGCGCCCACCAGCATGCCAACCCCGGCTTCCGGGGTTGCTGCCACTACCGGCGCTACCGCTCCTGTAACAGCGCCTGCGCCCGCAGGGCAGAAGATCGCAATCACAACCGATCTCTTCAACCTGACATTCGATACCACCGGGGGCAGCCTGGTCGGTGCCGAGTTGCTGAAGTTTCAAGAAAAAGGCCACTCGGACCAGGCCTTCAAGCTCATCGACGTGAGCCCCGAACTGCAATACATGGTGCAGACCGGGCTGATAGGCGGCCCATATCCCAATCACCTCACGCCCATGACGCTGACCACCGCAGAGCGGGAACTCCAGGCGGGCAAGGATGAAATGCAGGTGCGTTTCGAGTCGGAGCCGGTAGGCGGGTTGCAGCTGATCAAGACCTACACCCTCAAACGCGGCAGCTATGCGATTGGCGTACGCCACGAGGTGATCAATACCGGTACGGCACCGGTATCGGCCCAGCTCTACAACCAGCTGGTGCGTGACGGCAGCAAGGGCCCCGACTCGCATCAGTTCTATTCTTCCTATACCGGCCCGGCCTTCTACAGCGACGAAGGCAAATACCAGAAAACCAAGTTTTCCGATATCGACAAGAACAGCGCCACCTTCCAGAAGGAAACGCACAACGGCTACGTCGCTATGGTGCAGCGCTACTTCGCCACCGCATGGCTGCCTGAGAACGGCCTGGCGCGTGAAAATTATGTGCGCCAGCAGAACGGCCTGTATGCCGCGGGGCAGATCTTCAACCTGGGAGAGATCCAGCCTGGCGCGGCCAGCGTCAGCAATACCACCCTGTTTGCCGGACCGCAGCAGGAATCGGTCATGGACGCACTGTCTCCCGATCTGAAGGCGGTAAAGGATTACGGCTGGCTCACCATCCTGGCACGGCCGCTGTATTGGCTGCTGACCCAGTTGCACAACATGCTCGGCAATTGGGGCTGGTCGATCGTGGCGCTGGTGGTGTTGCTCAAAATTGCCTTTTACTGGTTCAACCAGAAGTCATACACCAGCATGGCAAAAATGCGGAATCTGGCGCCCAAGCTGGAAATTGCCAAACAGCGCTTCAAGGATGACCCGCAGGGACTCCAGCAAGAAACCATGCGCGTCTACCGCGAGGAAAAAGTCAATCCGCTTGGCGGATGCCTGCCGATACTCATCCAGATGCCGGTGTTCTTTGCCCTGTATTCCGCCCTTTCGGCAACCGTCGAAATGCGTGGCGCGCCCTGGATTCTCTGGGTCAAGGATTTGTCCGCACCGGATCCGTTCTACATCCTGCCCGTACTGATGACGGCATCGAGCCTGTTGCAGGTTTGGCTCAACCCCAAGCCGACCGACCCGACCCAGGCCAAGATGATGTGGATCATGCCCCTGACCTTTGCCTTCATGTTCTTCTTCTTCCCGGCGGGGCTGGTGCTGTACTGGCTCACCAACAACCTGCTTTCCATCGCCCAGCAGTGGCTCATCAACAAGCAGATGGAAAACAAGGTGGCCTGACGCGCTTCTGACCCAGCAGGCATATACGGGACAAACGGCTGTTTGTCCCGTTTTTTATTGCATCGGCTCAGGAACGGGCGGCCCGCATAGCTGTTTCGTGTTGTGTCCACGGCCAGCGGCGCTCGCTCTGGGCAGAGTCGGCGGATTCCGCTTGCGCGCAGGTTTCCAGCTTCCACAGAGACGGCTCCGGCTGGGCAGGAATGACCAAGGGCAGGCGCAGCAGACGGCGATCCCGCGCAACAATGGCCACGGCGCTCTGCACGCTGCGCTGTTTGCCTGTCCGGGCTGGCCGCTGGCCTGCAGGCGCCAGGCAGGCCTGTACGTCGGCCAGGCTGCCCACACGCCAGGCCGACGGCTGGTCGCCGTCTTGCCGCTCAATGCCCAGCCATTCATCTCCTGGCGCAAGGCCGGCGCTTTCAGCCATGCCGCCGCGCAGGACGACCTGAACCACGATGCTGCTACCCTCCTTGCAGCGCAGGCCCCATTGCTGGGCCAGCGGAGCGTCTTTCCTGACGATCCGAACGCCAGTGTCCTGCAGCAATGCATCCAGCGGCAATTCTTCCGTTCCGTGCACCCAGGCATCGATTTCCCTGGCAAAGCTGCGTCCCCCCAGTTCCTGCAACACCGCGCGCAGGTCCTGCTCGGTCATGCCGGCAGGTGCGGGGGATTTGGCGTAACAGCGCACATACAGGGCGCGCACCACGGCATCGAGCGTGGTCTTGCCTTCGCGACGCAAGACAAGATCCAGGCACAATCCGACCAGGGCGCCCTTGGCGTAATAGCTGACGGTGGCGTTGGGCGTATTGGGATCGGGCCGGTAGTATTTGATCCACGCTTCAAAGCTGGCCTGCGCCACGCTGTGAATGTGCCGCCCTGGGCTGTTGCGCACGCTGTCGAGCGTTTTCTGCAGCTGTCGCAGGTACCCGTTCAGATCGATGCATCCGGCGCGCAGCAGCAGCAAGTCGTCGTAATAGCTGGTCAGCCCCTCAAAAAACCACAGCAGCTCGGTGTAGTTCTCGTGCGCATAGTCATAGGGCACGAAGGCAGCCGGCTTGAGCCGCTTCACGTTCCAGGCATGGAAGTATTCGTGGCTGATCAAGCCGAGCATGGTCACATAGTCCGGATCCGGCTCCTGGCCGATGCGCGGCAGATGCTTGCGGCTGGCGGTCAGGGCGGTGCTGTTGGCGTGCTCGAGCCCGCCATAGCCTTCGTCGACGGCATGGAGCATGAACACATAGCGGTCAAACGGCACCTGCCTGGCAATCCTGCCGCTGCCGTGCCAGAAACGCATGGCAGCTTCGCAGATGCGGCGCGTATCCCGCAGCAGCCTGGCCTCGTCCAGGCCAGGCAGTGGATGGGCGATGACGAAACGGTGCGGTACCCCGCAAGCCGTGAAGCTGGCGCTCCAGAACGCCCCCATTTCCACGGGACAGTCGGCCAGGGTGTCGTAATCGGACGCCACATACGACCCGAAGCCGCGCGCATTGACGCGCAGCGGTGCCAGGCCGGTGGCCAGCTCCCAATTCTTGACCGGCGATTTGATCGTGATGTGCTGGGGACCGTCTGTCTGCCCCTGCACCATCAGGCACAGGCTGGTGGCATTGAAAAAGCCACGATCGGCATCGAGCCACGCCGTGCGCACCGACACGTCGTGGGCATGCACCTGGTATGTCACCTCCAGCGGCTTGTCGGCCGTACAGTCAACCTGCCAGCGGTGCTTGTCGAGCGGCTGCACGGTGCAGGCCCGCCTGCCCTGGCGCGCCTCTAGGCATTGGAGGCGACCGGCAAATTCACGGATCAGATAGCTTCCGGGAATCCAGGTCGGCAGCGCGAGTTGCTGGCGTCGATCCGGACGCTCGATGTGCAACGCCACATGAAACAGATGGGTGTTCGGATCGGGCGCGGTAACGATGAAATGAACAGACGGCTTCTTCATGGATTGTCTCCGTCATGCGGCAATGCACAGCTCTGCCACCGCCAGTACAGACCGGCAAGAAAGGCGGCATTCCTCTTGTCCGCCAAACCCGGGACGGAATGTCTCAGCGTTTTTGTTGCAGCATGTTTTCCAGGGCCGCGGCATCCATCGCGCCCGAAACCCGGCGGCCGTCTTCGAACACGATGGTGGGTGTACCCGTGATGCGATGCTCACGGCCGAAGGCCACAACACGCTGCACCGCAGCGGTATCGCATTGCGCGGCAGCCGGCGCCTGCTGGCGCAGCATCCAGTCCTGCCACGTCTTGGCGCGGTCCGCTGCACACCAGATATTCTGCGACTTGACGGCCGAGTCCGGCCCTAGGATAGGGTAGAGGAACATGTACACGGTCAGGTTCTTGACCTTGGCCAGTTCCGCTTCAAAATGGTGGCAGTAAGGACAGTTGGGATCTTCGAACACAGCCACCTTGCGGCGACCGTTGCCGTTCTTGAACACGATGGCGTCCTTGAGCGGAAGGGTATCGAACCCAATGGCATTGAGCGCATTGACCCGCTCCTCGGTCAGGTTGCGCCGGGTCTGAGTATCCATCATGGCGCCCTGGATCAGGAAGTCGCCCTGCACGTCGGTATAGAAAATGCCCGTAGCCCCCACGCGCACTTCATACACGCCCGGCATGGCCGTGCTGCGGATTTCTTCAATGGGCGGCAGTTGCGGCAAGCGTTCCTGCAGGTTCTTGCGGATGGTGGCGTCTGCCGCCGGCGCGCTCACTGCACTGGAAGCGGCCGCTGCGTTGCGGCCGGCCGCTCCGGTCTTGGAGCAGGCCGTGAGGGGCAACGCAAACAGGATGGACAAGGCCAGAAACAAAGGCTTTTTCATGGGATTTTCCAGACGGTGCTCGAAACGGGCAGCGGGCACTCTGCGGCAGAACCTTGCATCCTGCCGCCTTGCCTTGTTCAGCGCTCGGCCAGTTTCTGCCAGGTATCGATAACGGTATCGGGATTGAGCGAGATCGACGCAATGCCCTCCTTGGCGAGCCACTGGGCAAAGTCGGGATGGTCGCTGGGACCCTGTCCGCAAATGCCGATGTACTTGCCTTGCGCCCGGCACGCGGCAATGGCGCGCGCGACCAGGAACTGCACGGCCGGATCGCGCTCGTCGAAATCGGCGGCCAGCAGTTCCATGCCACTGTCGCGATCCAGCCCCAGCGACAGCTGCGTGAGGTCGTTGGAGCCGATGGAGAAGCCATCGAAATATTCGAGGAACTGTTCGGCCAGAATCGCGTTGCTCGGTATTTCGCACATCATGATGTGCCGCAGGCCGTTGTCGCCGCGCTTGAGCCCCTTGCTGGCCAGCAGTTCGCTGACCTTGCGCGCCTGCTCCAGCGTGCGCACGAAAGGCACCATCACTTCCACATTGGTCAGCCCCATGTCGTTGCGCACGCGCCGGATGGCCTCGCACTCCATGGCGAAGGCCTCGGCAAAGTCTGCGCTCACGTAGCGCGCCGCGCCGCGGAAGCCAAGCATGGGGTTTTCCTCTTCCGGCTCGTAACGGCTGCCGCCGATGAGCTTGCGGTATTCGTTGCTCTTGAAGTCGGACAGGCGCACGATCACGGGCTTGGGCCAGAACGCAGCGGCGATGGTAGCCACGCCTTCTGCGACCTTGTCGACATAGAAGGCGCGGGGGCTCGCATGGCCGCGCGCCACGCTTTCCACGGCTTTCTTCAGATCCGGGTCGATATTGGGATAGTCGAGAATGGCCTTGGGGTGTACGCCAATATTGTTGTTGATGATGAATTCCAGCCGCGCCAGGCCCACGCCGCTGTTGGGCAGCTGGCAGAAGTCAAAGGCCAGCTGCGGGTTGCCGACGTTCATCATGATCTTGACCGCGATTTCGGGCATCGTGCCGCGCTGCACTTCGGTAACTTCGGTTTCCAGCAGACCGTCATAGATGCGGCCGGTGTCGCCTTCGGCGCAGCTCACCGTCACCAGCGTGCCGTCCTTGAGCCGGGTAGTGGCATCGCCGCAACCCACCACGGCCGGAATGCCCAGCTCGCGCGCGATGATGGCGGCGTGGCAGGTCCGCCCGCCACGATTGGTGACGATCGCGCTGGCCTTTTTCATCACCGGCTCCCAGTTGGGGTCGGTCATGTCGGTGACCAGCACGTCTCCCGCCTGAACCTTGTCCATTTCGCTGAGGCTGGTTACCAGCCGAACCGGCCCGGTGCCGATCTTCTGCCCGATCGCCCGGCCTTCTGCCAGTACCGTACCCTGGCTCTTGAGCCTGTAGCGGTGCTCCACCTTGCCTTCGGCCTGGCTTTTTACCGTTTCCGGGCGCGCCTGCAGGATATAGAGCTGGCCATCGGTGCCATCCTTGCCCCACTCGATGTCCATCGGACGGCCATAATGCTTTTCGATCACCATGGCATAGCGGGCCAGCTGCTCCACCTCGTCGTCGGTCAGCGAATAGCGGTTGCGCTGTTCCGAAGGCACGTCGGTGGTCTTGACCAGCTTGCCATCCTGTGCCTTTTCTTCGGGCGATGCAAACACCATCTGGAGCAGCTTGCTGCCCAGGTTGCGGCGGATCAGGGCCTTCTTGCCCGCTTCCAGCATCGGCTTGTGCACATAGAACTCGTCGGGGTTGACGGCGCCCTGCACCACCGTTTCGCCCAGGCCGTAACTGGAGGTAATGAAGACCACGTCGCGAAAGCCCGACTCGGTATCCATCGTGAACATGACGCCCGCGGCACCCAGATCGGAGCGCACCATGCGCTGCACGCCGGCCGAAAGCGCCACGTCGGCATGGGCAAAGCCCTTGTGCACGCGATAGCTGATGGCGCGGTCGTTGTACAGCGAGGCGAACACTTCCTTGATCTTGTGCAGCACCTGTTCGATGCCCACGACGTTGAGGAAGGTTTCCTGCTGGCCGGCAAACGAGGCGTCGGGCAGATCTTCTGCCGTGGCGGAAGAGCGCACGGCGAAGCTGGCCTGCGCATTGCCGCCATTGAGGGTTGCGAACGCCTCACGGATGGCCTTTTCTAGATCCGCCGGGAAGGGCTGCTGCTCCATGAGCGCACGGATTTCGGCACCCGTGGCGGCCAGCGCGTTGACGTTGTCGGCGTCCAGCGCATCCAGCTTGGCCTGGATTCTGGCGTCCAGCCCGTCGTGTTTCAGGAACTCGCGAAACGCATGTGCCGTGGTGGCAAAGCCGGTGGGCACGCGCACCCCCTGCGGCAACTGCGAGATCATCTCGCCAAGGCTGGCGTTCTTGCCGCCCACGGTCTCCACGTCGCTCATGCGGAGTTTTTCAAAAGGTACGACCAGATCGGTCGGCGCAAACAATGCGGTCATGACATGCTCCAAAAGTAAACCCTTTGCGCCGCGCCTGCATCGTTGTTGTTGCTTGAGGGCAGGCAAACCCGGCGTATGCGTCGCGGCAGGGAAAACCTCCCCTGCCGTATGATTATTACGGCGTCATTGTAGTGGCAGGCAGGGGATGGCCGCCATGGGCTTACCCTGAAAATCCGTGAGGCTTCCGGATGCGTTGCAACGCGCGGGCGCAAGCAGCTTGCCGTTACACTGGGCGCCCTGTCCTTGCCAGGAAAAAGGCACCATGGCTTCTCCACAGCAACACCAGCGCACCGTTTTTTTCGTCTCCGACGGCACCGGCATCACGGCTGAAACTTTTGGCGGCGCCATCCTCAGCCAGTTCGAATTCGACCAGCCGCTGCGCCACGTCCGGCTGCCGTTCGTATCCAACATGGAAAAGGCCCGGCAGGCCGTGCAGCAGATCAACCACGTCGCCCATGCCGAGGGCAAGCGCCCGATCGTCTTCAGCACCCTGGTCCACGACGACATTCTCTGGCTGATCAAGACCGAATGCCGCGCCATGGTGCTCGACATGTTCGGCACGTTCGTGCAGCCGCTGGAAATGGAACTCGGCATCAAGAGCCACCACCGCATCGGACGCTTTTCCGATCCGGCCAAGAGCCAGGAATACAAGGACCGGATCGAGGCCATCAATTTCAGCTTGGCGCACGACGACGGCCAAACCCATGCCGATCTGGCGAAAAGCGACGTGATCCTGATCGGCGTCAGCCGCAGCGGCAAAACGCCCACGTCGCTGTACCTGGCCATGCAGTACGGGCTCAAGGTGGCCAATTACCCGCTGATTCCCGAGGATTTCGAGCGGCAGCAGCTACCTGCCGCGCTGCAGCCCTACAAGCACAAGCTCTTTGGTTTGAGCATCCAGCCCGAGCGGCTATCCGAAATCCGCAACGAACGTCGCCCCAATTCCCGCTACGCCAGCCTGGAAAACTGCCGCCACGAAGTGCATGCGGCCGAAGCCATGATGCGGCGCGCAGGCGTGCACTGGCTGTCCACCACCAGCAAGTCGATCGAAGAAATCGCCACCACCGTCCTGCAGCACATCCAGCCCGAACGGTTCGATTACTGACCAGGGCGGAGTCAGAACACGGCTGATGGGCGACTGTGTTACCCTTGCTGCAGTGTGTATTTTGCTCGCGGCGCCAATGAAGTCCACCCTCCCGACCGATTCGCACGACAACGACCGCATGCGCCTGGACAAATGGCTATGGGCCGCGCGCTTCTACAAGACTCGCGCCCTGGCGGTGGAAGAAATCCTGAAGGCACGGGTACAGGTCAACGGCCTGCCCTGCAAGCCCGCACGCGACATCCGCTGCGGCGACACCATTTCCCTGCGGCAGGGCACTCTGCCACGCACCGTGGTGGTGCAATCCCTTTCGGCCCGACGCGGCCCGGCCCCCATCGCCCAGACGCTGTACACCGAAACCGGCAAAAGCCTGGCCCTGCGCCAGGCCTTGGCCGAACAGCGCCGCCTCGCGCCCGAACCGGCACACAGCCTGACACAGGGCCGCCCGACCAAGCGCGACCGCCGGCAGCTGCAACAGGCGCGCCAACACCTGCAAACCACCAAACCGGCCGATGGCTGGAACGGCCGCTGGAGCGCCAGTCTCGATGGCGTCTGACAAGCCGCGCCCTTCCCGCTCATTGCAGGACCTGCGCCACATCCGCAGCGAATTGCAGGCGCTGCGTGACCAGGAAAAAGCGCGCGAAAAGGCCTTGGCCGAACAGCGCCGCCAGCAACAGGCCCAACGCAACCAATTTGCCAATGCCATCGGCACAGTGCAGCCCCTGCGCGGCGACCATGCCCAGCGCGTACGCCATCGCGCAGAACCGGCTCTACCACAGCCGCGCCAGCGCGAGCGTGACCACGCCGCCGTGCTGCAAGAGGCGCTCAGCGACGCCATCGACACCAGCAGCCTGCTCGAAACCGACGAGCGGCTCAGTTACAAGCGCCCGGAAATCGGCGACGACGTGCTGCGCAAGCTGCGCCGGGGACACTGGAGCATCCGCGCCGAAATCGACCTGCATGGCCTGCGGCGTGATGCCGCGCGAGAAGCGTTGTCGACGTTCATCCGCGACTGCCAGCGCCAGAGCCTGCGCTGCGTGCGCGTCGTTACCGGCAAGGGGCTGGGTTCGCCTGGGCGGATGCCGGTGCTCAAGGACAAGACCTACGGCTGGCTGATGCAAAAACAGGACGTGCTGGCCTTCGTGCAGGCCCGTGCGGCAGAAGGAGGCGCGGGCGCGCTCATCGTGCTGCTGGCAGGGACATCTCGCGGGGGTTGATTCACGGTACGGCAGGCCCAGGCTGCACGGCCTGCGACAGCACCCCATCGTGACGGACGCATCTAGCGCAGCAGGGCCGCACGCTCCCGCGCAAATGCCTGCCAGAAAGACGCTTCCTGCGTGGCGGCGAAGTTGATGCGCATGCAGGTGCTGGTGCGGCGCTCGGGGTAGAACAGGTGGCCGGGCGCGGTCAGCCAGCCGTGATCGAGCAGGCGCTGGGCCAGCGCCTCGGTATCCACACCGGCATCGACCCAGCCGAACAGCCCGGCAGGCGGCGAGGCAAAGCGGGCGCCGTGGCGTTGCGCCAGCCCGATGGTGCGGTTGCGCGCGGCATCGAGCCGGGCGCAAACCCCCTCGGCATGGCGGCGCAGCCAGCCCTGCTGCAGGCACAGCGCCACGGCCCGCTCGGTAGGCGAAGGGGTATTGAGACCGGCAATCAGCTTGGTGTCGAGCAGCGCATCCACCCACTGCGGCGGCGCGGCCACACAGCCCACGCGCCAGCCCGGCGCAATGATCTTGGCGAAGCCGGTGATGTAGAAGGTGCGTTGTATGCCGTCGAGCGCGGCATAGCGCGGGCTGTACGTGGGCGCCAGGCTGGCGTAGGTGTCGTCTTCGACGATCACGAAATCGTATTGCTGCGCCAGTTGCAACACCCGGTGCGCCTGCGCCAGATCGATGCTGTGGCCGGTGGGGTTGTGCAGTACCGACACGGTCGAATACAGTTTGGGGCGGTGTTGCGCCGCCAGTTGCTCCAGTACGGCCAGGTCGATGCCGTTGCCTCCGCGCGGCACGGGCAGCAGCTGCACGCCCATGCGCGAAAGACGGGCAAATTCCACCGACCAGCCCGGCGCGTCCACCAGCGCCACATCGCCGGGACGCAGCAGCGTACGCGCCACCACGTCAAGCGCGTGGGTTGCACCCGCGGTGGTGATGATCTGCCCCGGCGAGGCGGTGATGCCGCGCTGCTGAAAATGCTGCGCCAGCATTTCGCGAAGCAATGGATCGCCCAGCGCGGAACCGTAGATGGCGCTGTTGGCTGCATCGTCTTGCGCAATGGCACGGCGCAGCGCGCGCGCCAGCAGCCCTTCATCCAGCCAGCTTTGGGGCAGCACGCCCGAAGCGGGAGACGGCTTGCCCTGCTGCACCGCCGCCATGCTCTCGCGCAGGTGCCTGCCAGCCTGGGTGCGGCCACGATTGCCCCAAAAAGCCTCGGAATTGCCGTTGTCGCCCGCCGCATTCACACCTGCTGGAAACATGGTACGGATCAGGCTGCCCACATCGTTGGGCACGGCAGCAGCCATCCCCGCCGATGGCGCGTATGCAACCGCCGCCCCACTGCCGCTGCCGCGCTCGCGCACGAAAAAGCCGCGGTTGCGCTGCGCCTGCACCAGTCCCTGCGCCAGCAACTGGTCGTACGCCGCCACCACGGTATGCGGACTGACGCCATAACGGCTGGCACAGGCCCGCACCGACGGCAGGCGCGCACCCGGCGCCAGCAGCCCAGCGCTGATGCGGCGCGCAAATTCCTGTGCCAGTTGCTCCACCAGGCTCTTGCCATTGGCGCGCTGGAGCGTGGAAACCTGGGCCGCGGCGGTAGATGTATCCATGGTGCAACCAATACAGTTTGATCGAATGTGCAGTAAAAGTGTATCGCAACTGTATCGACTTGATTGGTGTAATGGCGCAACGGAGTGTGCGTGACCTGCACTCCATGCAGAAACCTTAGACCGTCTCTTCTTGCAACCAGAACACCAGCATGAACGCCGCCCAATACCTGTCCATCGCCCTGTACATCGCGGTTTTTTCCGTGACTCCCGGCCCCAACAACCTGATGCTGCTGAGCTCAGGCGCGCGCTTCGGCGTACGCCGCAGCGTGCCTCACATGCTGGGCATTTCTCTTGGCAGCGCCTTAATGGTTCTCCTGACAGGACTGGGGCTGGTGGGGATGTTCGTACGCTATCCCATCTTGCAGCAGGCCCTGCGCTGGGTTGGATTGGGGTATCTGCTGTGGCTGGCATGGCAGATGACACGCTCCCCCGCACCCGCGTCATCACGCCCGGCGGCAGCAGACAAGACCGCACACACAACCTCCGCAACACAAGCGGACCCGCACAGCCATCCACTGGGTTTCATGGGCGCGGCGGCATTCCAGTGGATCAATCCCAAGCTGTGGATGGGTGCACTGGGACTGTTTACGGCCTATCTGCCCGTCAATCCCGGCAGCCGGGCAGTCGTATTGGTATCCATACTGTTTGCTTTCATCAACATACCATGTGTCGGCATATGGGCCGCCGCCGGGCAGCAATTGCAGCGCTTGCTGCAAAAACCGAAGACGCTGCTTCTGTTCAACTGGAGCATGGCGGTGCTGCTGGTGGCGTCGATGCTGCCGGCGCTGGTATTGCAGCACTGAGCAAGCCCCTGCGGCCCTTCCCTTCGATGCGAAAGCCGTAAATGGCGGCCAGGACCGAAAGCCGCACGCGTACTGGCAAAGTGCGACCCCGGTAGTTCACGACCTTCATCCATGCAGCCTACGTTTCAGGCGCATTGGCCTTGCCGCCTGTCGACGTCTGCTGCGCAGCATGGCGAATGCAGAAAGCCGTTCAGGCGTTGATCGATAACCGCGTGTATCCAGAAGGTTAACGGGCGTGCCACCAGGACGATTCGAACGGCTCAGCGGCTGTTGGAAACCCCGGCTTGGGCGAAGCTGGCCATGTCATTCAGCATGGCGCAGGCCGACACGAGCAACGGCCAGGCCAGTGCAGCGCCCGAACCTTCGCCCAAGCGCAGGCCCAGATCGAGCAACGGCGCCCCAGCGCCCAGCGTTTGCAGCATCAGCGCGTGGCCGCGTTCGTCCGACTGGTGCGCAAAGATGCAGCGCTGCAGCACCAGGGGATGGAGGCGTACGGCCACCAGCAGCGCCGCGCAGACGATGAAGCCATCGACCAGGATCACGCGGTTCTCGGCGGCGGCTTGCAGGAAAGCGCCGACCATTGTGGCGATTTCAAAACCGCCAAAGGCCGCCAGCGCGTCCAGCGGCGCAGTGGCATGGGGGTTGGTGGCCAGCGCCTCGGCCAGGATGGCGGTCTTGCGCCAGATACCGGCGTCGTCCAGCCCGGTGCCGGCGCCCGTGCAGACGGCAATGTCATGCTCGCCCAGCCGCGCCAGCAGCAGCGCGGCCGACGAGGTGTTGCCTATGCCCATCTCCCCTAACAGCAGGACATTGCCCGGCAGCGAGCGCACCAGTTCCTGCCCGTTGCGCAGCGCCTGCCGGCATTGTTGCGGAGTCATGGCAGGCCCCTGGGTACAGTCCGCGGTGCCCGGCGCCACCTTGCAGGTGCGCAGCTGCGCACGCGGCGCGAAGGCATGCGCCACGCCGCAATCGGCCACGGTCAGCGCAATGCCATGCTGGCGCGCGAACACGCTCACTGCCGCGCCGCCGGCCAGAAAGTTTTCCACCATCTGCCAGGTCACGTCCTGCGGAAAAGCCGATACACCGCGCCGTGCCAATCCATGATCGCCCGCACAGACCAGCAATTGCGGCTGGTGCAGCATGGGACGTGTGGTTTGCAGGATCAGGCCGATCTGCAGCGCCAGCGCCTCGATGTGCCCGAGCGAACCCGGCGGCTTGGTCTTGTTGTTGATCCGCGCCTGCAATTCGGCGCGCAGGGCGGGGTTGTCGAGCGAAACGATGGAAACGGCATCCATGGTGGCAACCCGTTCGGACAAGAAAAACAGGCAACAGCCCGCGATCAGGCAGGCCGACTGGCCAACTGCTGCAACAACTGGGCGTGGATGCCGCCAAACGAGCCGTTGCTCATGCACAGCAAATGATCGCCTGGGCGGACCGCCGAAAGGACCTGGCGGACCAGCGTGGCGATGTCGGAAGCAACCAGCGACCGCGCACCCATGCCCGCCAGCGCCGCAGCCGCATCCCAATCCAGCCCGCCACTGTGGCAAAAGGCCAGGTCGGCATTTTCGAGCGACCAGGGCAGCTGGCTTTTCATCGCGCCCAGCTTCATGGTGTTGCTGCGCGGTTCGAAGATAGCAAGGATGCGCTCACTTTCACGGCCTTCGGCATCGAGCCTGCGGCGCAGACCGTCGACCGTGGTGCGGATGGCCGTGGGATGGTGGGCGAAATCGTCGTACACGGTGACGGCGCCGCCGGTGCGCTCGACCACGCCGCGTACTTCCATGCGGCGGCGGGCATTGGCAAAACGGTGCAGTGCCTCGGCCGCCACGGCCGGACCGACGCCTACATGCGCGGCGGCAGCGATGGCGGCCAGTGCATTCAACTGGTTGTGTATGCCAGTGAGCGCCCACTGCACCTGGCCGACGGGCTGGCCGCGGTGCAGCACGGCAAAGTCGTGCGGCTCGCCCTGGGCGGTGAAATCGCTGACGGCGCTGCCAAAGGTCTGCACCTGGCTCCAGCAGCCCATGTGCAGCACGCGGGCAATCGACTCTTCCAGCCCGTTAGCGACTATGCAGCCGCTGGCAGGCACGGTGCGCACCAGATGGTGGAACTGGCGCTCGATGGCGGCCAGATCGTCAAAAATATCGGCGTGGTCGAATTCGAGGTTGTTGAGCACGGCGGTGCGCGGCCGGTAGTGCACGAACTTGCTGCGCTTGTCAAAAAACGCGGTGTCGTATTCATCCGCCTCGATCACGAAACATGCCCTCTGGGGCGTTCCGGCGGCATTGGGGCTGGGTGAGTGCCCACTTGCCTGCCGGCCCAGCCGGGCCGATACGCCAAAGTTCAGCGGCACGCCGCCGATCAGAAAGCCGGGCGCAAGGCCCGCGGCTTCGAGAATCCACGCCAGCATCGAAGAAGTCGTCGTCTTGCCGTGCGTGCCGGCCACGGCCAGTACGTGCCGTCCTTGCAGCACCTGCTCGGCCAGCCACTGCGGCCCACTGGTGTAGGGCAGGCCCTGGTCGAGAATCGCCTCCATCAACGGGAATTTGGGGGTTCCATCCTCCAGCCGGGCACGGCTGACCACATTGCCGACCACGTACATGTCGGGCTTGAGGGCGGTCTGGTCGGCGCCAAAACCCTCGATCAGATCGATGCCCAGCGCGCGCAACTGGTCGCTCATCGGGGGATAAACACCGGCGTCGCAGCCGGTCACCGTATGGCCCGCCTCGCGGGCCAGCGCGGCCACCCCGCCCATGAATGTGCCGCAAATACCCAGGATATGAATGTGCATGCGGGAATTGTATCGGGCGGCGTCATGCGCCCATGGCGCAATCGCCGTGTACGGGGCGATGAAATGC
Source organism: Allobrachymonas sp. (assembly GCA_039808005.1). GTDB lineage: Bacteria > Pseudomonadota > Gammaproteobacteria > Burkholderiales > Burkholderiaceae_C > Brachymonas. The sequence goes on along the minus strand of JBDHSG010000002.1, from coordinate 1,671 downwards.
GCCAAGCAAGCCGGGCCGGCCGGCCGGCTGCTTGACCCTGCCCCGCAACAGCCAATCCTACAGCGTGACGGCGCATGCTGGTCCACACACACACCGCACCAAGCAGAACCGGGCTTAGCTGGCCTGCTGTTTCTTGTAGGCGGCCATGCCGTCGGTGATTTCCTTCTTGGCGGCCTCCGGGCCTTCCCAGCCCAGGATCTTCACCCATTTGCCTTCTTCCAGATCCTTGTAGTGCTCGAAGAAGTGCGCGATGACCTTCAGGCGCGCCGGGTTGAGGTCCTCGGGTTTTTTCCACTGGGTATAGAGCGACAGCACCTTGTCGATGGGTACGGCCAGCAGCTTGGCGTCGTCGCCGGCTTCGTCTTCCATTTTCAGCATGCCCAGCACCCGGCACGTCACCACCACGCCGGGCATGAGCGGCACCGGCGTAATCACCAGCACATCCACCGGATCGCCGTCGCCAGCGATGGTCTGCGGAATGTAGCCATAGTTGGTGGGATAGTGCATGGCCGTGCTCATGAAGCGGTCCACGAAAATGGCACTGCTCTCCTTGTCGACCTCGTACTTGATCGGGTCGGCATTCATCGGAATTTCAATGATGACATTGAACTCTTCGGGGGCATTCTTGCCGGGAGTGACGTTGTAGAGAGACATGAAAATTTGTTCCGGATGAAAAGAAAAATCCGCCGGCTGCGCCGCCAGTCGGCAACCACACCCGCCTGTACACGGCAAGAAAGTGGCGCAAACGGCGTCCCATACGGCTTGGCGCGCCCCTCGCCACTTAGATACCAACAGGGTTATGGAGGAGGCTGCGCGTCGCACCGCAATCATAAAGGAGCCGGGGCGCTCCCTGCCTGCCCGCGCACCTGCAAAAGGCTTACGAATGCCTTAAAAGAGGCAACTTTTTGCGTCACAATATGCAACGTTGGCCAATCGGCTCTTGTGAGCGCCCATGGCGCGCCAAGGTGGCGAGGAAGCAACGCGGCGGGGATGGCGTAAAGCCCCTTGGCGGCGTTGCCCTTCCCCTCCAGTGCGCTAAAAACCATTCAACAAAGGGGTTCTCATGACAGGCAACACAGCGCTGATTTTTGCGCTCGTCTGCGGAGCGATCGCCGTAGCCTACGGTATCTGGGCACGCGGCTGGATTCTTTCGCAGGACGCGGGCAACGACCGCATGCAGGAAATCGCCAGCGCCATCCAGACCGGCGCAGCCGCCTACCTGGCGCGCCAGTACAAAACCATTGCCATTCTCGGCGTGGTATTGGCCGTGCTGATCGGCATATTCATCGACATGCGCACCGCCATCGGCTTCGTGCTCGGCGCGGTGCTCTCGGGCGCCTGCGGTTTCATCGGCATGAACGTCTCGGTGCGCGCCAACGTGCGCACCGCGCAGGCGGCCACCAAGGGCATCGGCCCGGCGCTGGACGTGGCGTTTCGCGGCGGCGCCATCACCGGCATGCTGGTGGTGGGACTGGGTCTGCTGGGCGTAACCGGCTTCTACTGGTTTTTGGGCGGCGCAGCGGCTGACGCCAAGGCGCTGAACCCGCTGATCGGCCTGGCGTTCGGCTCTTCGCTGATTTCCATCTTTGCGCGCCTGGGCGGCGGCATCTTCACCAAGGGCGCCGACGTGGGCGCCGACCTGGTGGGCAAGGTCGAGGCCGGCATCCCCGA
>JBDHSG010000033.1:0-9483 GCA_039808005.1 Allobrachymonas sp. | reverse complement strand
ATCCTGCACGTGAGCGCCAAGGACAAGGGCACCGGCAAGGAAAACAAGATCACCATCAAGGCCAACTCGGGCCTGTCGGAGGACGAAATCCAGAAGATGGTGAAGGACGCCGAGCTCAACGCTGCCGAAGACCACAAGAAGGTGGAACTGGTGCAGGCCCGCAACCAGGCCGATGCCATGGCGCACAGCGTGAAGAAGTCGCTGGCCGAACATGGTGACAAGCTCGATGCCGGCGAGAAGGAAAAAATCGAAACCGCCATCAAGGAGGTGGAAGAAGCCATCAAGGGCGACGACAAGGAAGCCATCGAGGCGAAAAACAACGCCTTGATCGAAGCCAGCCAGAAGCTGGGTGAGAAAATCTATGCTCAGCAGGCTGGTGACGCATCGGGTGCCGATGCATCTGCCAGCCAGCCCACCGATCCCGACGTGGTGGACGCCGAAGTCAAGGAAGTGAAAAAGGACTGAACCAGCCTGCCACCCACCCGCGATGGCGAGGTGTTGCCACGAATTCCCGCCCCGGCGGGAATTCGTCGTTCATCCGGCAGCCATGCTGTGCCGGGGGGATTCCTGAAAACGCCAGCCCTGTTGGCCCTACTGTTCACCGGATGCGCTCCATGTCTCCGCACACCTTCATCTGCAAGCACTTCGACGACCTGAGCGTGCGCGAACTGCAGGCCATTCATGCGCTGCGCCAGCAGGTGTTCGTGGTGGAACAGAACTGTCCGTACCAGGACGCCGACGCAAGCGATGCCGTTTGCTGGCACCTGTTCGCGCCTGGTTCTGAGGGGCGGCTTCTGGCCGTGTGCCGCCTGATACCGGCGGGCCACAAATACCCCGAAGCTGCCATTGGCCGTGTGGCCACGGCGCTTGCGGTGCGAGGCAGCGGTCTGGGCCGGGCGCTGATGCAGGCGGCGCTGGAGCAGCTGGCATCCCGCAGCCCGGGACCGGTGCGCATTTCGGCGCAGCAGCGGCTGCAACGCTTTTACGAAAGTCTGGGTTTTGCCGTGGCGAGCAATCCCTATCTCGAAGACGACATTGCCCATATTGAAATGCTGAGAACCTGACCATGGCCAAACGCGACTATTACGAAGTACTGGGGGTGCCGCGCAACGCCAGCGAAGGCGACATCAAAAAAGCCTACCGCAAGCTGGCCATGAAGTACCACCCCGACCGCAACCAGGGGGATGCGACCAAGGAGGCCGAGGCCAAATTCAAGGAAGTGAAAGAGGCCTACGAAATCCTGTGCGACGGCCAGAAGCGTGCTGCCTATGACCAGTACGGCCATGCCGGCGTCGATCCCAACATGGGTGGCGGTGGATTCTCGGGCGGCTTTGGCGGCTTCGAGAACTTCAGCGATATCTTCGGCGACATCTTCGGTCAGGCGCGCAGCCGCGGCGGCCGCCAGGTGCAGCGCGGCAACGACCTGAGCTATGCCATGGACATCACGCTGGAAGAGGCCGCCGCCGGCAAGGAAGCCCAGATCCGCATTCCGAGCTGGGACGACTGCGGCACCTGCCACGGCAGTGGCGCCAAGCCCGGCACTTCTGCCCAGGTCTGCGACACCTGCCACGGCAGCGGGGTGGTGCAAATGCGACAGGGATTTTTCAGCGTGCAGCAATCGTGTCCGCGTTGCCACGGCGCTGGCAAATACATTCCCGATCCCTGCACGGCCTGCCATGGCCGGGGCAAGATCAAGCAGCAGAAAACGCTGGAAATCAAGATCCCCGCCGGCATCGACGACGGCATGCGCATCCGCAGCAGCGGCAATGGCGAACCCAGCCCGAACGGCGGGCCGCCCGGCGACCTGTACATCGAAATCCGCATCCGCAAGCACGACGTGTTTCAGCGTGACGGCGACGATTTGCACTGCGTGGTGCCGGTTTCCTTTACCCGGGCGGCCCTGGGCGGTGAGATCGAGGTCCCGACCCTGTTGTACGGCAAGGCCACCATCGTCATTCCCGAAGGAACGCAAAACGGCAAGCAGTTCCGGCTGCGCGGCAAGGGTATCAAGGGCGTGCGTTCCCACAGCACGGGGGATCTGTACTGCCACATGCAGGTGGAAACGCCGGTGAAGCTCACCGACCAGCAACGCAAATTGCTCAAGCAGCTCGACGAATTGCTCGAAAAGGGGGGCGGCAAGCACAGCCCCAGCGAAAAGACCTGGTTCGACAAGGCCAAGGACTTTTTCGCCTGACCCGCGGCACAACGGCCATGTCACGATCCGGCGCCCGTTCACGCAACAAGGATGCGGCCTTGCAGGAACTGCTGCGGCCCGGTCAATCCATCGAGCTGCTCAAGGAGCTGCACATCCTCACGCGCGATGGGGGGCTGAACCAGGACTCGCGCCGCAAGCTCAAGCAGGTGCTGCACCTTTTCGGTTTCATCGAGCCGTTGCTGAAGGAACTTGAAGCCGAACGCTCCCAGGGCATCACGCTGGCCGACCACGGTGCGGGCAAGTCGTATCTGGGTTTCATCCTCTACGATCTGTTTTTCCGCGAGCGTGCTGCCGGCACGATTTACGGCATCGAAACCCGGCAGGAACTGGTGGACAGATCCGCCGCGCTGGCGCAGCAGCTGGGGTTCGCGCGCATGCGATTTCTGGCGCTCCGCTCCGAAGAATCGGCGCAAACGGCCTCGTTGCCGCAACAGATGGATGTCGTCACCGCCTTGCATGCCTGCGACACTGCCACTGATGCCGCCATTGCCTTTGGCCTGCACAAACAGGCGCAGCACATGGTGCTGGTGCCGTGCTGCCAGGCCGAGGCGGCCGCGTGCTTGCGCCAGAACAAGGCGCTGAATCTCGCGCGCACGCCGCTGGCCGAACTCTGGCGCCACCCGCTGCACACCCGCGAAATCGGCAGCCACCTCACCAATGTGATGCGCTGCCTGTATCTCGAATCACAGGGTTACCGCGTCACGGTCACCGAGCTGGTCGGGTGGGAACACAGCCTCAAGAACGAGTTGATATTGGCCCGCAGGTGCGGCCAGAAAAAACACAGCGCTGCCGCCCGCATGCAGGCGTTAGGCGTTGGCCGAGGCATTCGGCCTGCAGGACTGGCTGTTGCGCCGTTTCCCCCTTCTGGAGTGGACGGCCCCTGGCATGGCAATGGATGCAGAGGGCGAGTCGCCGCTGGCCGACGAGGCTGGGCAGCGGATCTGAAACAACGCGCGCCTGGCGGGGCGCCCGCCTTAAATTTCCACCTTGCTTCCCATTTCCACCACTGCATTGCCAGGCAGGCTCATGTAGGCTGCGACGCTGGTGGCGTTGTGGTGCATTTGCGTGAAAAGCTTTTCCCGCCAGGGCGCCATGCCGGGCTGTTTGGTGGATACCACCGTATCGCGCGAGAGGAAATAGCTGGTGCGCATCGGATCGAGCTGGCAGCCCTGCGCTTCCAGTGGGCGCATGGCCTTGGGCAGGTCCACTTCGTCCATGAAGCCGTAATTCACATCGATCTGCCAGCATTCGTTGCCCAGCGGGCGCACCGCCAGGCGTTCGGCCGTGCCGATCCAGGGCACTTCGTGGTAGCGCACCGTCACGAACAGGTTCTGCTCATGCAGTACCTTGTTGTGTTTGAGGTTGTGCAGCAGGGCGTTGGGCACCGTTTCATCCTGCGCGTTCATGAACACGGCGGTGCCTTCTACGCGCAGCGGCGGCGCTTGAAACACCGCCTGCAGGAATTCGTCCAGCTTCAGGCCGGTGGTGGCGCGCTTGGCAGCCACCAGCTGCCGGCCCCGGTACCAGGTCATCATCAGGACAAACAGGACAGCGGCTATCAGGATGGTGAACCAGCCGCCTTCAAAGATCTTTGCAATGTTCGAAAACCAGAAGGCGAAATCCACCACCAGCAGCGAACCCGTCAGGACAACGGGCACCGCCACCGGCCACTTCCAGACATGGCGCATCACGAAATAGAACATGATGCTGGTAATGACCATGTTGGTGGTCACGGCAATGCCGTAGGCCCCGGCCAGATTGGCCGAGGTGCGGAACATGATCACCACGGCGGCAATGGCCGTGAACAGGGCCCAGTTCACGAACGGTATGTAGATCTGGCCCGATTCCCGCTCGTTGGTGTGCAGGATCTGCAAGCGCGGCAGGTAGCCCAGCTGGATGATCTGCTTGGTGGCGCTGAAGGCGCCGGAAATGAGCGCCTGCGAGGCAATGACCGTAGCTGCCGTTGCCAGTGCGACCATGGGGTAGAGCGCCCATTTGGGCACCATCATGAAGAAGGGGTTGGCGGCCATTTCCGGCTCGCGCAGCAGCAATGCGCCCTGTCCCAGATAACTCAGCACCAGCGGCGGCATCACCACCAGAAACCAGGCCAGCTGAATCGGCCACCGCCCGAAGTGTCCCATGTCGGCATACAGCGCCTCGCTCCCCGTCACGCACAGAACGACTGCGCCCAGAATGAAGAAAGTGGTAAGCGGCTGTCTGGCAATGAATTGCAGCCCATGCAGCGGATTCAATGCCAGCAGAATGTCGGGGCGATGCACGATCTGCACCACGCCCAGCGCGCCGATGGCGAGGAACCATAACAGCATGATCGGGCCGAAGAACCGTCCGATTCCGGCGGTGCCCTTTTTCTGGAACAGGAACAGCACCAGCAGAATCGCCAGTGTGGCGGGAATCAGGTAATGCTTGAAGGCTTCGGAGGCGACCTCCAGGCCTTCCATCGCCGCCAGCACGGAAATGGCTGGCGTGATCACCCCGTCGCCATAAAACAGGCAGGCGCCGGCAATGCCCAGCAACAGGAGCATGGATCGCAATTTCGGATTGCCCTGCATGAAGCGCGAAACGAGCGCCAGCATTGCCACCAGCCCGCCTTCGCCGTTGTTGTCGGCCCGCAGGATCAGCAGGACGTATTTGAACGAGACGATCAGGGTCAGCGTCCAGAAGAACAAGGACACGATGCCAAACACATTGGCTTCGGTAACGGGTAATTTGCTGAAATGGAAAACGCTCTGCATGGAATACAGCACGCTGGTGCCAATATCGCCGTAAACGATTCCAATGGCACCAAGCATCAGAGCCGCAGTGGAAGTCTTGTGGGAATGGTTGTTTTCCATGTTCACCGTCGGGAAGCCGTCGTGCCAGTCGGGCAATACGAGCCGCCCTTTCTTCAAATGAATAAACGTCTATTGTGCCCCCGCTTGTCCTGATTCGCGCACAAAACGCACAATCGCCGACCGGTCATCCCAGCCCTCGCCAGCTACTGCTGAGTCCATGCGGTACTTTTCGGAAAAGGGTCTTGCAGTATCCGGAATAATTGCTCTTTGATGAATCGATGATTAAAATGAAAGAAACGGCCCGTTAACGGATGTATTGTGGTCAGAAAGGCAGAAATCTTCATCAAGGACCTGCTGGCGAACGCCGACGTCGAGTTGAATGGCGATCGCCCGTGGGACCTGCAGGTTCACGACTCCAGTCTGTATGACGCTGTGTGCAGGCACGGTTCGCTGGGCCTGGGAGAGGCCTACATGGCGGGCCTGTGGGATTGTGCCCGGCTGGACGCATTCTTCCATTGCATCCTGCGCGCCCGGTTGGACGAGAAAGTCAAAACCATGGATGCCGTGTGGACGGCGGTTGTGGCGAAGCTGCGCAACAACCAGTCCGCCAGTCGTGCCTGGGAAGTGGGCAAGGTGCATTACAACCTGGGCAATGCGTTCTACCGGGACATGCTGGGCTCCTCCATGGCCTACAGTTGCGGCTACTGGGCCGAAGCCGGTTCTCTGGACGAGGCGCAAGACGCCAAGCTGGACCTGATCTGCCGCAAGCTGGGACTGCAGCCGGGCATGACGTTTCTGGATATCGGGTGCGGCTGGGGCAGCCTGATGAAATACGCGGCCGAGCGCTACGGTGTTTCATGTACCGGCGTGACCATTTCCAGCGAGCAGGCCGCTTATGGCGCAGAACGCTGCAAGGGGTTGCCGGTCACATTCCGCCTGATGGATTACCGGAGCCTTCAGGGCACATTCGACCGCATCGCCAGTGTCGGCATGTTCGAACACGTCGGCCGCAAGAATTACCACGAGTTTTTCCAGGTGGCGCAGCGCAATCTGGCAGAAGACGGCCTGATGCTGCTGCATACCATCGGTGGCAATTTCCGCAAGCGCACGACCGATGCCTGGGTGAACAAATACATTTTCCCCAACGGGGAAATTCCCTGCCTGGCCGAGATTGCCGAAGCCGCCCAGGATTGCTTCGTTGTGGAGGACGTGCACAATTTCGGTGCCGACTACGACCCCACCCTGATGGCGTGGCACGCCAATTTCGAGCAAATCTGGCCCCGCTACAAGGATCAGTATCCGGACCATTTCTACCGCATGTGGCGCTATTACCTGCTGTGCTGCGCCGGCACGTTCCGTGCCCGCAGCAACCAGCTCTGGCAGATCGTGCTGTCTCCCCATGGCCAACTGGGCGGCTACCGGCGCCCGCATGCCGACGGGGTGTTGCAAGGCATCCCGTTCATTGCCGATTCGGAACTGCCTTCCGGCGCCTGAAAGAGGCCTCTCAGGTCTTGTGTTCGCAGCCGCGCGGATGCTGCAACGCCCTTTCCAGCAGATGCGCGAGATGCTGCCTGGCCGAGGGCCATTCTTCTGCGGTCATGCTGTACATGACCGTGTCGCGGATGGTGCCGTCGCGGCGCATCCTGTCGCCCCGCACCACGCCGTCCTTTTTTGCGCCCAGCCGTTCGATGGCACGTTGCGAGGTGGTGTTCTCGCAGTCGGTGCGCCACCCCACCACCCGGGCCTGCAGGGTGTCGAAAGCGTGCGTCAGCAGCATGAGCTTGCACGCGGTGTTCACATGTGTGCGCTGGCTGCTGGCGCCGTACCACGTGTATCCAATTTCCAGGCGCCGCACCTCGGGCAGGATGTTGTGGTAGCCCGTTGTGCCCAGCACCCGGCCGCTTGCCGTTTCCACCACGACAAACGGCAGGCGGTCACCCTGTTCCTGCATGCGCAATGCTTCGGCCACGTAGGCGTCTTCTTCTCCGGGCGCCGGAACGAAAGTCACCCGCAGGCGCCACAGCTGCCCGTCGGCCGCAGCCAATGCCAAGCCGGCGGCGTGGTGGGGCCGCAAGGGCTCCAGCCGCAAGCCGTGGTCCGCCAGTGAAATTTCCTGTACCCATTTCATGCTTGGCTATCTTATCTGCTGGCGCGCGGTGCAAGAGGGACTATCCACAAAAAGACAGGCCCGGACAGGGGTGTCCGGGCCGTTTTGATGGTTCGATGGAAGCAGTGGCATCGCGGGGCACTGCGCGCTGCCCGCACAGAAAGCCGTGTCCAGTGTGTTGGGTGCGATCTGGAAATGTCCCGCGCTTTGCCGCCGGCGGCAAGGCAGAACAGCGTTGCCGCTCAGCCAGGAACCGGGCCTGACCGGAGCGGCAACGCTGCCTTGGGCTCTCTGTTCCTGTCAGTGTTCGAGCGGGAAGTCGATATCGCAGGCCGTCAGATAGCTGCCATTGGCACGCACCGCAATGCGCTGATGGTCGGTGCAGATCTGTTCGTACTGCTTCACGATTTTGCGCTCCTCTGCGGTTTTGCGCTGCACGCGCGCCGGGCAGACGGTGGGTGACGAGCATTGCCGGTTGACGATCTGCGTGACCGTTATGGTGGAGCCGTCGCACAGTCTGCCCGAACCCGTCCACACCGCCGTTTTGTGCGGCGTGTTGATGTTGCGAATGTCTGCTTCGCTCCACAGACCGGTCGGGTCGGTGTCCGAATGCACGGCAACACGGGCCATGGGAATGGCCACGGCCGCATCATCCGCTTTGCACGATGCGGCTTTTTCTGCCGCCGGCTGGGCAGGGGCCGCCCAGGCCGGCACACCCAGCAAGAGAGCGGCCGCAATGCACAGGCTGTTCATGGTTGGCTTCATTCTGGATTCTCCCTTGCTCAATTGAATGTATAGCTGGCGCTTGCGCCAAACCCGTTGGCCTTGCTGGTGGTGGGCGACATGCTGGCGCCCACCGAGAAGCGCCACAGTTGGCTCTTGGACGTATAGCCCGCGCCAATGGCCATGGCTGCCTGGCTGTCGAAAGTACCCACACCCATACCCATCGAGAACTTGCCCGGACGGTCGTCGTAGCGGATCGAGCCCTGCGCAATGGCCCCGGCAATGCCGGCGCCGGCAAGCTTGCGGTTGCTGTTGATCTGGTTCTGCTGGTTGATGAAAGACTGCTGTACCTGGTAGAGCTGGCTGCCGTTAACGGCTTGCGCACTGTTCGGTCCAATCTCGCCTGCGGCCACGTTGTCGATCACGGTGCCGCCCTGACCCGTTTGCGGGTCATACGGAGTACCCTCCAGCACGATCTGGTTGTAGTTGATCGAACCATCGACGTTGGTTGCGTATTTCACCGAACCGGCCTGCGCATCCTGCAGCTGCTGCATCGTGACGACGTCGCTCGGATCGACCCCCGCGCCCACGTTGGTGATGCGGTTGCCGCCCATGTCGATCGTGGTGCCTGCATTCACGGTCAGGTGGTCGCTTATCGTGGCGCCCCCATTCATGGTGACTTCCCCGTTGAAAGTGGGGTTGTCCACCACGTTGACCTGCAGTTCGTTGTCATTGAGCACAGCCGTGGTGTTGCTGCCATCGACGACGTTGACCGTGCCTGCCGGTGGAATGTTGGTCTCAGTGCCGCCGTTGGCCTGCAGATTCCAGCCGCCAGAGCCGCCAATCACCGAGCCGATGGCGTCGAGGGCCGACTGCACGTTGTCGTAGGTGTTGCCGTCCACGGTGAGGCTGGCCGTGATTTGCCCGGTGGTCGGATCGAAGATCGAACCGCCGCCCAGCGCAATGGCCGTGCTGTTGCCTACGGCATACAGCTGGCTGCCGTTGACAGCCTGCAGGCTGTTGCTCGAAAGCACGCCCGCCGCGACGTTGTTGAGGCTTACGCCGCCCGTCGTGCTGCCGCCCGCGCCCACCAGCGTCACCTGATCGGTGGCGGTGAACTGGTCTGCGTTGGGGTCATTGCCGCCCTCGGCAAGGTTGGTGTCCGTGTATTGCACGCTCGACGGCGCAGACGACACGGTGACGGTGGAATTGCCCGAGGCGTCTTGTTCCACTGCCACTTGCGTGTTGGAGTTGCCCGCGACAAAGTCCACCCGCTTGCCTGGCGCCACATTGCCAACGGGCGCCGCACCAGTGTCCTGGCCAATGTCCCAGCCCTGGCCTGCAGCCGCAGCTGTTTCGGCGACCGCCTTGAGCTGGGCCACGTTCACCGCATCGCTGTCTTCCGTACCTGCTGCCACGCCGGTGATCTGGCGGAACTGGCCGTTGGCCACGTCGCCCACGCTCACCGCCGCCAGCGTGCTGGTGGTGGCGGCTATGGCGGCAGACTGCGCGGAACTGGCTGACGATGGCACATAGCCGGCGATGCCTGCGGCCGTGTTCGCCACCGAGCCACTGCCCAGCGCGACAGCGCCTTCGAGGCCGGTCTGGGCACCCATACCGATGGCTACTGCGTTGGTGCCGGTGTC